>NZ_QZWH01000008.1 GCF_003601925.1 Buttiauxella izardii
CAAGCTGCGCTACTCGCCGAATGCGGAGCGCATAGTACTGCGCACCGTTTTAACCGTCAATCCCTGTTAGCAAAAATCCCGTTCGTTTGTTTTAAAATCCAGCATTTGTAGCGGAATCGTTACTTTGCAGCCGTCTGCGGCACATGACACCAGTTGTTATTCTGGTTAATACCGCCGTCTGGCGAGGTATAGCCCAGGCAACCCATAATGGTGTCATACAGTTCCACATGGCGATGTGGCACCTTCATTTTTGCCTGTTCTTGCATGTGGGCAAACTCGCGCGCACGGTCTGGATTTTCGAGGTATTTATCAGACGCCCAAACTAACAACGGCACACGGAACTGCTCTGGCGGAGCCATTTTACGCGGCGTACCGTGCAGGTGTTTACGTTCGTCAATCGACTCGCCGTGATCAGAGGCATAGAAGATAATCGCCCGCTTATCACGAAGCTGGTCAATGACCTTGTCAAGCACGGTATCAACGTACAACACGGAGTTATCGAAAGCGTTAATCAACTGTTGTTTGCTGCACTCATTAGCAATGCTGACGCACTCTGGAGTCCATTTCGCAAAGCTGCGAGGATAACGCTGCACGTATGAGAAGTGCGAGCCTTTAGTGTGCAAGATAATCAAATGCTTGCCCTTCGGATGCTCATCAACAGAACGCTTCATCTCTTCCATCAGCAACATATCGTCGACCTGTTTGCCGTTGTTACGCGGCTCAGCGGCGATTTGCTCACGGTAGGAGAAATTGTCTGCCATGGTGTTGCCGTAGAACCAGACTTCACTTTGCATCGCAAAAAGATTAGAGGTAAAACCAAGCTGTTTCAGCACCGCAAAGACGTTTTGTTCTTTCAACGTACGCTGCGGATTCTCTTCCGCACCGCCTTCGCGCACAAACATGCAACGCAAAGAGAGCTTCGTCGCGGTATCGCAAGACTCACCACGGAATGCCACCAGGTTTTTCTCTTTGGCGAGTTTTGGCGTGGTATCACGGTCGTAACCCAAAATACCCATGTGATCCCAGCGCGTGGTTTCTCCAATCACAAACACCACGTAGGTATCATCCAACTCTTTTGGCGCAACATAAGTGAACTGTTTTACCGGGTTCATCAAAGAGCGGTTATCCGTGGACTCATCGGCCTGCGCCCAGGCATATAACCCCAGCGCTGAAACCCAATTAGAAGGCAGATAAGAATTCGCCACCACACCACCATAACTAGGCATATCAACAGTGGTATGTTTTTCTGAGCTTTTTTGTTGTTTACCCAATAACTTCAGCGGTGCCCAAACCATAACCCCAGCTAACAGCACGATGGCGACATTTCTAAAACGTTGGCCAGGCGTTTTTAGCTGGTGAATCAACGTATCGCGCGACGAGTTAGTCCAGATAAGTATCAGCGGAATAGCGCTAATAAGAATCAGCCATAATATAAACTGGTAACCGACTATTTCTTTAGAGAGGTCGATATCGGTGGTCATCACCGAGGCAATAATCCCGTAACCAATCACCACATTGAGCAATGTCATGTAGTAACTAGCGGCGACAGAAAACAGCACAACGAGCGAGGACAATATCCGCCAGGCCGTTCGCCCTAACAGAGACAATACGCGGAATAAAAAGAAAGTAACCAGGACGCAGGCTACCACTTCAGCAACCATATAAAGACCTTTCATTCCACTGAAATTCTGGATAAACCCTTCAAAACGGTGATAAAAAACTGAAAGGTTCAAAAACAGGCCGATGTATACCGCTAACAAAAGACAAAGCTTTTGCTGCGACATCGATTTAACGTAATTCATGCAGGTTGTCCGAAAAAATAGCAAAAAAAGAAAAAGTTATAAGCATCACTCAGACCCCCGTTATCTTGGAAAATTCTGAGCAAGGAAAAATAGAGTTTGAATCAGGACGATTCTTAGCCGATTTGGCGCGGATTAGTAGAGCATAGGGAAGGTCAAAAGTATCGACAAAAAGCGTGATCCGTGCCTTTGTTTACACAACTCCAGCTCGATTAGCTTAATTACGCCACCACGATGTTATGGACATACTATTAATGTTGTTAATGCTGAGGGAAAAACATGCAATCGTTGGAAGAACGCGCCCGTCGGTATGCCACAAAAGCTCATGCAGCTTGCGATCAGCGCCGCAAATATACCCTTGAGCCTTACATCGTCCATCCTGCCGCCGTGGTGGAATTAGTCAGGGGCGTTTGCCCCATTGAAGAAGTTCTCGCCGCCGCCTGGTTACACGATACCGTGGAAGACACCGGCACCACGATTATTGATATTGAAGAACGTTTTGGGCCAGATGTGGCCGCGCTGGTCGCAATGGTCACTAACCCCGAGCAACTCCCCGGCACCAACCGCATGCATCGCAAACGCGCCCATTTCCTGCATACCGCGAATGCCAGTTGCGAGGCACAAACCATCAAGCTTGCTGACATCATCGATAATACCCGTGAGATTTTGCGCTACGACCCGCATTTTGCGCGCGTGTATTTAATCGAAAAACGGATTCAGTTGGCGGGTTTACAACGAGGAAATGAAATTCTAAGAGGTCAGGCTGAGGGCATTATCGAGCAGGGTATTTCACAATTAATGATGCCGCCGTATAACGTCCCGGCGGCATGGTTTGCGGCATTAACAGCTCGCTATCAAGCGTGAGCGTGACGCTCCTGCAAAACTTCTCGTGCTGGCTGGCGAATGGTGGTGGAAATCGCCAGGGACAAAATCAGCAGTGCGAAGATGACACAGAAGGTGACATAAAAACCGCCGAAGATAGAGGCGATAATCGAACCACAGATGCTGCCGATACCGAAGCCTAAGTAAATCACACCGTAGTTTTTAGTCAGGTTATTCAGGCCGAAGAACTCGCTCACCAATGAAGGATAAACGGTGATGGTGCCGCCGAAGTTAAAGGCCACACAAGCAATCGCGGCAAAGAAAGTCGCTTCGTTAAGTGGGGCGAACAACAGCGCTGCCATGCCGACTAAAGAGATAACCTGGCCGATGGTAATAACACGGATACGGGCGATTTTATCGGACAGGATACCCAGCACCAGACGGCCGCTCAGGTTAGCAATGGCGATAACGGTGACCGCATTTGCCGCAGATTCAGCAGTCAAATGCACCATGCCTTGTGCGATATCTTTCGCCACGCCAATCACGTACAGGCCACTCATGCAGGCGGTCAGGAACATCACAGCCAGCATCCAGTACTGCGGTTTCCGCATGGATTCTGCCAGGGTGTAATCTTTTTCAGCCACGCCGTTTGCGGTTTTCACTTCCTGCAATGGCGCATCTTTCATCAGCATGGAACCGAACAGAATCATCACCATCGCCAGACCACCCCAAATCATGAAGGTGCTTTCCAGGCCGACGGTTGCCAGTAAATGGCTATCGATATATTTGAAGCCCAGGCTGCCGAGGCCGTATGAACCAATGGCGAAGGCAGAGATCAGGCCTTTACGTTCCGGGAACCATTTCACGCAGTTGGAGAGGGTTAACAAATAACCGGCACCATCTGCCAGACCCACCAGCACACCAGCACTCAGCCATAACATCATCAAGTTGTCAGAGTGCGCGGTCAGGAAGAAGCCGACACCCAGCAGCACGCCCGCCGCCATTGTCACTTTGCGAACACCAAAACGTTCCTGCAATTTGCCCGCAACAGAAGACGAAATCGCCAGACCGAGGCTTAATAAACCGAAGGAGAAAGCGACCTGGCTGATAGGCTCATCCAGTTTCTGGGAAAGCGCACTGTTGAACAGGCTCCAGGTATAAACGGAACCCAGAGCGAACTGAGTAATAATGGTGCCGATCAGAGTTAACCAGCGAGTACGGTTGTAGGATGCATTATTCATGGCAGATGTCCGCAAAATTTAAGAGAAATCTTCTGCTGCCAAGAGTAACGAAGTGCATTTTATTCCAGGAGAAAACGGCATGAGTTGCACCCAGGCCGGAATGAAATGCCTCTGAGAAGGTATGAATGACCTGGACGAGATTTAAAATTTCATTTCCGTTAGTGATTACTATCAACGCAAGGCGCGTAAATACTAGTTATTAAATGTTAAATATACAGATACAAGGTTAAATTAATGATCAGAAACGCGCACTTACGCCAACATTATAAATATAGGCCTCGCCGGTGGTTAAACCTTCGGCCTGCGACATAGAAGCAAACGCCGCCATATTCCTGCCAATCGGCATATCCGCACCGACCGTCACATCCATCCAGCTCGCATCCTGCCCGTTCGCGGTGTTAGATCGCATGCCAGACTGCGCTTTCCACTGGTTTTCACCGTATTGATGGTTGTAACTGACCTGGGCCCACGGGCGTAGATAACCCACGGACGAATCAACTCGCCAGCCGACGGTAGACACGCTGGCATGCCAGAGTTGATCGGTAAATTGCGCGGCAACCGCAGAGTCGCCATATTCGTTGTAAATACTCGTGGATGAGCCATCCCAACTGTATTTCGCCGTCGGCCCGGTGGTTATTTTTCCGGGCAAAGTGATATTCCAGCCGATACCCAAATGTGAGCTATCAGCGCTAACATTATCGTTACCAGAAACGAGCATCAGCCCCTCCTGGTTCTGGGAGGTAAACGAAGAATTTATCCTTTCTGCGAGAATATCGTTATAACTTGGTTGGTGATTACTGTCCCAGGTATAACGATCCTGCGCTTCGCCCGAAGCTTCTTCGGCGACATATTCTTGTTGCCAGGCAAATACATTCGTAGCATAGGGCAGGCAACACAAAGCCAGCACCGTGGTGAAAGTGACACGGCGACCACTGCGTATAATTTTGATCATCAAAGCGACTCCAGAAAAGAGCCAAATCCGGCGGTATTATTAGTGTTTTTATCGGGCTTGCGGATATCCCTGAATTAACTATTGTCTCTTTCTGTGGCGCGTCAAGTTGGCACGAGAAATTTCATCAAAGGAGAAACGTATGCTGCGTTGTGGATGGGTATCTAATGACCCGCTCTATATTGAGTATCACGATAAGGAATGGGGCGTGCCGGTGACTGACGGGCAACATCTTTTCGAGATGATTTGCCTTGAAGGGCAACAGGCCGGTTTATCATGGATAACCGTATTGAAAAAGCGCGAGAATTATCGTCGCTGCTTTAAAAATTTCGACCCGCAGGCCGTGGCGCTCATGCAACCGGAAGATGTCGATGAACTGGTGTTAGATGCCGGAATCATCCGCCATCGTGGCAAAATTGAAGCCATTATCAATAACGCTAAAGCGTATCTGGCGATGGAAGCCAACGGCGAGAAATTCCCCGAATTTGTCTGGTCGTTTGTCGATAACAAAACGCAAATCACACAAGCCGCAACGCTGGGCGAAATCCCGACCACCACACCCGCTTCCGACGCGCTCTCAAAAGCGCTGAAAAAACGCGGCTTTAAATTTGTCGGCTCGACAATTTGCTACTCGTTTATGCAGGCTTGCGGATTGGTTAACGACCATGTCACCCCCTGCTTCTGCCATCCTGATAATCTCAAATGATTCGCCGTTTGCAGCCAGATGAAATGGATGAACTGATTGAAATCTGGCTTGCCAGCACCATTCAGGCGCATCCCTTTATCAGCGAAACTTACTGGCACGAAAGTGAGTCCATCGTGCGCAATGTTTATATTCCGCAATCTGAAACCTGGGTTTATCTGAATCAAGGCAAAATGGTGGGGTTTATTAGCGTGCTGAATTCGCTGTTTATTGGCGCACTGTTTGTCTGCGAACCCTTTATTGGCAAGGGGATCGGCCAGGCGCTAATGAAACACGTCAAAGAGATTTATCCCTCTTTAAGCCTTGAGGTTTACCAGAAGAACCAGCGGGCGGTGCATTTCTATCATCATCAGGGCTTTCGCATTGAAGAAAGCGCCTGGCAAAACGAAACGCGCCACCCGACCTGGATTATGAGTTGGCAGGCGGAGAAAACGCTGTAACGTCCGGCACCGGGCCGAGATATTTTTCGGCCCAGACCAGCGATGAGTTCGCCGCGCAGCCGTTCGCCAGGCGCGAGGTTGGAATATCCAGCGTCAGCACATTGACCGCGCCGTTTTTACACAGCTTCCGGTCATCTAAATCCGGCCATGCGCCTTCATGAATACAGACCACGCCCGGCTTGATTCCGTCCGTCACCAGCGCGCCCACCAGCACTTGCCCGCGAGCATTCCAGACACGCACCAAATCACCATCGGCAATACCGCGAGCGGCGGCATCTTGCGGATGCAGCGTTAACGGCTCACGCCCGGCGATGGCGTATTTATCCCGCAAAGCTGCGTAATTAAGCTGGCTGTGCAAACGATGCGCGGGGTGCGATGAAAGTAACTGAAGCTGGCCCGGTTCGGCATTACCTTGCCATTCATCAGGCGCAAGCCAGGTCGGATGCGGCGGGCAATCGGCGTAACCAAAACTGGCGATGCGCTCAGAATAAATTTCGATTTTACCGCTTGGGGTTTTGAGTGGATTCGCTTGCGAATCGCGCGTGAAATCAGCGAAACGAATAAAACCGGCATTCTTCTCGCTTTCCGGCATTTCAATCAACTGGTTACTTTCCCAGAAGGTTTTAAAATCTGGTAATTCCACTTGCTGCGCTACGCCGCGCTTGCGCGCGATTTCATAGCATTCTTCCAGCCATTGCAGCTCGGTTCTGCCTTCGGTAAATCGCGCTTCGCCGCCCTCTTCCCACAATTCGCTAAGGGCCGCAAAAACATCGAAATCGTTACGCGCTTCACCCTGCGGCGAAACCACCTGCTTCATCGGCACCAGATGCTGATTGCTGTAGTCGCCGGTCATCGTCAGGTCATTGCGCTCAAACGATGTGGTGATCGGTAGCACGATATCGGCGTGTTTTGCCGCCGCTGTCCAGAAGCATTCGGAAATCACCACCAGCTCCGGTTTCTGCCAGGCTTTAATCAAGCGGTTGGTGTCCTGGTGATGAGTGAAATTACCGCCGCCCGCCCACCACAACATGCGGATATCGGGGAAGGTTTTTTCCAGGCCGTTATGCTGATACTCGCCGCCAGGGTTTTCCAGCGCTTCCACAATTCGCGCCACCGGGATTTTTTCCACGGCGTCTGTTCCGTTTGCCACGGTTCCTTGCAACGAGCCTAATACCGCCGCGCGGCGCGTTGGGTTGCCGCCGTTGGCAAAGTGATAAGAGAGGCCAAAGCCGCCGCCTGGTGTGCCAATCTGCCCAAGCATCGCCGCGAGCGTCACCAGCATCCAGTGTTTTTGCTCACCGTATTGCTGGCGCTGCATGCCCCAGCCGGACATCAGCATGGTGCGTTTTTCGCTAAATAAACGCGCCAGATATTCGATAGTTTCCGCAGGTACGCCGCAAATTTCTGCCGCCCAGACTGCCGTTTTCGGCTCGCCGTCTGATTCACCCGTCAGGTAAGCGGCGAATTTGTCGTAGCCGTGTGTGCAACGTGCGAGGAATGTGGCATCGTGCCAGCCGTTTTTCACCAACATGTGGGCGATGCCCAGCATTAACGCCACATCGGTGCCCATATTCGGGGCAATCCACTGGGCGTTTTCCCCCAGGAAATCCACCGTTTCCGATCGCATCGGATCGATAGCGATCACCGTTTTGCCGCTGTTTTTAAGCTGCTCGAAATACTTCACGCCTTGTTCGTCGCTGGCGTTCCAGGCAATCTTCAAGGTGTTCAGTGGATTAGCGCTCCACAGCACCACCACTTCGCTGTGCTCAAGCACCAACGGCCAGCTCGTTTGCTGCTGGTAAACCTCATTAGAGCCGACGACATACGGCATGATCACCTGCGCCGCACCAGTAGAGTAATCGCCGAGATGCCCGGTATAACCGCCCGCCAGGCTCATATAGCGCTGCAATAAAGTCGCCGCTTTATGCAACACGCCATTGGAACGCCAACCGTAAGAACCAGCAAAAATGGCGTCCGCACCATAAGCGGCGCGAATACGTTGATGCTGCTGGTGAATAAGTTGTAACGCCAGATCCCAGCTAACTCGCACATATTCATCGTCGCCACGCACGCCTTGTGGCGCATCTGGAGAGGCGAGAAAACCTTTACGCACCATAGGAAACTGCACTCGGGCTTTGCTGTGAACCTGATCGGGAACAGCGCTTTGCAATGAGTTTTCATGCCCGGTTTCCAGCGCGCCGGTTGATGCAAGCACGCGCTCGCCGTCGGTTTCAACGAGCATCGGCCCCCAGTGGGCGGCGGTCAGGATTTTTTTATTTGATGAAGATGCATTAGCCAATTCGGGCTCCCCTGGTGGCAGGTAGTAAGCAGGTGGCGGCCTGATGGCCACTCGATATTTAGTTTTACAAATTCAGACGACTCTATAGAAATTTCTACACATTCACACGGCATAATCAACCGCCGCCGATCATGCGGTTGAGTTATTAAATTCACAAAGGAAATGAGATGAAAAAACGCGTCTTGATGATTGCCGCTATTGTTTGCGGCACGCTAGCAGTTTCTGGTTGCACGACCAACCCATACACTGGCGAACGTGAAGCAGGGAAATCAGGAATTGGAGCAGGTATTGGCTCACTGGTAGGGGCTGGCGTTGGCGCACTTTCCTCATCCAAAAAAGATCGCGGCAAAGGCGCTCTGATTGGTGCCGCAGCAGGTGCCGCATTAGGGGGTGGCGTCGGTTACTACATGGATGTGCAGGAAGCGAAACTGCGCGACAAAATGCAGGGAACAGGCGTGAGTGTGACGCGTAATGGCGACAACATCGTGCTGAACATGCCAAATAACGTCACCTTCGACAGCAGCAGCGCAACGCTGAAACCGGCGGGTGCAAACACCCTGACCGGCGTGGCGATGGTACTGAAAGAGTATCCAAAAACTGCGGTTAACGTCGTAGGTTACACCGACAGCACCGGCAGCCAGGAGCTGAACATGAAGCTCTCCCAGCAACGTGCAGACGGCGTGGGTAGCGCGCTGATCACACAAGGCGTGGCGGCAAACCGTGTGCGCACGACAGGTGCAGGCCCGGCAAATCCAATCGCCAGCAACAGCACGGCTGAAGGCAAAGCACAGAACCGCCGCGTAGAAATTACGCTCAGCCCGCTGTCTTAATCGAAAACCCGCCTTACTTCACTCCGGCGCTTGCCGGGGTGAACCTCGCTCAACTCTCCGTGATACGCTACGCAATATCTCTTATCCAGATTACGCATCCCTACTCGGGTGAGTAATAATGATGAATCCACCGCGTTGTTTTATGCAGGTTCAGGAAGAAATATGGCTTACAAATTTGCTCTGATAGTGCTTATCCCGCTTGGCATGATGGGCTGCTCATCGACTGATACCTCAGGCTATGACGGGCATAAAAATATTAGCCCGGACGAGACTAACGAAGCATTAATCATGCGATCTCAATATCCGGATCAGTATTATGGCCGTGAAAATTTGACCACCGACCAGCGCAGAGAATTAAGCGAGAAAATGCGTGCGGACAGGCTGGAAGCACGTGGACGGCAGGATAACAGCACCGACAGCGGCGATGGGTTCGGGCAATCCGTTCCCCAGGGTTTTTACAACTAAGCCAGTTTCAAAACCTACAAAAACAAAAAACCCCGCTGGTGAGGCGAGGTCTTTTGTTTTTACTGCATAGTGCCTGTTTTTACGTAGCACGCCTGGCAATATCAACCCACAAAATATACGACGAAACACATGTTCGCGCAAATACTTGCTGATAATTTGAGCGTCATTTAACTCTTTATCCTGGGAAGCTGCTCGCATTTTTATCATTTTACTGTTTATTTATACAGTATAATAGATATACTCGATGTGTTGATGAGGATCTGCTCTGAGGCCGCAAACCGCCGCGCAATTCAAGTCCTGGCTGAAACGGGTGGTGCCGTCAGTGCCTTAACCTCGGAGGGGCACGTCTGGAAATATCAACAAATTCAGCTGGCTACAGGCAGCGGAAAGGCTCGTCGGCTGGCAGTGCTCCTGGCCACAGGAGAAAAGCGTATGGGCTTGATGGAACTGGCAATTTTGTTTCTGAAACTCATGGTTGCGCTGCTGCAACTGCTTGAAGTCGCCATGAAATACTTTAAGTAATTCACGGCCTTTAAGTCGCACCAAAGGGAGGCGGGAAACCGCCTCCCTTTTATAAATCTCTGCTGCCGTTTCGGCTGGCAACATAAATTGCCGTTCAGGCTTTACAGGCTGCCATTTTCGCGGTGTTTAAAATGCATGTCACCCAATGGCTTCCCTTTCGTTATGTGGTAGATTCCTCTCGATTTTTAGAGGCTGTCAGTTTTATAAACTGACAACAGGCACCATTCGCCACATAACAAACCTAAGAAAATGAAAAAACTCGCCAATATCCACCTGCTGATGATGTTGATTCTGCTGGTTGCCGTCGGGCAAATGACGCAAACCATTTATATTCCGTCGATTCCCGATATGGCCCACGACTTTGGCGTGCGCAGCGGTGCAATTCAGCAAGTGATGGCCGCGTATTTGCTGACTTATGGCATATCACAACTTATCTACGGGCCGATTTCCGACCGTATTGGTCGCCGTCCGGTGATTTTGGTGGGCATGAGCATTTTTATCCTCGCCACACTTTGGGCGCTGTTTACCACTAACTTAACCGCGCTGGTCATTGCCAGTGCATTGCAAGGAATGGGGACGGGCGTGGCAGGCGTGATGGCGCGAACCATGCCGCGCGACCTCTACGAAGGCGCATCGCTTCGCTCCGCCAATAGCTTGTTAAACATGGGGATTCTGGTCAGCCCGCTATTGGCTCCGGTGATTGGCGGAATGCTCGATTCGGTATGGGGCTGGCGGGCCTGTTACGGGTTCCTGCTGGTGCTGTGTGCGATTGTTGCATTTTGCATGTTGCGCTGGCTGCCGGAAACGCGCCCGGTGCAGGAAAAACCGCAACGGCTGCTTGCGAGCTATAAAGCGCTGCTCGGCAGCGGTTCGTTTAATTGCTATTTGCTGATGCTGGTTGGCGGTCTGGCGGGCGTGGCGGTGTTTGAAGCCTGTTCCGGCGTATTGATGGGCGGCGTGCTGGGGCTGAATGGTGTGGTGGTAAGTATTCTGTTTATTCTGCCTATTCCGGCGGCGTTTTTCGGTTCCTGGTACGCGGGGCGGCAAAACGCGCGTTTCTCGTCGCTGATGTGGCAAGCGGTTTTGAGCTGCCTGTTTGCGGGCATTTTAATGTGGATTCCAGGCTGGTTCGGCGTGATGAATATCTGGACGCTATTAGTGCCTGCCGCGCTGTTCTTCTTCGGCGCGGGCATGTTGTTCCCGCTGGCGACCAGCGGCGCAATGGAGCCGTTTCCATTCCTGGCAGGCACCGCCGGAGCGTTAGTGGGTGGGTTGCAGAATATCGGTTCCGGGGCGATGGCGTGGTTTTCTGCGTTGCTGCCACAAACCGGGCAGTTCAGCCTCGGCATGTTAATGACCGCAATGGGAGTGCTGATTTTGTTCTGCTGGCTGCCGCTGGCGCATCGTTTCCAGCAGCATGGGGAAGCGGTGTAGGTTTTTTACCCTCGCCCCGGCCCTCTCCCGTGGGGAGAGGGAGAATACCGATCAATTCCCCCTCCAGGGGGAGAGGGTTAGGGTGAGGGCGAAACTTAAAGCACCTTACTCAAAAACTCTTTAGTACGCGGGTTTGTCGGGTTGCTGAACAATTGCGACGGCGGCCCTTGCTCCTGAATCACGCCCTGGTCGATAAACACCACACGGTCGGCCACTTCACGGGCAAAGCCCATTTCGTGCGTCACGATAACCATCGTCATCCCTTCCAGAGCGAGCTGCTTCATCACCGCCAGCACTTCGCCGACCAGTTCAGGGTCGAGGGCAGAAGTCGGTTCATCAAACAGAATAATCGACGGCTCCATGGCCAGTGCGCGGGCAATCGCTACACGCTGCTGTTGCCCGCCGGAAAGGCTTGAAGGCCAGGCGTCGATTTTGTCGATCAGCCCCACTTTTTGCAGCAGCTTTTCGGCCCGCGAAACCGCTTCGGCCTTCGACAAACCTTTGAGCGTCATCGGTGCCATGGTCAGGTTTTCTAAAACCGTCATATGCGGGAACAAGTTAAAACGCTGGAACACCATGCCGACGCCAGAACGCAGCGTATTGAGGTTGGTTTTCGGGTCGTGAACCGCATAACCGTTCACCACCACTTCACCACCGTCGGGTTTTTCCAGCGCGTTCAGGCAACGCAAAAAGGTACTTTTCCCGGAACCGGATGGACCAATCACACACACCACTTCTTGCGGCGCGATATCACACGAAATGCCGCGCAGCACATGGGTTTTGCCAAACTGTTTCTGTAAATCGTTAACGTGAATCACTTTTGCCCAACCTCTTTTCCATGTGTTGCACCATTAGCGAAAGCAGGAACGTCAGCACCCAATAAACCAGAGAGATCGTCAGGTACGGTTCCCAATAAGTCGCATACGCGCCAGAAACCGTTCTTGCTGCATAGGCCAAATCAGCCAGGCCAATCGCCGAAGCCAGTGAAGAATCCTTCACAATGGCGATAGCGTTATTGCCCAGCGGCGGCAGGATGCGGCGGAAAGCCTGCGGCAAAATCACTTTGCGCATCGTTTTGCCCCAGCCCATTCCCAGCGCTCGCGAAGCTTCCATTTGGCCTTTGTCGATGGACTGAATCCCCGCGCGGAAAATTTCCGAAACGTATGCCCCGGCGTTCAGCGTAATCGCCACTACGCACGAGAGAAACGCGCCGTATTCCGAGCGCAACATGCGGGCAAAATCCACCGACATCAGCCCGCTGGTGACTAACATACCGTCGCGCGGGTTAATAAACAGCGGCACCAGCGCGAAGTGAACCACCATGATTTGCACAAACAGCGGCGTGCCACGAAATGCACTCACGTAAACACGCACCGGCCATTGCACCGCATAACGCAGCACATGTTTCCACGGGCCATCTTCAGCATGCGCCATACGACCCAGCCCGAGCAGCAAGCCCCAGGTGGTGCCTAAAATTACGCAGATGATGGTGCACTTGATGGTCATGATCGCGCCCTGCATAAATAACGGCGCGTATTCTGAGATTATCTCCCAGCGAAATCCGGTCATACCTGTCCTTGTTGGGGCCGAAACGGCCCCGAGTCATGCGAAATTATTCAGCGGGGAGGGTTGGAACGTTGCTATCAAACCACGTGGAATAGATTTTTGCGTAAGTCCCGTCGGCAACGATTTTCTTTAGGCCGGCGTTAATTTTACCCAGTAGTTCCTGGTTGTCTTTCGCCACGGCGATGCCGAAATACTGGCGTTCAAATTTATCGTCTTTGACCGCTTTCAGTGCTTTTTCAGGATGGGATTTGATGTAGTACTTCACCACGCCAACGTCGCCAACAGCGGCGTCGATACCGTCTTCAGCCAGTTCTTGCAGCATCAACGGCGTGTTATCAAAACGTTTGATGTCGGTGCTGTTTTTACCCAGCGTTTCGGAAACCACTGTATCGCCCGCGCTGGAATTCACCACGCCGACTTTCTTACCTTTCAGCGCGTTAACAGAATCCACTTTGGAATCATTTGGAACCACAATGGATTGTTCAGCCGGGAAGTAAGGCGCAGAAAAATCAACCATCGCTTTACGCTTATCGGTGATGGTAATACCGGAAATAATGATGTCGCGATCGCCAGAATTCAGGGTGGCGAAAATGCCTTCCCACGGCGTATTAACCAGTTTGATATCAAAACCTTCGGCTTTGGCGATGGCTTTGATGATGTCGATATCAAAACCTTCCAGTTGTTTCTGGCTGTTTTCAAACTCAAATGGGCGATAAGTGCCACCAGAGCCAACGACATAAGTCTGCTGCGCGGCATAAGCGGAAGTGAGAACGGTGGAAACCATGCATCCGGCTAAAAGAACTGTCCTGGCTAACATCCTTAACATGTGACGCTCCTGATGAATTATTTATGCATTTAATTTGCATAAAAATACAGAATTTAACGGAGCGCGGCAACTAGAAATCTTGGCTGAGAATCTATCTTTTGATTTAACACCTCAATTTGAGGCGATTGCCGCCGGGGAACCGCGGCAGTTGGAAGAAGCAGAGATGCCCGCTTTCGCAGGCATCTTTTTCGCCTCAAACCCAGAAAATAACCGCCAAAAGTTGCGGTGTGATGATGCGCAGGAACATCACCAGCGGGTAAACCGTGGCGTAAGAGAGTGCCGCCGCGCCGCTGGTCGCATGTAAGCCGTTGGCGAAAGCCAGCGCTGGCGGGTCAGTCATCGAACCTGCCAACATGCCGCACAGCGTCAGGTAATTCATTTTGGCGAGCAATCTGGCGACCAGCGCCGTGACCAGCAGCGGGATTCCGGTAATCAGAATGCCGTAACCAATCCAGCTGACACCGTCGCCATGCAGCAAAGTACCGATAAAATCCCCGCCCGATTTCAGGCCAACGACCGCCAAAAACAGCACAATCCCCAGCTCACGCAATGCAAGGTTGGCGCTCGGTGGCATAAACCAATACAGCGTGCCGATGCTGCCGATTCGCCCAAGAATGATCGCCATAATCAGCGGCCCGCCTGCCAACCCGAGGCGCAACGCAACCGGGAACCCCGGAATAAACAGTGGGATAGAACCCAGCAAAACGCCCAGCCCGATGCCAATAAAGACCGGCAGCATTTGCACCTGCTGGAGTTTTTGCTGCGCGTTGCCCACTTCTGCGGCTACCGCCTCGATAGATTCCGGGCGGCCCACCAGATTGAGGATATCGCCAAATTGCAGGCTGGCATTGTGGCTTGCCACCAGTTCGATGCCCGCACGATTCAGACGTGAGATAACCACGTCGTACTTTTGCTTAAAATGCAGGTCGCGGATTTTCTTGCCGAGCACTTTTTCATTGGTCACCACCACGCGTTCAACCCGCAGATCGGTGCCGCGCGTGGAAAGCGAGGTATCCACTTGCTGACCGATCACCAACAAAGCAGAGTGCAGATCTTTTTCCTGGCCGACGAGGTGCAGTAAATCCCCGGTTTGAATCACGGTGCCGGGAGCCGGAACCATCAGCAATTCACCGCGTTTGAGACGCGAGCAAATAATGGTATCGCTGTTAAGAACGGGCACTTCCTGAATGGGCAACCCGTGGAGGTTTGGGTTGGAGACGCAGATGTTCATGGTTTGAAGTTGTGCGTGACTTTGCCCGGTGCTGCAATCAAAACTCTGCGCTTCTTGATCGACGTTAATGCGAAAAGCCATGCGAATGAGCCACATGGTGAGCAAAATTCCGCAAATGCCAAACGGATAAGCCATCGCATAGCTCATCCCCATTTTATCCACCAGCTGCGCAGGCGTGCCGAGATCGGTCAGTATTTGCTGACCCGCGCCCAGCGCAGGCGTGTTCGTCACCGCACCCGAGAAAATCCCCAGCACCACCGGCAGTGGAACGTCGAAAATTTTATAGATGAGTGCCGTGACCAGCGCGCCAATCACCACAATCAGTAACGCAAAAAGATTGAGGCGCAGGCCGGAAACACGCAAAGAAGAGAAAAAACCCGGCCCAACTTGAATGCCGATAGTGTAAACGAAGAGGATCAGGCCGAATTCTTGAATGAAATGAAGCATATCGCCATTCAGGTTTATGCCCGCCTGATTGACGAAGTGGCCGACGATAATCCCGCCGAACAGCACGCCTCCGATGCCAAACCCAACGCCGCGAATTTTGATGTTACCAATCCACAGTCCAACAACCGCGACCAATGCCAACATACTGACGGTTAACGCTATTCCACTCATTGAAGAATTCCCTGTGAATAACATTATTGTTAACAAGGATTCTGGCAGAGAGCTGACGGAGTTAATGGGGCGCAGAGCACAAAAAAAGGCCCCATGAAATGGGGCCTAAAGGGGACTTCAATTATTAGCTATTGAGCGCCGGGCGTTCGCTGATAGCGATGCGTTTCGGAGCAACTTCTTCCGGGATTTCGCGTACCAGGTCGATGTGCAGCAGACCGTTAGTAAAGGTCGCGCCGGAGACTTTCATGTATTCCGCAAGGGTGAAGCTCAGGCTAAATGGCTGAGTCACTAACCCTTGATGCAGCCAGGTGGTCTCTTTTTCAGATTTTACCGGCGTCCCTTTCACGTTAAGACGCGTGCCCTCAAGCTCGATTTCAAGATCTTCCTGGCGGAACCCTGCCAGCGCAAGGGTAATGCGGTAATGGTTGTCATCGCCTTTTTCAATGTTGTAAGGCGGGAATGTCTGGCCTTCGCTGCTGGTTTGTAAGGCATTTGCCAGTTTGTCAAAACCGATCCATTGACGCAGCAGAGGTGATAAATCGTAGTTACGCATGTTAATTCTCCTTCTTTGAAGCGAGTTAAGCCTTCGGCTCCCTGTCGGCAAGCCGGGGTCTGAGTAAATTTTGGTGTGGGCCGCGCGCGGCGACCCGCAGAATTAGTTAATTTCGATACGGCGTGGTTTCATCGCTTCTGGAATCACGCGTTCCAGATCGATGTACAGCAGGCCGTTAACCAGGTTAGCGCCACGGATGTGGATATTTTCCGCTAACTGGAATTTGCGTTCGAAGTTGCGTTCAGCAATCCCCTGATAAAGATACGTGCGATCGGTTTGTGCGTTTGCATGCGCACCTTTCACCACCAGCAAGTTATCCTGGGCTGTGATTTCCAGTTCGCTTTCAGCGAAACCGGCCACTGCAATGGCAATGCGGTAGTGGTTTTCATCAACCAATTCAACATTGTATGGAGGATAACCGCCGTTGCTCTGGTTCTGGCTGTTTTCCAGCGAATTGAACAGACGATCAAACCCAATGGCCGAACGGTAAAGCGGGGATAAGTCGAAATTACGCATAAATTAAAACTCCTGATAATCAGCGAGAATCAAACATTGCCTTCCATCATGGACAGGCTTCAGGAACCAAGTACCCTTACGGCGTACTTTCATTGGCTACATTCCTAAAATCGGTGCTGAATAACGCTTTTCAAGGGGCGATGAGGAAATTTTTTGCAGCATTGGGTGTCTGTACATAGACTGAATGGGGTGTAAACCAGATTAATCTGCGATAGCCGCCACAGAGTGGCAAACGCACAGTTTTTATTCTCTGCACGGGTGATATAACCCGGTGCAGCCAGGCCGGAAATGGCCCTTATCAACGAAAATTAATAGTAATGATGAAAAGCTATCTTCCAACAATCATTCTGGGCAGCGGTCTTCTGACAGTCAGCGGATGTTCAAGTGTTATGACTCACACGGGTGGGCAAGAGGGAACCTATCCCGGCACTCGGGCAAGCTACGAAATGCTCACCGACAGCGAAACGAGCTGGGGCTACAAGCCATTTGTCGCGCTTGATATGCCGTTTACCGCCGTGGCGGATACCGTGCTGTTGCCGTGGGATCTGTTCCGTACCGATAAATCTCTTAAATCCAGAGTTGAAGCTAGCGAGAGCAAGAATCTGGCCACCAATTCTGTAATCCCGCCAGTTCAGTAATTAAAGCCCTGTTGGGGCCATAAATAGCTGGCGGAAGCCCTCGACATCCTGCATCCACGCAAGGCTTTTTCCATCCGGTGAAAACACCACCGCATCCGCTGATGGCACATCGCCATTCGGCTGCGTAATGGGCGTGATCGCGCCATTCTTCGTATCGCACAATACAATCTGATTGTTCTGCACAAAGCCCAGCGCTTGCCCTGACGGGTGCCAGTTAAACGCCGACTGAATATCATCTTGCCCGTGCGTAAGCTGACGTGGCTCGCCACCGTTGGGCGACAGCAGATACATTTGCACCACACCGGAATCGTCACGCATCAGGAACGCCAGTAAACTGCCATCAGGGTTGCTTCGTACCCAATGCCGTGGTTGCGTGGTTAAACCTGGGTAACGGCGCTGGTGAGAAAACGTGATACGACGTTGCTGCACGCCCGCTGGTGGCGCAGGTAACGAGGTTTGCGTGCCTTCAATCGGCTCTTCACCCGCCACGAAATAGGCCTCTTTGTTCTCTGGCAAATCGACGATATACAGCTCAGGCACTTTATCGCCGCTTTCTGAAAGCGTGTCGCCAATAAACGCCAGCGCCCAGCGCTGCTGGCTACCATCCGTTTTGCGATAACCGTTGTCGCCTACCCAACCTTCTTCATAAGCGCGGTTGATGTCGTCACTTCCGGGTGTTGGCGATGGCGTTGTGCAGCTAACCAGCACGCAATAATGGCTGCCGTCATATTCACGTGGATGTTGTTTTGGTGGCGTGACCGGGCCGAAAGGTAACGCAACGCCAACGTTACGCAAATCTTTCGCCACGTCGTATTCATGCATTACATGATCGTTATAAGTAAAACTCAGACGCGAACCGTCATGGCTCCAGACGTGAACATGGCTGCCGCCACGCAACGCGCCTTGAGTAAACGGCGGCGTAATGTCCATCGCATCGAGATTTGTGGCGGTGCCGTTTTCGACCACCACGCCACGGCGGTGATGGAAATCGTATTGCCATGTTTCGTCAGGGTTTTCAGGGCTGTGAATAAAGACATAACGCTCGGGTTGCTGCGGATTCACCGTCACCACGCCGACATGCGCACCTTGTGACGCCTGATACACAACCTGTACTTCGCCGGAATGGATATTGACGCGCTCAATGGTTTCGCTGGTAAACGACGCGCCAGAGGGGCGCACATCAAATGCCAGCCATTGGCTGTCTGGAGTCCAGGTGTTGGTGTTGGTGAGTTGGTGGTGACGAGGTGCAAAAGTGAGTTGTTTGGTCATGGTTTTACCCTGAGACGATGGACGCCTCAGGGTAAATCATTGCAGATTTTTATCCCACCCTTTCTACTTTACCCACCAGCAGAATGTAGGAAAGTGCGCCCAGCAAGGCGATGACGGCGATGTATACCAGCGCCGGAGCGAAGCCATAACTCTGTGCCAGGTAGCCAATCACCAGTGGAACCGTGATGCCGCCTAAGCCACCCGCGAAGTTAAACACGCCGCCCGTCAGGCCAATTAAACGCATTGGTGCCAGCGATGAAACCAACGACCAGGTAATCGATGCGAATCCGTTACCGAAGAATGCGACCGCCATTAACGTCATAATCCAGACCGGATCGTCGGTGTAGTTCGCGCCCATAATGCAGGTGGAAAGCAACAAGCCGCAGATGATTGGCGTTTTACGCGCCACGCCCAACGAGTAGCCTTTGCGCACCAGGCGGTCTGCCACCCAACCTGAAAGCAGCACGCCCACAAACGCGGCCAGGAACGGAACCGTGGTCATAAATCCGGCTTTCAGCGCCGTGATGCCTTTTTCCTGGGTGAGGTAGTTCGGGAACCAGGTCAGGAAGAACCAAAGCGTGGATGCCACGGCAAACTGCCCCAGATAAACGCCAACCAATTTACGGTTGAACACCAGTTTCCAGTCAGCCGCCGTCAGCGGAGTGCGGGCTTTTTTCGCCACGGGCGCGTCGCCATCAATCAGGCCGCCGCCGTCACGGATATGCTCAAGCTCAGCCTGGTTAATCCCTTTGCTGGTGCGTGGCGGTTGGTAAACTTTGAACCAAATAAATGACCAGATAATGCCGATGCCGCCGGTGATGATGAACACCCAGTGCCAGCTCAACATCTCCTGAATCCAGATGAGTAGCGGCGTCAGGAAGGCCAGGCCAACAAACTGGCCGGAAGTGTAGAAACCGACTGCTGATGCGCGTTCTTGTTCCGGGAACCAACTGGTCACCATGCGGTTGTTGGTCGGGAATGCAGGCGCTTCAAAAATACCGGTGATCGCGCGCAGGCCAATTAACGACATTAATCCGGTAGCAAATCCCTGGAACAGAGTCGCGACTGACCAGCCGAAAATTGCAATAAAATAGGTCATGCGTGAGCCCATGCGGTCAAGGAACCAACCGCCAGGAATTTGGCATAATGTATATAACCAGGCGAAAGCCGAGAATATATAACCCATTTCAGTTTTGCTGATGCCAAATTCTTCCTGAATATGTGCCGATGCCACAGCTAAATTCGCACGGTCGACATAACAAATAACGACCGTAATGAAGATCATAATTAACGTCACATAACGTCGACGCGTAGGTTTTGTAGCGGTTACAGAAATATCCATTGCGTTCTGTCTCCAGAATTTGGGTATGGCACGCCATACCCTATTTATACAGAGGGTGTTTTATATTTAATATGATTCTATTAATGCCCTAAATCATTCATGTTGCAGCAAGGCGGCAAGAGAACTTATCCTGATGAGCTGACTAAAGTCAGTGATTCGGGTAAGTGAATGCAGCCAACGCCGCTGCGGCTTGAATGATGACGGGCATTTACCATTCGGCGACGGAACCATCTGCGTAACGCCACAAAGGGTTGCGCCAATCGGTGACATTTTTACTGCGCTCAATCACTTTTTCTTCGTCAATTTCAACGCCGAGGCCAGGCTTCATTAATGGCATAAAGTGGCCACCATCCATTTTGAAGTCTTCTTTGTTTTTAACGAAATCGAGCAACTCAGCGCCTTTGTTGTAGTGAATGCCCATGCTTTGTTCCTGGAATACCGCGTTGCGGGAAACAAAGTCAATGTGCAGACACGCAGCCAGCGCGATGGGGCCAAGTGGGCAATGCGGTGCCAACGAAACGTCGTATGCTTCCGCCATGCCGGCGATTTTATAGCACTCGGTAATACCGCCCGCGTGTGACAAATCAGGCTGGAGTATCGCAATCCCACCAGCTTCAAGAACACGCTTGAACTCAAAGCGCGAGAACATGCGCTCGCCTGCGGCAATTGGAATATGAGTTTGAGCGGCCAGGCGCGGATAATATTCAGCTTGTTCGGCAAGCACCGGTTCTTCAATAAATAACGGTCGATATTGCTCAAGCTCTTTAATTAATACTTTCGCCATTGGTGCGCTAACGCGACCGTGGAAATCGAGGCCAAATTCAATTTCATTGCCAAAGGCTTCACGAATTTGTGCAACTGTATTCACCGCCGCATCTATTTTACGAGAATTATCAATAATCCCCATTTCTTCGCAGCCGTTTAATTTAAAAGTATCAAAGCCAATTTTACGTAGCGCGGAAATACCTTCAATCACTTCGGATGGGCGATCACCTCCCACCCAGCTGTATGCTTTAATTTTATCGCGCACCAGGCCGCCCATTAATTGCCAGACCGGGGCGTTTAATACTTTGCCTTTAATGTCCCACAATGCCTGGTCGATACCTGCTATTGCACTCATTAAAATTGGGCCGCCGCGATAAAAACCACCGCGATACATCACCTGCCATAAATCGTTAATCCGCGCCGGATCCTGGCCTATCAGCATTTCACTTAATTCATGAACCGCCGCTTCAACACTTTTGGCGCGACCTTCAATGACCGGCTCGCCCCAACCCACAACGCCTTCGTCGGTTTCAATTTTCAGGAACATCCAACGCGGGGGTAAACGGTAAGTGGTTAATTTGGTAATTTTCATGACTGCACAGCCTCCTTGTAAGCTTTAACAAATGCTTTTGCTTTCGCAGCGGTTTGCTCAACAGGCTGACCCGCACGATACAAATCGCTGCCAAGCCCTGCACCTGCACAACCTGCTTTTAGCCATTGCGCTAAATTCTCGGGCGTTACACCACCGACCGCGAAAACGGGCACGTCCGCAGGCAATACCGCTTTTAGCGCTTTGATGTAATCCGGCCCGAACGAAGAAGACGGGAAGATTTTCAAGGCTTGAGCGCCCGCATCCAGCGCGGTAAAAGCTTCAGAGGCTGTGGCGCAACCGGCGCAGACCGTCATTCCGTAGCTCACCGCGCGGCGAATAACGTCCGGTTGTGTATTTGGCGTCACCACCAGTTTGCCGCCCATCTCGGCCAGTTCATTGACCTGATCGGGTTTCAAAACGGTGCCCGCACCAATCAGCGCCAGGTGGCCAAATTCTGTCACCATCGCCGAAATGCTTTGCTGCCAGTTTGGTGAGTTCATCGGAATTTCAATCGCGTCGAATCCCGCATCCAGCAACGCCGCAACGTGCGCGTGCGCTTCGTCAGGGGTGATGCCGCGCAAAATAGCGATGAGCGGAAGATTAGTTTGCCGCTGCATTTGCAATACTCCTTATTCCTGCCTGGAATGCATTGTCGCCATCCAGCACTTTCGCCTGGTAGCCCAGCAACCCGAGCGCGTTGACATAGCGCTGGCTCAAGGACGGATTAGCAACAATGGTGACAGGCTGTTGATTATCGGGAGCGTACTGGCGAGTCATTGCCGCCACTTCGTTACCAATCAACAGCCCGGAAAGAAATTCGCTGACTTCGCTACGCGGCAGTTCACCCAAAACGTGGGCGGCACGTATTTCAAAAAGTCGTGGCAACAAATCGGGGTCGTTAATACCGCGATGCAGCCCGGCCAGGAAGGCTTCGTGGCTGGTTTGTTGCTCAGGCAGGCCCGTGCCGATTAAGGAGTGGTTAAGCAGAATATGATGCAGTTCACCGGTCATCACGGTGCGGAAATCCTGCACCGTGTCTTTATCCGCATGCACCCATTTGCAGTGCGTTCCCGGCATGATGTAGAGCGACGACGGGCCAAGGGTTCGTGCGCCGAGAAGCTGGGTTTCTTCACCACGCATCACGTTGCAGTTATCGTCGCTTTGTACACTAAGGCCGGGGATTATCCAGACGTTATCCAGCACTGGCGTCAGTTGCTGGCTTAAATCAGAAAAACGAGCCGGGCACGGTAAATAAGGGGCAATTTTCCACCCGGCATTGCTGCCTACCATTCCGGCCATCAAAACAGGCGTATTTTCTTCACGCCAGTTGTGGGTGACTTCATCAAACACCGCTTCTGGGGTTTTACCGTTCAGACGCGTAACGCCTGCGGTGGTCTGGCGACTATCAATGCAAATTCCATCCTGAAAAAGCCAGGCGCGCAGGTTAGTCGAACCCCAGTCAATAGCGATGTAGCGTGATGTCATGTGATTTCCTTTAGTCGTCTGGTGGAGCTGGCAATCATTGTCAGCGCCGCTTTTTCTGCAGCCTGGCTGTCCTGATGGCGAATCGCATCGAACAACGCTTTATGTTCCTGGAGCGTTTGCGGCATGTTGGCTTCGTCGCCCATCCAGGTGCGCTCAAAAACCGCTCGCTGGAGAGAACTGACCGCCACGCTTAACTGCTGAAGCACCGGGTTATGTACCGATTCCAGCACCGCTTCGTGGTAACGAATATCCGCTTCGTTAAACGCGTCTCTGTCCTGGTTGTTGGCGACCATATCGTTAAGCGCGGCTTCGATTCCCGCCAGGTCACTTGATGTCGCGCGTTCCGCAGCCCAACGCGCAATGGCTGGTTCAATCAGGTTTCGCACTTCACTCATGGCGCTAATCAGGCGCGGGTCGTAGTCGTTCTCCAGAACCCACTGCAACACCTCGGTATCGAGGTAATTCCATTGGTTACGCGGTTGCACAAACGCTCCGCGATAACGCTTCATTTCAACCAGCCGCTTCGCCATCAGCGAACGAAAAACTTCGCGGATAATGTTGCGTGAGGTTTCGAACTCCTCACATAAGTCGGCTTCTGACGGCAATGCTGCGCCCGGAGTGTACTTCCCGCCGACAATCTGTTTGCCCAGCGTCACGATGATGCGATCGGTCTTAGTCATGGTTTGCCCTGTTCGATTTAGGTATTAACCACACTTTACCGTGAGCGCTGAAAAACACCGCTATTTTGAAGTACAAATTTGAGTCTCAAAACTGTTCCGATGTGCGTAATGTAGTACAACCAATATAGGTTGTACTACAATTTGGATCACAAAACAGACAATTGATAAAAATAAGATCAAAAAAAACCCCGGCGCAAAAGCCAGGGTTTCTGTTTCAATTTCAGCATGGGATCAGTTCAATACAAACTTCTCAATCGCGTAAGCAACGCCATCTTCAAGGTTTGATTTCGTCACGAAGTTGCTGACTTCTTTGACTTTGTCGATGGCATTTTCCATCGCCACACCGATACCGGCATATTCCAGCATCGCGATGTCGTTTTCCTGGTCGCCCAGCGTCATCACTTCTTCTTGCTTGATACCCAGCGATTCAGCCAGTGCTTTTACGCCCGTGCCTTTGTTGACGCGCTTATCGAGGATTTCCAGGAAGTAAGGGGAGCTTTTGAGCAGCGTATAGCGCTCGTACACCTCGTCGGGAATTTTCGCGATGGCTTTGTCCAGAATCGCAGGTTCGTCGATCATCATCACTTTCAGATACGCGCCGTTTTTATCCATGTTTTCTGGCTCGCTAAACACCAGTGGGATATTGGCGATAAAGGATTCATGAACGGTGTAGTAGCTGATATCACGGTTCGCGGTGTACAGCGTGTGGCGATCCAGCGCGTGGAAGTGGGAACCCACTTCACGAGAAAGCAGTTCCAGATAGCGGTAGTCGTCGTAACTCAGCGCGGTTTGCGCCACGGTGCTGCCGTCGTTAGCCTTCTGCACTAACGCACCGTTATAGGTGATGCAGTAGTCATTCGGCTTATCCATGTGCAGCTCTTTGAGATAGTTCTCAACACCTGCAAAAGGGCGTCCGGTACACAAAACAACGTTGACGCCACGTTCGCGCGCGCTGGCGATGGCGGCTTTAACGGCTGGAGAAATGGTGTGGTCTGGCAGCAACAGGGTGCCGTCCATATCAATAGCAATGAGTTTTATAGTCATAGGATTTTCTGAGGTAATGAGTTTATCTCATGCTAACGCGATTAAGCTCGCAAAAATAGCGCTACGTTGAGGGTGAAATACGTCCGTTATTAACAAAAAAACGCCACCCGTAGAGAGTGGCGTATATCTGTTAGCTGAAGAATTTATCCTTCAGCATATGGAAGCCTTTAGTCAGCAAATCTTCATCGTGAGTGACTTCACCTGCTGGCGATAAAGTATCGACAATTTTCGGGAACTGCTCTGCCAGCAGTTGAGATGCGCTTCCCACATCAATCCCGAGCTTCTCAGCCAGGCCGCTGATGGCGGGCGTTCCTAATACATCCTGTATCCGCTCAGGGCTAACGCTTTGGTTATGCGCGCCGCTCAGCCAGGAGGTGACAACATCTGAGAACCCCTTTTCCCGAAACCGTTCAAGAATTGCCTGAATGCCGCCTTGTTCATTAATCCACGTAAGGATGACTTTGAATTTACCTGCATCGCCACCCCCCATCATGCCAGTAACTTGATCGAATAAACCCATGACCGTGTCCTCTTGCAATCACGAAGTGTGCAATAGAAGTGTAGTCACTCAGGGGGATTAACGCGGGAAAATGGAGGCAAAACGAGGGAAATGGTTGGTGGGCAGACGCCCACCAACGGGTACAGATTAGATATCGATATTCGCCGCTTTCAGGGCGTTTTCTTCGATAAATGCACGACGTGGTTCAACCGCATCGCCCATCAGGGTGGTGAACAGCTGATCCGCTGCAATCGCGTCTTTTACCGTCACGCGCAGCATGCGGCGGCTTTGCGGATCCATTGTGGTTTCCCACAACTGATCCGGGTTCATTTCGCCCAAACCTTTGTAACGCTGAATAGACAGGCCACGACGGGATTCTTTGCCCAGCCAATCCAGCGCCTGCTCGAAGCTGTCAATCGGCTGACGGCGTTCGCCACGTTCGATAAACGCGTCTTCTTCGATAAGGCCACGCAATTTCTCGCCCAGCGTGCAAATACGACGGTATTCGCCACCAACGATAAACTCTTGCTCCAGCGGATAGTCGGTATCCACGCCGTGGGTACGCACACGAATCACCGGCTCGAAAAGATTCAGTTCACGGTTATGACGAACCAGGGAATTCCAGGTGCTACCGTGCTGTTCTTTTTCGTTAAGCTGAGTGACCAGAGCAGAAACCCAGGCAGTCACTTTGCTTTCGTCAGTCAGATCGGCATCTTCAAGCGTTGGGTGATAAACCAGGTTGTTCAGCAAGTTGCGCGGATAACGGCGCTCCATGCGGCCAATCATTTTCTGGCAAGCTTTAAACTCTGAAACCAGTTTTTCCAGCGCTTCGCCAGCCAGGGCAGGTGCATCGGCATTGGTGTGCAGCGTAGCGCCATCCAGTGCGATTGCGATCTGGTATTGGTCCATCGCTTCATCATCTTTGATGTACTGCTCTTGCTTGCCTTTCTTCACTTTGTACAGCGGTGGCTGTGCGATATACACATGGCCGCGTTCAACGATTTCAGGCATCTGACGGTAGAAGAAGGTCAGCAGCAGGGTACGGATGTGCGAACCATCGACGTCCGCATCCGTCATGATGATGATGCTGTGGTAACGCAGTTTGTCCGGGTTGTATTCGTCACGGCCAATGCCGCAGCCCAACGCCGTAATCAGCGTGGCAACTTCTTGAGAAGCGAGCATTTTGTCAAAGCGCGCTTTCTCAACGTTCAGAATTTTACCTTTCAGCGGCAGGATCGCCTGGTTCTTACGGTTACGCCCCTGTTTTGCAGAGCCGCCCGCAGAGTCCCCTTCCACAAGGTACAATTCGGAGTGAGCCGGGTCGCGTTCCTGGCAATCCGCCAGTTTGCCTGGCAGACCAGCCAAATCCAGCGCGCCTTTACGACGGGTCATTTCACGCGCACGACGTGCTGCTTCACGGGCACGAGCGGCATCAATGATTTTGCCGACGACAATTTTCGCGTCAGACGGGTTTTCCAGCAGGTATTCAGACAACAGTTCGTTCATCTGCTGTTCAACCGCCGTTTTCACTTCTGAAGAAACCAGTTTGTCTTTGGTCTGAGAAGAGAATTTAGGGTCTGGTACTTTTACTGAGACAACAGCAATCAGGCCTTCACGGGCATCGTCACCGGTAGCGCTGACTTTCGCTTTTTTGCTGTAGCCTTCTTTTTCCATATACGCGTTCAGAGTACGCGTCATCGCCGAGCGGAAACCGGCCAGGTGAGTACCACCATCGCGCTGCGGGATGTTGTTGGTGAAGCAGTAGATGTTTTCCTGGAAACCATCGTTCCACTGCAACGCCACTTCCACGCCAATGCCGTCTTTTTCAGTGCTGAAATAGAACACGGTTGGGTGAATAGGAGTTTTGTTTTTGTTGAGGTATTCAACAAACGCGCGGATACCGCCTTCGTAGTGGAAGTGGTCAGCACGGCCATCACGCTTATCAATCAGGCGGATAGACACACCAGAGTTCAGGAATGACAGTTCACGCAGGCGTTTTGCCAGGATGTCATATTCGAACTCAATCACGTTGGTGAAGGTTTCGTGGCTTGGCCAGAAACGAACCTGAGTACCGGTCGCATCAGTATCGCCAGTCGCCGCCAGCGGTGCTTGTGGCACGCCGTGGATGTAAGTTTGCTGGTGAACTTTGCCTTCGCGGCGAATCAGCAGTTCCAGTTTCTGAGACAGGGCGTTAACAACCGAAACACCTACGCCGTGCAGGCCGCCAGAAACTTTATAGGAGTTGTCATCGAACTTACCGCCGGCGTGAAGCACGGTCATGATAACTTCGGCAGCAGAAACACCTTCTTCAGGGTGAATGCCGGTAGGAATACCACGGCCATCATCGGTCACGGAAACAGAGTTATCAGCATGAATGGTGACAACGATGTCTTTACAGTGACCGGCAAGTGCTTCGTCGATAGCGTTATCTACGACCTCAAATACCATGTGGTGCAGACCGGTGCCGTCGTCCGTATCGCCGATATACATGCCTGGGCGCTTACGTACCGCATCCAGCCCTTTAAGGACTTTGATACTGGAGGAGTCATAAGAATTCGACATCAACGTTTCTCGCTCATTTATTCTTGGGTTAATCCGTTATTTTACCCTGATCCACGGCGAACATCTTCGAATTTTTGTCCGCCATATCCATCACATGTTCTGCACTAATCGCGCTAACAAAAACTTGTGATTCCGTCGCCTTTAACCTGCTGGCTAATAGACCACGACGTGCATCATCTAGTTCAGAGGCAAAATCATCTATCAGATACAGGCAACGCTGCCCGTTCTGTCGGGTGAGAAACTCACCCTGCGCCAGTCGTAAGGCGCACATCAGTAATTTAAGTTGCCCGCGCGACAACGTATCTTCTACCGGCGCACCGTCTGCACGAATTCTGAAATCAGCTTTGTGAGGGCCGTGGGCGGTGTAGGTCAGCATTCTGTCACGCTCGAAGTTGCGTTCCAGCAGCTCGCCATAGTCACTCTCTTTTTCCCAACCGCGTTGGAAAGAAAAGTTAAGCGAGAATTCCGGTAGAAATTGCGCGCAGGTATCAGCCATGTCATCGGCAATGGCCGCACTGTATTCGGCACGCCAGCGGCTGATTTGCTCCGCGAGTGGGATAAGCTCTTGATCCCATGGCCGCAATTGCGCATAGCGCGTTACCTGGCGCAACGCAGCGTTACGTTGCTTAAGCAGGCGCTTGAGATTGCTCCAGGCGACGAAAAAACCTGGTTCGTTGTGGAAACATCCCCAATCGAGGAAAGCTCTACGGTATTTAGGGCCGCCGTTGAGCAATGTAAACCCTTCAGGGGTGATGAGTTGCATGGGCATTAACAGCGCGAGTTCAGCCACTTTGTGACCATCGCTGCCGTCGATACGCACTTTGCTGTCGCCCGCACGGTCTTTCGTCAGGCCAACGGAGGTTTCCCGTTCGCCATTCTGAATGCGGCCATGCAGGACAAAGGATTCTTGCTCGTGACGAACAACGCGTTCTATTTTCAGACTGCGGAAAGCGCGCCCGTGCCCGAGGGTATAAATCGCCTCCAGCACGCTAGTTTTGCCGCTGCCATTGGCTCCCACCAGGAAATTAAATCCAGGAGATAGAGCCAGGTCCGCATTTTCGATATTACGAAAGTCTTTAATCAGTAAACGCGACAGCGACATCTACAGTCTCATTGGCATGACAACGTAAGCCGCCGCTTGAGAGGCAGCATCTTCAATCTGCACGCTGGAAACAGAGTCAGTCAGCAAAATGCGCACGTTCTCGCACTTCAGTGCGTTCAACACATCGAGCACGTAACTGACGTTAAAGCCGATTTCCATATCTGTGCCGTCATAAGTGACGTCGAGAATTTCTTCAGCTTCTTCCTGTTCCGGGTTGTTAGCGGTGATTTTCAACTGATTGGCAATCACTTGCAGACGAACGCCACGGAATTTCTCGTTGGAGAGAATCGCCGCACGTGAAAATGCTTGTTTCAGCAAATCACAGCTGGCATCGAGATGTTTATCCGGGTTCTTCGGCAATACGCGGCGATAATCAGGGAAACGGCCATCAACCAGCTTGGACGTAAAGATAAAATCACCAACGTGAGCACGAATGTTGTTGCTGCCAATTTGAATGCGCAGCGGTGAATCACCGCCGTCGAGCATACGCATCAGCTCAATCACGCCTTTACGCGGCACGATCACAGAATGGTTTGGCAACGATTGACCGACCGGCATAGAACACACGGCCAGGCGGTGACCATCGGTCGCCACGGTGCGCAGTTCTTCGCCTTCGGTTTCAAACAACATGCCGTTCAAATAGTAACGAACGTCCTGATGCGCCATAGAAAACTGTGTGGCTTCAATAAGGCGTTTCATGGTCGCTTGCGGGAGAGTGAATTCGACTTCGCTCTGCCAGTCGTCCAGGTTCGGGAAATCAGCCGCAGGGAGCGTTGAAAGCGAGAAACGGCTACGCCCGGAGCGCACCAACATGCGGTCGCCCTCAAGCTGAACAGCGATTTCCGCGCCTTCTGGCAAACCACGGCAGATATCGAAAAATTTACGCGCAGGAACGGTGGTCGCACCCGGCTCATGCGGTTGCACCAACGCGACACGCGCCACCATCTCCATTTCCAGGTCAGTGCCTGTTAATGAGAGCGTTCCTTCCGCGACTTGCAACAGCAGGTTGCCGAGAATCGGTAACGTCGGACGGCCACCAAGTGGGCCACTCACCTGTTGCAGCGGTTTTAATAAAGTTTCACGTTCAACGGTAAATTTCATAGCGTCACGAAGATAATGTTCTGATTAAGTTGGAGAAATCTTCTTTGATGTCGTGGCTTTCTTCACGCAACTGCTCAATCTTACGGCAGGCGTGCAGAACCGTAGTATGGTCGCGGCCACCAAAGGCATCGCCGATTTCTGGCAAGCTATGGTTTGTCAGTTCCTTCGCCAGTGCCATCGCCATTTGACGTGGACGGGCAACCGAGCGAGAACGACGCTTGGACAACAGGTCAGCAATCTTGATTTTATAGTACTCGGCCACCGTCTTTTGAATATTGTCGATGGTGACGAGTTTTTCTTGCAGCGCCAGCAAGTCACGCAGCGCTTCACGCACGAAGTCGATGGTAATCGCCCGGCCAGTAAAATTGGCATTGGCGATAACACGGTTCAGTGCCCCTTCCAGCTCACGCACGTTGGAACGTAAACGCTTAGCAATAAAGAAGGCCACTTCACCCGGCAGACGAATGTCGTTCTCGTCGGCTTTTTTCATCAGGATCGCAACGCGAGTTTCCAGTTCCGGCGGTTCGATCGCTACCGTCAGTCCCCAACCGAAACGAGATTTCAGACGATCTTCAACACCGTTGATCTCTTTTGGATAACGATCCGAAGTCAGAATGATCTGTTGATTACCTTCGAGCAGGGCGTTGAAGGTATGGAAGAATTCTTCCTGTGAGCGCTCTTTATTCGCAAAGAATTGAATGTCATCAATCAGCAGCGCATCAACGGAACGATAGTAACGTTTGAACTCTTCAATGGCGTTGTTTTGCAGCGCTTTTACCATGTCCTGAACGAAGCGTTCAGAGTGCATGTACACCACTTTTGCATTCGGTTTGCGAGCAATAATACCGTTGCCAACAGCATGCAAAAGGTGCGTTTTACCCAAACCCGTGCCGCCATAAAGGAACAGCGGGTTATAAGCACCACCAGGGTTATCTGCTACCTGACGTGCCGCTGCGCGAGCCAGTTGGTTCGACTTACCTTCAACGAAGTTATCAAAGGTATGTTTCACGTTAACGTTAGAGCGATAAGAGTGTTCAGCCGGAGCCGGAGAGTTATCCCAGCTTGGGCGAAGATGAGTCGTAGGGCGTGCGATATGCACATGAGCCGGAGCAGTAGTAACAGTCTGCTGATTCAGCGTTTGGCTGACCGGTTTGCTGCCCACTTCAAAACGCAGGACCGGGGCATCTGCACCACAAAAATCATTGAGCAAGCCATTGATGTTATTGAGGTACTTGTCTCTGACCCAATCGAGTACAAAACGGTTTGGCGCATACAGGGCCAGCGTGTTATCGCTTAGTTCCGCCTGTAGGGGGCGTATCCACATACTAAATTCTGTGGCTGGTAACTCATCCTGCAATCGGGCAAGACACTGCTGCCAAAGCGAAAGTGACACGGCGGACTCCACTCGAACAAAGTCGATAAAATGACGAAGACTGAAAGTTTATATTCATGATTGTTGACACACGCCGACTCTTCCACAACGGAACCCCGATTCGGGAAGCGTGCGAACCGCTATCTGCGGTTTACCCCAGGGTGAACGCTAAAGGATCACGATCGGGACCGCGGATCATAGCCTAAAGTGCGCCAGAGATCTTCTGTTTCTCACAGTTTCTTCCCGATTTATCCACAGGCTTGTTTTGTGGCGTCCAGGGCTGTTTTGTGGAGTCTAAGTGTAAACGATCCTGTCAGACGTGCAGCGCTATAGATTCCTATATTGGAAAATTTAATGACTAGCGCACAAAATCAGCTTATCTGATCTAAGGAAGATCCCAGTCGATCCTTGCGCTTTAATGGGGACGCCGTATAATTCCCCACCCGTCGCGTGTCACCACGGCTTTACTTTGGTCAGATCCTGGTCGTTTTAAGGGTCAAAAAGCGAATTAAGGCACGGGAAATAAGGAAAGAGAATTGACTCCGGAGTGTACAATTATTACAATCCGGCCTCTTTAATCAGCCACACTGAGGCGTTAGTCGTTTGCAGTTTCTGCAGGGCTCTTCGCTAACCCAGTGAAATTTATCCAAGTTTAGGTAGAAATCGCCATGAAACGCACTTTTCAACCGTCCGTACTGAAGCGTAACCGTTCACACGGTTTCCGTGCTCGTATGGCAACTAAAAATGGTCGTCAGGTTTTGGCACGTCGTCGTGCTAAAGGCCGTTCCCGTCTGACCGTTTCTAAGTAATAAAAGCTAACCCCTGAGTGGTTAAGCTCGCATTTCCCAGGGAGTTACGCTTGTTAACTCCCACTCATTTCACTTTCGTCTTCCAGCAGCCTCAACGGGCTGGCACGCCGCAAATCACCATCCTCGGCCGCCTAAATTCGCTGGGGCATCCCCGCATCGGTCTTACAGTCGCTAAGAAAAACGTTAAACGTGCACACGAACGCAATCGGATTAAACGTCTGACGCGTGAGAGTTTCCGTTTGCGTCAGCATGAACTTCCTTCGATGGATTTCGTGGTAGTGGCTAAGAAAGGGGTTGCAGACCTGGATAACCGGGCTTTATCGGAAGCATTGGAAAAGTTATGGCGCCGTCACTGTCGCCTGTCTCCCGGCTCCTGATAGGCCTGATTAGGGTCTATCAGCGCCTGATAAGTCCGCTTCTCGGGCCGCATTGCCGTTTTACTCCAACCTGTTCTCACTACGGAATTGAGGCATTGCGCAGGTTTGGGGTGCTAAAAGGCAGTTGGTTGACAGTGAAACGCGTATTAAAATGCCACCCTTTGAACCCCGGTGGAGACGATCCCGTCCCACCTGGACCTTTTGATACCAGAGAACACTAACGATGGATTCGCAACGCAATCTTTTTCTCATCGCTTTGTTGTTCGTGTCTTTCATGATCTGGCAAGCCTGGGAGCAGGACCACGCTCCAAAACCTCAGGTGCAGCAGACCACGCAGACTACGACCACCGCAGCAGGTAACGCCGCAAGCCAGGGTGTGCCGACCAGTGGCCAGGGGAAAATCATCACGGTTAAAACTGACGTCCTTGAGCTTTCCATCAACACCCGTGGTGGTGATGTTGAGCAGGCACAGTTGCTGACCTACCCGAAAGAGCTCAAATCCAATGAGCCGTTCCAGTTACTGGAAACCACGCCAGAGTTTATCTACCAGGCACAAAGTGGCCTGACTGGCCGTGATGGCCCGGATAACCCGGCTAATGGCGACCGTCCTCTGTATAACGTTGAAAGCGACAGCTTCGTCTTGCCGGAAGGCCAGAACGAGTTGGTGATTCCAATGACTTATACCGATGCGGCTGGCAACACCTTTACTAAGTCATTCACTCTGAAACGCGGCGAGTTCGCGGTGAGCGTGGATTACAACGTGAAGAACACCGGTGAGAAACCGCTGGAACTGGCTACTTTTGGTCAGTTGAAGCAGTCCATCAATTTGCCGACTCACCGCGATACCGGAAGCAGCAACTTTGCGTTGCATACTTTCCGTGGTGCAGCGTACTCAACGCCAGACGCGAAATACGAAAAATATAAATTCGATAAAATCGCTGACGGTGAAAACCTGAACGTTAACGCCAGCAATGGTTGGGTAGCGATGTTGCAGCAGTACTTTGCAACGGCGTGGGTTCCACGTAATCAGGGCACTAACAACTTCTATACCACCAAACTGAGCAATGATGTGGCGGCGATTGGTTATAAATCCGCACCACAACTGGTTCAGCCAGGCCAGACAGCTCAACTGGGTAGCACCCTGTGGGTTGGCCCGGAAATTCAGGACAAAATGGCAGCCGTTGCGCCGCACCTTGACCTGACTGTGGATTATGGTTGGTTGTGGTTTATTTCTCAGCCGCTGTTCAAGCTGTTGAAATTCCTGCACAGCTTCATCGGTAACTGGGGCTTCTCCATTATCGTTATCACCTTTATCGTTCGTGGCATCATGTACCCGCTGACTAAAGCGCAGTACACCTCCATGGCGAAAATGCGTATGTTGCAGCCAAAACTGGCGGCCATGCGTGAACGTATTGGTGACGATAAGCAGCGTCAGAGCCAGGAAATGATGGCCCTGTACAAAGCTGAGAAGGTTAACCCGTTGGGTGGCTGTCTGCCTCTGGTTATCCAGATGCCAATCTTCCTGGCGTTGTACTATATGCTGATGGGTTCCGTAGAGCTGCGCCATGCGCCGTTCGCACTGTGGATTCATGACTTGTCTGCACAAGACCCGTACTACATCCTGCCGATCCTGATGGGCTTGACGATGTTCTTCATTCAGAAGATGTCGCCAACGACAGTGACCGACCCGATGCAGCAGAAGATCATGACCTTTATGCCGGTCATCTTCACGGTGTTCTTCCTGTGGTTCCCGTCAGGCCTGGTACTGTACTATATCGTCAGTAACACCGTGACCATCATCCAGCAGCAGCTGATTTATCGCGGTCTTGAGAAACGTGGCTTACACAGCCGCGATAAGAAAAAGACCTGATAAAAATTAGCGAAAAGCTTACGAAAGGCGGTCAATTGACCGCCTTTTTTATTTCGTAGGGTGGATAAGCGAAGCGTCATCCACCACTTAATAACGAAGGGGCAGTAATGAGCCATAACGAGACAATCGTTGCCCAGGCGACACCGCCGGGACGTGGTGGAGTCGGTATCCTGCGCGTCTCAGGCCTTCAGGCGCGTGAAGTCGCGCAAGCGATTCTGGGCAAACTCCCTAAGCCACGCTACGCCGATTACCTGCCATTCCGTGATGCAGACGGCAGCGTTCTGGATCAAGGCATCGCGCTGTGGTTTCCCGGCCCCAACTCCTTCACCGGAGAAGACGTGCTGGAACTTCAGGGTCACGGCGGCCCGGTTATCCTCGATTTGCTGTTAAAACGCATTGTGGCGCTTCCAGGTCTGCGCATCGCAAGGCCTGGCGAGTTCTCTGAACGTGCATTCCTTAACGATAAGCTGGATTTGGCTCAGGCCGAGGCAATTGCCGACCTGATTGACGCCAGCTCAGAACAGGCCGCTCGTTCCGCGCTAAATTCTTTGCAGGGCGCTTTCTCAGCACGCGTAAACCATCTGGTTGAAGCGCTGACGCATCTGCGAATTTACGTCGAAGCGGCGATTGATTTTCCGGATGAAGAAATTGATTTTCTCTCCGACGGCAAAATTGAAGCGCAGCTAAACCAGGTGATTGGCGATTTGGACGCGGTTCGCGCCGAAGCGCGCCAGGGAAGTTTGCTGCGTGAAGGCATGAAAGTGGTGATTGCCGGGCGTCCAAACGCCGGGAAATCGAGTCTGCTGAACGCTCTCGCCGGGCGAGAAGCCGCGATCGTGACGGATATTGCTGGCACCACACGCGACGTTCTACGCGAACATATCCACATCGACGGCATGCCGCTGCATATCATTGATACCGCCGGTTTACGCGAAGCCAGCGATGAAGTTGAGCGCATCGGTATCGAACGTGCCTGGAACGAGATCGAACAAGCTGACCGCGTGCTGTTTATGGTTGACGGCACGACAACCGACGCGACCGATCCGGCTGATATTTGGCCTGACTTTATTGCACGCTTACCGGCGCGTTTGCCGATTACCGTGGTGCGAAACAAAGCGGATGTCACAGGCGAAACGCTGGGTCTGAGCGATGTGAATGGTCACTCACTTGTGCGCTTATCTGCGCGTACCGGTGAAGGCGTAGATGTGCTGCGCGATCATCTTAAACAGAGCATGGGCTTTGAAACCAATATGGAAGGCGGATTCCTCGCACGCCGTCGCCATTTGCAGGCGCTGGAACAAGCGGCAACGCACCTGCAACAAGGCAAAGCGCAGCTTCTGGGCGCATGGGCTGGGGAATTGCTGGCTGAAGAATTACGTCTTTCCCAGCAGAGCCTGAGCGAAATCACCGGTGAATTTACTTCAGATGATTTGCTCGGACGCATCTTCTCGAGCTTCTGTATCGGTAAGTAAGCGAAAAAGTAAGCAGGCGCTCACTTTTCACTCATCCCGCAAAGCTCATGGCTTTGCGGGATTTTTTTGGTCGTTACGGCAATTTAAAGCCCGGGATTCTCGCCATAATGCTGTTCAGTAGCGCTTCGTCAGAAATCCCCTGGAAGTCATAACGCGGTGTGTATGGCGATTCGAGCGCCATAAGCTCATCTTCAGTCAGCGTGATATCCAGTGATGCCACCGCATCGTCGATTTGCTGAATGCTGCTTGCGCCCACCAGCGGAGCCGTCACCACCGGGTTTTTACGCAACCACGCCAGGGCGATTTGCGCACGAGAAACGCCACGGGCGGCGGCAATATCGCCAACGGCATCAATGATTTGGCGATCGCTTTCCTTCGTGAATTGGGTATAGAGCATATCGGCAAAACCATCTTTGCCTGAGCGTTCAGTCGTTTTCGCATCATCCCAGCCACGCGCCAGACGACCTCGTGCCAGCGGACTCCAGACCATGGTTCCCACGCCTTCGTCGGCGCACAGCGGCAGCATTTCGCGTTCTTCTTCCCGCGCCAGCAAGTTGTAGTGGTTTTGCATCGTAACGAAGCGCGCCCAGCCGTTGGCTTTTTGCATATGCAGCGCTTTGCTAAATTCCCAGGCATGCATCGAGGAGGCCCCGAGATAACGCACTTTCCCGGCTTTCACCACGTCGTGCAACGCTTCGAGGGTTTCTTCGAGCGGCGTGGAGTTATCCATACGGTGGATTAAATACAGATCGACATAATCAGTGCCTAATCGACGCAAACTATGGTCGATTTCCGCCATGATCGCTTTACGAGATAACCCTTTGCCATTTGGCCCAGAGCGCATTGGGTGGCGAATTTTGGTCGCAATCACCACATCATCACGGTTGGCATAATCTTTTAATGCCCGTCCAAGAATTTCTTCACTGCTTCCCTGGGAATACAGATTTGCGGTATCAAAAAAGTTAATTCCGCTTTCCAGCGCGTGTTTGATCAGCGGGCGACTCTGCGCCTCATCCAGCGACCATACAGGATGGCCACGGCCAGGTTCACCGTAAGTCATTGCTCCAATGGCCACAGGTGAAACATCTAATCCGGTATTGCCTAGTTTGATATAACGCATCGGTGATTCCTCGGGAGAAGTAAACAAATCAGGCTGTAGTTTACGCGCAGGAAATAGAACGATGAATGCGCTAAAATTCACGAAACATGCTCAGGAGTTCAAAATGCACAGCGATCCGTTTTCAGATTTTCTTCGTCTGGCCGATGCAAAACCAGTCGTTGCCGGAGGTTTTAGCGCAGGCGGCGACTGGGCGATACGCTTCCCAAAGCCTGAATACCTTAAATTTTTTGCACTGGTGAAAGGGCGCTGCGTTCTGATGTTTGAAGGTGAAAGAACGCCGGTTTACGTCGAAGAAGGCGACGTATTTTTGCTTTCTTCCACGCCATCGTTTGTGCTGGCAAGTGATTGCATCACCGAGCCGGTAGACGCCAAAGCCTTGTTTAGCGGCAGTCACAACAAAACCGCAGTCATTGGCGACTGCAAAGACTGCATTCAGCTTGGCGGCCACGTTAAGCTTGATCCAGATAGCGGAAAGCTGTTGGCACAAGTGTTGCCGCCGTTAATCCACGTGCGAGCATCCTCGCAACAAGCAGGTGTTTTATCGTGGCTGCTTGAACAACTGGTGCGAGAAGTTTCTCAACCCCTTCCCGGTTTTAGTGTCGTTTCGATGCAGCTCACTCAATTGATGTTTGTGCAGATCTTGCGTGAATATCTGCAAACCGCCACGGATCTGCCGTGCAACTGGCTCAAAGCCGTCAGCGATAAACGTCTCCAGCCTGCGCTAGCATTAATGCACAACGATCCGGCGCAAAACTGGCAGTTAAGTGAACTGGCAAAGGCCGCAGCGATGTCGCGCACCAGTTTTGCGGTGTATTTCAAGTCGATCGCTGGTGTCGCGCCATTGACCTACCTGACGCAATGGCGCATGTATTTAGCCGGGCAATCACTTCGTAAAAGTGAGCTGTCGGTCTCCACGCTGGCGCTTCAATACGGTTACGCCTCCGAAAGCGCATTTAGTACCGCCTTCAAGCGCATCAATGGCGTTTCTCCACGCAATTATCGAAATTTAAAAATGGCGGAGCTGGCAGACAATTAAAATCAAAATATTCATGGGCTTGATCATTTGTTGAGGTTTTGATCGTTTTTTATCCATGGCGGGCCGTGCGTTTCCCCGCTAAAAAACCTACAATCGAGAACAGAGTACATTGCCTGGTATCAAGGAGAGACAAATGGCAACGCATTTCGCAAGATGGACGATCAACCCAAAGTACCCCTTTTCAAGCCGGCTGAATGACGAATGTCATGCCCACGCCCGCCAGATGCCAGAACACCGCCGCTCACGATTTTTAGCCTCCCGCAGTCTGTTGGCTGAATTGCTTCATATGCTGTATGGCATTCAACAATTGCCGAAAATCATCACCGACGCCGCCGGACGCCCACATTTTGCCGACCCTTCACTGACCGATTTCAGCATTGCCTACGCCGGAAACAAAGTCGGCGTATTGATCACGACCGAAGGCCGTTGTGGGTTGGATATCGAGATAAATCAGTCGTTCGGCAATCTTCCTTCTGTTGCCGCTTCTTCAAGCTTTCGCAGTAATGAGTCCATCTGGATAAACAACCAAAAAAATCCGGGTGAGGCCAAAGCGCAGCTGCGCACCTTGCATCAAAGCGCATTTAAGTTGACGGGGCGCGAAGAAAGTTTGCAGCTTCTGCCGGGTGCCGGGCGCACACGCGTGAGTGACCAGACTGAAATAGAAGCGATCAGCGACGTAGAAGGGTTACTGATTTGGGGTTGTGTGGTTTCTCCCGCAATCGAAAAACTGAGTTTGTGGGAGTTTGAAAGCCCGCAAAACTGGCATAGTCTGTGGGATGTTCAATCTCGCTACCGGGATCCCGACGGCAGCATCATTCGCTTAACCAGTATGTCGTCCGAAAAAGCGTAATATCAAAATTCAGCGTCCTGACACCAAGGAGTATTCATGTCCGACACGTTAAAGATTGTCACGTTATTAGGTAGCCTTCGACAGGGTTCATTCAACGCCATGGTGGCGCGCACGTTGCCACGAATCGCACCGGCTGGAATGAGTATTGACGCATTACCGTCGATTAAAGACATTCCGTTGTATGACGCCGATATGCAGCAAGAAGAGGGTTTCCCGGCGACCGTGGAAGCGATTGCCGAGCAAATTCGCGCCGCAGATGGCGTGGTGATCGTGACGCCGGAATATAACTATTCGGTGCCGGGCGGCTTGAAGAACGCTATCGACTGGCTGTCACGCTTGCCGGAACAGCCGCTGGCAGGAAAACCGGTGCTGATCCAAACCAGTTCAATGGGCGCGATTGGCGGCGCGCGCTGCCAGTATCATCTGCGCCAGATTCTGGTGTTCTTAGACGCGATGGTGATGAACAAGCCCGAATTTATGGGCGGCGTGATTCAGAATAAAGTGGATGCGCAAACGGGCGAAGTGGTTGATCAAAGCACGCTCGATCATCTGTCCGGGCAGCTCACGGCGTTTGGCGATTATATTCAGCGAGTTAAACGCTAGTTAGCCAAAGCACGCCACATCGTCTCAAAACCTAACGCTTTAAAATCGCCAGCTCGTTCCGGTTCGCGGCTGGCGAACTCCATCGTCGTTTCTGCCAGGGACGAAAAAATAGCATCGCTAAATGCGCGATACGGCCCGCTGCTGAAGGCTTTTAAGATCGATTGCGAGCAAATTTCGTGTAATTCCGGGAACAACTCCGCCACTTTCTGCTTGGTTTCTTCGTCAATTTTATCGCTCACTGCGAGCTGGCGAATCGCGCGATGCGCTTGCGGATTGGCAATCGCCCAGTCGATGTAACTGTTCCAGATATAGCGGGTGTATTCCTTCGGTTCCTTCAACGTGCGGTCGAGATTCGCCTGCATCGCCAACAGTAAACCTTGCTTCAAATGTAGATAAAGCTCGTTGAGCAAATCATCCTTCGTGGCGAAATAGCGAAACAGCGTGCCTTCTGCAACCTTTGCGGCACGGGCAATCTGCGCGGTAGACGCCACAATACCCGACTGGCCAATGGCAATAGTCGCCGCTTCCAGTAACGCTAGTTTTTTATCTTCACTCTTCGGACGAGCCACAACGATTAACCCTCAAAATTAACGAAAGCGAATTGAATCACGCGAGCTACGCCACTGCAACGCTGAATGTCAGCGATTGAAAAGCATCTTGACGCAGGTCACTCTGTATCTATAATGAGTGCTTACTCACTCATTATCAAGTTTTGTTAGCAACGTTCAAGTGGAAGGGGCGTACATGCGGGCCAGGATATGAAACGTCTCTCCTTATGCGCGGTTATTATTATGTTGATTGCTACAGCAGCCAGTTTGCCTTTTGTCCTGAATGCCGGGTTTGGTCAGGCTCCGCAGGGAGAAGGTTTAAGTTTAGTCGAACGTTCTGCCAATTACGTGGATGGGCAATTCCGCAACCAGGTGCCAACCCAAAGTTATACCGGGAAGAAAAGTATCCTCGCGGCATCGTGGGAATTTTTAACCTCTCGCACTGAAAACGCGCGCCCGCAACAGCCGCTGCCGCTGGTTAAAACCGATCTGGCCAGCCTGCCGCTGGAACAAGACACCATGGTTTGGCTCGGCCACTCCTCGTGGTATTTGCAGCTGGCGGGAAAACGCATTCTTATCGATCCGGTTTTTAGTCGTTACGCCGCGCCATTTTCATTTCTGAATAAAGCTTTTCCAGGGGATTACCCTTGGACGGCAGAGTCGATGCCGGAAATCGATCTGCTGATTATTTCCCACGACCATTACGATCATCTGGATTACGCCACTATCAAAGCGCTGAAACCTAAAATCCGCCAGATAATCACTCCGCTCGGTGTCGGTTCGCATCTGCGTTATTGGGGCGTAAATAGCGACATCATTCATGAAAAAGACTGGAACCAGGCGGTAAAAATCTCGAATGCGCTAACGGTTCACGTTTTGCCTGCACGTCATTTTTCAGGCCGTGGCCTGAAAAGAAACCAGACGCTTTGGGCGAGTTTCATGTTCGTGACCGACAAGCAGAAGGTTTATTACAGCGGTGACACCGGCTACGGGCCGCATTTCAAAGCCATCGGTGAACAGTTTGGTTTCGTGGATATCGCAATTATGGAAAACGGCCAGTACGACGAGGACTGGAACAACATTCATATGATGCCAAAAGAAACCGCGCAGGCCGCCGTGGATTTGAATGCACGCGCCATTCTACCGGGGCATGCGGGCCGCTTTGTGCTGGCAAAACATACCTGGGATGCACCGTATAAAAGCCTGAGCGAAGCCAGTTCCGGCGAACCATTCCGCCTGTTAACACCGAAGCAGGGTGAGCCCGTTTTGGTGAACGACAACACTCAACAATTTAGCGCCTGGTGGGAATCAGCCAGTGCCATGTAAGCGAATCGCGCGGGGGGACGAATGACTATTTCAGCTCAGGTTATCGACACAATTGTTGAGTGGATTGACGACAATTTGCACCAGCCATTACGGATTGATGATATTGCCGATCATGCGGGTTATTCGAAGTGGCACTTGCAGCGTTTGTTTATGCAGTACAAAGGCGAGAGTCTGGGGAAATACATCCGTGACCGCAAATTGTTGCTGGCCGCGCGGGATTTACGCGATACCGATAACAAGGTCTACGATATTAGTTTGAAGTATGGTTTTGATTCGCAGCAGACGTTTACGCGGATATTTACACGTACGTTCCACCAGCCGCCGGGGCGGTATCGAAGGGAAAATCATAGCCAGTCGCAATGACTGGCTATTTTTACGGTCACGCAGGCCGGATAAGCAAAGCGTCATCCGGCACAATCAATTAATGCGCGTCGATAAAGACGATTTTCAGAATGAACAACAGCGCCACAACAATCACGCATGGGCTGATTTCACGCCAGCGACCGGTGCCGAGTTTCATTACACAGTAAGAGATAAAGCCCAGCGCGATGCCTTCGGTGATGGAGAAGCTGAACGGCATCATCACAGCGGTGATAAACGCTGGCACCGCTTCGGTCAGGTCGTCCCACTTCACGCGAGACAAGCTGGAAGTCATCAGCACGCCAACGTAAATCAATGCGCCCGCAGCAGCATAAGCCGGAACCATACCCGCCAGTGGTGACAGGAAGATAACCAGCAGGAACAGCAAGCCGACGATTACCGCCGTCAGGCCAGTACGCCCGCCAACCGACACGCCAGAAGAGCTTTCGATATACGCAGTCACCGATGAAGTGCCGATAAACGCACCCGCAACAGAAGAAACGCTATCAACGTACAGCGCCTGCTTCATGCGTGGGAATTTCCCTTTTTCGTCGGCAAGACCAGCTTTATCCGTTACGCCAATCAACGTACCGGATGAGTCAAACAGGTTTACCAGCATAAAGGAGAAGATGACGCCTGCCAAACCGATGTTCAGCGAACCGGCTAAATCAACCTGACCGACCACGGAAAGCACGCTCGGCGGAGCAGAAACAATGCCGTGATACTGCACGTCGCCCATCATCCAGCCCAGCAGCGTAGTCACCACGATGGAAACCAGTACCGCCGCGTGAATGTTACGCGAAGCCAGAATAGCGATGATAAAGAAGCCCAGCGCGCCCAGCAAAACGCTGTGCGAAGTCAGGTTACCGATGGTGACCAGCGTGTCTTTGTTCGCAACGATAATCCCGGCGTTTTTCAGCCCCATCATGCCGATGAACAGACCAATACCGCTGGTGATACCCACGCGCAGGCTCATCGGGATATTGGCAATCATCCAGTAACGCACGCGGAAAATGGTCAGCAACAACAGGCCCGTCGCGCCCCAGAAAATCGCGCCCATGCCGACTTGCCAGGAAATCCCCATCGCGCCAACCACCACAAAGGCGAAGAACGCGTTCAGGCCCATTGCCGGAGCCAGTGCCACTGGCAAGTTGGCGAAAATACCCATCAGGATGCTACCTAATGCGGCAATTAAACAGGTGGTGACAAAAACGGCCTGGGTATCCATACCAGCGGCGCCAAGGATCTGCGGGTTGACGAAAACGATATACACCATCGTCAGGAAGGTCGTAAGACCGGCGATCACTTCAGTGCGTGCCGTGGTGCCGTGTTCGCGCAGTTTAAACACGCGCTCGAGCAGCCCCGGATTTGCGGCCGGAGTAGATTGTGGTTGGCTCATTAGTCTTAATTCCGAACATTGAGAGGGAAAATCCGTCGCTATCCTATACCAAAAATTACAAAACATGATGTCGAACGCAGATTTTTTTTCATTGAATTTTCTTATACGGCAACGATTGCGTGCCGCAAAAATTGCGCAAATTGGGTAAAGTAGATATTTACTCTTATACCCGAGCGACTTCAAGATGCAGGTAGGCGGCAATCGAATGAGTCCTGATGAGCTTACTCAAGTAAGTGATTCGGGTGAATGAGAGCGGCCAACACCCCTGCAGTTTGAAGGGCGATGGGTAGAAATAAGGAAGCGGTATGTCCCGGATAGATGCGGTGTTCTTCGACTGCGATGGCACGCTAGTTGATAGTGAAGTGATTTGCTCCAAAGCCTACGTGCATATGTTTGCGCAATACGGCATCGAACTTGCGCTTGAGGAGGTTCACAAGACCTTCAAAGGGATCAAGCTTTACGAGATCATCGACACCATCAATGCCCAACATGGCGTGAATCTGTCAAAAGAAGTGCTGGAGCCAATTTATCGCGCCGAAGTTTCACGCTTGTTTGACAGCGAGCTGGTGGAGATTGAAGGAGCAACCGAGCTGGTTGCGCAAGTTAACGTGCCGATGTGTATCGTTTCCAACGGCCCGGTCAGCAAAATGCAGCACTCGCTGGGCAAAACCGGCATGCTCCACCATTTCGAGGACAAACTGTTCAGCGGCTACGATATTCAGCTTTGGAAACCCGATCCGGCGCTGATGTACCACGCCGCCGACGCGATGCGTGTCGAGGCAAAAAACTGTGTGCTGGTGGATGATTCAATGGCAGGCGCGCAATCGGGTATTGCCGCGGGAATGGAAGTTTTCTATTTTTGCGCCGACCCACACAACAAGCCGATTGATCACCCTAAAGTAACGACCTTTACCGATTTAGCGCAGTTGCCGGAGTTATGGCGTGCGCGGGGTTGGAATATTACCGGTTAAATTGCCAGGCGGGGGAACCCGCCTTTTGTTTACGTGCTCTGGCGCAGCTCAATCTGGTAGTTAAATAGCTCGACTCGCGTTTCGTCTAATTCATCATCCCGATCATCATTGAGCAACTCAATCAGCAGTTTGCCCGCCTCTTTGCCCATCTTTTTATAATCAATACGAATAGAAGTCAGCGTGGGATGCGTCTGGTCGCAACTGTCGGAACCATCAAGACAGGCCACAGCAATATTACCGGGGATTTTCAGCAAACGGCGCTGGCATTCAAACATCACGCCCAATGCAATGTCTTCGTGGCTGCAAATCACCGCATCCAACTCCGGCTGGCGCTGCAATATTTCCGTTAACGCATAGCGGCCAAACTGCAGGCTGGCGGCTTCCGGCGTAGTGATCACCTGGTCGGAATTCTGGTAGCGGCTCAGCATGGCTTTATGCCAGCCGTTAAGCTGCTGGCGTTGCAGGCGGTTATCCATATGCGAGCCAATAAAACCAATATTCTTATAGCCCTGATCTAACAGGTGTTCCGTCAGTTTATGTGCCGCTTCAAAAAATGATGCCTCGAGGGAAATTGCCGCCTGGCTGAACGGGGAACCCACCACGTTGATGGTCGGAACATTGGCTTTTTCAAGAATTTGCCAGGTTTTCTCAGCCAGTTGCGAGCCAAAAATCACCATCGCAGCCGGGTTGCTTTGCAGCAGCGTCATTAAGATTTCAGCTTCTTTATGTTGATTGTGCTCGTGGCAGCCGAGAAGTAGCTGGAATTCGTTTTTATTGAGAACTTGCTGTAACGACTGCATAAAGCGCGAACTGGCTTTGTCGGTCAGCGAAGGAATGAGTACCGCGACGGTGTCGCTATGGCCGGATGCCAGCGCACCCGCAGCGCGATTAGGGATATAGCCCAATTCCGCAACCGCTTGTTCTATCTTCTCGCGCAGCTTGTCAGAAACCTGATCGGGTGTTCTTAACGCGCGGGAAACGGTCATGGTTCCTACACCCGCAAAATTGGCGACTTCTTGTAGTGTGACTCGCCCGGTACTACGGCGCTTACGCGGCTTTTCCATCTGGCCTCTCCGGACAACGACAACTCACTGTTTTCATTATTTTTATTTCACCGACTATCCGTCAAACAATTGAACACGTTAGCAAAAACCCTAACGCATTGTATATGCCGAACCGGGATATAGCCAAAGTCGGACTCGGGAAAAATGATAGCGCTATCACAAACTCTGATAGCGCTATCAGGTAGCGCTACCAAACGAGATATCCATCACATTAATTAGCGTGTGAAAAATCTACTCTCCCTGTTAATTATCATCGGGAGTTATCAGTCGCATGTTAAAAACACTATTAACCGCAGAGGTCATTCAGGTCGTTGAGCAGGCTAAAGACTGGCGCGACGCCGTAGCGATTTCATGCCAGCCGCTGATCGAAAATGGCTCGATAGAACCGCGATACATTGATGCCATTTATCGCTCGCACGAAGCCATCGGCCCGTATTACGTGGTCGGGCCCGGCATTGCAATGCCACACGCACGGCCAGAAGAAGGGGCAAACAAACTCGCGCTGGCGCTGACACTGATCACTTCCGGTGTGAATTTCGATGCCGATGAAAACGATCCGGTGAAATTGCTGATTGTGCTGGCCGCCACCGATAGCACCAGCCACATCGAAGCCATTTCGCAACTCGCCCAATTATTCGATAACGAACCAGACATTCAGGCCATTTTGTCGGCCAAAACATCGCAAGACATTTTGTCCGTCATTGCGCGCTATTAATTATCCAGGAGAACAATGATGAAAATCACAGTGGTATGCGGTAACGGTTTAGGCACCAGTCTGATGATGGAAATGAGCATCAAAACCATCGTTAAAGATCTCGGCGTGAGCGCTGAAGTCGATCATGTTGACCTCGGCTCCGCCAAAGGTACGCCGAGCGATATTTTTGTCGGCACCAAAGACATTGCTGAGCAATTAGTCGCACAGTCCGTCGGCGGCAAAATCGTCGCACTGGACAACATGATCGATAAGAAAGCCATGAAAGAACGTTTGTCCGTGGCATTAACCGAGTTAGGCGCACTGTAAGCAGGGGTCGATATGGATTTCTTTCGTTTTTTGATGAGCGATGTACTTTCCGAACCGGCGGTGCTGGTCGGTTTAATCGCTTTGATTGGCTTGATTGCACAGAAAAAACCGGTCACCGAATGTATTAAAGGCACCGTCAAAACCATTATGGGTTTTGTGATTTTAGGTGCGGGTGCAGGTCTGGTAGTTTCATCGTTGGGTGACTTTGCGAACATCTTCCAGCACGCCTTTGGTATTCAGGGCGTGGTGCCGAACAACGAAGCGATTGTTTCCGTGGCGCAGAAGAGCTTCGGTAAAGAAATGGCGATGATCATGTTCTTCGCGATGGTTATCAACATTCTGATTGCCCGTTTTACGCCGTGGAAATTTATCTTCCTGACCGGTCATCACACGTTATTTATGTCGATGATGGTGGCAGTAATTCTGGCAACCGCAGGCATGACCGGCGTAACGCTGATTGCTGTAGGTTCGCTGGTGGTCGGTGTGGCGATGGTATTCTTCCCGGCCATTGCACACCCGTACATGAAGCAAGTTACCGGTTCTGACGACGTGGCAATCGGCCACTTCTCGACGTTATCTTACGTGCTGGCCGGTTTCATCGGCAGTAAATTTGGTAATAAAGAACACTCGACTGAAGACATGAATGTGCCGAAAAGTCTGCTGTTCTTGCGCGACACGCCGGTAGCCATTTCCTTCACCATGAGCATTATCTTCCTGGTGACCTGCCTGTTTGCAGGCGCTGACGTGGTGAAAGAGCTGAGCGGTGGCAAAAACTGGTTCATGTTCTCCATCATGCAGTCCATTACCTTCGCGGCGGGCGTGTACTCATCCTGCAAGGTGTGCGCATGGTTATCGCGGAAATCGTTCCGGCGTTTAAAGGGATTTCCGACAAGCTGGTGCCGAACGCGAAACCAGCGCTCGATTGCCCGGTGGTCTTCCCTTACGCGCCGAATGCCGTATTGGTTGGCTTCCTGAGCAGCTTTGCCGCCGGTTTAATCGGCATGTTCGCGCTGTATCTGCTGAATATGACGGTGATTATCCCAGGCGTAGTGCCACACTTCTTCGTGGGTGCAGCGGCGGGCGTATTCGGCAACGCAACTGGCGGGCGTCGTGGGGCAATTCTGGGTGCCTTTGCACAAGGTTTGCTGATAACCTTCCTGCCAGTATTCCTGCTGCCAGTGTTGGGCGATATCGGCTTTGCCAATACCACTTTCAGTGATTCTGACTTTGGCGCATTGGGTATTCTGTTAGGGATTATTGTTCGCTGATAGTTGAATTAACAAAGCAATGGTAAAAAAGGTTCTCGCTTATCGGCGATGAACCTTTTTTTATATCGATCAACCAAGAAATATAAACTCCTCTTACTCTTTTCAGACATACATGCATTTTTTGCTCGCGCAATAGTTGTAACCTTTATCCTTTGTGTTCATAAGGATTTGGATGATGTCTGTTTATCATGTCAGCACCAGAATAAATTCGAATGTACCAGCGAGTGAAATTCTTTATGATTTGTGTATTTATCGGATCGATTCGGAAAGAAGAAAACATTCCATTGTGGATGTAAAGCAACAAGCGCTTCTCGCTAATTATGAAACACAACCTCATGCAACAGAAAACATCAGCGAACCCATTTCAACCATTTATATTATGGAGGTAATACTTTACCGGCAAACCATGCTTAAAACTTTATGTATTTCTTCTACACCATTCACAAAAATGTATACGTTAGAAGAGTTCGCATCTGGTAAAGCCTGGTCACCGGTTAAGCGTGAAAACCCCTGTTATTTTCAATCAACGGGAACGACGAAGCTTCAAAGTAAAGGGGATAATATTGCCGTTATAAACATCTCCAGACCGGAACGGCCTTTTATTGCGAAGGATTATCCGATTGGTAGTTCGCAGGATCCTTTTGAAAAAACACTTATCGCGCAGCAAATAACCAGACGATTTAATCAGGTCGATTATCCAAACCAGTTCAATGCCAGTTTATGTGGCCCTGCGGCATTTTTTTACTGCCTGCAGAAAGATCGGCCTGATGTGTATGCACAAGCTGCACAGGAGTTGTGGAGAAGTGGGAAAACTAAAATTGGTCAGCTTGAGATAACGCCGAGTGGTGGTTGCCGTCATCCGATGGGTCATTTATATGGCGATATCTCTGGCCTCGACTGGATGACACTTGCCGGGCTGAGAGACTCGGAAAATAAAGTGCTGAGTTTTGACAGCCTCGATTCTCCACTGGCCGGTATAACATTATGGGGCACGTTGACAGAATGGTTTGAGAAAGCAGGCTACGAAAAGGTATTCATTAATGTCGGTATAACGCAGGCTGGAATTCAGGGGATTAATGAATTAAATGAGTATATACAGAAAGGTTATAAAGTGGTTTCACTTATTAATGACAGTTTACTACAAGGTAGTTTATCTGAACGAACAACATACCCTACGCATTGGATCGTATGGAATGGGCCAGTAACACAGGCCTCTGATGGAACTATGCATTTGAATTTATTTTCATGGGGGGATTTATCAGATCAAATAAAACCGGGAAGAGATACTTCTTTCTTCATTAGCCGATTTTTTGGAGGCGTGGTTTTTAAACCACTAAAATAACAATGGTTTTTATACGAATATTATTTGTTCTTTGCCTGTTCCCTTTGACAGCCTGTACTTTCCTAAGCCCTGAGGCTGAATATATACCAGACAATGAAGTATTACCTGCTGCAACTTTAGGAAAGCCTTACCTTTTTAAAATTAGTATCTTAGGCGGTAGAGTCTTTGGTGGAGCAGAAAGAAAGGCAGGGATTGTGGAGCCTGATGATACAGGTATTTTTGTTCGTAACTGTAAATTGCCAGACTCGGTAATTACAGAGGGTACAAGAGATATCAAAGATCATAACTGTGTAGAAGTTTATGGCACCCCCACAAAATCAGGTCTTATAAAAATAAATCTCAGCAGCGGCATGTATGGAAATATGTTCGTCCCTGGCAGTTATTTCAGTAAAGACTATACGCTGACCGTGGTGAGTCCCTAAACAGAACGATAATACATGCCCTCTCCCGAAGTGAGAGAGGGCAGTTCGTCACTCTTTCGGATCTTTACCCGCAAGCAGTTTATCCAGTTCGTCGCCGCCGACATGACGGAAGTCCTGCCCTTTAACGAAGTAGAAAATAAACTCGCAGATGTTCTGGCAGCGGTCGCCGATACGTTCGATGGAACGTGCGCAGAACAGCGCCGTCAGCACGCTTGGAATGGTGCGCGAGTCTTCCATCATATAAGTCATCAGTTGGCGCACGATGCCTTCATATTCCTGGTCAACTTTCTTATCTTCGCGATAAATACGCACCGCTTCGTCGAGATCCATACGCGCAAACGCATCCAGCACGTCATGCAGCATTTGCACGGTGTGGCGGCCTAATGACTCGAGGCTAACCAACAGCGGTTGGTGCTGGTGGGAGAATTTCTCCAGCGCCGTGCGGCAGATTTTGTCAGCCACATCGCCGATGCGTTCCAGCTCAGAAATCGTTTTGATGATGGCCATCACCAGGCGTAAGTCGCTGGCGGTTGGCTGGCGTTTCGCGATGATGCGCACGCAGGCTTCATCGATCGCCACTTCCATCATGTTAACTTTCTGGTCGCCTTCGATGACGCGCTTCGCCAGCTCGCCATCTTGATTGTGCATGGCGGTGATCGCATCAGAAAGCTGTTGCTCCACCAGCCCACCCATGGTCATTACCTGGGTGCGGATGTATTCCAGCTCGGCATTAAACTGGCCGGAAATGTGTTTGTTCAGGTTGAGGCTATCCATTTTTTCTCCTGGTGCCCAATAACTTGGAAGATAAGGGGCAAATCAACCGTAGCGGCCAGTAATGTAATCTTCAGTCTGCTTCTTGGCAGGCGTGGTAAACAGCGTGTCGGTTTCGCTAAATTCAATCAGCTCGCCCAGGTACATAAACGCTGTGTGGTCGGAACAACGCGCAGCTTGCTGCATGTTGTGCGTCACGATAACCACGGTGTAATCCTGTTTAAGCTCGGTGATCAGCTCTTCGATACGACCGGTAGAAATCGGGTCGAGCGCTGAACATGGCTCATCAAGCAGCAACACTTCCGGGCGAATCGCGATACCACGCGCGATACACAGACGCTGCTGCTGGCCACCGGAGAGACTGTATCCGCTCTGGTGCAATTTATCTTTGGTTTCATTCCACAATGCGGCTTTGGTCAACGCCCACTGCACACGCTCGTCCATGTCGCTGCGTGACAGCTTTTCAAACAGGCGCACACCGAACGCGATGTTGTCATAAATCGACATCGGGAATGGCGTCGGCTTCTGGAACACCATGCCGACTTTGGCACGCAGCAGGGCGATATCCTGGTTCTGAGTGAGGATGTTTTCCCCATCCAGCAAGATTTCACCTTCGGCCCGCTGCTCCGGGTAGAGCGAGTACATTTTGTTGAATGTACGCAGCAGGGTGGATTTACCACAGCCTGATGGGCCGATGAACGCGGTAACCTGGTTCTTAGCGATATCCAGATTGATGTTTTTCAGGGCATGGAACTTACCGTAATAGAAGTTCAAATCACGAACCTGAATTTTGTCTGGGGTAGTATCAACCATACTCATCTGTTTCTTAATCTCCGTCCGACGCCGCTTCTGCCGCGCCGTAAAATTTAACCGTGTTTACTCTTTGCGAAAATCACACGCGCCAGAATGTTCAGCAGCAGCACGCAAAGCGTAATAATCAGAACGCCAGCCCAGGCTAATTGTTGCCATTCGGCAAACGGGCTCATGGCAAATTTGAAAATCGTGACCGGCAAGTTTGCCAGCGGCTGCATCATGTCGGTGCTCCAGAATTGGTTGGAGAGCGACGTGAACAGCAGTGGAGCCGTTTCGCCCGCGATACGTGCAATCGCCAGCAAGACCCCGGTAATAATCCCGGAAACAGACGCTTTTAACGTAATCGCAGAAATCATTTTCCACTTTGGCGTGCCCAGTGCGTAAGCCGCTTCGCGCAGGCTGTCTGGCACCAGTTTCAGCATGTTTTCGGTGGTACGAATAACAATTGGCACCTGCAATAACGCCAGCGCAATCACCCCAGCCCAGCCGGAGAAGTGCTGCATCTTCGCCACTACGATGGTGTAGACGAACAGGCCGACCACAATCGATGGCGCAGAAAGCAGGATGTCGTTGATAAAACGAATCACCTCAGCCAGTGCGGATTTGCGGCCATACTCTGCGAGGTAAATCCCCGCCATGATGCCCAGCGGCGTACCGAATACGGTCGCCCACAGGATTAACAAGCCGCTACCCGCGAGGGCGTTTGCCAGGCCACCGCCTTCAGTGTTTGGCGGCGGAGTCATTTCGGTGAACAGCGCAATCGACATGCCGTCGATACCGCGAGTGACCGTTGAGAACAAAATCCACACCAACCAGAACAGGCCGAACGCCATGGTTCCCATTGAAAGTGTCAGCGCAACGCGATTTTTAAACCGACGACGAGCCTGCATTTTACGGCGTGATTCTGCCAGCGCTGCGCGACTTTCCATTTCCATAGTCGTCATGAGCGCGCTCCTTCGTTCTTAGCCAGACGCATAACCATAAACTTAGAGATAGCCAGTACGATAAAGGTGATAACAAACAGGATCAGGCCCAGTTCCATCAATGCTGCGGTGTGCAGGCCAGATTCCGCTTCAGCAAATTCGTTCGCCAGGGCAGAAGTAATGCTGTTGCCCGGCATATACAGCGAGGCGCTGTCGAGCTGATAGGTGTTGCCGATGATGAACGTGACCGCCATGGTTTCGCCCAGCGCGCGGCCTAAACCTAACATTACGCCACCAATCACACCGTTTTTTGTAAACGGTAAAACGATGCGCCAGATAACTTCCCATGTGGTGCAGCCGATACCGTAGGCCGACTCTTTCATCATCACAGGGGTTTGTTCGAAGACATCGCGCATAACGGAAGCGATGTACGGAATGATCATAATGGCGAGGATGACGCCTGCGGCGAGAATCCCGATACCGAACGCCGGGCCGGAGAACAGTTCACCGACAATCGGCACAGAAGAGAGCACGTTGCCGACCGGTTCCTGGAAGTATTTCGCAAACAGCGGAGCAAAGATAAACAGGCCCCACATGCCGTATACGATACTTGGAATAGCCGCTAACAGTTCGATGGCGATACCCAGCGGGCGGCGCAACCAACCTGGTGCCAGCTCCGTCAGGAACAGCGCGATACCGAAACTCACCGGTACAGCGATAAGCAGCGCAATGAACGAGGTGACCAGCGTGCCGTAAATCGGCACCAGCGCACCATAAATATCGTTAGGAGCATCCCACTCTTTATTCCACAGGAACGAGAATCCAAATTTCTCGATACTTGGCCAGGAGGAGATGACCAGGGAGATAATGATCCCACCCAGCAGAAATAGCACAATCAACGCTGCCAGTTTTACCAGCGCGCTGAAAATGACATCACCTTGTTTGCCAGGGGCTTTGAACACCGGCTTACTCACTGCCATAACTTACTCTTTGTTGTTTAGAGGTTTTCCCGGAGTAAACCATGATTTACTCCGGGTTGAATCACTTAGTAAATCGCTTTACCGGAGCTGTCTTTCACGCTGGTTTTCCATGCGGCACGAACTTGCTCAACAACCGCATCTGGCAGAGAAGCGTAATCCAGGTCGTTCGCCTGTTTTGCGCCATCTTTGTATGCCCAATCGAAGAACTTCAGCACTTCAGCGCCCTGCTCTGGTTTCTTCTGCTCTTTATGCACCAGGATGAAAGTGGTGGACGTAATTGGCCACACATCGTCACCTTTCTGGTTTGTCAGATCCTGAGCGAAAGTTTTGCTCCAGTCAGCGCCTTTAGCGGCGTTGCTGAAACTCTCTTCCGTTGGGCTGACTGGTTTGCCATCGGCTGATACCAGTTTGGTATACGCCAGGCTGTTTTGCTTCGCATAAGCGTATTCAACATAACCGATTGAACCTGGCAGACGCTGAACGAACGCGGCGATACCGTCGTTACCTTTGCCGCCCAGGCCTGTCGGCCAGTTTACCGTTGAGCCTGCACCGACTTTGGTTTTCCACTCTTCATTCACTTTCGCCAGGTAGCTGGTGAAGACGAAGGAAGTACCGGAACCATCAGCACGACGCACAACGGCGATGTTTTGCTGTGGCAGTTTCATGCCTGGGTTGAGTTTAGCGATAGCTTCGTCATCCCATTTTTTGATTTTGCCCAGGTAGATGTCGCCCAGGGTTTTACCGTCGAGCACCAGCTCACCGGATTTCACGCCTGGCAGGTTAACCGCCAGAACGACACCGCCGATCACGGTCGGGAACTGGAACAAGCCTTCTTGTTGCAGTTTTTCATCAGACAGCGGAGCGTCAGATGCGCCGAAATCCACGGTGTTAGCAATGATTTGTTTAACGCCACCGGAGGAGCCGATACCCTGGTAATTCACTTTGTTACCAGTTGATTTATTGTAGGTATCTGCCCATTTGGCATACACCGGCGCAGGGAATGTTGCACCGGCACCAGTCAGGCTTGCAGCAGCGTTTACGCCGAAAGCGCTCAGGGATAAGGTCGCGGCGACAACAGTTGCGACAGTGGTACGCATAACTTTCATAATGTCTCCTGCAGAGGTGAACGTAAATCGTTGTTTAGTGGATACAGGATAGAAAATAGGACAGTTTGGTGACATTAAAATGTACGAATTGTGACAGTTTTATGACAGGTGATTTTGCGACCAACTTGCGCCTGTCACATTGCGGATTCTGAACGCTCAATGCGCTTCAATAACTCGCTTTGTTCGTCGCCAGTTAAATAGCGCGATTCCCCTAACGGCAGGCCTTCCAGGTGGATATTCATGATGCGGACACGTTCAAGGCGGGTCACTTCATAGCCGAAATATTGACACATCCGGCGGATTTGTCGGTTCAGCCCTTGAACCAAAATAATACGAAATACCACGTCAGATTCTTTCGTTACATTACAGCGTTTAGTTACCGTTCCCAGAATCGGAACACCCGCGCCCAGCCCAACAATAAACTCGTCAGTCATCGGCTTATCAACGGTAACCACATACTCTTTTTCGTGATTGTTACCGGCGCGCAGAATTTTATTCGCGACATCACCGTGATTGGTCAGCAAAAGTAATCCCTGGGAATTTTTATCGAGACGCCCGATTGGCGAGACACGTTTGTCGCTATGAATAAGAACGCTGATGTTATCGGGTTCACTCTTTTGCATCGTGGTGATAATGCCAACCGGCTTGTTCAAAACCATCAGCACCAGATTGTTGTCATCACGCGGCTCAATAAGCTGGTTGTTCACCTTCACCACATCCCCGGCAAAAACCTGAGCACCGAAACCGACCTGTTTATCGTTAATAAAAACATCGCCGCGTTCAATGTAACGATCGGCTTCACGGCGAGAGCAGAGGCCGCTATCGCTGATGTATTTATTAATTCGGATGGAGGAACCGGTCAGCATTTTGCGGGATGTCTCATTCATGTTTTGCATAGTTACCAATCAATCATCACCCCCATAAATGTGACGCACATCACATCCGTTATCCATTAGGGGTAGATTACACATAAAAAATTGCGCTGAGTCACAAATAATATTGAAACGTAAGTTCATTATCATCTCAAATAGTGATCTACATAACATAAACAAGTCCAGGATGGGCCAAACCCAAATCCACGACGTCTTCTGAAGCGCCGCTGATTTTTCTCTCCTCTGAATATTTAATTGCCTGCTGCTATGCAGCGGTCAGGCCACTTATTGCTTTGAAAACGGGACTCGTTATGCGCAAAACAGGCCACAAGCGCTGGTTTATGCTTTCACTGGTGACGCTTGGCACCATTCTTTGTTATTTAACCAGAAATACCATTTCTGCGGCAGCGCCAACATTACAAAGTGATCTTCATATCACGACCCAGCAATATTCATACATTATTGCGACGTTCTCAGCCTGCTACACCATCGCCCAGCCGATTGCCGGATATCTGCTGGATACGTTGGGCACGAAAGTGGGTTATACCATTTTTGGCCTGATGTGGGGCGTGTTCTGCATCGGTGCATCGTTTGCCACCGGCTGGAAAGGCCTGGCGATGTTTCGTGGCCTCGGGGGTTTCGCCGAGAGTGCGATGATCCCTGCGGGATTAAAATCAGTCACAGAATGGTTCCCGGATACCGAGCGTTCCGTCGCCGTGGGTTATTTCAACGTCGGTTCGTCTATTGGCGCAGTGATCGCCCCTCCGCTGGTGGCATGGGCCATTTACATCAGGGACTGGAGACTGGCATTTATTATCGTGGGTATTTTCAGCGTGCTGTGGGCCGCTGGCTGGTATTTCACTTATAACCGTCCGTCCAAAACCAAATCACTGTCGAAAGAAGAATATCTGTATATCACCGGCGGCCAGCCCGAAAAACCGAAGGTTGAAAAGGTACGCATTGGCCACCTGCTGAAACAACGCAAGTTTTGGGGTATTGCTCTGCCGCGCTTCCTGGCTGAACCCGCATGGGGAACGTTTAACGCGTGGATCCCACTGTTTATGGTGCATACCTACGGTTTCAACCTGAAAGATATCGCCATGTTCGCCTGGATTCCGATGCTGTTCGCAGATTTTGGCTGCATCATTGGCGGTTATCTGCCGGGCATGTTCCAAAAAATCTTCGGCGTGAATATTGTGGTTTCCCGCAAACTGGTCGTCACATTAGGTGCAGCGCTGATGATTCTGCCGGGCATGGTTGGCCTGTTTGGTAGCCCGATGGTGGCGATTGCGCTGTTATGCGTTGGCGGTTTTGCTCATCAGTCACTTTCCGGTGCGCTGATTACGCTGTCTTCCGATATGTTCGATTCTAACGAAGTTGCCACCGCCAACGGTTTTACCGGCATGGCAGCCTGGACCGCCAGCACCATGTTCGCACTGGTTGTCGGCGCGTTGGCCGATACCGTCGGTTTCAGCCCGCTGTTTGCCGTGCTTTCGGTATTTGATATCATCGGGGCAATCGTATTATGGGTGCTGTTGAAATCGCCTGAAGAACCAAAGCTGGTGACGCAGGAAGATAATTGATTTTGCAGTAATAAAAAGCCCGGTTGTGTTTAGCACAACCGGGCTTTTTTATTTTGTATTACCGATCAGAGCAATTATTCAACCGTGACCGATTTTGCCAGGTTACGCGGCTGATCGACGTCGGTGCCTTTAATCAATGCGACGTGATAAGACAGCAACTGCAACGGCACGGTGTAGAAGATTGGCGCAATGACTTCTTCTACGTGCGGCATTTCGATGATGTGCATGTTGTCGCTGCTGGCAAACCCAGCGTCTTTATCGGCAAACACATACAGATGGCCGCCACGCGCGCGCACTTCTTCGATGTTCGATTTTAGTTTTTCCAGCAGTTCGTTGTTTGGCGCCACAACGATCACCGGCATATCAGCATCAATCAGCGCCAGCGGGCCGTGTTTCAACTCGCCAGCCGCATACGCTTCTGCGTGAATGTAGGAAATCTCTTTGAGCTTCAGCGCGCCTTCCATTGCGATTGGGTACTGATCGCCACGGCCTAAGAACAATGCGTGATGCTTGTCGGAGAAGTCTTCAGCCAGCGCTTCAATGCGTTTGTCCTGAGACAGCATCTGCTCGATACGGCTTGGCAACGCCTGCAGACCATGAACGATGTCTTGCTCAATCGCGGCGTCCGCGCCTTTTAGGCGGCTCAGTTTTGCCACCAGCATCAGCAGAACGGTCAACTGAGTGGTAAACGCTTTGGTCGACGCCACGCCGATTTCGGTGCCCGCGTTGGTCATCAGCGCCAGGTCAGACTCACGCACCAGGGAAGAACCAGGAACGTTACAGATCGCCAGCGAACCTAAATACCCTAACTCTTTAGACAAACGCAATGCCGCCAGGGTATCCGCCGTTTCACCAGACTGGGAAAGGGTGATCATCAGGCTGTTACGGCGCACCGCAGATTTGCGGTAGCGGAATTCAGATGCGATTTCGACATCGCACGGAACACCCGCCAGGGATTCAAACCAGTAACGCGAAACCATACCCGAGTTATAAGAAGTACCGCAGGCCACAATCTGAATGTGCTCAACCTGAGACAGCATTTCGTTGGCTTTCGGGCCAAGCTCGGAAAGGTCAATCGCACCGTGGCTGATACGGCCGGTCAGGGTGTTTTTAATCGCGTTCGGCTGTTCGTAGATTTCTTTCTGCATGTAGTGGCGATAAATACCTTTGTCGCCCGCGTCATATTGCAGATTAGATTCGATGTCAGGGCGTTTAACCTGCTCACCTTTGGTGTCGAATACGGTTACCGAGCGACGAGTCACTTCCGCAATATCGCCTTCTTCCAGGAAGATGAAGCGACGGGTGACAGGCAGCAACGCCAGTTGGTCAGAGGCGATAAAGTTTTCACCCATGCCCAAGCCGATAACCATCGGGCTACCAGAACGCGCGGCCAGCAGAACGTCTGGATTGCGGGTGTCCATGATAACGGTGCCGTAGGCGCCGCGCAGTTGCGGAATGGTGCGCAGCACTGCTTCACGCAGCGAGCCGCCTTGCTCCAGTTCCCAATGCACTAAGTGAGCAATAACTTCGGTATCGGTTTGTGAAACGAATGTGTAGCCACGACCCTGCAACTCTTCGCGCAGCGGTTCGTAGTTTTCGATAATACCGTTGTGAACCACCACAATATGTTCGGAAACATGCGGGTGTGCGTTCACTTCAGAGGGTTCGCCATGCGTCGCCCAACGGGTGTGAGCAATACCGGTGCCGCCATGCAGCGCAGTTTCGGCTGCCGCTTCGGCCAGTTTGTTCACTTTACCCAGACGGCGCAGACGGGTCATATGACCTTTTTCATCTACAACTGCCAGGCCCGCAGAGTCATAACCGCGGTATTCCAGACGACGTAGTCCTTCGAGAAGGATTTCAGCGATATCACGTTGCGCGACCGCGCCAACAATTCCACACATAAGATTAGATTCCTGATAATGGCATTACGCCATGTGTTGTCGCTGACCTGTTTTACCCGTCGTCTTTCGCACTGCAGATGCGTTGGCTGCACGAAATTCTTTGGGTAAATATCCCGTATTCCGGGGCCCCGAGCCTTGTAGAGAGTGGGGTTATAGTTTTAGTACTGCTGCGGGGCGGGTCATTTTCGAGAACGACCTTCACCCCAAACCCTCTCCCGAAAGAGAGGGCTAAAAAAGACTTATTATTTCTTCACCGGACGCTGCCAACCCGGGATATGTTTTTGCTTCACGCGGCTGATAACCAGTTCATCTTCACCCACGTTACGCGTGACTGTCGTGCCCGCGCCAATCGTCGCGCCACGTTCAATAGTGACCGGCGCAACCAGCTGGCTGTCGGAGCCAACAAACACATCATCACCGATGATGGTTTTGAATTTGTTCGCGCCATCGTAGTTACAGGTGATGGTGCCCGCGCCGATGTTCACGTTGTCGCCAATTTCGGCGTCGCCCAGGTAGCTCAGGTGGCCTGCTTTAGAGCCTTTGCCGAGACGCGCTTTTTTCATTTCGACGAAGTTGCCGACGTGTGCGCCTTCCGCCAGTTCCGCACCTGGGCGCAGACGAGCGAACGGGCCGATGGTGCAAGCGCTGGCGAGCGTTGAATCTTCAACAACGGTGTACGGGCTGATTTCGCAGTCATCGCCAATCACGCTGTTTTTAATCACGCAGCCGGTGCCGATTTTTACGCGGTTCCCCAACGTCACTGAACCTTCAATAATGACATTAGTATCAATTTCAACATCACGCCCGTGGGTCAGTTCGCCACGCAGGTCGAAACGAGCCGGGTCGCGCAGCATAACGCCCGCCAGCAGCAGTTTATCGGCCTGTTCTGTTTGGTAGACGCGCTCCAGACGGGAGAGTTGCAGACGGTTATTCACGCCTTCAACTTCGCTTAAACGATCCGGGTGAACGGCGGTGATTTCACGGCCTTCCTGATGCGCCAGCGCGATAATGTCGGTGATATAAAATTCGCCCTGCGCATTGTTGTTATCGAGTTTCGACAACCAACGTTTCAGATCCGCGCCATTCGCCACCAGAATCCCGGTGTTGATTTCGTCAATTTTGCGCTGCTCTTCAGTCGCGTCTTTATGCTCAACAATGCCAACGACTTTGCCGTTCTCACGAGCAATACGGCCATAGCCGGTTGGATCGTCGAGTTTTACGGTCAGCAAACCAATGCCGCCCTGCGGTTTGGCATCACGCAGGCGCTGGAGAGATTCGACGGAAATCAGCGGCACATCGCCGTAAAGCATCAGAATGTCTTCATCATCGGCAAAGAAAGGTGCCGCTTGCTGCATCGCATGACCGGTGCCCAACTGTTCCGCCTGCAACACCCAGTTTAGGGAATCATCGCTTAGCGTGTTTTTGAGCAAATCGCCGCCGTGGCCATAAACCAGATGCACGCGTTGTGCGCCTAAATTATTCGCCGCATCAATGACATGCTGAACCATTGGTTTCCCGGCAAGGGTATGTAACACCTTCGGGAGGTCTGAATACATGCGGGTCCCTTTGCCTGCGGCTAGGATAACCACGCTCATCGCACTGTTTGACATACGCGTCCTGACTTAAATTTGTGAGTGAAGTAAAACGATTTCACGTTGAAAATTCTACATATTTTGCAACAAAAAACGCGATGCTTAAAAAACAGGCTTTACCGGCATTTTTTGATTGCTCATGCGCTCAATTGTAGGTGGATAAGCTCGGAAAAAGTACTTCTGAAATGACAAAAGCCATAGTTCTCTAAGCATTAGCACTTCTTTTCATACGGAAACAAAGCCACCTCATGCATTTTCCTGGTTCGTGTTTTAAAAACCGACCTTTGTGACAAACATAAAAGAAACAATGTTTCATTTTTATACATAATGACGCTGACATTGATAAGGAGAATAAAAATGGCGTCAAAAATACCTCTGGCTCTCACGCTTTGCGGTGCAGCTTTATCGCTACCGGCAACCGCACAGCAACAACCCACATGGCATGCGATTGCATTTGGGCAATCAACAGATATTAACTTTTCATCCAACGTATTGCCTGAAAAAGTCGGCGTGAATAACGTCACCATTGATGGCAAAAAACTGACTACAGCTGATACCGCCGATCTCTCTAAACCCATCACCATTGAAAGCCGTGGCGGCAAAATTGCGAACTCTCACGATGGATTAACGTTCTTTTATACCGCACTGCCCGCCAGTGAGAATTTTGTTTTACAGGCAACGGTGACCGTCGATCAATTTGGCCCTGAAAACGGTGCCAAACCCGCCGCGCAGGAAGGGGCAGGTTTGCTGGTGAGGGATGTATTGGGCAACCCGCGCCAGGAGCCGCTGAAAGAGGGATATGAAGAGTTCCCGGCGGCATCAAATATGGTGATGAACGCCCTTATGACGCAGGATAAAAAAGATGCGTCGCGCGTCAAAATGCAGGCAATCGCTCGCGATGGCATTACGCAGCCGTGGGGAAATACCGGCTCAACGATTTCACGTAAAAGCTATCAGGAAGCCGTTGATCTCAGTAAAACGCCAACTTTCCGCATGAAGCTCGAGCGCACTAATGAAGGTTTTGTCACTTCATGGGCTCCAGCCGGAAGCGAGGCATGGGTTTCTGAGAATGTGAAACGCGCCGATATCATCAATGTTCAGAACAAAAACCAGTATTACGTCGGCTTCTTTGCATCGCGTAATGCCAAAATCACCGTCAGCGATGCCTCACTGGAAACGAGTGCAGCACAAACGGTCGCCTCTGCTCCGTTCGTCCCTAAAGAGTGGCCGGTAATGATGCAAATTGCTTCGCCACAAAAGAGTTCCACCAGCGAATATGTGGTGCAAGCGCGCGCAAACTATGACGGCAATTTCACGGTGCGTCAGGATGAAGTTGTGATCGGTCAGGAAAAAGTGGCAAAAGCGGGGGAAATGTTCTCTTTGCCGACCACGCTGAAAGAGCAAAACAGCTTTACCGTGACTTTTACTCCCACCAGCGGAAACGACCAAAAACCAGTCAGCCAAAGCTTTGACGTTGTGAAGGTCAAAAACGTGAATGGCGCAACGTTGTATGCCGATCCCAATGGCGTATTAAGCAATCAGGGTACAAAAGAGGCACCGTTAGATTTGGCCAGTGCCATTTCGCTCGTCCAACCTGGCGGAAAAATTATCCTGAATAGTGGTGAGTATCCGCAAACCACGATCCCAACAATCGACAGCGGTTTAAAAGGCAAACTCAAAACTCTGGAAGCTGACGGGAAAGCGGTGATTCACGGTTTGCTGCTCGATGGTAACTACTGGAATATTAAAGGTATTGAAGTCACCGATAAGAGCCTGAGGGTGCAGGGCAGCCATAACCTTATCGAAAATGTTGTGGCCTATAAAAATGACGACACCGGGATTCAGATTTCTTCTCCTGCGGATGTCGGCCGCCCGCTATGGGCAAGCTACAACCGGGTTGTGAACTCGGAATCCTTCAGCAATGAAGACTCGGGCAAAATCAACGCTGATGGCTTTGCGGTAAAAATGCGTGTCGGCGAGGGCAACCGTCTTGAAGGTTGTTACGCTCACGACAATATTGATGATGGTTATGACCTGTTCAACAAGATTGAAGACGGTGCCAATGGCGTTGTGGTGATCGAGAATTCAATTGCCCGTAATAACACCAGCAACGGCTTCAAACTCGGTGGGGAAGGGCAGCCGGTCGCGCATGAAATCCACAACAGCGTGGCAATTGGCAACCATCTTGATGGCTTTACCGATAACTTCAATCCTGGTGCGCTGGTGGTGACGAACAACGTCGCAGTTGATAACCAACGCTTTAACTACATCTTCCGCCCAAGCCCTTATGGCAGTGCGGAAACCCAGGGAAAGTTCACGGATAACATTTCGCTACGAAGCGTTGAAGGCAAATACGACGATGCGATTTCCGGGCGCGTGGACACCAGTAACTACTTTATTCGTGATGGTAAAACTGAAAACAACGAAGGGAAGCAATTGAGTGTTAAGGATTATCAGTCTTTGACGTTGCCAGAGCCTTTGCAACGTAATGCCGATGGTTCATTTAAAACCGGTGAGTTTCTGACGAAACAGTAAAACGTTCAGGCGAAAAAAATGCCAGTCAGGGAAACCTGGCTGGCATTTGTCTTTTCAAGCAGGTAGTTACATCGCTTTTCTGGTCAACTCGATAACGCGAAGTTTCGCGATCGCTTTAGCCAGTTCAGCAGAAGCCTGAGCGTAGTCCACATCACCGTGGGAACTGTGGATGCGCTCTTCCGCTTTACGCTTCGCTTCAAGAGCTCGAGCTTCGTCGAGATCCTGGCCGCGAATTGCAGTATCGGCCAGCACGGTAACCGTGCCAGGTTGCACTTCCAACACACCACCGGACAGGTAGATATACTCTTCTTGTCCGTGTTGTTTAACGATGCGGATCATACCAGGCTTAATGGCGGTGAGCAGCGGGGCGTGGCCAGGGAAAATACCCAGCTCACCTTCGCTACCCGTTACCTGGATCTTCTCGACCAGACCGGAGAACATTTGGCTCTCCGCGCTGACGACGTCCAGGTGATAAGTCATTGCCATGTCACCCTCCGATTAAGGCGTTAAAGTTTTTTAGCTTTCTCAACGGCTTCGTCGATAGTACCAACCATGTAGAACGCCTGCTCTGGCAGATGGTCATATTCGCCGTCCATGATGCCTTTAAAGCCACGGATAGTATCTTTCAGCGATACGAACTTGCCCGGAGAACCGGTAAAGACTTCTGCTACGAAGAATGGCTGAGACAGGAAGCGCTGGATCTTACGCGCACGTGCTACAACCAGTTTATCTTCTTCAGAAAGTTCATCCATACCAAGAATGGCGATGATGTCTTTCAGTTCCTGGTAACGTTGCAGAATAGACTGCACGCCACGCGCGGTGTCGTAGTGTTCCTGACCAACAACCAGCGGATCTAACTGACGGCTGGTGGAATCCAGTGGATCTACCGCAGGGTAGATACCCAGAGACGCGATGTTACGGCTCAGTACCACGGTTGCATCCAAGTGAGCAAAGGTGGTGGCTGGTGATGGGTCAGTCAAGTCATCCGCAGGTACGTATACCGCTTGAACAGAAGTGATTGAGCCAGTCTTGGTGGAGGTAATACGCTCCTGCAAAACACCCATCTCTTCTGCCAGAGTTGGCTGGTAACCTACCGCTGATGGCATACGACCCAGCAGTGCAGATACTTCTGTACCGGCCAGGGTATAACGGTAAATGTTATCAACGAACAGCAGAACGTCACGACCTTCGTCACGGAACTTCTCAGCCATGGTCAGACCGGTCAACGCAACGCGCAGACGGTTACCAGGTGGCTCGTTCATCTGGCCATAAACCAGTGATACTTTGTCCAGAACGTTGGAGTCAGTCATTTCGTGGTAGAAGTCGTTACCCTCACGAGTACGCTCACCCACGCCTGCAAACACTGAATAACCGGAGTGCTCGATCGCGATGTTACGGATCAGCTCCATCATGTTTACAGTTTTGCCAACACCCGCACCACCGAACAGACCGACTTTACCGCCCTTAGCGAACGGGCAAATCAGGTCCATTACTTTGATGCCGGTTTCCAGCAGATCCTGAGAGCTAGACAATTCTTCGTAGCTTGGAGCAGGACGGTGAATAGCCCAACGCTCTTCTTCGCCGATATCGCCTTTCATGTCGATAGGCTCGCCCAGGACGTTCATGATACGGCCCAGAGTCGCTTTACCTACTGGCACTTCGATTGGGTGCTCGAGGTTGGTAACGACCAAACCACGACGCAGACCATCAGAAGTACCCATGGCGATAGTACGCACTACGCCACCACCTAACTGTTGCTGAACTTCCAGCACCAGACGGTCATTACCGTTTGTAACCTCAAGAGCGTCGTACACTTTTGGTACGGCATCCTGAGGGAACTCGACGTCCACCACGGCGCCGATTACCTGGATAATCTTTCCAGTAGCCATCTCGAATCCTCTAAATACGTAAACCTGGTTATACCGCGGAAGCGCCACCGACGATTTCGGTGAGTTCCTGAGTAATGCTGGCCTGACGAGCTTTGTTGTAAACCAACTGCAGCTCTTTAATCAGGCTGCCGCCATTGTCGGTAGCGGCTTTCATCGCCACCATACGTGCGGCCTGCTCGCTGGCCAGGTTTTCTACGACGCCCTGATAAACCTGAGATTCCACATAACGGCGCAGCAAGGTATCGAGCAGCGCTTTTGGATCAGGTTCATACAGATAATCCCAGGATTTCTTCTTCAACTCGCCGTCTTCTGCTGGCGGTAACGGCAGCAGTTGGGTGAGGGTAGGAACCTGAGACATAGTGTTAATAAATTTGTTGCTGACAACATACAGCTTGTCCAGACGGCCTTCATCGTAGGCCTGCAACATCACTTTCACCGGGCCAATCAACTCTGACAGAGAAGGGTTATCACCCATACCCGTCACCTGAGCAACAATATTGCCGCCTACAGAGTTGAAGAAAGAAACGCCCTTAGAGCCGATCATTGCGATTTCGCTTTGAACGCCTTTATCGGACCACTCTTTCATGTCAGCCAGCAGCTTTTTGAACAGGTTAATGTTCAAGCCACCACACAGACCACGGTCAGTGGACACCACCAGGTAGCCCACGCGTTTGACTTCGCGTTCATCCAGGTAAGGGTGTTTGTATTCAAGATTACCTAAAGCCAGGTGGCCAATCACTTTACGCATTGTTTCTGCGTAAGGACGGCTGGCAGCCATGCGTTCCTGCGTTTTACGCATTTTGGACGCGGCGACCATTTCCATTGCTTTGGTGATCTTCTGCGTGTTCTGGACGCTTGCGATCTTACTACGTATCTCTTTTGCGCCGGCCATGAGCTTCTCCTCAATGCCTTGCGGCTTGCCCTAAGACAAGCCGCCAGACTTTACCAGGACTGAGTTGCTTTGAAGGAATCGAGGATGCCTTTCAGCTTGCCTTCGATTTCGTCGTTATAGCCACCAGATTGGTTGATTTCTTGCATCAGTGGAGCATGGTCACGGTCAACGTAAGCCAGCAGAGCGGCTTCGAAGCTACCGATTTTAGCCAGTTCCACATCTTCGAGGTAACCACGTTCAGCAGCGAACAGAACCAGAGACTGCTGCGCAACAGACATCGGCGCATATTGTTTCTGTTTCAAAAGCTCGGTCACTTTTTGACCGTGGCTCAACTGCTTACGGGTCGCGTCGTCAAGGTCAGATGCAAATTGAGAGAACGCAGCAAGTTCACGATACTGTGCCAGAGCGGTACGGATACCACCGGACAGTTTTTTCATGATCTTGGTCTGAGCAGCACCACCAACACGGGATACGGAGATACCCGGGTTAACCGCAGGACGAATACCGGCGTTAAACAGGTTGGATTCCAGGAAGATCTGACCATCGGTAATAGAAATTACGTTAGTCGGAACGAACGCGGAAACGTCACCAGCTTGAGTTTCGATAATCGGCAGAGCAGTCAGGGAACCGGTTTGACCTTTCACTTCACCTTTAGTGAATGCTTCAACGTATTCGGCGTTAACACGCGCAGCACGTTCCAGCAGACGGGAGTGAAGATAGAAAACGTCGCCTGGGTAAGCTTCACGACCTGGTGGACGACGAAGCAGCAGGGAAATCTGACGGTAAGCAACAGCCTGTTTAGACAGGTCATCATAAACGATCAGTGCGTCTTCACCACGGTCACGGAAGTATTCACCCATTGCGCAGCCGGAGTACGGTGCCAGGTATTGCAGTGCAGCAGATTCTGATGCAGTTGCAACAACAACGATGGTGTTTGCCAGTGCGCCGTGCTCTTCCAGTTTACGAACCACGTTAGAAATGGTGGACGCTTTCTGGCCGATAGCCACATAGATACATTTGATGCCGGAATCACGCTGGTTGATGATGGCATCAATCGCCAGAGCTGTTTTACCAGTCTGACGGTCACCGATGACCAATTCACGCTGGCCACGACCGATTGGGATCATGGCATCAACGGATTTGTAGCCTGTCTGCACAGGTTGGTCTACGGATTGACGTTCGATAACGCCAGGTGCGATCGCTTCAACAGCGGAGAAGCCGTCATGCTCCAGTGGACCTTTACCGTCAACAGGTGCACCCAAGGTGTTCACCACACGGCCCAGCAGGCCACGGCCTACCGGTACTTCAAGAATACGGCCAGTACACTTAACTTTCATGCCTTCGGCAAGGTCAGCGTACGGACCCATTACTACTGCACCTACAGAGTCGCGCTCGAGGTTCAGTGCAATGGCGTAACGGTTTCCCGGAAGGGAAATCATCTCACCCTGCATTACATCGGCCAGGCCGTGTACGCGGATGATACCGTCACTTACAGAAACGATTGTACCTTCGTTGTGAGCCTCGCTCACAACACTGAACTGAGCAATGCGCTGCTTGATCAGTTCGCTGATTTCGGTGGAATTCAGTTGCATGCTCCAGTCCCCTTAAGACTGCAAGACGTCTGTCAGGCGATCCAGACGGCCGCGTACGCTGCCATCAATGACCATATCACCCGCACGGATGATGACACCCGCCATTACAGACTTATCGATTTTGCAATTCAGCTTAACTTTGCGTGACAGACGTTTTTCCATCGCGGCGCTGATTTTCGAAAGCTGGGCTTCGTTTAATGCGCTAGCAGAAGTCACTTCGACTTCAACCGTAGCCTCGCGGGCTGCACGCAGTTGAACGAATTGCTCAAGAACATCAGGAAGAACCTTTAAACGACCGTTTTCAGCCATCACCTTAATCAGGTTCTGGCCGTTGGCGTCTAACTGGTCACCACAAATAGAGATAAACGACTGAGAGAGCGTTTCCGGTGCTAAAGCGCCGGAGAGAAGCTCTGCCATTTGTTCGTTTTTAGACACCTCGGCAGCGAAAGCTAGCATAGATTGCCAGTTATCAATGCTTTGGTGTTCGACGGCAAAGTCAAAAGCTGCTTTGGCGTAGGGGCGAGCTACAGTTACAAATTCAGACATCAGCCCCTCCCTCCTTACAGTTCAGCGACCAGTTTATCAACGATGTCGCTGTTAGCAGCTTCATCCACGGAACGTTCGATTATCTTCTCGGCACCGGCAATTGCCAGCAGAGCCACTTGCTTACGCAGTTCTTCACGAGCGCGTTTACGCTCTGCGTCGATTTCTGCCTGAGCCTGTGCAACGATTTTCTCACGTTCCTGCTCTGCCTCGGTTTTAGCTTCATCAAGGATCTGTGAACGGCGTTTGTTAGCCTGCTCGATGATCACCTGAGCTTCCGCTTTGGCTTTTTTCAGCTGGTCGGTCGCGTTGGCCTGTGCAAGGTCAAGGTCCTTTTTGGCACGTTCTGCAGAAGAGAGGCCATCAGCAATTTCTTGTTGACGCTTCTCGATGGCAGCCATAATCGGCGGCCATACGTACTTCATGCAGAACAGAACAAACAGGACAAACGCGATGGCCTGGCCGAGGATTGTTGCGTTAAGATTCACAGCACAATGCCTCTTTGTTAGTTAACGTTCTGATATTGCTTATTATATTAAGCAATGCTTACTACGCGACGGCGAACATCACGTACAGACCCAGACCAACAGCGATCATCGGGATAGCATCCACCAGACCCATAACGATAAAGAACTGAGTACGCAGCAAAGGAATCAGATCAGGTTGACGCGCTGCGCCTTCCAGGAATTTTCCCCCGAGGATGCCGATACCGATCGCAGCACCGATTGCCGCCAGACCCATCATCACAGCGGCAGCCATGTACAGCAGATCCATATTCAGGTTTTCCATGACAGTCTCCAGTTTGTTTCAGTTAAAACACAGTAGTGGTAAGTAAAATCAATGCTCTTCAGATGCCATCGACAGATAGACAATCGTTAGAACCATGAATATGAAGGCTTGCAGCGTAATGATCAGGATGTGGAAAATGGCCCAAGGCACACTCAGAATCCACTGTGACCACCACGGCAACAGACCAGCAATCAGAATGAAAATCAATTCACCGGCATACATGTTGCCGAACAGTCGCAGACCAAGTGAGATAGGCTTGGACAGCAGGCTTACACCTTCAAGGATTAAGTTGAATGGAATAAATGCCCAGTGATTGAACGGCTGCAGCGTCAGCTCTTTCGTGAAGCCGCCAATGCCTTTCATTTTGATGCTGTAGAAAAGAATCAGGATAAACACACCCAACGCCATAGACAGGGTGATATTCACGTCCGCAGACGGCACCACACGCAGGGCTGGGAGGCCAAAGATGTGCTCGCCGATAAACGGCAAGAAATCAATTGGCAGCAGGTCCATCAGGTTCATCAGGAAAACCCAGACAAAGACAGTCAGAGCAAGCGGTGCGATGACCTTGCTTTTGCCATGGTACATGTCTTTGACACTGCTATTAACAAAGCCGATGACCAACTCAACAGCCGTCTGGAACTTCCCTGGTACGCCACTGGTAGCGTTTTTGGCTACTTTGCGGAATAACACCAGGAACAAGAAACCCAGAGCCACGGAGAAGAACATGGAGTCAATATTGAGTGTCCAGAAGGTAGCTGGGGGGTGATACGGATCAACCAGCGAGAAAGTACGCAGGTCCAACTGAAGGTTCATCAGATGGTGGCCTATATACTCCTGCGGTGTAGAGATTTCTCCTGCAGACATGATGCCTCTTACCCTTTGTTGTTAATTACAGCTGGTGCGAGTATCTGCACAACCAGCACCGAAACCCACGTCACAATAAGCGGCAACAATACCGCCTTAAAACCAGCTAACGCCACCACCAGAATGGTAAAGCTCGCAATCACCTTTAACACTTCGCCAATGGCGAAAGTCCAGGCCAGGCGGCCTTTTGACGGTGTATGCACCTGGTGACGCCAGGCGAAATTCATAAATACTGCATTTGGCAGCCAGGCTGCCAGGCCTCCGCCAAAAGCAGAAGCACCCCACACGGGGTCTTTGAGGCAAAACAGCAATCCAATTGCTATCACTGCAAGTAGCTGAAGGAACAGAAGCTTACGAGCAACGTTTCTACTCAATAGCGACACAGACATGGCGTTTCCTAACTCCTGCTCCCTTCGGGGTATGTCGCGCTGGTATAAAACTGCCTTTACGACTTTGAGTCAAGCCTCAAAAAGCGAGCAAATTATACGGTGCGGCCCCGTGATTTCAAACAATAAGTAGCAAAAAGGTGAACAAATGTTTAAATTTTTTCCGACGCAGTTATTTTTAAACTTTTCAGGAATAACGGATATTTTCCTAAAAAGTGCAATCAACCGAAATAGCCGCCTGGTAAAGCGTGCACCAGATCACAAATCAAACATCTCATGACGATTATGCATTTGTCTGTCTCATAAAGTGCGAAACACAGATGCCTGATAAATAAGCTGATTACTGCCTAGTCTATTTAAAACAACCTGAAACATCATAAAAACAATCAATTGACATTTTTATTAAAATTTTAACAACTGCCCGCACTTGAAAAGGACGAAATATTTAGCAGGGTTATATTTTCAAGGTTTACTACTTTCAAAACAGATATTGCATTCAGCGTTAACATCCATGTAGTAAACGGTTAAATCATCGTTAAATGTAACCAGAGGTTTCAGTCATTTCCCCTTGTATTTTTAACCTTAAAGACACAATCCTTTTTCGCCTTTTTTTGATAAATATTAAGTTTTGTTTGGCTTAATCATCACCAAATGACGTTCACCATCCAGTTCTGGCACCTGCAAACGGATAACTTCTTCAACGCTAAATTCAGCAGGTAATGCGGCGATTTCATCATCCGGGCGCAAACCTTTGAGCGCATAGAAACGACCATTCTCTGCGGGCAGGTGCTTACACCAGGTCACCATATCGGTCATGGAAGCAAATGCACGGCTGATCACCCCATCAAATGGCGGCTCTGCCGGGAACTCTTCCACACGGCTTTGCACTGGCGTGATGTTTTCGAGATGCAATTCATGCTGAACCTGGCGCAGGAAACGAACTCGCTTACCCAGGCTATCCAATAGCGTGAAATGCGAGTCAGGACGCACAATCGCCAACGGAATCCCCGGCAAACCAGGTCCTGTGCCCACATCGATAAAACGCGAACCCTGTAAGTGCGGCTCGACGACGATACTGTCGAGAATATGGCGCACCAACATGTCTTCAGGAAGACGCACGGAGGTCAGGTTATACGCCTTGTTCCATTTGTGGAGCAGTTCAACATAGCCCACCAGCTGTTGTTTCTGGTTTTCTGGCAGCGTAATGCCTGCGCTTTCCAGCAGGCGATTCAGTTTGTTAAGCACGGCGGTCAATACCCATCAAAAAAACGGGCCAGGTATTCCTGGCCCTGAAATATATAAATCAGGCGCTACGGCGTAGCAGGCCTTGTTTTTTTAACCAGACCAGCAGAATGGAAATCGCCGCTGGTGTTACCCCTGATATGCGCGATGCCTGCCCGATCGAGACCGGTTTGTGATCGTTAAGTTTGGCGATCACTTCGTTAGAAAGCCCGCTAACCTGGCGGTAATCTAACGTTGCAGGTAGCAACGTGTTCTCGTTACGTTGCTGTTTTTCAATCTCTTCTTGCTGACGCGCAATGTAACCTTCGTATTTGACCTGAATTTCCACCTGCTCAGCAGACTGTGGATCCTCAAGCCCCGGTGCAAACACCGACAATTGCATCATTTCAGCATAGGTCATTTCTGGGCGACGCAGCAATTCTTCGCCATTGGCTTCACGAGACAACGGCGCGCTGAGTTTCGCGTTCACTTCTTCGACGCTTTCAGAATGCGGATGCAGCCAGATGTCTTTCAGACGTTGGCGCTCAAGCTCAATGCTTTCCAGCTTCTCGTTAAAGCGTGCCCAACGAGCGTCGTCCACCAGCCCCATTTCACGGCCAGCGGCGGTTAAACGTAGATCGGCATTGTCTTCGCGCAGCATCAGGCGGTATTCAGCACGCGAGGTAAACATGCGGTACGGTTCTTTGGTGCCGAGAGTGCAAAGATCGTCAACCAGTACGCCCAGATAGGCTTGATCACGACGTGGCGCCCAGCCTTCTTTTTCGGCGGAGAAACGTGCGGCGTTCAGACCTGCAAGCAGACCTTGAGCAGCGGCTTCTTCATAACCGGTGGTGCCGTTGATCTGTCCGGCAAAGAACAGGCCCTGGATATATTTGCTTTCCAGCGTCGGCTTGAGGTCACGAGGATCGAAGAAATCGTATTCGATGGCATAGCCAGGGCGCACGATCTTCGCATTTTCCATGCCTTCCATTGAACGGACGATTTGCATCTGCACGTCAAACGGCAGGCTGGTGGAGATGCCGTTCGGGTAGATTTCGTTGCTGGTTAAGCCTTCAGGCTCCAGGAAGATTTGGTGCTGGTTACGGTCAGCAAAACGCATCACTTTGTCTTCGATTGACGGGCAGTAACGTGGCCCAATCCCTTCGATAACGCCTGCATACATCGGGCTGCGATCGAGGTTGTTACGAATGACGTCGTGCGTTTTTTCGTTGGTGTGCGTGATGTAACACGGTACTTGCGCAGGATGCTGGTTCACATTCCCCATGAACGAGAACACCGGCATTGGGTTATCGCCATGCTGTTGCGCAAGTACGCTGAAATCGATGGTGCGAGCGTCGATACGCGGTGGTGTACCGGTTTTCAGGCGGCTAACACGTAATGGCAATTCACGCAGACGGCGTGAAAGCGAAATGGACGGTGGATCACCCGCACGGCCACCGCTGTAGTTATCCAGTCCGATATGAATTTTTCCGTCCAGGAATGTCCCGACGGTCAGCACCACGGATTTTGCACGGAACTTCAGACCCATTTGCGTAACAGCGCCAACCACACGATCGTTCTCGACAATCAGATCTTCAACAGCCTGCTGGAAGATCATCAGATTGGGCTGGTTTTCCAGAGCCGTACGTACCGCCTGGCGATACAGCACACGGTCTGCCTGAGCACGAGTTGCCCGAACCGCAGGCCCTTTGCTGGCGTTTAGTATTCTAAACTGGATACCTGCATGGTCGATAGCTTTGGCCATCAAACCGCCCAGTGCGTCCACTTCTTTAACCAGATGTCCCTTGCCAATACCGCCGATTGCCGGGTTACAGGACATTTGTCCAAGCGTGTCGATATTGTGAGTCAAAAGAAGGGTTTGTTGGCCCATCCGTGCAGCGGCCATTGCAGCCTCGGTGCCTGCATGACCCCCGCCAATGATGATGACGTCAAAAGGATCTGGATAAAACATGGTACTGCCTCACGGTTTTGCAAATGGGGGATGACTGATTCCCGGGGTTGGCGATTCTAACTTAACTTTAGCCTTTCGAGAAAGTATCGGGATCGTCGGTAATTAAAAGAAGATCTTTTTTATTTAAAGATCTCTTTATTATGATCTCTTATTAGGATCGGCATGTTCTGTGGATAACCGCTTTTATGGCAAAGAGATCAATCGATTAAGGAGGATCGTTAGCTGTGAATGATCGGTGATCCCAGAACGTATAAGCTGGGATCAAAAGTGATAGTTATGCACAACTCAAAAAGTGAACAGGAGTTGTTATTGGGATAACTACTGCTTAACCCAAGGTTTTAAGCATACTTATACACAGACAAAAGTCAGATCTTTACAAATCCTGGAGTAAATTCTTCCATGATCCGACCCAAATCTCAGCCGGATCTTCAGGAATGTCGTGATCAAGGATGTTCACTTTCAACAAAGAGCCGACTCTTTTAGCGCCACACTCTGTCAAAAGGGTGTCAATTTTCTCTATAGCACCGCAAAAAGTGTCGTATTCGCGGCTACCAATTCCGATTGCACCATAATGAAGAGCACTCAGATCCGGGCGCTGTTCATTTATAGCGTCAAACAAAGGTTGCAGATTGTCAGGAAGATCCCCTGCACCATGTGTAGAAGAGACAATCAGCCAAATTCCACTGGTCTGGAGATCTTCTAACAGAGGTCCATGCAGTGTCTGGGTAGAAAAACCCGCTTCATCCAGCTTCTCAGCCAAATGTTCAGCGACATATTCGGCGCTGCCCAGAGTACTGCCGCTAATCAGAGTAATGTCTGTCATTGCTGCCCACCTTTTCGAAACGATGGGCATTGTACGCTGTGTAAGGCCTGCGATCTACCTGTGGATAATATGGGTATTAAAAATAGCGGCTATGGCTTGATGGTGCGCATGATCGGGTTCTGGAGGGAGATCAGTGTCTCGGTGGACTGAATTTCATCAATTGTTTGGATCTTGTTGATAAGTACCTGCTGCAGCGCATCGATAGATCGACACATCACCTTTATAAAGATGCTGTAGTGGCCGGTGGTGTAATACGCCTCGGTCACTTCTTCCAGGCTTTCGAGTTTTGCCAGCGCAGAAGGGTAGTCCTTTGCACTCTTTAATATGATGCCGATAAAACAGCAGACGTCGTATCCCAACTGCTTGGGACTGATATCGATGCGTGCGCCGGTAATAATCCCCGCCTGTTTCATCTTCTCTACGCGTACGTGAATAGTGCCTGGACTAACACCGAATTGTTTAGCCAGTTCTGCGTAAGCGGTACGGGCATTTGCCATTAAAGCGTCAAGGATGCCGCGATCGAGATTGTCGATCTGATAATTATCCATCACTTTTTCCTATGATTAGTATCGATTGTTCATCTTTTATAGCCTTAAATTCGTCGATTAAAAACAGTAAAGGCTTTTTTATTGTTGATTATTGAATGTTGTGCCTTGTTTGTTGCTTAATCAGTGGCAGTAAAACAACACAATAAAGAGAAAACCATGAAAACTGCCTACATCGCTAAACAACGCCAGATTAGTTTTGTTAAGTCCCATTTCTCACGTCAACTGGAAGAAAAGTTGGGTCTGATGGAAGTCCAGGCTCCGATTCTGAGTCGCGTGGGTGATGGTACTCAGGACAATCTGTCTGGTTGCGAAAAGGCGGTGCAGGTTAAGGTGAAAACCTTGCCTGAAGCGCAGTTTGAAGTGGTGCATTCGCTGGCCAAATGGAAAAGAAAAACACTCGGCCAGCACGACTTCAGCGCGGGCGAAGGGCTTTACACGCACATGAAAGCCCTGCGCCCCGATGAAGACCGTTTGACCCCGATCCACTCTGTGTATGTTGATCAGTGGGATTGGGAACGCGTAATGGGTGACGGAGAGCGCCATCTTGGTACGCTCAAGCAAACTGTAGAAAGCATCTGGGCGGCAATGAAAGCCACGGAAGCCGCAGTGAGCGAGCAGTACGGTTTGACGCCTTTCCTGCCTGAACAAATTCACTTCGTTCATAGCGAAGAACTGCAAGCGCGCTTCCCTAAGTTGGATGCAAAAGGCCGTGAGCGTGCCATTGCTAAAGAACTGGGCGCGGTATTCCTGATGGGCATCGGCGGTAAGCTGGCTGATGGCAAACGTCACGATGTTCGTGCGCCAGATTATGATGACTGGTCAACGACCAGCCAGGGTGATTTTAAAGGTCTGAACGGCGACATTATGGTGTGGAACCCTATTCTGGAAGATGCCTTCGAGCTTTCTTCAATGGGGATCCGCGTGGATGCCGAAGCGCTGCAACGCCAACTGGCGACGACCGGTGATGAAGATCGTCTGCAACTTGAATGGCACCAGTCACTGCTGAAAGGTGAAATGCCGCAAACCATCGGCGGCGGCATTGGTCAGTCACGTTTAGTGATGCTGATGCTGCAACTGCCACACATCGGTCAGGTTCAGTGTGGCGTATGGACTCCGGAAATCCACGCTAAAGTTGATTCCCTGCTGTAAGAATTAACGCCGCCAGCGACGCAGCAGGCGGCTTCGCATCCCGGTATCAAAGCGCCAGATATGATCGAAAATGCGCATAATGCCGGGTTTGCCATGCCCGGACATTGCGACGGCATGGAAACGATGCAGGTGTTTGCGTTGGAGCTCTTTCACCTGTGTCACGACATCGTCCGGTAAACGTTGGGCAATAAAGTCAGAAATCACCACCGCATCCGCATCAAACCATTCGCTGCCCTGCATTTTCTCCGCGATCGCACGGAAACAACTGGCGATATCCGTACCGCCGCGAAAGCGCTGGCTTAGAAAACGGATCGCCTGTTCGATGCCATCAGGCCCACACACTTCATAGCGAACCACTTCGCTGGAAAACAGCATGATGAAACAGCGGCGGTTATCTGCCAGCGCCACGCGCATCAACGCAAGGCAAAAGGCTTTGGCGCACTGTTCATTGAAACCGCCCATCGAACCGGAAGTATCCACGCAAACAATAAACGGCCCGCGTGGCTGTTCATCAAAATCCTGATGCACAACCGGGCGTTCGACCACTTTCTCGCGCCATGAATCGCCATGCAGGCGATAAGTCAGCAACTGCTTTTCCACCAGCCGACGGTAGAACTCAAATTCCAGCTCACTAATACCCAGCGTTGCCAGCTCCGGCGGCAGTAAACGCAGGATGTCATCGCTGCGCTGTAAACCATCAACCTGTTCAGGAACCGTTGCGGGTTCGCGCACCAGCATGCGCCAGGTTTCGGTAGGGGCATCTTTTCTGGGTACTGATTTGGCTTCTTTTGAACGCCCAAGTTGTTCCGCTATTTTCAGTAATTCAGGCTGACTGGCGAGGAAATCACCGTACTGCACGATGAGCTGATAATCACCGCGTTTAAGCGAACCGGCGCTCATGTCCCACAACCGGCTGGCTGCGTTGTCGCTATCAACCAGAACCGGTTCAAGCTGGCCGCTTAATGCCAGGCGCTGCTGAACTTCCGCCAGTAGCTGGTCGCGTTCGTCTTCCAGCAATTGCTGGTTTAAGGATGTGGTTTGAACGACAAGGCTTAACCGCCAGCGTTGCAGGAATAGCGTTTGTTGCGCGGGTGTCAGACGAGGTGTTCCCGCCACCAGCTTTTGTGCTTGCTCAAAAAAGGGGGAATCGACACTTTTCAGTAACTGCAAAATTTCCGGCAGTTTTGTAGATAGCTGGCTGGTGGTGAGCAACTGGCTTTCCTGATAACACTGCACTTCCCGGGCTAGTTCTTGCGGAATGTTGGTGTCATGCAAGCGGGCTTTCAGCAATTCTCGCCAGCGGGGAATGTCCTGGGTGACCGCCTTTTTCATGCGCGGGAATTTTTCAAAGAATAGGGCCAACTGCGGAGCTGCCAACAGCGCGACAATCACTCCTTCTATTAATTCACCCTCGCTAATCGCGAGGATGACATCAAGAGCTTCAACGCTGAGCATTAATGTCGCGCCTGTTTAATCTGTTCGGCCACATCTTGCAGACTGGCTTCAATTTTCCCGAGCCATTCGTTGTGGATAAACAGGCATTTTTGCTGATCGTTAAACCGTTCATGTTGCTGGTGGAGAGTCTCTTCAAGAGCGTCAAATTGCTGTTTGATCTCCGCTGGCATCCCTTCCTGCTGTTTGCCCGGCATCATCAGGCGTGTGCCTTGCAAACTGATATCGCGCAAAACCAGATGCTGGCTGCTATCGACTTCCATATTCAGAACCTGAGCAAAACCAATACCGTTGAGTTTGCCGCGTAACTCTCCTCCTTTTATAAGCCACTGCGCGCAGGCTTCACGAGGAATGGATACGTGGAGAACTTCGATATCATGCAGTTTTAGCGGCTGCTGGAGCAGCAATGTCAGCGTTTCACCCGTCAGATAATCCGGCAGTTGGTACTGAGGACGACGAGTAAACATGCCGCCCTGTTTGGTGACTGTGATCGCTTCACGGTCGCTATGTTGCTGCTGTAACTGGATACGGCGCTGCAGAATAGCTGCCAATTTACTGAGCATCGCATGTTGTTGCCAGGCGTGCCCGGTCATCAATATTTCGAGCTGTTGTTGCATCAAATTCATCGCTGCAGTGTCGTGCCACAGGCAATCTTTCAGCAGGATCAAATCAATCGGCGCGACGGCATTTCGGCCACTAAAGAAGGCGCTGGCTTGCAGCAATCTAATAGCTTTCTTCCAGCGGCGATCGGAGACATAAGGCGCACCCGACGCATCCTCTAACTGCTGGCGCAAAGTGAAGATCAGCTCAAAAACGTTATCTGGCAGTGAAACAGTGCCGATATCTTTCTGCCACTGGAAATACTCGTCGTCAGAAACCTGAAGATTTTCCGGCACCGGATTGTCGTTTTCATCATGCTGGCTGGTGAGCATCGAGCGGAAATTGCCTTTGTCCTGCACTTTGTCGAGCCACAGGCGAATCAGCATTCGGTCATACAACGCTTCCAGGCTGCTGTCCGCTTCGGGGAGTTCGTTGGACGCCGCCACCAGCAAACGCATCGGGATTTTCTCTTCGCTGGCGCCATTACGGAAACGACGTTCATTTATTGCCGTCAGCAAGGTATTCAGAATCGCCGGGCCTGCTTTCCAGATTTCATCGAGAAACACGATTTCGGCTTCAGGCAGATAGCCCGCAGTCAGGCGCTCGTAACGGCCTTCATCTTTTAATGCCTGAATGGATAAAGGGCCAAACACCTCTTCCGGCGTGGAAAAGCGTGTCATCAGGTATTCAAAGGCGCGGGCGTGCTGGAAGGCAAATTTCAAACGGCGGGCAATCAAACTTTTGGCGATACCCGGCGGGCCGAGCAGGAAAACACTCTCGCCACTTAACGCCGCCAGCAGGCAAAGGCGCACCGCGTGTTGGCGTTCAAACAATCCTTTTTCCAGTGCCTGGCTAAGTCGTGAAATTCTTTCAGCCAATAAATGTGATTGAGCCATAATTAGCATTGCATCCTTACGCGGTGACCACAGTTCAGAAAAACGAGTATATCGTTCATCTATATTATCGTTAATGGATTGATGGGCGGCTCTTTTTTCCCTGACATAAGTTAAGCCTGTTGTATTTAGGGATACGATTTCCTTGATTATCGTGCATACTGTGCGCCTTTTTGTGGGCCAAGGGACTAAGCACACGCTTTCGGGATTCCAACAAAAGATTAGTCTATGAGCGCTGATAATAAACAATCATTGCCTGCGATAACGCTGGCTGCAATTGGGGTGGTATACGGTGATATCGGTACTAGCCCGCTTTATACCCTTCGTGAATGTCTGTCTGGTCAATTCGGGTTTGGCGTAGAACGCGACGCCGTATTTGGCTTTTTGTCTCTGATTTTCTGGCTTCTGATTCTGGTCGTCTCAGTTAAATATCTGACCTTTGTGATGCGTGCAGATAACGCCGGTGAAGGCGGTATTTTGACGCTGATGTCTTTGGCTGGGCGTAATACGTCGGCCAGAATGACCTCCGTGCTGGTGATCATGGGATTGATCGGCGGCAGCTTCTTCTATGGGGAGGTGGTCATCACGCCGGCAATATCGGTGATGTCGGCCATCGAAGGGCTGGAGATAGCCGCGCCGCAGCTCGACGCTTACATCGTCCCGCTGTCGATAATTGTGCTGACACTGCTGTTTATGATTCAGAAACACGGTACTGGCATGGTGGGCAAGCTGTTTGCTCCGGTCATGATGCTGTGGTTCCTGGTGCTGGCGGTATTAGGCGCGCGCAGTATTATCGATAACCCTGAAGTGCTTCATGCGCTGAACCCGGCGTGGGCGGTGCACTTCTTCCTCGAATACAAAACGGTTTCATTCTTCGCACTTGGCGCGGTCGTTCTTTCTATTACCGGTGTTGAAGCGCTGTATGCCGATATGGGCCACTTCGGTAAGTTGCCGATTCGTATCGCATGGTTTTCCGTGGTGCTGCCGTCTCTGGTGCTGAACTATTTCGGCCAGGGCGCGCTGCTGCTCAAATCTCCGGAAGCGATTAAGAACCCGTTCTTCTTGCTTGCTCCTGACTGGGCGCTAATCCCGCTGATGATTCTGGCAACACTTGCCACGGTTATCGCTTCTCAGGCGGTGATTTCCGGCGTGTTCTCGTTGACTCGCCAGGCGGTGCGTCTGGGTTACTTGTCGCCAATGCGCATCATCCACACCTCGGAAATGGAATCCGGGCAGATATATGTTCCAGCGATTAACTGGCTCCTCTATATCTCTGTGGTGATCGTGATTGTGAGCTTCGAGCACTCCAGCAATCTGGCGGCTGCGTACGGTATTGCCGTAACCGGTACGATGGTTTTGACCTCTATTCTTTGTTGTACCGTTGCCACCAAAAACTGGCACTGGAACAAAGTGGCGGTGCTGCTGATGGGCTTTGCCTTCTTGTGCATCGACATTCCGCTGTTCTCGGCAAACGTGGTAAAAATCTTCTCCGGCGGTTGGTTGCCGCTTTGCCTGGCGCTGGTGATGTTTATCATTATGACGACCTGGAAAAGCGAGCGTTTCCGCCTGCTGCGTCGTATGCATGAGCATGGAAATTCACTGGAAGCGATGATTGCCTCACTGGAAAAATCGCCGCCGGTACGAGTTCCAGGCACTGCGGTTTATATGTCCCGTGCGCTGAACGTGATTCCTTTTGCGATGCTGCATAACCTCAAGCACAACAAAGTGCTGCATGAGCGCGTGGTTTTGCTGACGCTGCGAACCGAAGATGCACCGTATGTTCATAATGTGCGTCGTGTTTCTATCGAGCAGCTTTCGCCGACATTCTGGCGCGTGGTGGCAAGCTACGGCTGGCGCGAAACGCCAAACGTGGAAGAAGTGTTCCACCGCTGCGGGCTTGAAGGGCTAAGTTGCCGGATGATGGAGACATCGTTCTTTATGTCCCATGAATCGCTGATCATCGGCAAACGGCCATGGTATTTGCGCCTGCGAGGCAAGCTGTTCCTCGCACTGCAACGCAACGCCCTGCGAGCGCCTGACCAGTTCGAGATCCCGCCAAACCGGGTTATCGAGTTAGGCACCCAGGTCGAGATTTAACACCCACGCCTCTTCAATCGAAGGGGCGTTTTTTTTGCCTCTTTGATTGTGCGCGCTCTCATTTCTCTCCTTTTGAAACAGAACAGCGAAACGTTTCGATGCCGATCACATTTCTGTCACTCGCTGGTTGTTTTAACACCAAGAGTTTTCCTACACTTCATCTCAGCGAAACGTTTCGCTAGTGGAGTAAGAAAATGAAGAAAGGCACCGTTCTCAACGCAGATATCTCGTCCGTTATTTCCCGTCTTGGCCACACCGACACGCTGGTGATTGCCGATGCCGGGTTGCCGATTCCGCGCAACACACCGCGTATTGATTTGGCACTGACTCACGGCGTACCGGGTTTTATGCAGGTCGTTGAAGTCGTAACGCAAGAGATGCAGGTTGAAGCGGCGTACTTAGCTTCGGAAATTAAACAACATAATCCCCAACTCCACGAAACGTTGCTTAGCCACATCGAGCAACTGCAACAACACCAGGGAAACACCATTTCTATTCGTTACATCAGTCATGAGCAGTTCAAGCAGCACACCGCTGATAGCCAGGCGGTTATTCGCAGCGGGGAGTGTTCCCCGTATGCGAATATCATTCTCTGTGCTGGCGTAACTTTCTGAGGCTGGCATGGAACCGTTACTGCAACTAAAAGGGATCGATAAATCGTTCCCTGGCGTAAAAGCCCTGTCAGGTGCGGCGCTGAATGTTTACTCGGGGCGCGTGATGGCGCTGGTGGGTGAAAACGGCGCTGGCAAATCCACCATGATGAAAGTGCTGACCGGCATTTATCAGCGTGATGCGGGTTCACTGTTATGGCTTGGCAAAGAAACCACTTTTACTGGCCCGAAATCCTCACAGGAAGCGGGCATCGGGATTATTCACCAGGAACTCAACCTGATTCCGCAGCTTAGCATTGCGGAAAATATCTTCCTTGGCCGTGAGTTTGTTGGCCGTTTCGGCAAGATTGACTGGACGAAAATGTACGCCGAAGCAGACAAACTGCTGGCGAAACTGAACTTGCGCTTTACCAGCCAGAAGCTGGTGGGCGATTTGTCGATTGGCGATCAGCAGATGGTCGAAATCGCTAAGGTTTTAAGCTTTGAGTCCCGAGTCATCGTCATGGACGAACCGACCGATGCGCTAACCGACACCGAAACCGATTCTCTGTTCCGCGTGATCCGCGAGCTGAAAGCTCAGGGGCGCGGCATCGTTTATATCTCGCACCGCATGAAAGAGATCTTCGAGATTTGCGATGACGTGACCGTGTTCCGCGACGGGCAGTTTATTGCCGAACGTGAAGTGGCGACGCTGACCGAAGATACGCTTATCGAAATGATGGTCGGGCGCAAACTCGAAGACCAATATCCGCGTCTGGATAAACAACCTGGCGACACACTTCTGCGCGTCGACAACCTTTCCGGCCCTGGCGTCCACGACGTGAGCTTCACTCTGCGTAAAGGTGAAATTCTGGGCGTTGCGGGTTTGATGGGCGCGGGTCGTACCGAATTAATGAAAGTGCTGTACGGCGCACTGCCGCGCACAGGCGGATATGTGGCGCTGGAAGGCCGCGAAGTGGTGACGCGTTCCCCACAAGACGGCCTGGCAAATGGCATCGTTTATATCTCAGAAGACCGCAAGCGCGACGGGCTGGTGCTCGGCATGTCGGTTAAAGAAAACATGTCGTTGACCGCGCTGCGCTATTTCAGCCACAACGTGGGCAGCCTGAGACACAAAGATGAACAGCAGGCGGTGCAGGATTTTATCCGCTTATTCAACGTGAAAACTCCGTCGATGGAACAGCCGATTGGCCTGCTTTCCGGTGGTAATCAGCAAAAAGTGGCGATTGCCCGTGGCCTGATGACGCGCCCGAAAGTGTTGATCCTCGATGAGCCAACACGCGGTGTTGACGTTGGAGCGAAAAAAGAAATTTACCAGTTAATTAACCAGTTCAAAGCTGATGGGTTGAGCATCATTCTTGTTTCGTCAGAAATGCCAGAAGTGCTCGGCATGAGCGACCGGATTATGGTGATGCATGAAGGGCATCTTGGCGGGGAATTTACCCGTGAAGAGGCCACCCAGGAAATATTGATGGCGGCGGCCGTCGGCAAGCTAAATCGCGTGAATCAGGAGTCTGTAAAATGAGTACCCAGTCTATTCCGACCCGTCGCTGGTTCACCAAAGCGTGGCTGTTAGAACAAAAATCACTGATCGCACTGCTGGTGCTGATTGCGATTGTCTCGAGCCTTAGCCCGAACTTTTTCACCGTCAATAACCTGTTCAATATCCTGCAACAAACCTCCGTGAACGCCATCATGGCGGTTGGGATGACGCTGGTCATTCTGACTTCCGGGATCGACCTGTCCGTCGGTTCTTTGCTGGCGCTGACCGGAGCGGTAGCCGCGTCGATTGTTGGCTTAGAAGTGAATGCGCTGGTGGCGGTTGCCGGGGCGCTGGCTTTAGGTGCGGCAATCGGCGCGGTGACTGGCGTGATTGTCGCAAAAGGGCGAGTGCAGGCGTTTATCGCAACACTGGTGATGATGCTTTTACTGCGCGGCGTGACAATGGTTTACACCAACGGCAGCCCGGTCAACACTGGTTTCTCTGACAACGCTGATGTGTTCGGCTGGTTTGGTATTGGCCGCCCGTTGGGGATTCCTACTCCGGTGTGGATTATGGGTGTGGTCTTCCTGGCCGCGTGGTACATGCTGCACCACACACGCCTGGGCCGTTATATCTATGCGCTGGGCGGTAACGAAGCGGCAACGCGTTTGTCCGGTATCAGCGTTAACAAAGTCAAAATTATTGTTTACTCACTTTGCGGTCTGCTGGCGTCATTGGCCGGGATCATCGAAGTGGCGCGTCTTTCCTCTGCACAACCAACGGCGGGTACGGGCTATGAGCTGGATGCCATCGCTGCGGTGGTTTTGGGCGGAACAAGCCTGGCGGGCGGGAAAGGGCGAATTGTTGGGACGCTGATCGGTGCGCTGATCCTGGGCTTCCTTAACAACGGGCTGAATTTATTAGGTGTTTCTTCTTATTACCAGATGATCGTCAAAGCAGTGGTTATTTTACTGGCGGTGCTGGTGGACAACAAAAAGCAGTAACAATCATAACCCTACAGGACATCTGACTATGAATATGAAAAAACTAGCTACCCTGGTTTCCGCTGTTGCACTGAGCGCCACGGTCAGCGCTAACGCGATGGCGAAAGATACTATCGCGCTGGTTGTTTCCACATTGAATAACCCGTTCTTCGTTTCTCTGAAAGACGGCGCGCAGAAAGAAGCCGATAAACTGGGCTACAACCTGATTGTTCTGGACTCGCAAAACAATCCGGCGAAAGAGCTGGCAAACGTGCAGGATCTGACGGTTCGCGGCACCAAGCTGATGCTGATCAACCCGACCGATTCCGATGCGGTGGGTAATGCGGTGAAAATGGCGAACCAGGCTAAAATCCCTGTGATTACCCTCGACCGTATGGCGAATCAGGGCACCGTAGTAAGCCACATTGCTTCGGATAACGTTGCTGGCGGCAAAATGGCCGGTGATTTCATCGCTAAGAAATTGGGTGAAGGCGCGAAAGTTATCGAACTGCAAGGTATTGCGGGTGCTTCTGCTGCCCGTGAACGTGGCGAAGGCTTCAAACAAGCAACGGCTGCGCACAAATTTACTGTGTTGGCGAGCCAGCCTGCTGACTTCGACCGTACTAAGGGCTTGAACGTGATGCAGAACTTGCTGACTGCGCATCCAGATGTGCAGGCGGTATTTGCTCAGAACGATGAAATGGCGCTGGGCGCGTTGCGTGCACTGCAAACCGCGGGTAAATCTGACGTACTGGTGGTGGGCTTCGATGGCACCGCTGACGGCGTGAAAGCTGTTGAAGGCGGCAAACTGGGTGCAACCGTTGCACAGATGGCTGACCAGATTGGTGTTATCGGCGTAGAAACCGCAGACAAAGTATTGAAAGGCGAGAAAGTCGACTCGAAGATCCCGGTTGAATTGAAGCTGATTACCAAATAAGACAACAATAGAAAAGCACGGCACCGCGCCACTCCAGAACCTGGGGTGGCGCACTTAACTGGACGGATAAAAATGAAAACGAAAGGCAAGCTCGTCGTCCTTGGCAGCATCAACGCTGACCACATCCTGAACCTCGAACATTTTCCGACGCCGGGTGAAACCGTTACCGGGCAAGAATACCAGGTCGCGTTCGGTGGGAAAGGGGCCAACCAGGCAGTTGCTGCCGGGCGCAGCGGCGCAGACATTGCCTTTATTGCCTGTGTGGGCGACGACGACACAGGGAACCGCGTTTGCAAACAACTGGCAAGCGACAAAATCGACACCTCGCCGATCAGCACTATTAAAGATGCTTCAACCGGTGTTGCGCTGATCTTCGTGAATGGCGCGGGTGAAAACGTGATTGGTATTCACGCCGGAGCGAACGGTGCATTAACGCCTTCGCTTGTTGCGGAACAGAATCAAAAAATTGCAGAAGCTTCTGCACTTTTAATGCAGCTTGAGTCACCGCTGGAAAGCGTGCTGGCTGCGGCTAAAATTGCTCATCAGAACCAAACTAAAGTCGTGCTCAACCCTGCACCAGCCTGTGAATTATCAGACGAGCTGCTCGGGCTGGTGGATATGATCACGCCAAATGAAACCGAAGCGGAAAAGCTGACGGGCGTGCGCGTCGAAAATGACGACGACGCAGCGGTTGCGGCTAAAGCACTGCATGCGAAAGGCATTCAAACGGTCATTATTACGCTTGGCAGTCGCGGCGTTTGGCTTAGTGAAAACGGCAAAGGTCAGCGCGTGCCAGGTTTTAAAGTTAAAGCAGTGGATACCATCGCCGCTGGTGACACCTTTAATGGCGCACTGGTGACGGCCTTGCTGGAAGAAAAACCAATGAATGAAGCGATTCGTTTTGCGCATGCTGCTGCCGCCATCGCCGTGACACGAAAAGGCGCGCAGCCTTCCGTACCGTGGCGTCATGAAATCGACGAGTTTTTGCAACAGCAAGGATAATCATGGCCACCATGAAAGACGTCGCGAAAATGGCCGGGGTTTCGACTTCTACCGTTTCGCACGTCATTAATAATGACCGCTTTGTGAGTGATGCCGTTCGCGCAAAGGTCGATGCGGCAATCAAGACGCTTAACTATGCGCCATCCGCTCTGGCGCGTAGCCTCAAGCTCAATCAAACGCACACTATCGGGATGTTAATTACCGCCAGTAGCAACCCATTTTATTCGGAACTGGTGCGTGGCGTGGAACGCAGTTGTTTTGAACGCGGCTATAGCCTGGTTCTCTGCAATACCGAAGGCGACGAACAGCGGATGAACCGCAACCTGGAAACGCTGCTGCAAAAGCGCGTCGACGGCCTTCTTCTTTTATGTACCGAAACCCATCTCCCTTCGCCTGACATCATGAGTCGCTATCCTTCCATTCCAACCGTGATGATGGACTGGTCGCCTTTCGAGGGCGAAAGCGATGTGATTCAGGATAACTCGTTGCTTGGCGGCGAAACGGCAACGCAACATCTTATTGATAATGGTTATACCCGCATCGCTTGCATCACTGGCCCGCAAGATAAAACGCCAGCGCGTTTGCGTCTTGAGGGATATCGCAATGCGATGAACCGCGCAGGACTTGAGATTCAACAAGGGTATGAAATTATCGGTGACTTTGAGTTTCAGGGCGGTTTCACTGCGATGAATTCACTGCTTGCGCTGGAACAGCCGCCTCATGCCGTATTTACCGGCAACGATGCGATGGCCGTTGGCGCTTATCATGCGTTATATCAGGCGGGTTTGAAGGTTCCGCAAGATATGGCGGTGGTGGGTTACGACGATATCGAACTGGCGCGTTATATGACGCCGCCGCTCACGACGATTCATCAGCCTAAAGATGAACTGGGTGAGTTGGCCGTTGATGTGCTGATACATCGAATGGCGCAACCCACCCTGGAGCAACAGCGCCTGTTTCTGACGCCTGAGCTGGTGGAACGCGGTTCCGTCTAGCGCTTGATCATGTTGCGCCCGTCTTTCGGGCGTAGCAGCAAGAACACCAAAGCAGAAACCAATGTCACCGCGCCCATCGTCAGGAAGGTGTAGTGGAATTGCTCCACAGTATTGATGCTTTCGATTCCTTCATAGAGACGAAGCACCGCCGCACTTACCGCCACGCCGAGACTAATAGCAAGTTGTTGCGTTACGGCCAGTACACTGTTGCCGCTACTGGCGTTTTCGTCCGTGAGATCGGCAAGCGTAATGGTGTTCATCGCGGTGAACTGCGTGGACATCGCCATCCCCAGAATAAACAGCGGCAGAATCAGCAGCCAAACTTCCATACCCGGCGACTGCAATGAAAATTGCCCAATCAGCAAGCCGATGATCAGAGTCACGCAGACTAACGTTGTCCTGTAGCCCAAACGGCGCAAAACTTGTGTCACTGTCGATTTCGCCAATAACGAGCCAATGGCCGTTGGGGCCATCATGCATCCGGCAATTAACGCCGAATAACCAAAACCAACCTGAAGCATTAACGGCATCAGGAACGGCACACAACCGGTGCCGAGGCGCGAAGCCAAATTCCCTATAATACCGACAGAGAAGGTTCTGGTACGAAACATTGGCAGCGCGATGAGTGGGGTTGGGTGGCGGCGTGCGTGCCAGATATAAGCTGCCAGCAAAACAAGCCCACCTAATATCGTCAGAATGCCGATATAACTGGCGACAATCCGCTCGCCGAATAACTCCATCCCGCTAGAAATACAGACCAGGCTTAAGCCAAATAGAAGGAAACCTGTCATATCAAAGCCACGGCGCGGGGTCGTGAAGTTTGGCATGTACTTGCGGGCGTAAATCAGCCCGAGAATGCCGATAGGGATATTAATGAGGAATATCCAGTGCCAACTCGCCCACGTCACTAAAACCCCACCGAGAAGTGGCCCGAGGATCGGGCCGACAAGCCCTGGCATGGTGACGAAATTTAGAACGGGCAATAACTCACTGCGTGGATAGGCGCGTAGTAATGCGAGTCGTGCTACCGGCATCATCATCGCCCCGCCAATTCCCTGTATCACTCGGAAGATAACTAACTGCCCAAGCGAGTTTGACATCGCGCAGGCAAACGAGCCGAGAGTAAAGAGGGAAACCGCGAACATAAATACGCGACGAGTGCCGAATCGGTCGGCAAGCCATCCGCTGACGGGGATCAGCATCGCAACGGTTAAGGTGTAACTGATTATCGCGGATTGCATGGCCAGCGGCGAGCGCCCAAGACTATGGGCGATTGCGGGTAATGCGGTGTTGAGAATCGTGGCATCCAGCGCCTGCATAAAGAAAGCCATCGCCGCTATCCACGGTAACCCGGCCATACTGCGAGCTGTTTTGGTCATTTTTATCCTGATGGTTTAAACGCATCCAGGAGAAGGCGAGTCTTTACCCTTGAACGAAAGGTTCTTTTAACAGTGTCTGACCGGCGATTAACGCAGCCTGACTGTCGCCCTGGGTAATGGCATCAACGATTGCCTGGTGCAAGTCGAGCTTAATAACTTCGTTATTGGTTATTGCGGTGAAGTAATTGTAATAAATAGAACGGAATAAGTTAGCGAAAGAACAAAGGAAAGGGTTACCACTCATTGCATAGATTTGCTCGTGGTACGCCATATCGACTTCTATCCAGCGTTGACGGTCGAATGCGCCTTTCAGATTGACCATTTCAGCCATCATTTCATTAAGGACAGCTTTCTGCTCTTTAGTCCCATTTATAGCAGCCATTGCGCAGGCCTGGGGTTCCAGGCTATTTCGCATCACCAGGAAGTAATCCACCACGTCATTAAAGTTCTCTTCTGTCATCCACCAGGTTAGCAGTTCCTTATCAAGGAAGTTCCAATGTCTGCGAGGCATAACGCGAGTACCAATCCGCGGGCGCGGTAAAACCATCCCTTTCGCGGTCAATGTCTTTACAGCTTCACGAACAGCTGTGCGGCTAACACCGAAGAGTTCACCTAATTCGATTTCACCAGGTAAAATACTACCCGCTTCGTACTCACCTCTGAGGATACCTTGGGCGAGTTTCTCCGCCAGTACATAAGAAAGGTTCTTTTGTGCCGCGAGTTGTTGTGCAGATAAAGACATGAATGCAGATCCTTTAGCTTTGTTTCTTTTATTAGTATGCCACCAGGTCTTAATTTGTGATGCTTAAAACAGCAAATATCCCGTGTTACGTGGCTTTTACAGTGCTTTTGGCGAAAAAAAACGCGACTGGTAATCTTTTTGCAATAAACACTTGTCAGCCTCCGGAAAATCCCTATACTGCGCCTCCACTGACACGGCACAACGGCTTACAAACCGGCTCGTCAGCCAGATGAAAAGCGAAAATAAACGCTTGACTCTGAAAGAGGAAAGCGTAATATACGCCACCTCGAGTTAGCAAGCGAAAGCGCCTAACTTACTGCTCTTTAACAATTTATC
>NZ_QZWH01000009.1 GCF_003601925.1 Buttiauxella izardii
TTTTTTTCGGCCCCCAGTCGGGGTGCCGTACGCGCATATCGATAAGCTGCTGAACAATCCCGGCGGGCAGGCGTTCATCATGCGTGAGGCGGGCGCGGGGCTGGTCAAAAAGAGAGGCCGGGTCGTCGGGGTTAAAACGCTGCAGCCATTTATACCCGGTTTTGCGGCTGATACCGAAGTGGCGGCACAGTTCGGAAACAGGAGCCGTGCCTGCGTGGCAGGCACGGATGAAATCAAGACGTTGCATGGGTCGGGTCTCAGTCCAGGGCATAGTGAGTCTCCTCTGCTATGCCGTTTATAACTGTTACCCATGTGTCCGGTCTAAAGTGTTACCTAGGTGTCCGGTTTGTACCCTGGCGCTTATCCGAGCTACGAAAAGCTGAGGCCACGTTTAACGGGCATTAGTTAAGTTTGTAGTCGAGGGTAATTTCAGCTTTCATCAGCTGTGAAACCGGGCAACCGGCTTTGGCTTTCTGAATAATTTGATCGAACTTAGTGCTATCCGCACCTGGCACTTTTACCGTGCTGGTAAGTGCAATTTTGGTAATCGCGAAACCGCCGTCGGTTTTATCCAACGAAACATCAGCGGTGGTGTCGATGCTTTCTGCCGTGTAGCCCTCTTCGCCGAGCATCAGTGAAAGCGCCATCGAGAAACAAGCTGCATGTGCTGCACCGATTAACTCTTCCGGATTGGTTCCGGCTGCGCCTTCAAAACGAGTGTTAAAGCCATACGGTTGCTGTTTTAGCGCCCCACTTTCGGTGGAGACGGTGCCTTTCCCGCGTTTGATGTCGCCTTCCCAGTGTGCTTGCCCTTTCTTATGAATCGTCATATCTGCGCTCCTGTTTTATTGACACAAACAGAAAGTATAGGAGGTGGATGCCGCTCTGCCTGGCAACTCAGAGCATTCCCTATACCAGCTAAAAATAAATCGAATAAATCCCGGTGCTCAACTGTTCACTGCATACCGAACACGATGAGGGTTTTGCCATGAACCGTTTTTCTAAATTTGTGTTACCCGCAGTGGTGAGCAGCGTATTTTTGCTTTCAGGCTATGCTCAGGCGATGGGTGGCAGCAGCGATGAACCCACTCCGCCGACCTGCCCGAAAGGGCAAGTTTATGACCAAAAAACCAAAACTTGCATGGTGGATAAGGGCGCGATGATTGGCGATGAATCCCGTACTGATTACGCTTACGCCCTGGCAAAAGCGGGCCGTTATCAGGAAGCGTTGGATATGCTCAATACCCTGCAACAGCCCAATACCGCCGAAGCGCTCAATTACCGGGGATACGCCACCCGCAAGCTGGGCCGCACCGATGAAGGCATCAGCTATTATTTAAAATCTGTGGCGCTCGATCCTAAGTATCCAAAAGTCCGCGAGTATCTGGGTGAAGCGTACATGATCAAAAATCGCCCTGATTTAGCGCGCGAACAACTGGCGACAATCAAAACCCTGTGCGGTACAGGTTGTGAGGAATACCGCGACCTGGCAGCCGCTATCGACGGCCATCCGGAATCCTGATCTTCCCGTTTGTGGAGGCTAAAATCAGCAACGAAGCGATACGCCATCAAATCGCGCAATATCTTCCCCGCCTGTGGCGCTACGGCCTGGTGCTGAGCCATCGGCGGGATGTTGCGGATGATTTGGTGCAGGCCACTTGCGTGCGGGCGCTGGAACGCGCCTCGCAATTTATCACTGGCAGTCGCCTTGACCGCTGGCTGTTTTCTATTTTGCATTCGATCTGGATTAACGAAGTGCGGGCTCAGTTGATCCGGCGTGGGCAAGGCTTTGTTGATGTTGATGAACTCACGGGGACGGGAAATAGCGAAGAGGCACTCTGGTCAAACGATGTAATGAAGCGCGTGAGCCGTTTACCCGAAGCGCAGCGCGACACAGTGTTTTTAGTTTATGTCGAAGAATTATCTTATCGCGAGGCTTCCGAGGTACTGAATGTTCCGATTGGCACGGTGATGAGCCGCCTGGCCACAGCGCGCCTCACGCTGGCGCAAGACCCGGCAATTCAGCCTGACATGCCACAAAGGAAAGGAGATAAATCATGAGATTTTCAGGAAACACGGACGAACTGCTGGTGGCGTATCTTGATAACCAATTAAGCGAAAATGAACGCGCGACACTGGAAGAACGGCTCGTTCAGGATGATTACCTGGCTAAGCGCCTGGCCTTTTTCGAGCGCACCAGTTTGCCATTTAAAACGTCATTTGAACCATTACTGGAAGAGGCTCCGCTGGAGCATTTGCAAACCTACCTTCGCCCTTCCCCGTCGCCTGCTTTATCACGGCGTAACCTGATTGCCGCCGCCGTCAGCTTCCTGGCGTTGGGCATCATTGGCGATCGTGCTTTCCTGCATTTTTCTCAACCCGAGGAAAACTGGCGCGAATTGGTGGCACAATATATGGCGCTTTACACCCCCGAAACACTGGCGGAAACACCCACCAGCCAGGCGCTGGAGTCTCAGTTGCAGGCCACTGGAAAGCAACTCGGCGTCCCACTTTCCGTAGCGAATCTGACTTTACCCAATATCACGTTGAAAAACGCCCGGGTGCTGGCGTATGACGAACAACGCATTGCCCAAATTACCTGGCTTGATACCGCTAGCGGCCCGCTGGCGCTGTGTATTACTCGCAACACCGGAAAAGCAATGGCAGCGCAAAGCGAACAGCGCCTGGGCATGAACATTGTTTATTGGGCCAGCCAGTCACATAAATTTATGGTGATAGGCCATGGCACAGCGATGCAACTCAGCGACATTGCTACGCAGTTACAGCGCGACATCAGCGTAAGTTAAACCGTCCAGTCTTCAGCGCGTAACCCAACAATATTGTGAAATGCGCGGTCGCTGGTGACGATGGTCGTTTTTTCGCTTAACGCATGAGCCGCAATCAACATGTCTAGCGCGCCCATCACCTGGCCTTTTTTCTCCATGCTAGCCCTGAGTTTGCCGTAAGCCTCCGCCGCAACACTGTCCCAGTGATACACCGAGACAGCATCCAGAAACCCCATCACCGCCATTTTCAGCGCTTTGTTTTGCCGTTTCGCCACCCCAAAAAGCAGCTCCGCTTCCGTAATGCTTGAGATCACAATATCGGAAGGTGGCACTTTGGACATTCTGGCAAGCACTTGCGGGTTTTGGCGCAAAAAGTAACTGACCGTATTGGTATCCAGCATCCAGACCATTACTTAATTCCCGCAAAAGGATCCCGGTCAGCGAAAGGCTGATTACGCTCTTCAGCGTCCAGGAAATTATCCGGCACACGCGCTTTTTTAATCAGAGACATTACGTTATCCCAGTTATCTGGTTTTAAAGGCCTTTTTGAAAGAATCACATTGCCTTCCTTGTCTTGTCGGATATAAACCCTGTCAGTATCAAACTCGAATTCCACCGGTAACCTCACCGCCTGGTTTCTGCCATTTTTGAAAATCTTCGCAATACGTTCCATATGCTCCCCCACAAATTTCAGGCCTATGCCAAAGCATATGCCTTTTGCTGGTATTAGCCAACAGCGATCCGTGGGTCATGAGCATAAAAACGACCGCCAATAAATATCGCGTTTCAACGACATTTGCCTGACTTTTCTTTTAGAGGATTTTGATTGTGGGAAGAGCTTTCCGGGGAAAATGAAACGTGGGGATTTCAGCAAAAATAAATGGAACCAGCCTCGCAATTCAAACCATTGGCGGAGGGGTAATCCAACCCCTCCGCCATCTAAATCTACTGCACCAGTGCCGTCAGCTTGCCAAACACTTCTGCGCCGTCGGCATCACGGCGTATTTGCACCACGTCTTCAAGTTTGTCGATTTGGCTGATCATCTGCTCAAGGCGCTGATCGTCTGCCACTTGTAGCCAGATGCGGCTTTGATCGCCCTGCGGTAACGGAAGGCAGAGAATGCCTTCAACGTTGAAAGCGCGGCGGGCAAACAGGCCACAAATATGAGACATCACACCCGGATGGTTGCGCACAGTAAGTTCAAGAATAACAGTTAGTTGTTGCATGGCTTACTCTCCAATCATCTCAATATTGGCAGCACCTGGCGGCACCATCGGGAATACTTTTTCGCTGGCATCAATGCGCACGTGAATCAGGCACGGGCCAGGGCGTGAAATCGCTTCTTGCAGCGCGGCCTGCGGGTCTTCCGCGCCGTTCAAATCACAAGTCGCCAGGCCAAAACCTTCGGCAATTTTCAGGAAGTTAGTTTGCCCGGAGTAAGTCGCCGCAAAGACATTTTGTTGGTAGAACAGCGTTTGTTGTTGATGCACCAGACCCAGCGCCTGGTTGTTCAGCAGGATAATTTTCACATCCAGATTATGTTCGGCAGCGGTCGCCATTTCCTGAATATTCATCATGATGCTGCCGTCGCCGGTAAAGCACAGTACCTTGCGGTTTGGCTCCGCCAGAGCCGCACCCACCGCCGCAGGCAGGCCAAAGCCCATCGTCCCCAAACCACCGGATGTCAGCCACTGGCGCGGGCGGTTCAGCGGATACGCCTGCGCCACCCACATTTGGTGCTGACCCACGTCGGTGGTGATAATCGCGTTGTCATCAACACAAGACGCAGCGGCGTTAATCAGGCCGTATGGCGTCAGCGGGTTGTCTGCACCCGGCATGTTGAACGGGAATTCCTGCTGCAAACCTGCGACTTGTTGCAGCCATTGCTGGCGCGGTTGGGCGGTGATTTTTGGCAGCAGTTGTGCCAGCACTTCGCCAACATCGCCGCGAATCGCCACATGCGCCTGTTTGATTTTACCCAGCTCGGCACGGTCGATATCAACGTGAATGATTTTCGCATTCGGGCAGAATTCTTCAGTTTTACCAATTGCCCGGTCGTCAAAACGCGCGCCCAGCACAATCAGCAAGTCCGCTTCCTGCAAAATGTAGTTGGTGCTGCGCGCACCATGCATCCCCAACATGCCCAGCGATAACGAGTGTTTGGCGGGAATGGTGCCGAGCGCCATTAACGTCATGGTGGTTGGCAGATTAGCTTTTTCAGCCAACGCCCGCGCATCGGCGTGAGCATTAATCACGCCGCCGCCGAGATACAGTACCGGGCGCTGCGCCTGGTTAATCATCGTGGCGGCATCGGCGATTTGTTGGGCTTCAAATTTTGGCGCGGCGGTATGTTCAGAAACGGGAGGCAGTTCGCTGATGTCGATTTCAGCCGTTTGTACGTCTTTCGGAATATCAATCCACACCGGGCCTGGGCGGCCAGATTCCGCAATGCGGAACGCGTCGCAAATCACCTGCGGCAGTTCGGCGATATCGCGCACTAAATAGTTGTGTTTGGTAATGGGAATCGAGATGCCGTAGGTGTCGACTTCCTGGAAGGCGTCGGTGCCAATCATCGATTTCGGCACCTGCCCGGTGATGCACACCAGCGGGATGGAATCGAGGCGCGCATCGGCGATGGCGGTGACCAGGTTCGTAGCCCCCGGCCCGCTACAAGCGATGCATACCGCGGCTTTGCCCTGGGTTCGTGCCATGCCCTGCGCCATAAAGCCTGCGCCTTGTTCGTGGCGAGCCAGAATGTGGCGGATTTTTTCGCTTTTGCTTAGTGCGTTATAGAGCGGCAGAACGGTGCCACCGGGAATACCGCTGATGGTAGTAATGCCATGATGTTCAAGCAGTTGCACAATTAATTTTGCGCCCGTAATACGGTTTGCTTGCGGTGGGTTTTCCGATATTGCCATTGCTCCAGTCCTTCTTCTTATGCCGTTTCGCTTTTGGCCGGGGGACTAAAACAAGAAACCCCGCCCGGTTTGCGCCGGCGGGGTTTGGAATCGATGCGTTGATTCAGACCCTACGGCGCATTGCCGACGACCACCACCACACGCACGACGACCACCGCGGCTGGTAGCGCGGTTAGTAGTAGGCCAGTGTTGCGGGTGAATGTAGTCATTAGGGTCCTGAATAAGTGTTGTGCGTTTTTAACGTCGAAATTTATACAAACACACTGCTTCGTTTCGCACAACAGCTTTATTTTCATCTGCAAAAAAATGTGCGCCCGATCACAGCAATTAAATCGTAGTTGCAGCGAATTCTCTGCGTAGCTCGTCAATCGGCAGATAACGCCCGATGATCACCAGCCGTGAAACACGCTGTTCAGTGGGATGCCACTCCGAACCATAATCAAAGCCCACCACTTTATGCACGCCTTGCACAATCAGCCGTTGCGGGTTGCCGTCAATCGCCAGCACGCCTTTGTAGCGCAGCATGTCGTTGCCAAAACGCGCAATGCAGCTTTCCATAAATGCGCCGATTTTCTTCACGTCCAGTAACCCAGCGTCGAAAACATGCGCCTGAATGGCATCGTCCCAGGAGCGTTTTGCCGATGCTTTGCGGAACGGCTGGAAGCTCACTGGACTCTCAGCATCAGCGCGAATCACACGGAATCCAGCGGTGGTTTCGATATTATCGGTCAGCTCAAAAGCGTTAAGATCTAGCCACAGATCCGCCGGGCATTCGCCGTTTACGATCTCAAAAAGATCGGCTTTGCTATTGATCTGATGAATCCTTTCCAGCGCCTGGAGTTGGGTTTCTTCGTCAACGCGATCGGCTTTGGTCAGTAAAATTCGATCGGCAAAACCGAGCTGCGAGGCCGCCACCGCATGTTCATCTAACTGGCGAGAAATATGTTCCGCATCGGCCAGCGCGATAACCGCATCAAGGCGTAGCGCTTCACGCAGATATTCATCCACAAAGAAGGTCTGGACGATGGGTGCCGGGTCGGCAAGGCCGGTAGTTTCTACGATCAGGCGTTCAAAATTCAGTTCTCCCGCCGCGCGTTTGGCCAGTAATTCTCTTAATGCGGCGGTGAATTCCCCGCGCACGCTGCAACACACGCAGCCGTTGCTGAGTTCCACCACATTGACGTTATCACCGCCTTTAAGCAGCGCGCCGTCGATGTTTACCGCACCAAATTCGTTTTCCAGAATCGCGACCGGTTGGTTGTCGTTATGGGCGAGGAAATAGTTAAGAAGTGTGGTTTTCCCTGAGCCAAGAAAGCCCGTTAAGAGCGTGACAGATACCGCTTCATTCATGTCATATTCCTTAAATTAACAGCAGCGAGCGCCGCCTTTGCCGCCGTAGCGCGCATCCTGACGCTCGCGGAAAAACTCTTCGTAAGTCATCGGCGTATGTTCCGGATGGGTCAGGCGCACATGTTGTACGTAGTTGTCGTAATCAGGGACGCCAACCATCAGTTTCGCGGCCTGGCCGAGATATTTCCCTGCTTTGGCGAGTGTGTCGAACATGTTTGGCTCCAGTGTTGTTGGGTGCCCTCACCCTAACCCTCTCCCACAGGGAGAGGGGACTGTCCGGTTTTCTCCCTCTCCTTTGGGAGAGGGCCGGGGTGAGGGGAATGCTGACTTAATGCGCGCTCTTCGCCTGCGCCACAATTTGCTCCACGTCTTCCGGCATCTGCTGATACGGCGTCTCTTTCGCGGTTGGCTGGTCAGATTTCAGCGCCTGCATTGCAGTCTTAATCGCGAACAGTGCAATCACCACCACAACCACCATAAAGAAGATCGTCAAACCCGCATCCAGACGGTTGTTGAACACCAGTTGCGAAAGTTGCGACTCGGTGTATTGCGCCGGGATTTTGCCGCTGTCAATCATCGCCTGGAACTTGTTAGCAATCGCCAGGAAGCCGACTTTCTGATCCGGGCTAAACGCTTTTTGCCAGCCCGCCGTCAGGGTACAAATCAGCAGCCAGGCCGTTGGCACCAGCGCCACCCAGGCGTATTTCTGTCTTTTCATCTTGAACAGAACCACCGCGCAGAGCATCAGCGCCATGCCCGCCAGCATCTGGTTGGCGATACCAAACAGCGGCCACAAGGTATTAATACCGCCGAGTGGATCAACCACGCCCTGGTGCAGGAAGTAACCCCACGCCAGCACGCAAAGTGCCGTTGCCAGCAGGTTCGCAGGCAGCGAGTCGGTGCGTTTGAGGCTCGGGGAAATCACGCCCAGCAAGTCTTGCAGCATAAAGCGCGCCGCACGCGTCCCGGCATCCACCGCCGTCAGAATAAACAGCGCTTCAAACAGAATGGCGAAGTGATACCAGAACGAAACATCCATCAGCCCGCCGAGCGCGCCGTGCAGGATGTACGCCATTCCCACAGCCAGCGTTGGAGCGCCGCCCGCACGGGAGATAATGCTCTGCTCGCCGACTTCGTTGGCAATTTGAGTCAAGGTTTCCGGGGTAATCTGGAAGCCCCAACTGCTGACCACGCTTGCCGCAGAAACCACCACATCGGTGGTGCCCGCCGGAGCCAGAACCGCCATCGGGCTGTTCATCGCAAAGTACACGCCTGGGTCGATAACACAAGCCGCAACCAGCGCCATAATCGCCACGAACGACTCCATCAACATGCCGCCGTAACCGATGAAGCAAGCCTGGTTTTCGTTAGCCAGCATTTTCGGCGTGGTGCCGGAAGCAATCAGCGCGTGGAAGCCAGACACCGCGCCACAGGCGATGGTGATAAACAGGAACGGGAACAGGTCGCCGGTCCAGACCGGGCCGGTGCCATCAATGAATTTGGTCAGCGACGGCATTTGCAGCGTTGGGCGCATGATCAAAATGCCAATCGCCAGGCCGATAATAGTGCCGATTTTCAGGAAGGTTGAGAGGTAATCGCGCGGTGCCAGCAGCAGCCAGACCGGCAGAACCGCCGCCACAAAACCGTAACCCACCAGCATCCAGGTGAGCTGCACGCCAGTGAAGTCAAAGTACGGAGCCCAGGTCGGGCTTTCCGCCACCCAGCCACCGGAGATAATTGCAAAAATCAGCATCACAAGGCCAATCACCGACACTTCGCCGATACGCCCCGGACGCAGATAACGAATATAGACGCCCATAAACAGCGCCAGCGGAATGGTAAACGCCACGGTGTAGGTGCCCCACGGGCTGTGGGTCAGCGCTTTCACCACGATCATCGCCAGTACCGCGAGGATGATGACCATAATCATGAAGCAGGCCACCAGCGCGATAACGCCCGCCGTGTTGCCCATTTCTTCTTTCACCAGTTCGCCCAGCGAACGCCCATCACGGCGCGTCGAGACAAACAGCACCATAAAATCTTGTACCGCACCGGCCAACACCACACCCGCCAGCAGCCAGAGCATACCTGGCAAGTACCCCATTTGCGCGGCAAGCACCGGCCCGACAAGCGGCCCCGCCCCTGCTATCGCGGCAAAATGGTGACCGAACAGCACTTTTTTGTCGGTCGGAACATAATCCAACCCGTCGTTATGGCGCACGGCTGGCGTCATACGGGTGGCATCAACAGTTAAGACTCGCTTAGCAATAAACAAGCCGTAGTAACGATAAGCGATGAGATAAACGCAGATTGCGGCAACCACAATCCATAATGCGTTGATCTGTTCGCCGCGATTAAGTGCGATATAGCCGAGCGCGAATGCACCTATCAGTGCAAGCACCGCCCATATGAGGTGTTTCCCTGGGTTATTCATATTGTTTTTCCATGTGTAGGCCAGAAGCAGAGGTGTTACCGATTTGTTCTAGATCAAGCAGCGGAATTTAACAATATTGAAACGAGAGAATGGAGTGGTTTGACCAGGGATTTACATCAGCTTGTTACGGGGATCACGATGCGGGGGATTCCCCTCACCCCAGCCCTCTCCCCCAGGAGAGGGAGAAAACCATGCAATCCCCTATCCCCCTGGTGAGGGAGAAAACCATGCAATCCCCTATCCCCCTGGCGAGGGAGAAAACCATGCAATCCCCTCTCCCTCAGGGAGAGGGTTAGGGTGAGGGTTGTTCTACCCCAGCGTCGCCGTCGTCAACCGCGCCGTGCAGCACCTTTTCCCGCGCCCATCAAAAATCGCGATTTCCCACACCTGGGACGCCCTCCCCAAATGCAGCGGTTTACACACGCCGCGCACGGTGCCGGATGCCACCGCCCGATGATGGCTGGCATTAACTTCAGTCCCCACCACGCACTGCCCTTCGGTTGTGGTCAGAAAACCTGCCATCGACCCCAGCGTTTCCGCCAGCACTACTGATGCGCCGCCATGCAGCAAACCAAACGGCTGCTGCGTGCGGTTATCCACCGGCATTTCGGCTTCCAGCGAGTCGTCGTCAAGATGCGTGTAAATAATACCTAGATGCTCAACCATCGTTCCGGCGCTGGTTTTATTCAGCTCGTCGAGCGTCATTGCTCGTTTCCAGAGACTCATTTACGCCCCCAACGTTGCGCCGCCATCAATCACAATATCCTGCAACGTGATGTGGCTGGCGAGGGGTGAAGCGAGGAACAAAATGGTGTTGGCGATTTCCTGCGGACGGGCGATTTTGCCCAGCGGAATACCCAGTTTGAACTGCTCCGGGAAACCTTTGATGCGCTGCTGCTCGGCATCCGGCGTTTTCCACAGCGTGCGCTGCATGTCAGTGTCGGTCGAACCCGGCGACACCACGTTACAACGCACGCCGAATGGGGCGAGTTCCAGGCCAACGGTCAACGCCAGGCTTTTCAGCGCCGCTTTCGATGCGCCATAGGCCGACATGCCGGTGCGCGGCGTGTGGGCCGCGTCCGATGCGACGGTGACAATCGCCCCACTCTGCTGTTCGCGCAAATGTGGCATCACGGCGCGGAACAGATTAAACGCACCACCGACGTTGACGGCGAAAGTATCCTGCCAGTCCTGCAACGCCAGCGCGTCCGTCGCCCCCATGCGCAAAATTCCTGCCGCATTCACCAGTACATCCAGTTGCGGTTCGTCGCTCAATAAACGCTGCGTAACGGTAGAAACCTGCTCGGCGTCTGCCACGTTCAGCACTTCCGTGGCGAACGGATAAACCTCCAGTGGGAAGGCGAGATCGAAGCCGATAACCGTTGCGCCCGCTTCGCTGAACGCCCGCGCGGTGTCATAGCCGATGCCTTTGCCCGCGCCCGTCACCCAGACGCGTTTGCCAGTAAAGTCGATGTTCATGCTCAGGCTTCCCGTGACAGCAGAGCCCACCAGGCGTCGATGGTCGGGTTTTTCGCCAGCATCACGAAGTCGATATCCGCATGAATTTTGCGCCAGCGCGCCGCCAGCGCCATCATGCGCACCGAATCGAGGCCGTAATCAATCAGGTTTTCGTCGTCTTCGGGAATGTCAGATTCGTCCAGCAACGGCAGCACGATTTCACGCAGTTGCGCTTTGTTTTGCGGCGCAGCTTCAGGAAGTAGATCACGCGTCATCACCACGCGGCCAGAACGGCCAGCGGTGTATTTCAGCGCCATCAGGTGTTCTTCGCGGCTGAAATCTGCCAGCGCATCGGCCACCATAAACGGTTTGATATCACGCATAAACGCGTCCGTTGCAGTGGTCATGCAGCCGATATGGGCGTACACGCCGCAGATAATCAGCTGGTTGCGGCCCGTTTCTTTCAGCGTTTGTTCCAGCGGCGAGCGGATAAACGCGCTGTAACGCCATTTGGTCAGCACCGTGTCGTGCTCGTCTGGCGCAAGTTCTGCCACCACTTTCTGGCGCTCAGGGTGTTTGTTTAAGCCCGGCCCCCACATGTCGTTTAACAGCGCACGGTCTTCATCGCTTTGCGCGTTCGGCTGCGCGGTGTAATACACCGGAATGTTGTGGCGTTTGCAGTAATCACGCAGCGCGGCAATGTTGGCGATAACCTGTTGGATCATCGGGCAATTGTCGCCCCAGAAATCAATGAAATATTCCTGCATATCATGGATTAACAGCGCCGCTCGCTCAGGCTCAAACGCCCAGTTCACTTTGTTTTCCGGGATGTCGGCAGCCGTCGGTAAGCTGTATGCGTTCAGTTTTGGAATAGCCATAATTTCTCCGTCAATCAGGAAGCCAGTTGCTTATCAGCAATCAACTGGCGCAAACGTTTTTTGTCCACTTTGCCCACCGCCGTCAGCGGCAGACTTTCAACAATTTCAATGCGATCCGGCAGTTTGAAATCGGCAATGCCGAGTTCACGCAGGTAGCGGCGAATTTCCACGGCGCGGAACGGACGGCAACCGACGATAAACGCGCAGCTTTTCTCGCCCAGCAGGCTGTCTTCCATAGAAACCAGCGCGGCATGAATGATCTCTTCGTGGCGCAGCAGCAGGTTTTCGATCTCTTCAGCGGCGATCTTTTCCCCGCCGCGATTGATCTGATCTTTCTCGCGCCCCTGAACCGTGATGTAGCCGTCTTCGGCAATGGAAATCAGGTCGCCAGAGCAGTAAAAACCGTTGGCATCAAAGGCGCTGGCGTTGTGTTCCGGGCTGCGATAATAGCCACGGAAGGTGTACGGCCCACGCGTCATCAGGCGGCCCACTTCGCCGTGTGGCAACGGGTTGCCATGTTCATCGGCGACCCAAACTTCGTCGTCCGGGCACATTGGTTTGCCCTGGGTTTTGAAGATGTGTTCGCTGTCGTCATCCAGGCGGGTGTAGTTCACCAGCCCTTCAGCCATGCCGAAAACTTGCTGTAGCTGGCAGCCGATTTCTGCCGGAATACGAGCGGCGAGCGCTTCGCTTAAACGTGCGCCGCCCACCTGTAAAAGTTCTAACGATGCGAGGGATTGATTGCTGCCCCACTCGCCAATCGCCTGTAACCACAAGCTGACCGCAGGCGGCACCAGCGCGGTGGCGTTGATTTGATGGCGTTCGATCAGTGGGAAACAGAGCGTGGCGCTCGGGTCGTTTGCCAGCACCACGCGCCCGCCGCCGTAAAATACGCCCAGCGAACCGGGTGAACTTAACGCGTAGTTATGCGCCGCCGGGATCGCGCACAGGAAGCGCGTATTCGCGTCAAAACGACAGATTTCGACGCTGCGGCGAATGCTGTAGTAGTAGTCGTTGTGGGTGCGCGGGATCAGTTTTGGCGTGCCGGTGCTGCCACCGGAAAGCTGGAAAAACGCCACTTCGTCAGCCGCCGATGGCGTGGCGACAAAGTTATCTTCCGGCTCGTTGATAAACGCACTCAGCGAACGTTCGCGGTCGCTTTCATTGAGCATTACCGCCATGCGCAGCGAGGGGTTTTGCTGGCACAGCGCATCAAGAAAATCATCGTGGGCGAACAAATTATGTTTGCGATCGCCAATCACCACCGCCGGTTCAATCTGGCGGGCGTAGGCTTCCATTTCGGTACGCTGATGGCTGAACAGTGCGTTCACCGGCGCAACACCAATTTTCAGCAGCGCAAACAGCGTGATGTATAACTCAGCCACGTTGCCAAGCTGCACCAGCGCGGTTTCGCCATTGCTCAGGCCGCGTCTTTTCAGCGCACAGGCCAGGCGCGTGGCGGCCAGTTCCAGCTCGCGGTAGCTGTAATGGCGCTCGCCTTCGATTAACGCAATCGCATCATTTTTTGCCTGGCGCGTGAGAATGTCGGTCAGCGGCAAATCCGCCCAGTAACCTTTTTCGCGGTAGCGTGCGGCCAGATCTTCCGGCCAACGGGTAAATTCGATAGCCATTTATTTGAGTCCAAAAACATTGAGCATGGTGGAAAGTTTGACGCCAGTTTCGCGCCATTCAGATTCCGGCGAGGAAGCCGGAACGATGCCTGCGCCAGCGAACAGTCGCACTTGTTTGCCGCCGACGCGCGCGCAGCGAATCGTCACTACCCATTCGCCGTTGCCTTCGGCGTCACACCAGCCGACGATGCCGCCAAACAGTTCGCGGTCGAACGGCTCCAGTTCGGCAATCAATTTTTGTGCGACATCGTGCGGGAAGCCGCTCAGAGCGGGGGTTGGGTGCAATAAGCAAGCCAGGGAAAGCGCGTTGTGCTGGCGGTTTTCAACCTGGCCGTAAATCGGCGTGGCGAGGTGCCATAACGTCGGAGTGGTGATGAGTTCCGGGGTATCGGAAAGCGTCAAAGAGTGGCTGTACGGCTGCAAAACATCGCGCATCGCCTGCGTCACCAGGCCGTGTTCGTGGCGGTCTTTGGTGGAGCGCAGCAGTTGCGCGCCAATTTCGCTATCACGCTGCATGTTTTCTTTATCGCGACGCGCTGACCCGGCGAGCGGCAAGGAGCTGAAATTCTTGCCCGATTTACGCAGCAGCAATTCCGGGCTGGCCCCCACCAGCGAGCCGCCATCCAGCAACGGCACGTGGAAGTTATAGCTGGTCGGGTTCTGGCTAATCAGGCGGTTAAGCAGCGCGTCGAGGTCAACGGGCGCGTCCGTTTCGATATCAATCAGGCGCGAGAGCACCACTTTGTCGATATCCGGCTGAGCCGTAGCGGCGGCGGCATGGGCCACCATTTCCATAAATTTGGCTTGTTCAGGAATCGCATGGCGCGAGGCGATATTCAGCGCCTGGCTGACGGGGTTTTGTGCCGCGAAATCCTGGCGCTGAGCGCGGGAAAACGGCTGCCAGCTTTCGGGGATAAACAACGCGGAAGCCTGGCGAGGATCAAAAGGGATTGCGCCGACCACAACCGGCTTTTCGATACCGTGATTTCTGGCGTTTGCAAACGCCTCACGCAGCTGTGTTTGCAGGCGACCATGGAGATTTTCGCCGTCAAGCGCCGGACTTTGCAGGCGGGTGAAGCAGCCGCTTGTCGAAAAACTGCGATACGGCGACATAAAGAAAAAGCTCTCTGCACAAGGTGTTAGTTGCTTTTCTTGTCGTTTCTCAGCCAGTAACGTTTCCATGTACCCTCCGTAAAAACATGACAAAAGATAGTAATAATGATTATCATTTGCTTTTCGGAGTCGTAACCTAAAGAGAAAAGGACATGCTGTCAACAAAGCTCAAATTTTTTTTAACAATTCCCGCACTTGTAATGTTGAGTTTGAGCAGCCTTGCTCAAGCCACCGCCTGGCCGCGAACGCTCACCGACAGCCACGGCTCGCACACTTTTGAACAGGCTCCGCAGCGCATCGTTTCCACCAGCGTGACGCTAACCGGTTCGCTGCTGGCGATTGACGCGCCGGTGGTGGCAAGCGGTGCGACCACGCCGGGCAACCGCATGGCGGATTCACAAGGTTTCCTGCGCCAGTGGGGCGATGTGGCGAAAGCGCGTGACGTCCAGCGTTTATATATTGGCGAAGCCAGCGCCGAAGCGGTTGCCGCGCAAATGCCGGATCTGATTTTGATCAGCGCCACTGGCGGCGATTCTGCCCTCGCCCTTTACGATCAGCTCTCCGCTATCGCGCCCACTTTAGTGATTAATTACGACGATAAAAGCTGGCAGCAATTGCTCACCCAACTGGGGGAAATCACCGGGCATGAAAAGCAGGCCGCGGCCCGAATCGCCAGTTTTGATAAGCAGTTGAGCGAAGCCAAAATGCATATGACGCTGCCACCCCAGCCCGTCACCGCGCTGGTTTACACGCCTGCATCACGCTCGGCAAACCTGTGGACGCAAGACTCCGCGCAGGGGAAATTGCTCCAGCAGTTGGGCTTCACACTTTCAACCTTGCCGATGGCGGTTCATGCCAGCCAGAGCATGGGGAAACGCCACGATATCGTGCAACTTGGCGGTGAAAATCTGGCTGCCGGTTTGAACGGCGAGAGCCTGTTTTTGTTCGCCAGCGACGATAAAGACGCCAAAGCGCTGGAAGCTAACCCGCTGCTTTCGCACCTGCCTGCGGTGCAAAATAAGCGGGTTTATGCCTTGGGCACCGAAACTTTCCGTCTGGATTATTACAGCGCCACGCAGATTCTTGAACGCATGAGCCAGTTGTTTGCCAGTAAGTAGCTGATTTAATGTCGGATGACGCTGCGCTTATCCGACCTACGGATTTATTTGACGGCTGCCGCTTCGGTTTGCTCCGGGGCGGCTTGCAAATAACCACGCAATTGCACCAACACAATCGCCAATACCACGCCGCACAACGTCAACGCTAAACCGCCGTAACTCGCTGCTGCAACCGGCGTTAACGCCACCGTCATGCCGCCTAAAATCGCCGCGCCGATGGCATCGCCCGTCACGTTCTGCGCCGTCCATAAACCGTTGATGCGCCCTAACATACCGTCTGGCGTCAGCGTCTGAATCAGCGTGTATTGCAGTAAAGAGCTGATGGCGCTGAGATAGCCAAACAGCGCCAGGCACGCCAGCCCAAGCCCCCAAACCGGCATCAGGCTGAAAACGCCAATCGAGATAAACGACACAATTCCGGTTCCCAGCATGATCATACCCGGACGTGAATGATGCGCGATGCGCCCGCTGGTTAATGCGCCGATTGCCGCCCCGAGCGGAACGGCGGCGTACATCAGGCCGATTTGCGCCGCGCTCATATTCCAGTGCCCTGCAAGCGCCGGATACAACACGCGCACCGCGCTCGCCATGGTCAGCAACGCGCCGACTAACGCAATGCCGCCGATAATCGGGTGGCCGACCAGGAAACGCAGACCATTCCACAACGAGAGCAGCGGGTTTTCACGCGCCTGCGGTGGCGGTGCCAGCTTCGGCAAACTCAACAGCGGCAGCAGCGTGATAAACGTGCCGACGGAGGCCAGCGCGTAGTTCCACACCACGCCGCCGGACGCCAGCAACAGCCCGCCGATCATCGGCGAAATCACTGAACCGAGGCGCACGGTGAGCATGGTTATCGCGCTCGCCTGCATTAAATTTTCACGGCCAACCAGCGCGGGAGTTGCCGCTAAAAGCGCCGTCACGCCCAGCGCGCCAAAGAATCCATCCCACACGCCGAGCAAATAAATCGCCGCCAGCGACGGTTCCGGCAACGCGGCGTTGATCGTCAGGCCGATAAACCCGATACCGCAAGTTGAGCGGGCGAGCAAAATCAGGCGGCGGCGCTCGTGGCGGTCAGCCAATACGCCGCCCATCATCAGGCCGATAAACATGGCGCTGCCGGTTAGCGTGACCGCCAGGCCGACTTGCAGCGAGGAGCCGGTCAGCGTCTGGATTTGTACCGGAACGGCAACGCCGAGTAACCCCAGCGAGACAATGGAAATAAAGCGAGCGAGGAAGACGGCGCGAAATGCGGGATGGGTCTTGAGCAAACTGAGATTTAGCAGCAAAGAATTGCGGTTCATTACAGGGCCTTAAAGCGAATTTTTCTTTCCGGGTGCGAGGCGGCTCATGCTAACATAAACAAATAAGAGTGATAATGATAATGACTATCATTAATTTTACATGGCGAGTTTATCAGGCACAAAACATGTCGGCTTCACGATTATCTATACTGTTTTCCCTCCTTTTTTTGCTGCTTCTCATGGCTGCACTCAGCCTGCTGATTGGCGCTAAATCCCTGCCGGTTAGCGTCGTTTTCGATGCTTTTAGCGGCCAGTGCCAAAGTGCAGATTGCACCATTGTGCTCGACGCGCGCCTTCCCCGCACGCTGGCGGGTATTCTCGCGGGCGGCGCACTCGGCCTTGCCGGGGCATTGATGCAAACTCTCACGCGTAATCCCCTTGCCGACCCCGGCCTGCTCGGCGTGAATGCCGGAGCCAGTTTCGCCATTGTGTTGGGCGCAGCGGTGTGGAGCTTTTCATCGCCAATTGCCCTGCTCGGCATGGCGTTCGCGGGCGCATTGTGCGCCGCATTGGTCGTCGCATTTACCGGAAGCCAGGGCGGTGGGCAACTCAGCCCGGTGCGCTTAACACTCGCGGGCGTGGCGCTTGCCGCCGTTCTCGAAGGCTTGAGCAACGGCATCGCGCTGTTAAACCCGGTGGTCTACGACCAGTTACGTTTCTGGCAGGCGGGAACGCTGGATATTCGCACCCTCGAAACTTTAAAAATCATTGTGTTGCCGGTGCTGGCGGGCTGCGTGATTGCGCTGTTGATCAGCCGTTCGCTCAATAGCCTGAGCATGGGCACCGACACCGCCACCGCGCTGGGCAGCAAAGTGGCCCGCACGCAATTGCTCGGCTTAATCGCTATCACTTTATTGTGCGGCAGCGCGACGGCAGCCGTTGGGCCAATCGCATTTATCGGCCTGATGATGCCGCATCTTTCCCGTTGGCTGGTCGGTGCCGATCACCGCTGGTCACTGCCCGTCACGCTGATTGCCACGCCTGCGCTTTTGCTGTTCGCCGATGTTATTGGCCGCCTTTTAGTGCCAGGAGAGCTGCGCGTTTCGGTAGTGAGCGCGTTTATCGGCGCGCCGATGCTGATTTATCTGGTACGCCGCCAGCGCAAAGGAGCGAACGCATGAGCCGCCTCTCCCCTCGCCTGCTCGTCGTCAGCCTGGCGTTATTGCTGTTTAGCTGCGCATTAGGTGTCTGGAGCCTCGGCAGCGGCGTTTTACCGCTTTCAGTCAGCCAGGTTGTGGACGCTCTCGTCGGTTCCGCACCACGCAATATTTCACTGGTCGTTGTCGAATGGCGCTTGCCGCGCGTGGTGATGGCGCTGTTAATCGGCGCGGCACTCGGCGTCAGCGGGGCTATTTTCCAGTCGCTAATGCGCAACCCGCTCGGCAGCCCGGACGTGATGGGCTTTAACACCGGGGCGTGGAGCGGCGTATTAGTGGCGATGGTGTTATTCGGCCAGCATCAAACCGCGATTGCCACGTCCGCCATGGCGGGCGGCATCGTTACCGCACTGATTGTCTGGCTGCTGGCCTGGCGCAACGGTATCGAAACCTTCCGCCTGATTATCATCGGCATCGGCGTGCGCGCTATGTTGGTGGCGTTTAACACCTGGCTTTTGCTGCACGCTTCACTGGAAACGGCTATCTCCGCCGGGCTGTGGAATGCCGGGTCGCTCAACGGTTTAACCTGGGGGAAAATCTTCCCCGCCGCGCCTTTAATGCTGCTGGCTTTAATTGCCGGTGGATTGTTAGTCCGCAGAATGCGCCTGCTGGAAATGGGCGATGACAGCGCCTGCGCGCTCGGCGTTTCCGTTGAGCGTTCGCGCCTGCTGTTGATGCTAACGGGCGTGATTCTGACCGCAGCCGCCACCGCTTTAGCTGGGCCAATTTCGTTCGTCGCGCTGGTAGCCCCGCATATTGCCCGCCGCCTGAGCGGCACTTCACGCTGGGTTTTGGCGCAATCGGCGTTATGCGGCGCGGCGCTATTATTGGCGGCAGATTTATGCGCCCAACATCTTTTCCTGCCGTACCAATTGCCGGTTGGCGTGGTCACGGTCAGCCTTGGCGGCATCTATTTAATTGCGTTGTTGATTCAGGAGTCCCGTAAAAAATGAGCCAGATTTCCGCTCCACCGCGCCTGCATGGTGAACAGCTCACATTGGGATATGGCAACCATGTGGTCGCCGATGGCCTGACCGTCGCCATTCCTGACGGCAAATTCACCGCGATTATCGGCCCCAACGGCTGCGGTAAATCCACGCTGCTGCGCACCTTAAGCCGCCTGATGAAACCGATGCATGGCCAGGTTTGGCTCGACGGCAATGAAATCCACCGCTTCGCCACCAAAGAAGTGGCGCGTCGCGTGGGGTTACTGGCGCAAAACTCCAGCGCTCCGGGCGATATCAGCGTTGCGGAACTGGTGGCGCGTGGCCGTTATCCGCATCAACCGATGTTTTCCCGCTGGCGTGAAGAAGACCGCCTGGCGGTGGAACGGGCGTTAAAAGCGACGAACATCGAAGATTTAGCCGATCAACCGGTCGATACGCTTTCCGGCGGCCAGCGTCAGCGCGCCTGGATTGCCATGGTGCTGGCGCAGGAAACCTCGATTCTGCTGCTCGATGAACCGACCACCTGGCTGGATATCAGCCATCAAATCGATCTGCTGGAACTGCTGCGCGATCTGAACCAAAAACAAGGCTACACGCTAGCTGCAGTGCTGCATGATTTGAATCAGGCCTGCCGCTATGCGACTCATTTGATCGCACTGCGTGACGGGAAAATTGTTGCGGAAGGTGCGCCGAAAGAGATTGTTACGCCCGAGCTTATCGAAGCGATTTACGGCCTGCGCTGCATGATTATTGAAGATCCGGTAGCGCACACGCCGCTGGTGGTGCCTTTGGGGCGTGGTTAAAAAACGGTGGATGTCGCTGCGCTCCGTAGGTCGGATAAGCGCAGCGTCATCCGACACTTACGCCAACATTCGCTGCAACACCGGGCCTATTTCCGCAAAGGCATTTGGGGAAATGATATCGACGTGGGCGCAATCGAGGCGATGGACTTCAAGTTCGCCAATCCACGGAGCCCAAGTTTTTTGCGGGTCCATGCCCTTCGGCAAGGTTCGTTCGGCGACAAATAACGTCGCTTTCCCGCCAAACGGCACACTTTGCGCCGTAGTCAGCAAACGTACCGCGTCGCCGTAGTTGCCTTCGATGGCCTGAAAAAGCGCGTCGGAAGCCTGCCCTTGTTGCGCGGCAACAAACGCTTCGCGCTCTCGATTAATTTCATCGAGCACCGCCGGATCGAGTTCATTCGCGCCTTTCTCTGCCCAGTTTTGCGTTTCCGGCGGCCAGGTATCCAGCAGGCCGAGGAACGCGACTTCTTCCCCCGCCGCTTCGAGACGGGCCGCAATGCCTTGCGCCAGCGTGCCGCCGAGGGAATAACCCATCAGATAATACGGGCCGTGCGGTTGAAGTTCGCGCAGGGTTTTTAGATGCGCTTCGCAAACCTGCGCCAGGTTTTCAGCCTGTTGCATCGGGCCGTTCGGGCGCGGCGACTGAATGCCGGTTATCGACCAACGCGGGTCGAGGTAACGTTGCAACACACTAAATTGCCAGGCAAAACCCGACGCCGGATGGAAGCAATATAGCGTCGGCCCACTGCTTTTACGCAGCGGCAAAACCGCATCAAAACCGGCACGGTTCGCCTCTTCTTCGCTTTGATCCTGCGCCAGCGTTTCGGCGAGTTGGCCGACGGTTGATGCGACCATCACTTGCCCGACCGTGATCGGCCTTGCGAGGGTTTTACGCAGTTGTGCCGCGAGGCGCATCGCAAGCAATGAATGCCCGCCGAGGGCAAAGAAATCATCTTCAATCGACTGAATTTCGCAGCCCAAAAGCTGTGCAAAAGCGTCGGCGATGGTGATTTCCAGACTCGATTCAGGCGCACGCCCCGCCCCGCGTTGTGCCAGTTCTGGCAGCGGCAGCGCTTTGCGATCTAATTTCCCATTCGCGCTGAGCGGGAAGTCATTCAGTTGAATCAGAGCGACCGGAACCATATGCGCAGGCAATACATCTGCCAGTTGTTCATGCAATAGCTCGACGGGCAAAGTCTCGCCTGAAGCCGAAACCAGATATCCCACTAACTGGCGCGCATCGCCACCGCTCGCCGCATCTTTGTTGAGCACGCAGGCGTGAGTCACCGCTTGCGCCACGTCCGGCAACGCCTGCAATGCCCGGTCGATGTCGCCAAGTTCAATGCGTTGCCCGCGAATTTTAAGTTGATCGTCACTGCGCCCGAGGTATTCGACGGCTCCGTTATCCAGCCAACGCGCCACATCACCCGTGCGATACATGCGCTCGCCCGCAGCAAAAGGATCGGCAATAAAGCGGGTGGCGGTAAGATCCGGGCGCGATAAATATCCCTGCGCCAGTTGGATGCCGGTGAGATACAGATCGCCTGCGATCCCCGGCGGCACCGGGCGCATGGCCGAGTCCAGAATACGTAATCCGGTGTTCCAGACCGGCCAGCCAATCGGCACGCTGCTGCCGGAAACGCGTGCTAGTTCTGCGCCAAATGCCGGATACCAACTCACGTCAACGGCGGCTTCGGTTGGACCATAAAGGTTGTGCAACGGCGCGTGAGTGAGTTGTTCCCACTGGCGGCAAAGCTCGGTTGGCAGCGCTTCGCCACTACAGAATACGCGGCGCAATGTGGCGCATTGAGCAATCGCGCCGTCGTCGGTTAATGCCGCGACAAACGCCGCCAGCATTGACGGCACAAAGTGCGTGGTCGTGACGCGATAACGGGCAAATAACTGCTGCAACGCTTCCGGGTCGCGATGCGCTTCCGGCGGAGCCATAACGAGCTGCGCACCAACGATGTAAGGCCAGAAAAACTCCCAAACCGAGACGTCAAAACTGCACGGTGTTTTCTGCAACACCACATCTTCGCCGTTTAACGGATAGTGATTTTGCATCCACAACAGGCGGTTAACGATGGCTTGTTGCCCGACCATCACGCCCTTTGGCCGCCCCGTCGAGCCGGAGGTGAAAATCACATACGCGGTGTGTTCCGGGCGCGAAAGGGTATGAATTTCTGGCAGATCAGCCGTTTCCATAACGTTCTGATAGCAGAAGGTTTTCAGGCCTTGAATGGCGCTAAAACGCGGCAGTTGAGATTCTGATGTGAGTAATAAACGCGGTGCGGCGTCTTCGAGCATCATCTGTAAACGGTCGTCGGGGTAGCCAGTATCCAGCGGCAACCAGGCGGCACCGACTTCAACAATCGCCTGCAACGCCAGCGATAAAAATACTGAGCGCGGCAACGCCACCGCGACTACATCGCCGGGTTTTACGCCGCGAGAAATCAGTTCGCTCGCCAAAGCCTGCACCTGTTCGCGCATTTCACGATAGTTGAACTGATGGTTTTCATCAGCAAGCGCTGGCGCGTTCGGCGTGCGTTTTGCCTGCTGCGCAATCAAGTGGCTTAACGTGGTGGCAGGGACAGACGTTTGTGTGGCGTTCACGCTTTCGATAAGTTCGGTTTCGGACTTATGCAGCAGCTCGGCATCAACACAGCGCAGTGCGGGATTGGTCGCAAACTGGCGCAAAAGAAGCGGTAAACGAGCGATATGCTGCTGCAAAGTGGCGGTATCGTAACGTTCGCTATTTGCCAGCATTTCCAGGGAGAACTCGCCTTGTTCGCTGATATACAGCGCAATTTCTAAATCGCGCACCGGGCCAGACGCCAGTTGATGCGTGATACCTTCAATGCCGTTGAAATCCAGGCGGTAATCGAACATTTTCAGGTTCAGCACCGGGCCATACAGCGGCTCGCCGCTGGCAATTTTCCCGGAGTCGCGCTGGATTTGTTCCGCGTCGTAGCGCTGGTAACGGCGCAGGGTTTTGAGTTCTTTGGCAAGGTTTGCCGCTAATGCCGGAAGGGTAAAATCAGGCTGAATGCGCACACCAAACGGCAGCACATTCAGCACCGGCCCCGTCGCACATAGCGCGGCAGAACCCATGCGGCGCATAAAGATAAATCCGGCGGAATAATCCGCTCGCCCGCTTAAACGCCCGAGCCACAATGCTACCAGCCCTAATGCGATATCCGCAGGGGTCAGGTTTTGCTGGCGGGCGTTGTCCACCAGTATCTGAAAATCCTGGCTATCGAAACTCAGAGACTGGCGAATGAGTTGCGTGGTGGAACCCATGTCGGTCAGCGGTTTCGCCGAAAGCGTGGCGGGTGGCGGGAGCTGTTTATTTATATCGGCCCAGAATGCGGCATCGCGCAGCCTGGCGTCAGATTTGCGGTATTTCTCGTATTCCGCAACTACGTCGCTAAACGGGGTAAACGGGCTTGGCTCTGGAGTTTGACCTGCACACAATGCGCTATAAATATTGGCGATTCGGCGGGTAATGGCGGTGAAACTGAAGCCATCCACTACCAAATGGTGGAAACGCTGATACCAGAACCAGCGCGTGTCGCTCACTCGCAATAGCTGATGATGATAGAGCGGTTTGCCGCTGCTGATTCGCAAATCCTGCTCGAGATCGTCGCGCATTAATGCCAGTGCAGCAGCTTCGGGGTTGGCTTCATCACGCAGGTCGCGGCAAATTGGCGCATCAAACGTGGCGTCAGGATCGACCCACTGGCGCGCCTCGCCGTCCACTTCTCCAAAACGCATGCTCAGCGTGTCGGCCTCTTTCATCCCTGCGATTATCGCTTTGCAAAGTAGCGCTTCGTTCAGCTCGCCATTGAGTTCCACGTAATGCGCCACGCTCCAGGCATTGGCCTGCGGCGAGAGTTGATCCGCCATCCAGATGCCGGGCTGCGCGGCGACCAGCGGCAGGATTTCGGTCGATGCGAGTGTGGGTGCCATTATTAATTCACTCACCGTTCACCTCTGAATGAGCAAAGGTCGAAGGTTGTAATTGGGTCCAGTTAGCGAGCAGCCAACGCTGGCATTCTTCGTTCGATGCCGGTTCACAAACCTTCTGCCAGCCATCAGGCATAGCGCAATGTTCAGGCCATAAGCTGAACTGGTTTGCGGCATTTTTAAGGATGAAAAAACGCCCATCAGACGAATCAAAAGGGTTGCTGAATTCCATAGTTCACTCCTGTCTAAGAGGCACTTTCCACAGCCAGGCCAGGCCATTAACAAGGCCGCCTCGCCAGCAAAGTGCGTCATGCCCACCGTCAACCTGACGGTAGAAAACGGCTCGCTGTGTTTGTTGTAGTAAGGGGTAAATTCGTTGATTCACTTGATGAATAAGAGGTTCTCTGACCCCTGCCTCAAGATAGATTCGCAGCGGTTTGTCGCAGACCAGTCCGTGTTCGAGTCGCTGGATTAATTGCCCGCCCTGCGGGTTGCTTCCGCGATTGGGCCACCAGTACGAACCGGACTGGCTCAGTACGCAGCCAAATTGTTCCGGCCAGTGAAGTGCGGCATAAAGCGAAGAAAGCCCGCCAAAACTTTGCCCGGCCACCACGGTGGTTTCGGGGTTTTCATTCCAGCGAGTGAGCGTGCGTAAATGCGGCAATAACTCATCCTGCAACGCTTGCCAGAACTGCGCATTACACGGCAGTTCGTTGCTACGGGTGTCGTTATCAATCACGTCAATCAGCACGTAAACCGCTGGCGGCAAGGCTCCGGCGTCAGTTTGTGCCTGCAACGCGGGCCACACCGGCATGCTCTCGGCCCAAAATTGGCCGTCGAGCAAAATCGCCAGCGGGCGCTGTTCAGGTTGTGCGTCACCGGTCGCAAAAAGCCAGACTTTGCGTTGATTTTTAAGGCTCTCACTCGTCCATGTGAAGCATTGCGGTGAGCAAAAAGGCGTGTCGGGTTTATCCCAACCTGGTTGGGGCGGCGCATCAGGAAGATGGAGTGCAGACATCGGATGCCCGCGCCCGCCCAGCCAACTTTGAGGGTTCAGCGGGTCGGCAATCGCACGAGGCAATAGTTTGCGCCAGCCTTCGCGCAGCGCCATTCGCGCGGGTTCGATGCCCTCAAATGCCTCAGCCGGGAAATCCTCTTCGCAGGTCGAGGGGATGAAGCAATAACTGCCGCGCCATGTGCTGCTCAGGCGGGTTTGCCACTGCCAGACGTCCGTTCCCGCTACGCGTTGCAGGGTTTGCGGGCGAGATTTTTGGTGATGGTCAGTCACGCCAGTGACGTAAATCCAGACTCGTTTTATCGATGAGGTTTGCTCACCGCCATCCGGGTCGCGCCACAAGAAAGTGACGTGGCAATGGTTATCTTCTTCGCAAACGACGACGGGTATCCCTTGCGCCTGCATTTCCTGCCACCAGCTATCACTTCCAGTCTGTAAATTCGCCACTTGAACACAACCCTATGAAATCAATGCAAACGATCAATAAACCTGAAATATATTGATAATACTATTGATAATTATTTGCATTTGCAATAGCGTATTTCCGCGCTTTGGGCTACCCGCATCTGAGTGCAAAAACAATAAATTGCCGAACTTGAACGCACGATTCCCTCATTTCAGGGCAACTGCAGGAGAGATCCGGTATCACAACGTGAAACCATGCTGCGCCCGATCCCTATGGGAATGGAATGACGCCGGGCTCAGCGGAAAAGCAGGCCGCCATAATGAATAATAAAATTAACTATTCCCTCGCGATGCTGATTCATCTGGGAATTTACGGAGTCGCCCAACCTGCCTTTGCGGCAGAGCAAACGGCTTCCGCAACGGCTCAAACCGCTGCGACCAGCAACGACGACACGCTCACTCATGAAGACACTTTGGTTGTGACCGCCGCCGAGCAAAATTTGCAGGCACCGGGCGTTTCAACCATCACCGCAGAAGAACTGAAAAAGCGCCCACCGGCGCGTGATATTTCCGAAATCGTCCGTACCATGCCGGGTGTAAACCTGACCGGGAACTCCACCAGCGGCCAGCGCGGCAACGGTCGCCAGATTGATATTCGCGGCATGGGCCCGGAAAACACCCTGATTCTTATCGATGGCAAGCCGGTCACCAGCCGTAACTCGGTGCGTCTGGGCTGGCGTGGCGAGCGTGATACACGCGGCGATGCAAGCTGGGTTCCGCCAGAAATGGTTGAACGTATTGAAGTGATCCGCGGCCCTGCGGCAGCGCGTTACGGCAACGGCGCGGCGGGCGGCGTGGTGAATATCATCACCAAAAAAGGCACCGGTGAATGGCACGGTTCCTGGAATACTTATCTGAATGCGCCGGAGCACAAAGACGAAGGCTCAACCAAGCGCACTAACTTCAGCCTGAACGGCCCGCTGGGCGGGGATTTCAGCTTCCGTCTGTATGGCAACCTCGATAAAACTCAGGCCGACGCGTGGGATATCAACCAGGGGCATCAGTCTGAACGCACCGGTATTTATTCCAATACGCTGCCTGCCGGGCGCGAAGGTGTGGTCAACAAAGACGTGAACGGCGTGGTGCGCTGGGACTTTGCGCCGATGCAATCTCTGGAACTGGAAGCGGGCTACAGCCGCCAGGGCAACCTGTATTCCGGCGATACGCAGAACACCAATACCAACAAAATTGTGCAGGATAACTACGGCAACGAGACTAACCGTTTGTACCGCCAGAGCTACTCTCTGACGTGGAATGGCGGTTGGGATAGCGGCCTGACGACCAGCAACTGGGTCCAGTACGAGCACACGCGTAACTCGCGTATGCAAGAAGGCCTGGCGGGCGGCACCGAGGGGATTTTCTCCAGCGATAAATTCAGCGATATCGATCTGAGCGACGTGCTGCTGCACAGCGATGTGAATATCCCGATTGATTTTATCGTCAACCAAAACCTGACGCTGGGCACCGAATGGAACCAGCAGAAGATGAAGGACTTATCTTCGAATAATCAGACCTTTATGGGCGGAAATATTCCAGGTTCAGACAGCACTGGCCGCAGCCCATATTCCCAGGCTGAGATCTTCTCGCTGTTTGCCGAAGACAATATGGAGCTGACCGACAGCACCATGCTGACGCCGGGCGTGCGTTTTGATCACCACAGTATTGTTGGCAGCAACTGGAGCCCGTCGCTGAACTTGTCGCAAGGCGTGGGTGACTATTTCACGCTGAAAATGGGTATCGCCCAGGCGTATAAAGCGCCGAGCCTGTATCAAACCAACCCGAACTATATTCTGTACAGCAAGGGCCAGGGTTGCTACGCAAGCGGCACCGGAGTGGGCTGCTACATGATGGGCAACGACGATCTGAAAGCTGAAACCAGCGTCAATAAAGAGATCGGCCTTGAGTTTAAAAAAGACGGCTGGCTGGCGGGCGTGACCTGGTTCCGCAACGATTACAAAGACAAAATCGAAGCGGGCTATGCGCCTATCGGACAAACCTCTTCTGGCAAAACCAAAACCGATATTTACCAGTGGGAAAACATTCCTGAAGCGCTGGTAGAAGGGCTGGAAGGCACGTTAAACGTTCCCGTTTCTACCACGGTAAGCTGGACGAATAACGTGACCTACATGCTGGAAAGTAAGAACAAAGAAACCGGTGAACGCCTGTCGGTTATCCCGGAATACACGCTGAACTCAACGCTCAGCTGGCAGATTCGCCAGGACATTTCTGTGCAATCAACCTTTACGTGGTACGGCAAACAACAGCCGAAGAAATACAACTACAAAGGCCAGCCGGCAACGGGTCCAGAAACCAACGAAGTTAGCCCTTATAGCATCGTTGGCCTGAGCGGAACCTGGGATGCGACGAAGAATATCAGCCTGACGACGGGCATCGACAATCTCTTTGACGAGCGCCACTGGCGTGCGGGCAATGCTCAGACCACAGGCGGCGACGCGGGTTATATGTACGGCGCAGGTGCTGCAACTTATAACGAGTCTGGCCGCACGTATTACGTGAGTCTGAATACGCACTTCTAATAACGTGCTAAACAGCGGTGGATGACGCTTCGCTTATCCCCCCTACAAAACCGTAGGGCGGGTAAGCGTAAGCGTCACCCGCCATTTTTCAATTTCGCAATGCGATTCTCATGCAAACCCTTATTTCGGATTTCAATTTTTCAGGCACCTCTCTGCGCGTGTTCCGTGTGGATTTTGATGCCACCACTTTTCAGCCTGAAGATTTGCTATGGCTGCCGCATCATCAGCGCCTTTCTAATGCCGTGGTTAAGCGCCAGGCCGAGCATCTGGCGGGAAGGATCGCGGCCTGCGAAGCGCTGCGTTTTCATGGCGTTAAAGACACGGTGCCGGGAGTGGGTTTGCACCGCGAACCGTGCTGGCCGCCCGGATTTACCGGCAGCATTACGCACATTCAAAATGTGGCACTCGCCGCCGTCATGATTGATGACTCGCGATTACATGCGGGTATTGGTATCGACTGCGAAGAAATCATGACGCCGCAAATAGCGCAGGAAATTCACGGCGGAATCATTGATAGCGCAGAGAAAGAAATTATCGACGCCTCCCCTTTCCCCTTTCACTTTGCATTAACGCTGGCGTTTTCAGCCAAAGAAAGTTTATTCAAAGCGTTGTTTCGCCATGTAGGGCGTTACTTTGATTTTTCTGCCGCATCAATAAGTAAAATTGATGACAACCAAGTCATTTTGATTCTGAATGAGGGACTTGGGCCATTTAAAAAAGTCAGCAAATTCAAAGCAGTGTGGGAAAGTAACGCCACGCAATTAATAACATTAATACGACTGGATTCTGAATAAAGAGAAATCACTTGCGGTTCAGTAATAAGTGAATGTTATATTCGAAAGCCACAACACATATATAACATCTATTATTACAAGGACTTTAAAATCTATGGAAACTCTGGAGTCATTCCTTTCCTCTGTTCAACAACGTGACCCAAACCAGCCTGAATTTGCCCAGGCCGTTCGTGAAGTGATGACCACGCTATGGCCGTTCCTCGAGCAAAATCCGCAATACCGCCGTTCGGCACTTTTAGAGCGTCTTGTGGAACCCGAGCGCGTGATTCAATTCCGCGTCACCTGGGTTGATGACAAGAATCAGGTGCAGGTTAACCGCGCCTGGCGCGTGCAGTTCAGCTCGGCCATCGGCCCGTATAAAGGCGGAATGCGTTTCCACCCGTCCGTTAACTTGTCGATTCTGAAATTCTTAGGTTTTGAACAAACCTTCAAAAACGCGCTCACCACGCTGCCAATGGGCGGCGGCAAAGGCGGCAGCGACTTTAACCCGAAAGGCAAAAGCGAAGGCGAGATCATGCGTTTTTGCCAGGCGCTGATGATAGAACTGTATCGCCATTTAGGGCCAGATACTGACGTACCGGCAGGCGATATCGGCGTCGGCGGGCGTGAAGTGGGCTTTATGGCGGGGATGATGAAAAAGCTCTCCAACAACACCGCCTGCGTGTTTACCGGCAAAGGTCTGTCGTTTGGCGGCAGCCTGATTCGCCCGGAAGCTACCGGTTACGGCCTGATTTACTTCACCGATGCGATGCTGCAACGCCACGGCCTGGGCTTTGAGGGCATGCGCGTGGCGGTTTCTGGCTCCGGCAACGTGGCGCAATACGCCATCGAAAAAGCACTCTCCCTTGGCGCGCGCGTGATTACCGCATCTGATTCCAACGGAACCGTGGTTGATGAAGCCGGTTTCACCACCGAAAAACTGGCGCGTCTGGCTGAAATTAAATCCAGCCGTGACGGGCGTGTAGCCGATTATGCGAAAGAGTTTGGCCTGCAATATCTTGAAGGCCAGCAGCCGTGGAGCGTGCCGGTGGATATCGCGCTGCCGTGCGCGACACAAAACGAACTGGATACCGAAGCGGCCCGCACGCTGATCGCCAACGGCGTGAAAGCAGTAGCGGAAGGCGCGAATATGCCAACCACGATTGAAGCGACCAATTTATTCCTCGATGCGGGCGTGTTGTTCGCACCGGGCAAAGCGGCCAATGCAGGCGGCGTGGCGACTTCTGGCCTGGAAATGGCGCAGAATGCGGCGCGTCTGAGCTGGAAAGCGGAGAAAGTAGATATTCGCCTGCACCACATCATGCTCGATATTCACGAAGCCTGTGTGAACTACGGCGGTGAAGAGAAGCAAACGCATTACGTTCGCGGCGCGAATATTGCGGGCTTTGTTAAAGTGGCCGATGCGATGTTAGGGCAAGGCGTGCTGTAACTTTTTGAGGTAAATGGTGGATGACGGCTAACGCCTTATCCACCCTACGTTTTTCATCTTTTCGTAGGTCGGATAAGCGTTAGCGTCATCCGACAATTACGTTGCCGGAACGACCTTAATGTCTTCCATCCCAATCCCCAATTTGCGCGGTTCATGGCCAAGAATATTGCCTTCATTCGATAACTGCGGCTGCGGCGGAATGATTTCCAGCATGTTGCTGCGTTCCGGGTTATCAAAATGCAGCGTGGTGGTCGTTAACTCTTCGCCAAGCGTCAGCGTTTGCTGCTGGCTTCCCACTTTCACCGGCACCGGCTGGCCGATATTTGGGCCAAAGGCTTTGGCGGTGATCACCAGATCAAACTTCTCTGGCAGAGGCTCGGCGTATTCAATTTTCACTCCCGGTGCCAGATTAGCATTCGACCAGCGGCCCCAGTCTTCCGGGCGTGAAATCCCGCTAAACTCTTTGACGTTATCTGGCGCACCCGGCACGTTGAAAATAAAGCTATCGGCCTGGTAGCGAATGGCATTTTCATCCACTTTCAGCAGCGCCACGTTCTGTTTAAAACGCGCTTTGTCGATGTCCTGTTTCGCGAACTCCACCAAGTGTTGCTCTTGCGGCTGTTCAATTAAACGCACGGTCGGCTGGCCGCCCATTTGCCCTTGCGCCACGCATAAGCCGGTGGAAAGTGCCAGTTTTGACTGCCACAAACGCGCCATTTTGAAGCAACGATCCACCCAGATGAACTTATCGTTTTCTTTAAAATCAGCCAGTTGATAACGCAGCGGTGCGGAGTATTCGCTTTCCGGCAGCGGCTCGATTTTTTTATCCAGAATGCGCAGCAGCAATGGCATTTTGAAATGCGCGCCAGAGTAGCTGAAGGTGTTTTTCTTCTGGTCAATTTCATATTGAGTGATGGTTTTCGGGAAGTTCCACAGGTCGATAACGTCCGGTTTCCACTCCATCACTTTTTCTTTGACGTTGAGGAATACGGATGCAATTGACTGCCCGGATAAACTACTGCGCCCCAGACCCAGGTAATTTTCACCCCCCAAAACATCCAGCACCGTCGCCCCGTTATCCAGGGTGCTGCGTTTTACCGGCACTAAATCCGCCTGCGGTTTATCGCCACGGATAATAAAGAACAGGTTATTACGCTCATGCTGATTGAGATATTTATAGGCGGTATTGTTCATGGCCAGATGGTCAGAACTCACTACAATCACGGTATTTTTAAAATACGGTGAGGCTTTAATTTTTTCTATTAACGCAGCAACGTGTTCCTGGCTACAGGCCACGGCGCTAAATGATTGGTTTTCTTTGCCATCAAATTTATAGCTACGACGTTTACAGGTTTTCGAGATAAAACCATCCGGGTGATGGGTATCTACCGTCAGGGTAAACAGCGAGAAACGTTTATTGGTTTTCGACAGTTCGATATATTTTTCATACACTTCGTCGAGAACGGTGTCGTCGTAGAAGCCCCAGTTATTGCGGTACTTAGGGTCGGCAACCAGGGTTTTCAGCTCTTCCGCACCGTACATATGGTCAAAGCCGTGGGATTGCAAAAAGATGTCTTTGCCTGCAAAGCGTAAATCTGCGCCCTGCATAAAATAGTTTTCGTAGCCAGAGGCTTTCAGGATATCGCCGAGGCAAATATTCTTCGGGAAGAAGCTCGACATTGAAGCCGATGAGTTTCCTTCGAATGGCGCAAATAAGGGAATACCACATTGTGAAGCGACCATTCCGGCAATGGTGTAATCGGTGCCGGGTAATTGCACGGTATGGCTGAAATCTATTCCTTTATTTTTTAGCCCTGTTAATTCCGGTGCTAAATCAGGGAAAAATTCGGGCTGTAAATAAGTGCGCTCGAGACTTTCGCCATAAATATAAACGAGATTTAGTTTTGGGTTTTTAATATTCCCCTGAGGGACTTTGTAATAAACATCAAAATCTGAATTGCCTGAACGGGTTTGTGATTTCACCAGTTCAGTCACCTGGCGAAAAGCCGGTGATGCATCCACAGAAGCCAGCGCTAAAACCAGTGCCAGCAGGCTGTAACCGAAATGATGCGGATAGCCTTTACGACGGCGTAGAATCCAGGTCAAACCGCCGAATACCACCACCAGCGCGACAAACACGCCAACGCCCGGCAGGATGTATTTGCCAATTCCGGCTCCGGTCAGGCTGCTGGTCAGGGTGTAAAGTACGGCATCGTTAATCCCTTCCCCGGTGAAGTAGTCGCTGACGACAAAAGTCACGTTAAGGACGATATACAAACCCAAAATAAGAAGAATGGCGCTAAACCACCAGATATTACGGCCAGCTTTAACGGCGTATACGGCAATAGCTGCGACAAACAACACAATTGAAAGCATTTCCAACAACGCCTGACCCTCGAAATAAACGCGCTCAGTGGCGCAAAGCTGTGCTCGGTAACATCTGTGGGCTAAATCTAGCGTTGTTGTCACACTCCTGCAATTTCCATGACATGAAAGTGTGCTGCATTTCGGAATTGTCGGCTTTTTCACCAATCAATTAATAGCCATTAACTATCACAGCTATCGCTATTGACTCATTGATTCCCTGAACGAATCGGTGATTTAATCCCGCCGCTGTTATGATTTTTTAAAGTGGAATTGTAACGCGCAACATCGGCCACCCTTAGGGGTGGCTTTTTTTTGCCTGTCGTTCAGGTTGTTAGGTTATGCCTTTTGATTCGATACAACCTACCCATTAGAAGCAAAAGCGAATATTCGTTACCTTTCTCCCATCGCAAAACGGAGGAAGTACAGATGTCTTTAATTAATACAAAAATCAAACCATTCAAAAACAGCGCTTTTAAAAACGGTGAATTCATTGAAGTTACCGAGCAGGACGTAGAAGGCCGCTGGAGCGTTTTCTTCTTCTATCCAGCTGACTTTACTTTTGTATGCCCAACCGAACTGGGCGACGTTGCTGACCACTACGAAGAATTCCAGAAACTGGGCGTGGACATTTACTCGGTTTCCACCGACACCCATTTCACGCACAAAGCCTGGCACAGCAGCTCTGACACCATCGCCAAAATCAAATACGCGATGATCGGCGACCCAACTGGCGCGCTGACCCGTAACTTCGAAAACATGCGTGAAGACCAGGGCCTGGCAGATCGTGGCACCTTTATCGTTGACCCGCAGGGCATCATTCAGGCCATCGAAGTAACCGCTGAAGGCATTGGCCGTGACGCATCTGACCTGCTGCGTAAAGTGAAAGCGGCTCAGTATGTGGCTTCTCACCCAGGTGAAGTTTGCCCGGCTAAATGGAAAGAAGGCGATGCGACTCTGGCTCCCTCTTTAGACCTGGTTGGTAAAATTTAACTAACCCGCACTACTTTTCATTTATCGGCTGCATATGCAGCCGATTTTTCTCGCCATCAGGGAGATTTACCCATGCTCGACAACAACATGAAAACCCAGCTCAAGGCTTATCTTGAGAGATTAACCAAACCTGTTGAGTTGATTGCTACGCTGGATGACAGTGCTAAATCAGCGGAGATAAAGGAACTGCTGGCAGAGATCGCGGAACTATCTGACAAAGTTTCTTTCAACATTAATAACGACTTGCCGGTGCGCAAACCGTCGTTTTTGATAACTAACCCAGGTTCCGATAAAGGCCCACGCTTTGCGGGTTCCCCACTCGGCCATGAATTTACTTCTCTGGTTTTGGCTTTGCTCCAGACCGGGGGACATCCGTCGAAAGAGTCACAGGATTTGCTTGAGCAGATTCGTGAAATCGACGGCGATTTCCATTTTGAAACCTATTACTCGCTCTCCTGCCACAACTGCCCGGACGTGGTGCAGGCGCTGAACCTGATGAGCGTGCTGAACCCGCGCATCAGCCACACGGCGATTGACGGCGGCATTTACCAGAACGAGATTCAGGAACGCAATGTGATGGGCGTGCCTGCGGTGTTCCTCAATGGTAAAGAGTTCGGTCAGGGCCGCATGACGCTGGCGGAAATCGTCGGCAAAATTGATACCGGCGCTGAAAAACGTGCCGCCGAAGCGCTGAACAAACGCGAAGCTTACGACGTGTTAATCGTCGGCAGCGGCCCGGCGGGTGCGGCGGCAGCGGTTTACTCCGCGCGTAAAGGCATTCGCACCGGCCTGATGGGCGAACGTTTTGGCGGCCAGGTATTAGATACCGTGGATATCGAAAACTACATTTCAGTGCCAAAAACCGAAGGCCAGAAACTGGCGGGCGCACTGAAAGCGCACGTTGATGATTACGATGTTGACGTTATCGACACGCAAAGTGCCAGCAAACTGATCCCGGCGAAAACCGAAGGCGGCCTACACCAGATTCAAACTGCTTCCGGCGCAACGCTGAGCGCACGCAGCATCATCATTGCGACTGGCGCAAAATGGCGCAACATGAACGTGCCGGGCGAAGAACAGTACCGCACCAAAGGTGTGACTTACTGCCCGCACTGCGACGGCCCGCTGTTTAAAGGCAAACGCGTGGCGGTGATCGGCGGCGGGAACTCCGGCGTGGAAGCGGCTATCGATCTGGCAGGGCTTGTGGAACACGTTACGCTGCTGGAATTTGCCCCAGAAATGAAGGCCGACCAGGTGTTGCAGAATAAGCTGCGCAGCCTGAAAAACGTCGACATTATTCTGAATGCGCAAACGCTGGAAGTGAAAGGCGACGGCAGCAAAGTCACCGGATTACAGTATCAAGACCGCGTCACTCAAAAAGTGCATGACATTGAACTGGCGGGGATTTTCGTGCAAATCGGCCTGTTGCCGAACACCAACTGGCTGGAAGGCAGCGTTGAGCGCAACCGCATGGGTGAAATCATCATTGATGCGAAATGCGAAACCACAGTGAAAGGTGTATTTGCGGCGGGCGACTGCACCACCGTGCCGTACAAACAAATTATTATCGCCACTGGCGAAGGGGCCAAAGCATCACTGAGCGCCTTTGATTATTTGATTCGTAGTCCCATCGCACAATAAAAAATAAGTATTACCTGCATATTCCAAAGCGGCTTCGGCCGCTTTTCTTATTTCATAAGCAAATACAAAAACACCGAAACATTCACCCAATCTATCAAAAGAAACTCTTTTCCGAGCCGTGCCGCATTTTTAATCAACTGCCGTTGACACTCTCCGCCCTACCTCTAAATATCCACACAATAAATAAGTGTTAATTTTTTAAAATTGACTGGAAATGAAATGAACAAGAAATGGATCTTTTTGATTTGTGTGGTGTGCATTGTGATTGGGATCGGCTTAACCACACTCGTGGGCTGGGGTTTAAAACAGACCTCAGAAACAGGTTTCTGTCTTTCATGTCATACCATGCAAACCCCCTATGAAGAGTACCAGGGCTCGGTTCACTTCCAGAACCAAAAAGGGATCCGTGCCGAATGCAAAGACTGCCATATCCCGGAAGGCGGGCTGGATTACCTGGTCACTAAATTGCGTGCCAGCAAAGATGTTTATCACCAGTTCGTTACCGGCAAAATTGATACCCCTGAAGAATATGATGCCCATCGCCTTGAAATGGCGCAGACCGTGTGGAACCAGATGAAAAGTAATGATTCTGCGACCTGCCGTTCATGCCACTCGATGGATGCGATGGATCTGCAAAAACAAAGCCACGATGCGCAGAAAATGCATGCTTTGGCGGTAAAAGAAAACCAAACCTGTATTGATTGCCACAAGGGCGTCGCCCACTTCCCGCCTGAAATCACAGTAGACAGCAAAGCGCTGGATACCTTAACGGCTGAGGCCGAGAAAACGCCTGCCGATGCACAACAACGCTTTGCTTTAACGCCCACTCCGATCGGCACTTCCGGCACCGTCTATACCGCAACGAAAATGAAAGTTCTGCGCCAGATAGAGGGCGGCCAGCAAGTGGAAATCACCGGTAGTCAGATGCAAGGTGCAGAGCAAGTTATCTACCTGGCGACGGGCCAAAGAATGGTAATCGCCTCTCTTACGCCCGAAGGAATTCAAGCGCTTAAACCACTCGGCGAGTGGCAAAAAGACAGCTACGGCAACAGTTGGCGCAACGTCAGCCTGGAGGGGCCAATCACCCAACCGGCGCTGGCAAATCCTGAACCCCTTTGGCGCTACGCAAAATCTCTCGATACCGCGTATTGCTCAGGCTGCCACGCCCCTATTGCCGCAGACCATTACACCCTCAACGCCTGGCCTTCTATTGCAAAAGGGATGGGCGCGCGCACGGATATTAGTGACGAAAATCTGGACATTCTTACGCGGTGGTTCCAGTACCACGCGAAAGATGCAGCCCGGTAAGTGGTACGTCACACCATGTTCATTTAAGGAGAAAATAATGACATTAACGCGACGTAGTTTTTTGAAAACGGCGGGCAGTACGGCAGGCGCCATGATGGTCACCTCCGCCGTTCCGCTTCCGGCATGGGCCGAAACACCAGCAGGAACCGTACTAACAGCTGCTCGCTGGGGGGCAATTGAAGTTGTAGTGAAAGACGGGAAGATAGTTTCCTCAAAAGGAGCGCTGGCAAAAACCATTGAGAATTCATTGCAAAGCAGCGGCCCGGATCAGGCTCATACTCCTTGCCGAATCAAGTATCCGATGGTGCGCAAAAGCTACCTGGCAGCACCTGGGAAAGTGGACGGCAAACGCGGCAAAGATGAGTTTGTACGAGTATCCTGGGATGACGCCCTGAAACTCATTAACGGGCAACATTCACGCATTCGCACCACTTATGGCCCGGAGTCTATTTTTGCCGGTTCCTACGGCTGGCGCTCCAGCGGTGTGCTGCATAAGGCGCAAACTCTGCTGCAACGTTATATGAGCATGGCTGGCGGCTATTGCGGGCACACAGGTGACTATTCGACGGGTGCCGCGCAGGTGATATTGCCGCACGTTGTCGGCTCGGTGGAAGTTTACGAACAGCAAACCGTCTGGCCGATGATTCTAAAAAACAGCCAGGTCGTGGTTTTGTGGGGCATGAACCCGCTCAATACGCTGAAAATCGCCTGGAGCAGCACCGATGAACAAGGGCTGGAATACTTCAATCAGCTAAAAGCATCGGGAAAAACCGTGATTGCTATCGACCCGATGCGCTCAGAAACCATCGATTTCTTTGGCGAGAAAGCACAGTGGATTGCCCCGAATATCGGCACCGATGTCGCATTGATGATGGGGATTGCCCACACGCTGGTCGAAGCCAATCTACACGACAAAGCATTTATTGAAAAATACACCACCGGTTACGCTGAGTTTGAATCCTACCTGCTGGGTAACGAGGACAAAACACCGAAAAACGCGGCCTGGGCGGAAAAAATTTGCGGCGTTCCCGCCAAACAAATCACCTTACTGGCCGAGATTTTCGCTAAAAACAAAACCATGCTGATGGCCGGATGGGGTATCCAGCGCCAGCAATATGGCGAACAACGCCATTGGATGCTGGTCACACTGGCGGCAATGCTTGGGCAAATTGGCAGCGAAGGCGGCGGTTTCGGCTTCTCCTATCACTATTCTAACGGCGGCAATCCAACGCGTAGCGGTGGCGTGCTGACGGCAATTTCAGCGACAGTTGCGGGGAGTTCGTCTGCGGGTAACGATTGGGCAACCTCTGATGCCGTCGCCAATATTCCCGTGGCGCGAATCGTCGAAGCCCTGGAAAACCCCGGCGTTAAATACCAACACAACGGCAAAGAGCAAACCTTCCCCGATATCAAAATGATTTGGTGGGCGGGTGGCGGTAACTTCACTCACCATCAGGACACAAACCGGCTGATTGCTGCCTGGCAAAAACCTGAACTGGTGGTCATTTCTGAATGCTACTGGACAGCCGCTGCCAAACACGCGGATATCGTACTGCCAATAACCACCTCCTTTGAACGCAACGATTTGACAATGACGGGGGATTACAGTAACCAGCATCTGGTGCCGATGAAGCAGGCTATTGAGCCTCAGTTTGAAGCGCGAAATGATTTTGATGTGTTTGCCGATTTAGCCGAACTGCTTAAACCGGGTGGAAAAGCGGTTTATACCGAAGGGAAAGATGAAATGGGTTGGCTGCGTGAGTTTTACGACGCCGCTCAAAAGGGAGCACGCGCCCAGCGAGTCAACATGCCGCAGTTTTCCGTTTTCTGGCAGGCAAACAAACTCATTGAGATGAAAAGAAACCCGAAAAATGAAACTTATGTGCGTTATGCCGATTTCCGCAACGATCCGGTAATGAACCCGCTGGGTACGCCAAGTGGCAAAATCGAAATCCATTCGAAAACCATTGAAGGTTTTGGCTATAAAGATTGCCCGGCGCATCCCACCTGGCTTGAGCCAGATGAATGGGCGGGTAACGCTCAAGCGGATCAACTGCAACTTTTAACCGCGCATCCTGCCCACCGCTTACATAGCCAACTCAACTATGCCGAACTGCGTACTAAGTGCGCCGTCGCAAACCGCGAACCAGTTTATATCCATCCGGATGACGCCACAAAAAGAGCGGTTAAAAATGGCGACACAGTACGCGTTTGGAACGATCGTGGACAAGTGTTAGCGGGCGTTGTTGTCACGGACGGGATCAAGCCTGGTATTGTCTGTATTCATGAAGGCGCGTGGCCGGATCTCGACCCCACAACCGGGATCTGTAAAAACGGAGGGGCCAACGTTTTGACCAAAGATATTCCCACTTCACGCCTGGCAAATGGCTGTTCTGCGAATACCTCACTGGTTAAATTAGAAAAATACGCAGGGCCAGAGCTTACGCTCACTGCGTTTACACCTCCGCTTGGTGCATAAAAATCATAAGCCCCATTGACCGCTGTCTATGGGGCTTTATTACGCTTTCCGCGTATTGAACGAATTAATATTCCTTCGGCAAAAGCTTAATCGCCAACAACTTCCCACGCTTGATTTCAACGTAATCACCGCGCCGTAATTCTCCCAGAATCGCCATAATCGTGCTGCGCGCCAATTGCGTGCGTTCTTGAATAAAATCCGCCACGTTAATATTGCAGCGCAAATCAGGAGCCAATGAGTGAAGCTCAATTAATTTATTGCGCACCATGACATACGCTGAGACGCCAACCAGATGTTCTTCACGCAATGAATAAATTTGGATAAACCAGGACAGCAAACTCGCCACCGGTTCCCAAAGCTGTTGTTGTGTGAAAATCGCAAACGCTTGATCGGCTGGCACCACGCGCGCCGTACAGGTTTCTTCGACCTTTAAAAACCAACCGCCGCGAGGCCGCAGACACTCCGCAATGCCAAAAACCAGTTCTCCTCGCACCGACGAAAGCACTAATCCATCAATGTTGCGGATAACGCTGAAATAACCCTCGGCGAATAAATAGAGCGATTTTTCATTGTCCCGGATTGCATTAATTTCAGTACCCGGTTGAAAAGTTTGTTCTGTTCCAATGGAGGCAAGCGCCTGGCTCAAAACCGCTATCTCAGCAAGGGGCCGAGGGGGGTAAAGGGAAGGATAAATTTGACCCATGTTTTGGTCATTTGCAGTGGGCATGAATTAACCTTGTTTAATCCTTGTCACCATTATCATAGCTGATAAAAAAAGCGGCCTGAGCCGCTTTCGGTATTACTGATTAAATCACGCTTATTTGCGACGCCAGGTTGTTCCTTGCGCACCATCTTCCAGCACGATCCCCATCTCATTGAGACGGTCGCGAGCCTGATCCGCCAGCGCCCAGTCTTTCGATTGACGCGCATCGTTACGTTGTTTGATCAGCGCTTCGATTTCGGCCACTTCACCGTCGTCAGACTGCGCACCACCTTGCAGGAAGGCTTCCGGATCTTGCTCAAGCAGGCCCAATACCGCAGAAAGCTTACGCAACGCCGCTGCCAGGCCATTCGCCGCCGCCAGGTCTTCCGTTTTCAGGCGGTTCACTTCACGCGCCATATCGAACAGCGCGGAGTACGCTTCCGGCGTGTTGAAGTCGTCATCCATCGCTTCACGGAAACGGGCTTCAAACGCTTCGCCACCAGCAGGTTGTGCACTTGAATCGGTGCCGCGCAGCGAAGTATACAAACGCTCAAGGGAAGTACGCGCCTGTTTCAGGTTCTCTTCGCTGTAGTTCAACTGGCTACGATAATGGCCGGACATCAGGAAGTAGCGAATGGTTTCGGCATCGTAATATTTCAGCACATCACGCACGGTAAAGAAGTTGCCCAGCGATTTAGACATTTTCTCGCGGTCAACCATCACCATGCCGGAGTGCATCCAGGTGTTAACGTACTCGCCGCCGTGCGCACACGTTGACTGCGCGATTTCGTTTTCGTGGTGCGGGAACATCAGGTCAGAACCGCCACCGTGAATATCAAAATGGTTGCCGAGCTGTTTGCAGTTCATTGCCGAACATTCAATGTGCCAGCCAGGACGGCCCTCGCCCCACGGCGACTGCCAGCTTGGCTCGCCCGGTTTGGACATTTTCCACAGCACGAAATCCATCGGGCTACGTTTAACGTTCGCTTCCACTTCAACACGCGCACCGGCTTGCAGTTGCTCCAGATCCTGGCGCGAAAGCTTGCCGTAATCCGCGTCGGTTTCCACGGAGAACATTACGTCGCCATTGCTGGCAACATAGGCGTGATTGCGCGCGATAAGCTGTTCAACAATTTCGATGATGTCGGGAATATGTTTGGTGGCGCGTGGCTCGCTGTCCGGGCGCAGAATGTTAAGCGCGTCGAAATCGGTGTGCATTTCCGCGACCATGCGATCGACCAGCGCGACAAAATCTTCGCCGTTTTCATTGGCGCGTTTGATAATTTTGTCGTCAATATCCGTAATGTTGCGTACGTATTTCAGCTTATAGCCGAGAAAACGCAGGTAACGCGCAACCACATCAAAGGCAACAAAAGTACGACCATGTCCGATATGACACAAATCGTAAACGGTGATACCACACACGTACATGCCAACCTCTCCGGCATGAATAGGTTTGAATTCCTCTTTTTGGCGACTCATTGTATTGAAGATTTTTAACATCAGGGGATTCCATGTAAGTGTGTCGAAACGGTGCAATTGGCTATATTAAACCATAATTTTACCCAGAGTCAGTGTGCTTTGCGAGGTTATCGCATGCTGACGGGCGGGACGCAGTTATGCTATAACAACCACCTTGTGTGGCGGCACCGTCTGCCGGAACACTGTCTGACTAAATATAGGATGCACAGCATGGTTACTTTTCATACTAATCACGGCGATATCGTAATCAAAACTTTTGATGATAAAGCGCCGATCACTGTCAAAAACTTCCTCGAGTATTGCCGCGAAGGTTTCTACGCCAACACCATTTTTCACCGTGTGATCAACGGCTTTATGATCCAGGGCGGCGGTTTCGAACCGGGCATGAACCAGAAAGACACTAAAGATACCATCCAGAACGAAGCGAATAACGGCCTGAAAAACACCAAAGGTACGCTGGCAATGGCTCGTACCCAGGCGCCACATTCTGCAAGTTCCCAGTTCTTCATTAACGTAGCGGACAACGATTTCCTGAACTTCAGCAGCGAAAGCATGCAAGGTTGGGGTTACTGCGTATTCGCCGAAGTGGTTGAAGGCATGGACGTAGTAGAAAAAATCAAAGGCGTGTCCACTGGTCGCAGCGGTATGCACCAGGACGTTCCTAAAGAAGACGTGGTTATCACTAGCGTAACCGTAAGCGAATAATTCGCCCGATGGCGATGACGCTTTTTATCGCAGATTTACATCTGTGTTCAGAAGAACCGGCGATCACCGCCGGTTTTCTGCGTTTTCTGGCGGGTACAGCCAGGGAAGCCGACGCACTTTATATCCTTGGCGATCTGTTTGAAGCCTGGATTGGTGACGACGACCCGGAACCGCTACACCGCCAAATCGCTCTAGCGATCAAAGACCTGGTTGATTCCGGTGTGCCCTGCTTCTTTATTCATGGCAACCGCGATTTCCTGCTCGGCAAGCGCTTCGCCCGTTTAAGCGGCATGACGCTGCTGCCAGAAGAAAAAATGGTCGAACTGTATGGCCGCAAAATACTGCTGCTGCACGGCGACACGCTGTGTACCGACGATCACGGTTATCAGGCGTTTCGCAAAAAAGTCCACCAGCCGTGGCTGCAATGGGTGTTCCTCGCCCTGCCGTTGTTTATTCGCAAACGCGTGGCCGCCAGAATGCGTGCCGACAGCAAAGCCTCCAATAGCAGTAAATCGATGGCGATTATGGATGTGAATTCACACGCGGTTGTCGACGCCCTCGAGCGCAACGACGTGCAATGGATGATTCACGGTCACACCCATCGCCCGGAAATCCACTCTCTTTGTGCAAATGGCAAACCTGCATTCCGCTGTGTGCTTGGCGCATGGCATACGCAAGGTTCCATGATTAAAGTCACCGAAAACGACGTAGAATTAATCCCCTTTCCGTTTTAAACAAAATCACGCCTTTTTGCTGCCTTGTTAACCACGCAACCGTTTTCCTTGCTCTATGTTCATGCTATTCTCTGAGCCCTTCTGACCGACCGAGCCACGTTCGGTGATGTTTGCATACCCACAGGAGTTTTGAGACGCATGTCCTCCAACCAGACCCCGGCGCGTATCGCCATTGTCATGGGTTCCAAAAGTGACTGGGCTACCATGCAGTTTGCCGCAGAAATCCTCACCGCCCTTGATGTCCCGCACCACGTCGAAGTGGTTTCCGCACACCGCACCCCCGATAAACTTTTCAGCTTTGCCGAACAGGCTAGCGACAACGGTTTGCAGGTGATTATTGCCGGTGCAGGCGGAGCGGCGCATTTACCGGGCATGATTGCAGCAAAAACCCTGGTTCCCGTGTTGGGCGTGCCTGTTCAGAGCGCTGCTTTAAGCGGCGTCGACAGCCTCTATTCTATTGTGCAAATGCCACGCGGTATTCCGGTTGGCACGCTGGCCATCGGCAAAGCGGGTGCGGCGAACGCGGCCCTGCTGGCGGCGCAAATCCTCGCGATCCACGATAAAGCGCTACATCAGCGTCTTGAAGCGTGGCGTCAAAGCCAGACCGACGAAGTGCTGGAAAACCCGGACCCACGGGGTGAAGCATGAAACGCGTCTGCGTGCTGGGTAACGGCCAGCTAGGCAGAATGCTACGCCAGGCGGGCGAGCCGCTGGGCATCGCGGTTTATCCGGTAGGTTTAGATGCCGAACCCGAAGCCGTGCCATTTGCGCAAAGTGTGATTACCGCAGAAATCGAGCGCTGGCCTGAAACCGCCCTCACCCGCGAACTGGCGCGTCATAACGCGTTTGTGAACCGCGATGTGTTCCCGATTATTGCCGACCGCCTGACGCAAAAGCAGCTGTTCGATAAGCTCGAACTAGCGACCGCCCCGTGGCAGTTGCTCTCAAGCCGTGATCAATGGGCGGCTGTGTTCCAGAATCTCGGCGAGCTGGCGATTGTGAAACGCCGCGTTGGCGGTTACGACGGGCGCGGGCAATGGCGTTTACGCAGTCATGAAACCGACCAGTTACCGGATGATTGCTACGGCGAGTGCATCGTCGAGCAAGGGATTAACTTCTCAGGTGAAGTTTCGTTAGTGGGCGCACGCGGCCACGACGGCACCACCGTGTTTTACCCGTTGACGCATAACCTGCATCAGGACGGCATTCTGCGCACCAGCGTAGTTTTCCCGCAGGCAAACATTGAGCAACAGCAGCAGGCGGAAGCCATGCTTTCAGCCATTTTGCATGAGCTGAACTACGTCGGCGTGATGGCGATGGAGTGCTTTATCACCCCCGCCGGGCTGCTGATTAATGAGCTGGCTCCACGCGTGCATAACAGCGGGCACTGGACGCAAAATGGCGCATCCATTAGCCAGTTTGAATTGCATCTGCGGGCGATTGTTGATCTGCCGTTGCCGCAACCTGTCGTTAATTCACCGTCAGTCATGATTAACCTGATCGGCACCGATGTGAATGACGACTGGCTGAAACTGCCGCTGGTCCATTTGCACTGGTACGACAAAGAAGTGCGCGAAGGTCGCAAAGTCGGCCATCTCAATCTGAACGACAGCGATACCGGCAGACTGTGCGCAACGCTTGAAGCACTGGTGCCGTTGCTGCCGCCGGAATACGCCAGCGGCATCGCCTGGGCGCAAAGCAAGTTCTAATCACAGCGGCGGGTGATGCCCTTGCTCACCCGCTCTGCCATTCATGCCAACTCCCCCCTGCCTTTCTTTTTTGCATGCAAAAGCGCACAATTCGGCCTCACTCGCTTTAAGGTTGTTGTATGCAAATCGCTCGTCCTGACACTCAAGATTATGAACATCTGCTGCGCAGCGGTACTCCGCTTATCGACGTGCGCGCTCCGGTTGAATTCATCCAGGGGGCGATGCCTGCCGCGCTGAATTTACCGCTGATGACTGATGACGAGCGTGTCGCCGTTGGCACTTGCTATAAGCAGCGCGGGCAACAGGCGGCGGTGGAGTTGGGCCACAGTCTGGTACAGGGTGAAATCCGTGCAGCCCGTTTGCAAAAGTGGCTGGAAGCCTGCCGCCAGAATCCGCAGGGATATTTGTGCTGCGCGCGCGGCGGAATGCGTTCGCATCTGGTGCAACAGTGGCTACGCGAAGCGGGCGTTGACTATCCGCTGGTCGAAGGCGGTTATAAAGCGCTGCGCCATTACGCCATGGACGTGATTGAAACCCGCTCGCAATGGCCGATGATTCTGGTCAGCGGTAATACCGGCGGCGGCAAAACGATTTTGATTCGCTCGCTGCCCACCGGCGTTGACCTTGAAGGCCTGGCGCATCATCGCGGTTCGTCATTTGGCCGCACGATTGTGGAACAGCCCTCGCAAACTAACTTTGAAAATAACCTCGCCGTCACGCTGCTTCAAAAAGGCGACAATGCAGAAGTGACGTGGGTTGTGGAAGATGAAGGCCGCATGATTGGCTCGCGCCATATTCCCGAATGCTTCAGAGAACAAATGCTACGTTCACCGATTGTGGTGATTGAAGACCCGTTTGAGCAGCGCCTGGAACGCTTAAAATTTGAATATTTCGAGCAGATGAGCGAAGCGTTTTTATTGGTACACGATGAAGAAACCGCCTGGCAAAACTACGGTGAATATTTGCATCATGGGCTGTTTGCCATCCGCCGTCGTTTGGGCCTGGAGCGTTTCGCGCAGTTCAGCAAATATCTTGATAACGCACTGGAATTACAACGTAAAACCGGTTCCGTGGAAGGGCACCTGGCGTGGCTTGCACCGCTGCTTGAAGAGTATTACGACCCGATGTATCGCTATCAACTCAGTAAAAAAGCGGGAAATATTGTGTTTCGCGGCGACTACAGCCAGGTTGAATCGTGGCTGCGTCAGCGGACGTAAAAACGTAGGGCGGATAAGCGCAAGCGTCATCCGCCAGAGTCGGTTCAATCAGATCTCACTAACGCCCCCGCCCCGTTAGTCGCCGCCAGACTGATGGTGCGGGGGTAAATCTACATCAGCGATATAAACACTCGCTCACTTTTATTCCACGCCTAAAAATTCAGCCAGCACCATTCAGGGCTTTTTAACGCCGTTAAACTCAGGCCACAAACTGGCGGAATAGCGCTTTGCCTTTGAGTAAACGCACGCCCAACCAGCCGCCGCAGACCGACAGCAGCACCGCTCCAGTTAATGGCAAGATAACCCACAACCGCCAGTCAGGTTCCCATGGGAAATCAAACACCTGAGTTTGCAGCAGACCGAGTGCGGTTTCAGCGCCAATCGCCGCCACCAGCCCGGAAACCAGGCCAAGAACGGCAAACTCGCACCACAGCGTGGTACGCAGCAGGCGTTTCCCTGCACCCAAAGTACGGTAAACGACAAGCTCTTGATGACGCTGGCGCATCCCCACTTGCACTTGCGCCAACAGCAGCAACACGCCACAGGCCGTCACCAGCACCACCATCACTTCCAGCGCGCGACTCACTTGCTCCAGCACCTGACCAACCTGGCGCAGAATCGTCCCGATATCCAGCAAACTGAGCGTTGGGAATTCACGGTTAAGCTGCGTGAGTACGCCGTTTTTGCCCTCCAGATGGAAGCTGGTAAGCCAGCTTTGTGGCTGGTTATCCAGTGCGCCCGGCGGGAAAATAAAGTAGAAGTTAGGCCGCAGGCTTTCCCAATCCACTTTACGCAGGCTGGAAACTTTGGCAGAGAAATCCTGGGTATCGCCCATAAAGGTGACGGTATCACCCAGCTTAATTTTGAGGCGTTTCGCCACACCTTCGTCCATGGAAACTTCACCCGCTTTTGGCGGCCAGCTTCCCGCCAGAATCGGATTATGGGTCGGTTTCTGGCTTTGCCACGTCAGGTTCAGCTCGCGGTTTAGCGCTTCGTCCGGGTTGCCCTCGGTGGATTTGCCGTTAATCGCCGTCATACGCACCCGCACAATCGGGTAGAACGATTCCGGGATAATCTGGTGTTCAGCCAAAAACTCTTTCACTGGCTGAACCTGTTCGGTGGCGATGTTCAGCAGGAAGTAGTTCGGGCTTTCCGGCGGCAACTGCTGTTGCCAGCGATCCAGCAAATCGCCACGCAATACCAACAATAATGCGAGCAACATAAACGACAGCGAGAAAGCGGCTAGCTGGCTGAGGGTCGCCCACGGCTGGCGCAACAGACGGTTCACCGCCAGGCGCAACGCGAGGTTTTTCAGCGTCAGCTTTTTCAGCAGTTTCAACACACCCCAGCCGACAATTCCGCACAAAGCTGCCAGAACGACCGTCCCCGCCAATACAGCCCACAGCAGCGTGCTGCCGCCCATCAATAAGGCTAACAACGCCACCACCACGATGGTGATAATCGGCAGGTAGATTTTCAGCGGCCAGACGTTTGCCACCGCATCACGGCGTAACACGCGCAGCGGCTGAGTCGCCAGCAGCAGGCGATACGGGCGCAGGCCGACAAGTAGCGAAATCACCACCATCGAGCCAATGGCCCACACCCACGGCCACAGGCTGGCTGGGGGTAAAGCCGCAGGAAGAACAGGTTTCAGCAGGCGCATCAGCACCGCTTCAAACAATAATCCAGCCGCGCCTCCGGCAATCGCCGCCAGCGCCAGAACCATCAACCACTGGCCGATGATCAGCTTACGCAGTGCGGCGCGCCCCGCTCCGAGAGTTTTCAGAATGGCGACTAAATCGTAACGGCTACGGCAATAATGGTTCATCGCCACAGCGACGGCAGCCACCGCCAGCAACAGCGTCAGCAGTGCGGAAAGCAGCAAGAATTGTTGCGAGCGTTCAAGGGATTTACCCAGCGCACCGTCATCTTGCTCCATGCCGTACCAGCGCTGTTCCGGTTTAAGCAGCGGCACAACAAACTTCTCAAATTTATCGAGCTGAGCAGGCGTGCCGCCAAATTTATAGCGCCAGGTGATGCGGCTTCCCGGCTGCACCGCGCCAGTTTTTTCCACGTCCGCGAGGTTCATCATTAAACGCGGGGCCATCTGGAACGGGTTAAAACCGGAATCCGGCTCCTGAACCACTTCGCCCGCAATGCGCAACGTGGTGTCGCCGACGTCAATCGAATCCCCGGCTTTAAGATTGAGCAACGCCATTAAACGCGGTGCCAGCAGCACGCTTCCCGGCTCGGGTTTTAAGCCGGGCGGGTTAGTATCCAGCTCGCCATACATCGGATAAACATTATCGACGGCTTTAACCGACGCCAACTGCGGCGTGTCTCCGGCAAAAGTCATGGTCGCAAATGTCAGCTGTTTGCCAACTTTCAGGCCATCTTTTTGCGCCTGATCCAACCATTCCTGCGGCACTTCGCGCGCGCTGCGCAATGCGCGGTCGCCCGCCATAAAATCACGACTTTGCTGGTTTAGCCCTTGCTCCATGCGGTCGCTGATATTGCCGAGCGCCAGTACGCACGCCACCGCAAGGCTCAACGCCAGCCAGACAATCAGCAGTGACGGCGAGCGCCATTCGCGCCAGAACCAGCGAGCAATCATGCTTCCTCCCACAACTGACCTTCACGCAGGCGCAGGCGACGGTCGCAGCGCGCGGCGAGTTGTTCATCGTGTGTGACGAGAATCAGCGTGGTAGCGAAATCGCGGTTTAATGAGAAGAGGAGATCGGCGATGCGGTCACCGGTGTGGCGATCGAGGTTGCCGGTGGGTTCATCAGCAAACAGCACTGCCGGGCGGCCATTAAAGGCGCGAGCCAGCGCCACACGCTGCTGCTCGCCACCGGAAAGCTGTGCCGGAAGATGGTCAAGGCGTTTGCCAAGACCAAGCTGTTCGAGCAAGGCTTTGGCCTGGGCGCGGCTGGAAGCGTCGTTTTGGCCGCGTAATAGCGAGGGGAGTTCGACGTTTTCCAGCGCGTTGAGCGTCGGCACTAACATGAATGACTGGAATACGAAGCCGACATTTTTTGCCCGCAGTGCCGCTCGCGCTTCTTCATCCATGCTGTGTAACGGCTCGCCGCACAGGTGAACTTCCCCTTCGCTGCCGTCATCAAGACCTGCGAGAATCGCCAGTAGTGTAGACTTCCCGGAGCCGGACTCGCCGATTAACGCAATGGTCTGCGCCGGTTTGACAACCAGCTCAACTCCGGTAAGGATGGAAAGCTGATGTTCCCCAGTTCCTACGGACTTACTAAGATGATGAACTTCAACAATGTTTTCCGCTGGCATTTGCCCTTCCTGTTTCTGGCTTTCTTGACCATTCGCGCCGCACATGCGGACACGTTGCTGATTCTGGGTGACAGTTTAAGCGCGGGTTACCGAATGTCGGCAACGGCGGCCTGGCCTGCCTTGCTGGATAAGAAATGGAACCAGCAAAATACTAAAGTTGTGAACGCCAGTATCAGTGGCGACACCGCGCCGCAAGGGCTGGCGCGGCTTCCGGCGTTGCTAAAACAACATCAGCCGCGCTGGGTGTTAATCGAACTGGGCGGTAACGACGGCCTGCGCGGTTTTCAGCCGCAAGCCATCGAAAAAAGTCTGCGCCAGATCATCAATGAGGTAAAAGCGGCAAACGCTCAACCATTGCTGATGCAAATACGTCTGCCTGCAAACTACGGTCGTCGTTATAATGAGTCGTTTAGCGCTATTTATCCGCAACTTGCCAAAGAGTTTTCTATTCCTCTGCTGCCATTCTTTATGGAGGAAGTCTATTTGAAACCGCAATGGATGCAGGATGACGGTATCCATCCGAATAGCGATGCACAGCCGTTTATCGCCGACTGGATGTCTTCCCGTCTGGCTCCTTTAGTAAAACACGACTCATGAACAAGCGGAGCTTCGCGCGGGTAAAGTTATGCAAAAATCAGTTTTAATTACAGGTTGTTCCAGCGGGATTGGCCTCGCCTGCGCCCATGAATTACGCAAGCAAGGGTTCCATATTCTGGCCGCCTGCCGAAAACCCGAAGATGTTGAGCGCATGAATCAAGCCGGATTTACCGGCGTGCAGCTCGATCTCGATTCTCCTGAAAGTGTGCAGGCCGCAGCGGCACAAGTTATCGAACTGACCGGAAACCGCCTGTTCGGGCTGTTTAATAATGGCGGGTACGGCGTTTATGGCCCGCTGCAAACCCTTTCGCGTGAACAGCTCGAGCAACAATTTTCGACCAATTTATTCGGCACCCATCAGCTCACGATGCTGTTGCTCCCGGCGATGTTGCCGCACCGTGAAGGGCGCATTGTGATGACCAGTTCGGTGATGGGCCTGGTTTCGACGCCGGGTCGCGGAGCCTACGCCGCCAGCAAATACGCGCTGGAAGCGTGGTCTGACGCACTGCGCATGGAACTGCATCACAGCGGGATTAAAGTCAGTTTGATTGAGCCTGGCCCAATCCGCACGCAGTTCACGCAAAACGTTAACCAGACGCAAGCCGACCATCCGGTAGAAAATCCGGGGATCGCCGCACGCTTTACGCTCGGCCCGGAAGCGGTAGTGGAAAAAGTGCGCCATGCTTTTGAAAGCCCGAAACCGAAATTACGCTATCCAGTGACGCTGGTCGCCCATGCTTTAACGTGGTTGCGCCGCCTGCTGCCAGCCTGCATGTTGGATAAAATTTTACGTGGTTAGTTGAAGCGCCTTTTGCCAACCCCCATGTAAACGTTAAATATTTCTGAGAGAGTTAAGCCATGTCTGCAACGTACAATATTGATATTACCGAAGCGAACCTACATCAGACGCTGGAACAGTCCGTTACCACACCGATTCTGTTCTACTTTTGGTCTGCTCGTAGCCAACATTGCGAACAACTCACGCCCGTTCTCGACAAGCTTGCCGCGCAATATCAGGGCCAGTTTATTCTTGCCAAAGTGGACTGCGACGCCGAGCAGATGGTCGCTTCACAGTTTGGTTTGCGCAGTATTCCAACGGTTTATCTGTTCCAGAATGGCCAGCCGGTAGACGGTTTCCAGGGCCCGCAACCAGAAGAAGCGATTCGCGCATTACTGGAAAAGGTACTGCCGCGTGAAGAAGAGCTGAAAGCGCAAGAAGCGATGCTGCTGATGCAGGAAGGCAAACACGCCGAAGCGCTGCCGCTGCTGAAAGATGCGTGGCAGCTCTCAAATCAGAACAGCGAAATTGGCCTGATGCTGGCAGAAGTGCAAATTGCGCTGAACCGCAGCGAAGACGCTGAAGCGGTGCTGAAAACGATTCCATTGCAGGATCAAGATACTCGCTATCAGGGTTTAGTCGCGCAAATCGATCTGTTGAAGCAAGCCGCCGACACGCCGGAGATCCAACTGCTGCAACAGCAAGTTGATCAAGATCCTGAAAACGCCCTGCTTGCCAGCCAACTGGCGCTGCAACTGCATCAGGTTGGGCGTAACGAAGAAGCGCTGGAATTGCTGTTCACTCATCTGAAAAAGGATTTGGGCGCGGCTGACGGGCAAGTACGCAAGATACTGATGGAGATTCTGGCAGCCCTCGGAACCGGTGATGCGCTGGCCTCTAAGTATCGCCGCCAGATGTATTCACTGCTGTATTAAAATGTCGGAAGACGCTGCGCTTTTCCGACCTTCAAAAAGAAACGCAGCGTCATCCACGCTGAAAAAAATCGCTGATTGAACCCCGTTAAGGGGTAGACTACATCAAAATAACAATGGAGGTTTTTTTGATGTTAATCGTCATTCCCGTACTGATCCTCGTCGCGCTGATTATCGTCGGCGCCGGGGTAAAAATCGTGCCGCAGGGCTACCAATGGACCGTTGAACGCTTTGGCCGATACACCAAAACTCTGATGCCAGGCTTAAGCCTTGTGGTGCCGTTTATGGACCGCATTGGCCGCAAAATCAATATGATGGAGCAAGTGCTGGACATCCCTTCCCAGGAAATCATTTCCAAAGATAACGCCAACGTCGCCATCGATGCGGTGTGCTTTATTCAGGTTGTCGACGCGCCACGTGCGGCGTATGAAGTCAGCAATCTTGAACTGGCGATCATGAACCTCACGATGACCAACATTCGTACCGTGCTCGGTTCCATGGAACTCGATGAAATGCTCTCGCAGCGCGACAACATCAACACGCGTTTGCTGCATATCGTCGATGAAGCGACGAATCCATGGGGGATCAAAATCACCCGTATTGAGATTCGCGACGTGCGTCCACCGGCTGAACTAATTGATGCGATGAATGCGCAGATGAAAGCCGAGCGAACCAAGCGTGCTTATATTCTGGAAGCCGAAGGGATCCGCCAGGCGGAGATCGTGAAAGCTGAAGGCGATAAACAGTCGAAGATCCTGAAAGCAGAAGGCGAACGCCAGTCCGCATTCTTGCAGGCCGAAGCCCGTGAACGTAGTGCAGAAGCGGAAGCCCGCGCCACGCGAATGGTGTCCGAAGCGATCGCCAAAGGGGATATTCAGGCGATTAACTACTTCGTGGCACAGAAATATACTGACGCGCTGCAACAGATTGGCTCGGCCAATAACAGCAAAGTGGTATTGATGCCGCTTGATGCCACCAGCCTGATGGGCTCGATTGCCGGGATCAGCGAACTTATCGCGCAAAGCGGTACTGAGCGTAAAAAATGATAGCCCTGCTGTTTACCCACGCGCATATCTTCTGGCTCACGCTGGGCGGTTTACTGCTGGCGGCTGAAATGCTCGGCGCCAGCGGTTATTTGCTGTGGAGCGGAGTGGCGGCGGTGCTGACCGGTTTACTGGTATGGATTGTGCCGCTCGGCTGGGAATGGCAAGGCGTGTGCTTTGCCGTGCTCACGCTGGTTGCGGCCTTTCTGTGGTGGCGCTGGCTCTCAACGCGTAAACAGCAACAACCCGGTGAAGTGCTCAATCAGCGCGGCCATCAGTTGATTGGCCGCCGTTTGCGTCTGGATACCACGTTGGTCAACGGTCGCGGCCATATTCGCGTAGCCGATAGCTCATGGCCGGTGATGGCAGACACCGATTTAGCCGCAGGCACCGAAGTGATTGTCACAGCCGTCGAAGGCATCACCTTGAAAATACAGGCGGTTTAAGCCTGTTTCTGGTGATGGCAGCAGCCCGCAAGATTGTTAATAATCGGGCAATCCGCGCTGTCATCGCCGGGGCATGAATCCGCCAGCGCCAGCAACTGTTGGCGCATTCCCTGCAATTCCGTAATGTACTTTTCGATATCCGCGACTTTTTGCAAAGTCCGCGCTTTCACGTCCGCACTATGGCGCGCCGGGTCGTTGAAAAGATTGACCAGTTCACGACACTCTTCAAGATTAAACCCCACCTGGCGAGCCTGGCGCAGTAACGTCAGCTCATCCAGATGCTTTTGCGTGTAGCTACGATAGCCGTTGTCAGAACGCAGCGGCGCTGTCACCAGCCCTTTCTCTTCGTAAAAACGAATCGCTTTACTGGTTAAACCGGTTTTTTTTGCAACATCACTGATGTTCATGTTTCCTCCTGAATCTTCCGTTGAGAGAAGTATAACCCCCTGCACCCGTTCAGGTGCAGGGGGTTTTATCAGAAGCGAATTTTCATACCGACCGAGGCAGAAATATCAGAATCCACCTGCGTGTCTCCGCCGGTGTCCCAGGTTTTACCCACTTCGGTGTACGCCTGCACATCTGCGGTGACGGCCCATGTCGCACCCACTGCGGCTTCGGTAGTCTGGAAGCGCTGGTTAGCATCAATTTTAGTCGCCCCGGCGCTGTTCGCTGTATTGCGATACGTCACGGTGTCTTGCCCATCCGACAGTTCTTGCCACAAGTTAACCCGAATATACGGCTTCACTTTGCCGTAATCGGTGTCGTAATCCGCCGCCAGACGCAAGCCAAGGCGACCAATGACTGCGCCGTCAGCATCCACCGAGACTTTGGTTTTTGACGGGTCGCTCAGCGTCACATCATCAAAATCGCTGTATTGATAGATAAGCTGCGCCTGCGGTTCAATCAGCCAGTTGCTGTCCCAAAGCTGCCACGGTTTACCCACTTCGACCGACGCCACAAACGAGTTGCCATCTGGGCTGTAAGTCTCGCGGTCGCTCATGTTTTTCAGGTCAACCGAGTGGTAGCCGTACTGCAAAACGTTATCGACGTAGAAACCGTTGGTGTCCGTCCAGGTGCCGTAAGCGCCCAAATAAGACGAGAATGTCGAGTTGTACGCCGCGCCACCGCTCATGCCGGTGATGCCATCGATTGAGCTGTCGATATCCATAAAGGTGGTGTACAAACCGGCACGCCATTTCTCGTCCTGATAAACATCCAGCCCCATTTGCATACCGTTATAGTTAGTACTGCTTTGGGATTTCGTCGGATCGTCGTGATGCTGATCGACCGATTTGACGATGTAACGCGCCCAGAAACGCCCTTCTTGATCTTCAGGCACACCCGCCTGCCACGGCTGTTCGTCACCGACGCGCTGATGCAATGTGCCAAGCACGGCGAGATCGGCCTGGCGGATAATCGCCCCGAGCGTGTCGAACCCTGGCACATCCGGGCGATATCCCGCACGTAGGAACCAGTCTTCGCCCGCACCTTGTTGGTTCCCGGCAAATAACTGGTATTCCCAGGCTCCGGCGGTGAGCACGTCGCCGCCGATGTTGAAGGCGTCTTTGGTGGTCTGCGCGGTGGTCGTTGCGCCATTCACCGCTTCGACGACTAAAATACCGTCGCCGGTTGTCGGTTCGCCGAGCTGGCTGACGTCGATATCCAGCAGCGTGTTGCCCGTCGCCGTACCGCCGTTGATCACCAGATGATCGGCAACGCCTGGGCTGTGTTGCTGCGCGGCGATTTTCACCGTGCCGTTGTCGCCGACATAATTGCCATTCACGGTGAGCGTCGAACCGACATCGCCGCCGCGTAAATTAATGGTGCCCTGGTTGTAGACGTTAGCCACGGTCTGGTTGAAACCGCCAGTATCCAGAGTGGCTCCGCTGCTGACGATGTGTGTCGACTGATGGCTAAAGCTGTTGCGACTGGCCGCCGCCAGGGTGCCATTTTCCACCAGCGTAATGCCGCTCCAGGTATTGCGGCCATTAAGGAATGTGGTGCCGCTGCCCTGCTGCAAGACTTGCCCGTTGCCGGAAATATTCCCGTTCAGAGTGACGCTATCAGAACGGTTAATCGCTAGCGTTGCGTCATCGACAATATCGCCCGTCACGCTGCCCCCGGTTCCGCCGTTACCCAGTTGCAAGGTGCCGTTGCGAATGGTGGTTTGCCCGTCGAAGGTGCTGTCTTGCGTGAGGGTGAGTTTGCCGTCGCCCAGTTTGGTGAAGGTGCCGCTGCCAGTTACCGCGCTTAATAGTGAAACCGAATTACCGTTGGTATCCACTGCCCCGCCACCGTCTGCAAGCGTGACCACGCGAGCGGTGTCAAACGCCGCACCGTAGCGCAATGTGCCGCCGCTCAGGCCGATGCCGGTTCCTGTCGCGCCAAGGTTGTTGTCTGCAGAGACTTGCAGTACGCCGCCGCTGACCTGCGTTCCGCCCTGGTACTGGTTGTTGCCGCCCAGGATTAATGTTCCGGCATCGGTTTTGTTGATGCCGCCTTCGCCGTCGATGACGGAGTTAATGGTCGCGGTGTACCGTGCCCCCAGAATAGAGCCGTCGCCAACGCGAATCTGAGTATCTGCGGTATGCGTAGTGATGTTATCGCCGCCAATCACGTAGCCATTGGTGGTGAATTGCGCGCCGCTGATCGCCACTTCCCCCAAGCTGGTATCGACCGTCACGTTCCCCGCCTCGCCGCCAAAGACCGCGAACGATCCGTTGCTGTATGGCGTATTAAAGCGGCCATCTGGCGTGGTGACGTCGGTTGTCCAGTTGTCGTTACCGCGATTGTTCTGCCAGACGCCATCGCCGCCGTTGATCACACCGTTGTTTTTAAGCTCGCCGCCGTTGCCGCCCGTTCCGTCCCAGAAGCGCATGACCGCTCCGGTGCGATTCACAAGGTTGACCTGCCCGGCAATCGAGGTTTGCACATATAGATCGTCCGCTGCCGCAGGGGCTGCGCCAATATCCAGAATGTTATCGCTCAGTGCGCCGGTGTAGTTGAAGACGCGATACACGCCGACGTCAAACGATCCGCCCGGTGTCTGGGCGATATTCAGTTTGCCGTCGAGATTAAGATCGCCATTGATATTGATGAGATCGTTGAGCGTGCCGCCCACGACAAATGGCCTGCCGAACTGGAAGTCGACCTGCGAATCCTGGTTGAGGGTTAACGCGCCCATCTCCAGCACGCCGACGCTTGCAAGGTCTTGCCCCGCAGCCAGATGGCCGCCGTTTTCAATTTCGACACTGCCGCCGAGCACGCCCGCACCGCCCAGGGTTGCGCCACTGTTCACCGTCGTTTTGCCGGTTGCCGCCGCCTGATTACCGTTAATCAGCAACACACCTTGTTGCGCGGTGGCGGTGCCGGTCCAGGTGTTGTCAGCGGTGAGATTGAGCGTGCCGCCGCCAGTTTTCACCAGGTTGCCGGTTCCGCTGATCAGCCCGCTAATGGTGTCATCGCGCCCAAGCGCGCCTTCCACCAGCGTTGCCGCGCCAAGTGCCACGTTACCCGCGCCCGACAATGAGCCGACTGACGCATTCGCCAGTGCCGCGCTGATGTCCACCAGCCCGCCTGCGAGGTTAGAAATCACCGCGCCCGCCGCCTGGGCGTTATCGGCAAAAGTGACGCGCCCGCTGTTGGCAACCGTGGCGGAACCCGCATCGGCATTGTCGTTTAACGCCAGCAATGACGTGGCGTCGACCGCGACGCTGGTGGTATCGCCCTGGCTGTTGCCGTTAAATTCCGCGATACCGCTGTTGGTCAACGTAATGGTGCTTTGCCCCGCTCCGGCGGTGTCGTTAAACGCCAGGCTGGCGTTGTTGACTGCGAAGGTATGCGTTTGGCCGGAGGCTGAGTTGTTAAGGTTTAATTGTGCCAGGTTTGAGAGCGAAATCTGGCTGTTTGCCCGGCCAAAGGCGCCGGTGGTGTTGGCGTTAACGGTTAACTGCCCTGTACCGTTTTTGCCAATAATGCTGGTATCGCCCTGATAGGTGTTTGCCACGCCGAGTTCCAGAACGCCATTGTTGGCCAGAACCGAGGTATCTTTGATAGTCAGTGGCCCATCGCCCCCGATCACGCCTGTCGGCGTGAATGTATGACCGAATACATCTAATGCACCGCCCACACTCCCATCAACGAAGAACAAACGTGGCGTGGAAATGTCTGCACCGGCCTGGAAAGTCGCTCCATTTTTCAATAGTACTGAGTTACTCGTTGCCCCCAGCGCATTGTCATTGTTGATGTTGAGCGTACCGTTCCAAACTTCTACGCCACCGGTAAACACGTTGTTACCGGTCAGGACCAGGCGACCTGGATCGGTTTTTAACAAGCGGATATTGCCGTCCAGCAAATCATTCTGAACAAGGTCGACATTAATAAAGGTGGTGATATCAGCCCCTGTCGCACCGTCCCCTACACGTATCGCAAAATAGCTGTCCGCATGTGTGGCTCCTTGCGATTCATAGCTGTTATCCGGCGGGAAATCGCCGGGCGGATTTGTGGCAGTGAAAAAGAGTTGTGAATCAGGGCGAGCCGGATCGGCATTCAGAATGTAGCCATTGGACGTAAACTGCATACCTGAGGTGAGCACCGAGCCAAAGGCATTGCTTACACGTACTTCATTCGCTTGCCCCTGGAACACCGCAAACGCATCCTGTGCCCACGGTGCATTACCGACACCGGTACTTTGCGTCCAGTTGTTGCTGTTACCCGCGATCTGTCTTGTCCAGTAACCGAAGCCCCCATCGACTTTATCGTTACCCGTCGTTCCATCGCCATGGTTGCCGGGAATAGCGCCGTTATCACCATCCCAATATTGCAACACGTTGCTTGGGTCAACGAAGTTAAGCACCAGGTTGACCTGGTTCGCGATGTTGGTCTGAATCGCGTAATTATTAGCGTCATTCGGCGGAAGCGAATTAATGGTCATGGAGTTGTTGACCAGGCTGCCAGCGTAATTAAACAGACGATAGACGCCAGGGAGGAAGATACCTTCCTGAGTCAGGGCCACATCAAGCGTACCGTCGAGAGTCAAGTTGCCTTTTACGTCAACCAAATCGTTTAGCGCACCACCGGGAACATAAACCTGCCCCAACTGGAACTGGCTATTGGTATCACCCGCGAGCGTCAGATTTTGGTTGATGGTCAGCGTGCCGGTGCCATTGCCACGGTTGTCATCGCCTGGACGCAAGGTCGTGCCACTCTGAAACACCACATCTCCGCCAATCGTGCCAAAGCCGCCGAGAGTGCTGCCGGTCATCACCGTGGTCAGCCCGGTGCCACTTTGCACACCGTTAATCAGCAATGTTCCCTGCTCAACGTTAGTGGTTCCCGCGTAGGTGTTGTTCCCCCCCAGACGTGTTATGCCGCTACCAATCTGGCGGAACGCGCCGCTGCCAGAAATCACGCCGTTTAGCGTCACATCATCAGAATGGTCAACCGTCAAAATACCGTCGTCGGTGATGTTAGTGGTTTCCGACAAACTCCCCACCGTGCCGCCATCGCCCAGCGCCAGTTCTGATCCTGCGCCAATGTAGGTATTTCCGGTGTAGGTGTTATCGCCAAGCAGCGTCGTTTTGCCCGCGCCGATACGTTCCATGCCGCCGGTGCCGCTGATAATCCCGCTGTAAATCTGGTCACTTGTGCCGTCGAACGACAGCAAGCTTGTCGCGCCGGAAGTGGCGACGTTGTAGTTATGAAGAGTGGCATCACCAGAAGTCGATGCGCTGTCGCCGCTGCGTAGCGTCGCGCCGTTGTTGATGTTGATAGCCTGAGCGCCTGCAAGCGTCAGATCGTCGACAATACGGGCGTCGGTGGCATCGCCATCCAGAGTCAATGTGCTCCAGCCGGTGCCAATATTGGTGCCTTTCGCCAGGTCATCCGCGCTAAAGGTTCCCAATAATGCCGGGGCCGCGCCCTGATGAGTGCCGTTCAATGTCAGCGTATTATTCGGGCCACCTTCGCTGAGAATATGAGTGACGTTCGCTAGCGAAACATCGCCCAATGTGGCGCTGTCGTTGCCGTCCGCACCGTTGAAAGTCACCCCGCCGTTAAACGCTCCTGCCGTCCAGCTAAACTGGTCGTTACCCGTTCCCAACACGATTTCACCACGCGTATTCGCCACCGCGCCACTTAACGCCACCACGTCATTCCCGCTGCCGGTAAGAATGGCCTGCGCCGTGGTATTGGCCGCCAGCAACGTGCCGCTGTTGTTGATGGTGGTATTGCCCGCGCCTGAGGCATTAATGACCGGTGCGCCCGTGCCCAGACTGGTTATCGTGCCGGTGTTGGTAATGGTGCGCGCTGTGTTGGCCACGCCATCGGTGGCGACAATCGCTGAACCGGCACCCGCCGCCATATTGATGGTCGCGCCCGAACTCACATTCCCGGCGGTTCGCGCCAGAATACCGACGCTGTTCGCGCCATTGCCGTTGATGGTGTAGCCATTATCAATGGTCAGATTCCCGGTTGTTGGGGCACCCGCCGCATTCATAAAGGCAAATCCATAGCCACTACCAGAAACATTCAGCGTGTTATTGGCCCCAGCCGCGCTGAAAGTGACTGCGGTGCGGATCGCCGGGCCATCGGCGGCATTAATCGTCACGCCATTGAGGTTGATATTCGCCGTATCAGCATTGTTGTTAATGCCCGCGCCGGTGCCGGAAATATCAATAATGGTGTCAGTAGCGGTAAATGATGTGGCTCCGGTATCCATTCGCACGCCGTCAGCGCCGCCGGATGCCGTGATGTGGTTGCCCGTTCCGTTGACGGTCAGATTGGCACCCGAACCAATCAACTGAACCGCCGCCAGGCCGCCGGTCGCATTGACGGTGCCAAGGCGATTGACGACCGCATTCGCGCCGCCGACACGCAGGCCAACGTTGCCGCTTGCGGTTGCACCGCTGACGCTAATCGTATTGTTATTGGTCAATACGCCATTGTTCTGGATATTCACGCCGATATTATTACTGCCGGAAACGCTGACTGGGGCATTCACAATCGCCGCGCCATTATCGTGCAGCAAAATCCCGGTGCTATTTGTCCCTTCTAACGCAATGCCCGCCGTACCATTTAAGGTTAATTCCCCTAAATGCGAAATGTTGTAGCCAACAATACCGCTTTGTAAGGAACTGGCGGTGGTAGACGCCGTTGAGGTGACTTGAGTTAGCAATTCTTCAGGGTCAATCGTGCTGTCGATATTATAATTGCGCCCGTCAATAACTACGGCCGTTGTATTATTGCCACCCAATATAATGCCGCCGTCGCTGATTGTACCTTGAGCGCCACCAGTGACTTTTACCCCGACCGCACCATTACCATTGACGTTTATCCTCGCCGTACCGGTGTTGATTGTGGTTTTAATCCCGCTGGTTTCATCCAGACCGTTGGCAAATATCCCGGTCGCATTTTCGCCGGAGACGGTGAGTTGATAACCCCTAGCCGAGCCATTGCCTGCAAACGTGGCACCGTGGTCAACTGCGAATAAAATCGAGTCTTTCTGGCCGTTATCATTAATAGCCGCACTGCCAATATTAATCTGCGCTTTATCGCCCCAGGCGTAATAGCCCATCTGTTGAGTGTTTTCAAAAGTGAGCGTGGAGGCGGCGTTGATATCAATTTGCGCATCGCCACGAGCGTGAACGCCAATGGCCCCGGCAGATAACAGACGGATAGTGGAATTCAGGTTCACTTGCGCATGTTGAGTATTTAGCCCTTCGGCATACACCGCATAGTTGCGATAAGTGTACGGTTGGCCGTCACTCCCGCCCGTGTCGCCCGCCTTACCCACGGTAATCGAGCTGCCCGAGGTTGTGGAAACTGTCGCCCCCGCTTTCTGCGCCGAGACGTTTATCGCGATATTGTTATCGCCATCCACGTTGATCGTGCCGCTATGGGTGACGATGCCGGTATTATCGACCACGTTCAGGCCATAGTTTGCCGCAGCCGAACCATTGGTGAGCCTGCCTAAAACGTTAATCGTGCCGCTGTTGGTGACGGCACCTGTCGCGCCCTGCACGGAAATCCCGGCTGCGTTACGGGTATTGGCTTCAAGTGTGATGGTGCCGGTGTTATTCACCGCGCCGGAGCTTTGCGTGTGGATCCCCGCAGAAAGAGAGCCCCCGGTCATCGGCACCGCTGTGGGTGCAGTGGCATTTAAAACAGGCGTCACGCCGAGGTAGATATTGCCGGCGTTATTAAAGGTGGCGCTGTCCAGGAGATAAACCCCATAGCCGCCCGCCTTCCCTGCTGCGTTATTGCTATTGCCGACCAGCGCAATCGTGCCGTTGGCGGCGTTAGTAACCGCCGTCGTTCCCGACGCGCTAATACCGCGCGCGTTGTTAGTGGTGGTGTCGGTAATCGCAACGTTGATATGGCCGTTGTTGGTCAGAATGCTGGCACCGCCGCCTTCCATGCCCACGCTTCCGGCGTTAGACTTATTCTGATTGCTGCCGTCTTTTTCAATAAACAGCCCGGCGTTTAAGGTGCCGTTGTTAATGGCCGTCGCGTCAGTCGTCGACATCCCGACAGAGGTCGGGCTGCGCCCACTACTGCGCCAGGCGTTGATTGCCCCATCGTTGGTGATGGTTGCGTTATTGTCGGCACGCATTACCGCCGACGCGCCATCCACCGCCAGAGAACCATCCGCCACCACCAGCCCCGAGGCATTCGCTCCGGTGGCGTAAATCACGTTTAAATTGCCGGTGCCGAGCGTGGCGTTATTAGTGTGAATACCTTTGTCGTCCCAGACGTGATAAGTCAGTTTGATGCTGGTGTTTTCTTCTTGCGCCAGCATTCCGGTGATAATTGCGTCGTAGGTATTTTGTGCTTCGACCGACGAGTCAATGACTTCACCATTTACCGTGGCACCTGCCGTTAGCCAATATTGAATCTGCGGTTTACCGGCATAAGCCCCAGCACCGATCAGGAAGTCGTTTACCCCTGCAATATCAGTGGAAGAGTTAATCACAAAGGTTTTATTGCCGAGCAGGAATACCCTATTCCCAACCTGTTCATAATTGGGCAGTGTTATTGAGAAATCGTACTTAGAACTTTGCGCCTGAATGTCTTGTGTATCATTCGCCAACACAATCGCCGGTCTAAAGTGAATGTAGTTATCCGAAAGCCATTGTGTGCTGCTGGTTGCGGTTCCGCTGCCATCGGCTTTTGCCAGTACGGAGTTTTTGGTGAGTAAATCAATAGTATTAGCGGCGGCTGAAATAGGTGCGGCAGTATCGCTCGAGCCGACATTAATATTGGCCTGCCCGCCGGTTGATGCCACTGAGGTAATGCCAAAATTATTGTAGATACGAATAGAATCGCTATCAAAAATAGGCAAAATCATATTACTGACGGGAACATCAACTGCCGAAATAAAGGTCGATGAATCATAAATACTGATGACTTGATAGCTGCCATCCAGGCCAGGAACTTCAACGTTGAGTTCCTTATTTTCTTGTGGCGTGGCTGGAGCCGGTGAATAGTTGTACTGGCTGATATTGGCTTGAGTTATCGGCGTGGTTGCCCCAGTAGAATCTGAAGCATTAATGATGGTGATGCGGTTGGGGTCAGTACCCGAACCATTCGGCAGCGCATTAAACACCGTAACACTTGTGGCAGTACCATCAGATCCCGCAGCAATAATGGGTATCGGCCCGAGAACGTTAAGCGTGGTGCCTGGCGCAAAATGGTTGGCGGCGGTAAGGCTGTCGATAGTAAACGCATAGCCCGTCTCACTAATTTGATCATATGGCGAGATGAAATCGTAGTTCGGATATTCAGCACTCCATTGCACATCGTCAGCGAAGGCGGAAGTTCCATAACTCCCGGCAAGCACTAACGCTGTCACTAATAACTTTTTACCACCCCTTCCCGCTCTGCCGCCCTTTTTCCCCGCCCGAGATGTTTCTGCAACCGCAATAAAACTGTTCGCAACATGGCTCCACACCAGTCGATAGATATTATTCATAAGCAATCTCTACATAGCCACAATGAGTAATAACGCGCTGAAACATAACGAAAACGACAAACACGTTTCGAAATACTTTAGATAACAGTAGTACATGGCTGTGCATTGAGAATGGGAATGGCAGAAAAAGTATGACTTAACTAATACTGCCTCACATAATGCTTTGAAAAGGTGGGAGTTACCTCCACCCGATTGGGCGGAGGTGAAGGGCTTAACTATCAGGCATGTGAAGCGGCGAGCGTTCCGTTATTAACATGATTAGGTAAGGCAGAGTGGGTAAGCGCTGCCGACGGCGAGGTGTTCATTGCCGCCATCGCGTGAACCAACGGCCCGGCAGCGCCGGAAGTGTCGTTTATATTTGCGATAAGAATGTTGGTGCTGAAATTTCCCTTCTGCCACATTTCATCCATTGAGGCTTCAAATGTTCCTTGAACATTGTCGTTACGGTAAGCGCCCCAAGGGTTGGTCAAAATAAAATCCTGGGTCGATTCATCAAAACCGATAATTCCAAATGCATGCCCACTCACGAAGTTTGTTTGCCCGGTCGCGGTATTTTTTGAATTGGCCCAACTGGAAAGTTGTGCCGGCGCACCATTGAGCACCGCCGTTTTCAGGATTTCAAAATTAGTGGTGTCCCATTTTTCCTCAGACGTTACTAACGCTCGGAATGAAGTCAATGTATCGCCGGTAATCTCCTCCATCTTAATATGACCCCCTCCCAGGCTTGAGTAATTATTAATGTCATTCATATACGTGGCTTCAAAAGCAACGTTCGCACGTTCAACAATCGCCGCCCAACTTGAATTAGCCGAATTCTCACCGTAGCTGCAAACATTACCATCGACGGTCACCCAATGAGGCTCTCCTTTATTAAAGAAACGCACGCTATAGGTGTTATTTGGGTTCTCAACGATCATTGATTTAATGAAATCAGGTGCAATATTCACCACCGCCTGAAGCGCTGAAAGAAGAGCACAATCGCTAACGCCTCCTTGAGTAATGTCATTAATGGATGGACCCCCTTTGGCGAACAGCGGGCGACCTTCGACATGTGCCATTGAAGATGATGCTGGCGCGTTTGCCCCATCAAACCAGGTGGAAATTAACTGATTAAATTGTGTGACAGACGAGCCAGCAGCCAGGCTACCGATTCGCTCGCCAGGCCCCGTTGCCGTCCAGTTAATGGATGCACCACTTGTACCAATCAGCCCATTGACCAGCGAATAGATTGCCGAGTCAGTTCCGCAAACGTTGCCAATTTCCTGCACATAATTTTTGATATCACCGTACTGGTTGGCGCTGAGATTGCCGGTTAATTGCGCGGCAAAATCTTTCAGTACAGACTCAATCGACTGGAAGCTGAATAATGAAGCGTCGTTGGTGACGGCATTGTGCATCAGCTCTTTTAGCGCCGGGTCGCTGATTCTATCAACCAGTGCGAATCCCGTTTCTACAGACGTGTTAATTAATGAATTCTGGCTTTCTGGCAATTGCGCAATTTGTTCAATCGACATCAATTGAGAAACGGTTAGCAGCTGATCGGTCGACAAGGACGACATGACATCGCTCAGTGCCGGTAAATCATTAATCGTCCAGAAGTGCTGGTAGTCCAGGGCCGCGAATGTCGCTGGGCTAAGCGTTCTCAGCTGTGCTGGGGTGAAGGCTGCAAACATAGCTGTATCGAGATTGTTGAGGAATGCTGCCGGAAGCAACGATAGATCATCGCCAAAGCCCGCAATTTGAACCGGCGTAAATCCATTGATTGCCGCCGCCGGAATCAAGTCAAAACTCTTCAATGCCTGAATTTGCTCAGCACTGAATGTTGAAACCTGCTTCGCCGTCAGTCCCAGATATTCCTTTTTAGATAATTGTCCAATGGCGGAAACAGACAACCCGGAAATATCTAAATAACCGAATTGCTCGCTGGTCAAATCGCCAATACGCGATGAGGCGGCAACTTGCGCAGCGGTTAATGCCGCCAGATGTTGGTTATCCAGCTTTAAGAAATTAGCCGACGTTAACTCGTTAAGGTGCTTGCTGCTAATTGCCTGGAATGTCTCTGTACTCAGATTGTTCAGGAAGGTTGAGTTGAACCAGTAAAAGGTGGTCGTCCAACTGGTTATCTGGCTGACCGTTAAGGCCGCCGCATGCGCACTATCTATGCCGGTAAGATTAGCACCTGTCAGGCCGCTAAGTTGTTTGGCATTGATAGCCTGAAATGCTGGAATACTTAAGCTGTTCAGCCAGTTAGCATCGAACCAGTAAAAGCTGCAATTGATACCCGCGACCTGCTCGGCTGTGAAAGTGGATAAATGCGCTGCATCCACACCACAAAGCGTGTTGGCGGTGAACTCACCCATCTGAGCGGGCGTTAGGCCCTGAAGCGCCTCCATGCTCAGGTTGTTGACCCAACCAGGCTTAAACCAGTACATGCTGATACTGATTTGTTGCACCATTTCGGCGGTAAACCCAGCAGCGGCTTCGTCCGGCATCCATGAGGTGTGGCCCATCGCGTAAATTTGCGCTGGCGTCATTTTGCTGACGAAATCGGCGGTCAGTAGCTCGTAATCCGCCTGACTCCATGAACTAATTTTATTAAGGTCAGGCATTGCAGTGTTGTTTTGAGTTGAATCAGACACAGTTGTCTCCTTGCCGGAATACATACCTAAAAAGAGTTAAATAAAACCCTAAAGGATGAAAATAATTATTGATGGGTAATCCACCCATTTCTTCATAAAAAAGAAATAGATGAATTCAGGTAAATATTATCAATCACAATATTTATCGGCAGGTTTATTTTTAGCGCATTTTTCACTCTAATAGATTAAATATGGACATTTCAAAATAATTCCGAGGTTACAACTTTAAGTTGGATTTTACGATTATAAACATTAACGTACTTATTCTGATCAAATAATAAAAAGGTAATAATGAAAGGATGCATAACTGTTAAAGATAATAATAAAAAAAGAACGCACCTTCCCTTCAACTCTCACCTTAAATGTCCAATATTACCTATTTTTAATGAAGCGACGTATTTTGACAACCCTTAGCCCCCTGTGATATTTAATCGCGCAACTTCACTATATCCTTCTGTATAGCCCTCTTGTTATTGGCCTTGTTAATTAAAATGACTTATATGTTGTCGGCGGTATCTCATGGATAGCGGGTTTTTCTGTTTGCAGGTCATCGGCGCTTTTCACCAGGTCGTGGTCGACAAAATAAACCTCGAGCATCAACTCGCCGGTCATATGGAGATGTCCGCGAACGGGAAACTCGTGTTTAGCCAACGGGCTATATTACTGGCAGCGCACTCTCTGGGGCTGAAAACCAAAGTGGTTCGCCAGGATCCACGCCGCATGGATAAAGCCGCGTTACCGGCGGTGGCACAACATCTTGATGGGCGTTACTTTATTCTTGGAAAATACGACCCGGGAAGTAAGAATGATAATCACACCGTAAAACCGCGCCTGCTTATTCAGCATGAAAATAGACCTCCTGAGTTTATTAATGTTGATGAATTGGCCGAAATCTGGACGGGTGAGGTTATTTACTTCGCCAGCAAAGTCAATTTCAGCGGCACGCTCGCCAAATTTGATTTCACCTGGTTTATTCCGGCAATCATTAAGTACCGGCGTATTTTGGGTGAAATTATGCTCATCTCGCTGGTGCTACAACTCATTGGTTTAGTCACGCCGCTTTTCTTCCAGGTGGTGATGGATAAAGTGCTGGTTAACCATGCGATGAAAACGTTGCATGTGGTGGCGATTGGCCTGGTGGCAGCGAATATATTTGAAGCATTATTAAGCGGGATTCGCACTTGGGTATTTGCCCATACCAGCAGCAAGCTGGATGTGGAATTAGGCGCGCGCCTGTTCCGCCATATGCTCAATTTGCCGATTGCTTATTTCCAGAGCCGTCGCGTTGGGGATTCCGTTGCTCGCGTCCGTGAGCTGGAAAATATCCGCTCGTTTCTGACCGGTAATGCCATCACGGTAGTGCTCGATATTCTTTTCTCGTTCATCTTCCTGGCGGTGATGTTTAGCTACAGCGTAAAACTGACGCTGATCGTTATCGCTTCCATTCCGCTTTATATCTTTTTATCGGTGGTATTCACGCCGGTTTTGCGCCGCCGCCTGAATGAAAAATTCAATAAATCCGCCGAAAACCAGTCATTCCTGGTCGAAACCATCAGCAATATCGACACCGTAAAAGCGATGGCCGTTGAGCCACGGTGGGTGAAAAACTGGGATGACCAACTGGCGGGATATGTGACATCCGGGCTATCCGCGACCAATATTTCCACGATTACCAATGGCGCTATCACCTTGATTAGTAAGCTGGTGACCGCCGCAATTATGTGGATAGGTGCCAGTCTGGTGATTGATAACCAACTGACGGTCGGTGCATTAGTCGCGTTTAATATGCTTTCCGGCCAGGTTTCGCAGCCCATTTTACGCCTGGCGCAGCTGTGGAATGATTTCCAGCAGGTCGGTATTTCCATGAGTCGCCTTGGGGATATTTTAAATACGCATCCTGAGGTGGTTGACGAAAAATCACGTCTGCCGACATTGTCCGGGGCGATTGAATTTGACCAGGTTTCCTTCCGCTATCGCCCTGATGCGTCAGAAGTTCTGCGCACCGTGAGCCTGGCGATTAAGCCAGGTGAAGTGATTGGCATCGTCGGGCGTTCCGGTTCCGGGAAAAGCACGCTGACAAAACTGGTGCAGCGCCTTTATATCCCCGCTCGCGGGCGAGTGCTGTTGGACGGGCACGATTTGGCAGTGATCAACACCACTTCGCTCAGGCACCAAATCGGCGTGGTACTGCAAGAAAACAACCTGTTTAACCGCTCGATCCGCGCCAATATCGCGCTGACTAACCCGACGCTGCCGATAGAAGCGGTGATTGAAGCCGCGAAACTTGCCGGGGCACATGAGTTTATTTGTGAGTTACCAGAAGGTTACGACACGATGGTAGGCGAGCATGGCACCGGCTTGTCCGGCGGGCAGCGCCAGCGTATTGCTATCGCCCGCGCCTTAATCTCCAACCCGCGCATTTTGATTTTTGATGAAGCCACCAGCGCGCTGGATTATGAATCCGAGAAAATCATTCAGGATAATATGCGCCGCATCTGTGCGGGCAGAACGGTGATTATTATTGCGCACCGGTTGTCTGCGGTGCGCGAGGCCAATCGTATTGTGGTGATGGAGCGCGGGCAGATTGCCGAAGTGGGCCATCATGATGAACTCGTGCAAAACCCGGACGGCATCTACGCGCATTTATATCGCCTGCAACAAGGCACAGTCAAAGAGGCTCGCGTATGAATTTGCACTTTAGCGCCAGCCGCGAACTGTTGAAACGCTACCGTTCGCACTTTGCCTTCTTCTGGAAGCAGCGCCACGCCCTCACCCCACCGACACTGAAAGCTGACGAAGCGGAGTTTTTACCCGCCGCGCTGGCGTTGCAACTGGCCCCGGTTTCCCCCACCGCTCGCTGGACGGCGCGCCTGCTAATGGTGCTAATCGTTTTCCTGGTGCTGTGGTCGGTGTTCGGCAAAGTCGACATTATTGTCTCCGCCAGTGGCAAAATCATTCCAACGGCTCATGCCAAAACCATCGCCTCGGTAGAAACCGCGCGCGTTGAGCGAATATTTGTCAGCGACGGGCAAAAGGTACATGCCGGTGAACCATTGCTGGTACTCGATACGCAAATGATTGACCACGAAAAAATGCGTGCGCAAGTTGGTCTGGAAACTGCGGTATTGCAGGTCGCGCGTTCGCGCGCGCTGCTGGATTCGCTCGCCGCCAATAAATTTATCGCACTCGGCAATATCGACAACATCGCTCCTGAAAAGGTCGCCGATGCCCGCCTCCAGCTTGCCAGCCAGTGGCTGAATGTCGAAAGCCATCTGCAAGATTTGGACGGTGAAATTACCCGTTATAGCCAGCAACTGCCGCTGGTTCAGGAGCGGGCGCAGAACTATAAAGAGCTGGCTGCGAATCATGACGTTTCGGTCATTTCCTGGCAGGAAAAAGAACAAGAGATGATTGAGCTGACCGGCAAGCTCGCCGATGCCCGCCATCAGCGCGAGGCGTTTATTGCCGAAACCCGCAAGAAAACCGAAGACGATCTGAACGATGGGATGCGCCAGCAGGCCGAGGCGCATCAGGATGTGCAACGCGCTGCCGCCCATCAAACTCAGCTCCAGCTTTCCGCGCCAGTTGACGGCACCGTTCAACAGTTAACAGTGCATACGGTTGGCGGAGTGGTCAGCGCCGCCCAGCCTTTGATGGTGATCGTACCCGCGCAAAACCAGGTTGAGATAGAAGCCATCGTCGAAAACAAAGACATCGGATTTATTCATCAAGGCCAAAAGGCGGCGGTAAAAATCGAGGCGTTTGATTACACCCGCTACGGCATGATGCCGGGGGAAGTCACTTATGTTTCACGCGATGCGCTGAATGCCGGGACGAGCAACTCGCCCGAAAACACACCAACCAATAACAGCCAGAGCGCGCAAAAACCGCAGAATTCGCAATACGCAATCCACATCAAACTGGCACACAAAACTATGGACATTGATGGCAAGGCGTCTGCCCTCAGGCCGGGCATGAGCGCCAGTATTGAAATTAAAACCGGCAGCCGTCGGGTGATTGAATACTTCCTTTCGCCGCTGATTCAACACACACATGAGAGCCTGAATGAACGCTAGAAAGGTTTTCGTCACGTTTTGCCTGCTCGGATTGTGGGTGCAGCCAGCGGCAAGCGACATGCTGGACGACCCGCTACTGGCGCAGCCCGTGCAATTACAAGACGGCGCAACGCTGCCGGATGCCAGCCGTATCGACTGCGCCAGCGCGGTGGATTTTACTCAGCCGCTGGCGCTGACAGACGCGGTAGACACGGCACTGTGCAACAACCCGCAAATCCGCGCCACATGGGCGGAAATTAAAGTGCAAAGCGGCGTGGTCGGCGAAGCGAGAGCGGCGTATCTGCCAACGATTACCGGGTCGGTCAGCCGCCTTAAAGACACCACTACGTATTCTTCCGACTCGCACCAGCCCTCTTCGACGAACATCGGCAACCAGTTTTACGGCACGCTAAACTGGCGCTTATTCGATTTTGGCGGGCGCAGCGCAAACCGGGAAGCCGCAAACGAAATGCTGCTGGCGGCCATTGCCGGGCACGACGCAGCATTGCAAAAAACCATGGCGTCGGTGATTCAGTCCTGGTTTGAGGCGATGACCAGCCAGGCGGTGATGAATGCCCGTCAGCAAATTGCGCAGCTCGCACAGCAAACCTTAACGGTGGCTCAGCGCCGTGAAAGCAAAGGTGCCACCACGCAGGACGATACTCTGCAAGCCGCGACGGCGCTGGCAAAAGCGCAACTTAATGCAATGCACGCCGAAGGGGATTATCAAAAAAACCTCGCGCTGCTCAAGCAGGCGATGGGAATCAACCTCGCCACCGCCGTTCATTTACCCACGCAGCCTGAGCGGGTCAATCCTGCGGATATTCACGATCTAAATCAATGGCTGAAACAGGCGCAAAGCCGCCACCCGGCTATTTCGCAGGCACGGGCAAAATGGCAGGCCGACCAGGACAAGATTATTCAGGTACGTTCGGACGGCCTGCCCACGTTGGATATGACGGCGCATATTTCGCGCAATGGTTTTCCAAACCAGGGATTGTCGAGCATTAGCCAGACAGATAAAGATATCGGCCTGACCGTCTCTGTTCCGCTGTTCGATGGCTTTAGTCGCCACTATAAAATTGAGGAAGCCCGGGCGCAGGCTGAACAAAGTGCGGCGCAACTCGAAGACACCACGGCACATATTCTCACTGACGTTGTAAAAGCCTGGGCCGATGCGAAAACTGCGCTCGGTGTGCTGACCGTAAGCCAGCAATTACTGGATGCAGCCCAGGCCAGCGTTGACTCATCGCGACGCCGCTACGATAAAAATGTGGCGGATATTCTTGAGGTGTTAAACACACAATCCGCGTTGGCAGACGCCCAACAGCAGCGCATTCAGGCTATCGCCGAGTGGCAATCCGCACGATTAAGTTTGCTGGCGAATACCGGGATCTTAAGCCAACTCCCAGCCGCCGACGCATCGGCATTTTGAAAAATGACGGGTATCGCTTGACCTTCCCCTGAGGGGAAGGTTTACGCTTACCCTACTTTCAAAAAAGGAGTCTGAAAATGTCTCACGTTATCGATCTTAATCTTGATGGCCTGACCTGTGGTCACTGCGTTAAACGCGTAAAAGAAAGCCTGGAACAACGCCCGGACGTTGAACAGGCCGATGTCACGCAAACTCACGCCAGCGTTACCGGAACGGCGAGCGTTGAGGAGCTTATCAACACCGTGAAACAAGCCGGGTACGAAGCGACAGCGGCCAGCCACCCAAAGTCTGATCCGCTGACAGAGTCATCAATCCCGTCGGAAGCACTGACAGCGGCTAATACCTCGCTTCCGACAGCCGCCGAAGATGACGACGATAGCCAACAGTTGTTGATCAACGGCATGAGCTGTGCAAGTTGTGTGACCCGGGTGCAAAGTGCGTTGCAAAACGTGCCCGGTGTCAGCCTTGCGCGGGTGAATCTTGCCGAGCGCAGCGCCCTGATTATGGGGTCTGCCTCTGCCGAATCATTAGTTAAAGCGGTGGAAAGCGTCGGATATGGCGCGGAAGCCATCGAAGATGACGCGAAACGCCGCGAACGCCAGCAAGAAACCGCCAACGCCGCCGTTAAACGCTTCCGTTGGCAGGCAATTGTGGCGCTTGCCGTCGGTATTCCGGTCATGGTCTGGGGAATGTTCGGCGACAATATGATGGTCACCGACGATAACCGCTCGTTGTGGTTAGCCATCGGCCTGGTCACGCTAGGCGTGATGGTGTTTGCCGGTGGGCATTTCTACCGCAGCGCGTGGCGCAGTTTGCTGAACAAAACTGCCACTATGGATACGCTTGTCGCGCTCGGAACCGGGGCGGCGTGGATTTATTCCATCACCGTGAATATCTGGCCGCAGCACTTCCCGATGGAAGCGCGCCACCTTTATTACGAAGCCAGCGCCATGATTATCGGCCTGATAAATCTCGGGCATATGCTCGAGCAACGCGCTCGCCAACGCTCGTCTAAAGCGCTGGAACGCCTGCTGGATTTAACGCCGCCGACGGCGCGAGTCGTTACCGATGAAGGTGAAAAAACGCTGCCGCTGGCGGAAGTCACCGCCGGAATGATTTTGCGTTTAACCACTGGCGACCGCGTGCCGGTTGACGGGGAAATCACTCAGGGCGAAGCCTGGTTTGATGAAGCGATGCTGACGGGCGAACCGGTGCCACAGCAAAAATCTACCGATGAGCCGATTCACGCAGGCACCGTGGTGCAAGACGGCAGCGTGCTGTTCCGCGCTACCGCCACCGGCAACCACACCACGCTTTCACGCATTATCCGCATGGTGCGCCAGGCGCAAAGCAGCAAGCCCGAAATCGGCCAACTTGCCGATAAAATCTCGGCGGTGTTCGTGCCTGTCGTGGTGCTGATTGCCTTGTTTAGCGCCGCCATCTGGTACTTCTTCGGCCCGGCTCCGCAAATTGTTTATACGCTGGTGATTGCCACTACGGTGCTGATTATCGCCTGCCCTTGTGCGCTCGGACTGGCAACGCCAATGTCGATAATTTCCGGCGTGGGCCGTGCCGCTGAGTTTGGCGTGTTAGTGCGCGATGCCGATGCGCTGCAACGCGCCAGCACGCTGGACACTATCGTGTTCGATAAAACCGGCACATTGACGGAAGGCAAACCGCAAGTGGTGGCGGTCAGCACGGGTAACAACTGGTCTGAAGCCGATGCGCTAAGACTGGCTGGCGCACTGGAGCAAGGTTCAAGTCACCCGCTGGCGCGGGCGATTCTCGACAAAACCGACGGTGTCGAATTGCCGCAGGTGAATGCGTTCCGCACGTTGCGTGGGCTGGGTGTGAGTGGCGAAACCGAAGGGCGTCAGTTGTTGCTCGGTAATAAAGCGCTGCTGATTGAACAAAACATCGATACCACAGCCATGGACGCAGAAATTGAAGCGCAGGCAAGTCGTGGCGCAACGCCGGTTCTGTTAGCCGTCGATGGCAAACTGGTTGCGCTGTTTGCGATTCGTGACCCGCTGCGTGCCGATAGCGTTAGCGCGCTGCAACGCCTGCACCGTAACGGCTATCGCCTGGTAATGTTGACCGGCGATAACCCAACCACCGCCAATGCGATTGCGAAAGAAGCGGGCATCGATGAAGTGATTGCGGGCGTGTTGCCAGACGGCAAAGCCGAAGCGATTAAAAAGCTGCAACAGCAAGGCCGCCAGGTGGCGATGGTGGGTGATGGGATCAATGATGCGCCAGCGCTTGCACAGGCCGAAGTGGGGATTGCGATGGGTGGCGGCAGCGATGTGGCTATCGAAACCGCAGCCATCACGTTGATGCGCCATAGCCTGGTGGGTGTCGCCGATGCGCTGGCAATTTCCAAAGCCACGCTGCGCAACATGAAGCAGAACCTGGTCGGCGCGTTTATCTACAATACGCTGGGGATTCCGATTGCCGCCGGGATTTTGTATCCGCTGACCGGAACGTTGCTCAACCCGGTGGTGGCAGGGGCGGCAATGGCGCTTTCGTCGATTACCGTGGTCAGCAACGCCAACCGTTTGTTGCGTTTTAAACCGAAAGATTAAATGTCGGATGACGCTGCGCTTATCCACCGAAATCCCCGCTGCGATTTGCACCCGGCGCATCGCAGCGGTAGCATAACTTTTTTGCCAGGGAATCTGCCAATGGGTCTGCTATCGCGAATTACCGCATTGTTTTCAAGCCTTTCAAAACCCGACTATCCCTGGCCCGCTCTGGATATTGTTCTGCCCGGCAATCGCCATCTTCACCTGGTCGGCAGTATCCATATGGGGACGCGCGATATGGCGCCGCTTTCCGGAAAGCTCATCGACAAACTCCGGGAAGCCGACGCGCTGATTGTCGAAGCCGACATCACCCAGGGCGGCTCTCCATTCGCACAAATCGAAGAAGAAATCCCCCTCGAACAACGTTTGTCAGCCGAAGACTGGGCGCAAGTGGTGTCGTTAATCCAGGAACTGGATATCCCGCTCAGCCAGATTGATAACCAGCCCGCCTGGCAAATTGCGCTGGTGCTCCAGGCTCATCAGGCGCAGCGTCTGGGTTTACGAGCCGATTACGGAATAGATTTTCAGATGCTGGAAGCGGCAAAAGCGATGGCGATTCCGGTGATTGAGCTGGAAGGTGCGGAACATCAGATTGATATTTTGACTCGTTTGCCCAACGGCGGAATGCCGCTGTTAACCGATACGCTCACCCACTGGCACACCAATGCGCGATTGCTGCAAATGATGATTAGCTGGTGGCTGGAATCCCCGCCGCAGAGCAAAAATGTGGCATTGCCTAATACTTTTGGCGATGAGTTATACGATGTACTTATGCATCAACGGAATCTTGAGTGGCAGCGTTTCTTGCAGCAGTTACCCGCCGGGCGCTACGTTATTGCCGTCGGCGCGCTGCATCTTTACGGGAAGGGGAATTTGCCTGACTTGTTGAAAAATATCCCCAAATAATTCGAGTTGCATCGCGGCGGCAAGAGAAAGAGTCCCTGGGAGCTTACATAAGTAAGTGACCTGGGCGACTGAACGCAGCCAACAAAGAGGCAGCTTGAAGTATGACGGGGAGATAAAAAAACGGCCAATATCGCTATTGGCCCGTCAAAGAGGAATTTACTATTTTTGTAGTTATTCTGGTCGAATTAACAACCAGATGAAGAATTGTCGCTCAATGTGACCATTAACGCTATCACTATTAAGTGACATTATAGTAATTCACACAGTTATCACGCAGCTTAATAATTTGTGCGCTTTTCAGACAAAAGCACTAAGAAGGTAACATGACACCCGCAGTAAAACTTCTTGAAAAAAACCGCATTCAATTTCAATTACATGCCTATGAGCACGATCCAAACGAAACCAACTTCGGCGATGAAGTGGTGCGCAAGCTCGGCCTTAATGCAGAGCAGGTGTATAAAACGCTGCTCGTGGCGATTAACGGTGATATGAAACATCTGGCCGTCGCCGTCACGCCGGTTTCCGGGCAGCTCGACCTGAAAAAAGTTGCCAAAGCGTTGGGCGCGAAGAAAGTGGATATGGCTGACCCGATGGTGGCGCAACGCATTACAGGTTATCTGGTTGGCGGTATCAGCCCGCTGGGGCAGAAGAAGCTGTTGCCAACGGTTATCGACGCACCCGCGCAGGAATTCCCGTCGATTTACGTGTCAGGCGGTAAACGTGGGCTGGATATCGAACTTGCCGCATTGGATCTGGCAAAAATACTGAATGCTACTTTTGCTGAAATAGCCCGCCGCGACTGATCGTTATTTCCTCCCAAAAGAGCAATCTCAGTCAGGACGGAAAAGAGAGTCACTGGCAAAGTAAGCGCTTGAGGGAGGAATAATGAATAGCGAAAGACAACAACTTTACACCCGACGTTTTGAGCAAGTATTTGCCTATATCGAACAGCATCTTGATAGCCCGTTGACCGTCGAGCAACTCAGCGAAGTAGCCTGTTTTTCGCGTTTTCATTTTCATCGGCAATTCAGCCAATTCTGTGGGATCAGCATTAGCCGTTACATCAAGTTAATGCGCCTCAAACGGGCCTCTTTCCGCCTGGTGAGCAACCCGCAGGAAAGAATGATTAATATTGCCCTGGATGCTGGATTTGAAAATCCTGAATCATTTTCCCGCGCCTTCAAAAATACCTTCGGCCTGACCCCCGGCGAGTTTCGCAAAGCTCCTGTCTGGGTTGACTGGCATGTGCATTTTCAATTTCCCGGACGGGAAAATCAGCAGAGGTTAGAAAATATGGACGTGAAAATTATTACTGTCGAACCGATGGACGTGGCGGTGCTGGAACACCTTGGCGACCCGATGCTCGTTAATAATACGGTCGCAAACTTTATTGAGTGGCGCAAAGCATCCGGGCTTTCGGACTACACCACGCAAGGCACTTACGGCGTGCCTTACAGCGACCCCGCCACTACGCCGGGTGAAGAGTTTCGCTTTGATGTATGTGGTGAGTTGAGCCTGGTTGCGAAGGGTGTGGTGCCTCAAAATCCGCAGGGCGTGATCGGGAAAACGCTACCCGGCGGGCGTTGCGCGGTAGTTCGGCATGTTGGCGCTTATGAGCGAATCAGCGACAGCGTTTACTATCTTTATCGCCAATGGTTGCCGCAAAGTGGTGAAGAACTACGCGATTTCCCGGTGTATTTCCGCTATCTGGAACTGGATAAAAACCACCCGGAACATGCGCAGCAAACGGATATTTTGTTGCCTTTGAAGTAGGACGCCCTCACCCCGGCCCTCTCCCCAAGGAGAGGGAGAAAGACTCGCCCCGTCTGGCTTTAGTGAGAGGGAGAAAGACGGACGATCCCCTCTCCCGTGGGAGAGGGTTAGGGTGAGGGCCAGGGAAAACTTACTTCCAGCTCACCTCGCCTTTCGGCTCGAAAGCATTCACATCGAGCGGAGAATTCTTCTCGATGTACTGTTTCAGCACTTCAGCATCCACAAAACCGGTATTCACATAACCCGGTTTTTTATCGATTGCCGGATAACCATCACCGCCGGAGGCGTTAAAGTTTAACGTCGCCATACGGTAGGTTTTCGCAGGATCAATTGGCTCGCCTTTAATTTTCAAATCTTGCAGACCCGCAGCGGTTGCCACAAAGCTGACATTCGAGAATTGAGGATAAGCACCCGAATCAGGTTTCTTCTGTGCGACCGCACTGAGATATTCCGTCGCTTCTTTGCCGGTCATATCGGTATAAACCACCGTATTACCAAACGGTTGAACCTTCAGCACATCTTTATAGGTGATGTCGCCCGCTTCAATCGAATCGCGAATACCACCGCCGCTCATTACTGCAAAATCAGCACCGGTGCGATCCATTTGTGCCGCCAACAGCAAGCGCGCCAGGTTGGTTTGCACGAAGCGAACTTTGCTGCGATCCCCTTCCATGTGGCCGTTTACGCTACCCACTTTCACATTCAGCTGCGCCTGGCCTTTGTTCTGGAATGGTGTCAACAGGGAAAGCATTTGCTGGTTTTCCGGGATTTGTGGGGTGTAAAGCACGCGCTCACTTTCACCGTTATCGTAGGTGATTTTCTTTTTCAGATTGATTGGGATCAGCTGGTAATGCACCAGTTTCATCTCGCCGTTACGGAATTCGAAATCCGCACGACCCACGTATTTGCCCCACTCATGCGCCTGAACAATCCAGATGCCATTTTGCTGGTCCGGGGCACATGGCGTACCCGGCACGTAATCGACCTGCTTTTTGTTTTCCGCCGCCATACAGACCGGGTTTTGCGAATGGCCGCCGACAATCATGGTCAGCGCACCCGCAGGCAGGCTGCGAGCCATTTCGACGTCGCCAGGCGCGTTAGAGCCGTGGTCGCCGTTATCGTAGTGGCCCATATGCGTTGCGGCGATCAGCACGTCCGGTTTTTCAGTGGATTGCAGCTCCTGAATCACCAGTTTGGCTTCGTCAGCCGGTTTGCGGAATTCGATATCGGTGAAATTTTCCGGGTTGCCGATTTTCGCCGTGTCATCCGTGGTTAAACCAATAACCGCGATTTTAATGCCCTGCGGCTTGAAGATGGCCCATGGTTTAAACAGACGCTCGCCGGTGCTTTTCTGGTAAATGTTGGCTGAAAGCAGGGGGAATTTTGCCCATTTTTCTTGCTGGCGTAATACCGTCAGCGGCTTGTCGAATTCGTGGTTACCGATAGCCATCGCATCATAGCCAATCAAGTTCATGCCACGGAAATCAGGTTCGGCATCCTGCAAGTCGGATTCAGGAACGCCAGTGTTAATATCACCGCCCGACAGCAACAGCACGCTGCCGCCCTTTTCCGCGACCTCTTTGCGAATGCTATCCACCAGCGTTTTTTGTGCCGCAAGGCCGTATTCGGCGTGTTCATTGCGCCAGAAGTGCCCGTGGTGATCGTTGGTGTGCAAAATGGTGATGTTATAAGTTTTATCTTTTTCCCAGGCCAGTGCAGATGCGCTGGTTAAACTGACTGCCATGAGCAGTGCGGTGGTCACCCCTTTCACTACGAACTTCATCGCAAATCTCCATATTCAATAATTGCTTACGCACCAATAACAGAAGCCTACTAGCATAGACAAATAACTTTTCACTCTTGTGACTTTCTTCAGAACTTTCCAGAAGGTATGTTAGCTGAGTAATGATTTCCTACGGTTCCATCAGTGAACTGGGTTAAAAAACAATCAATCCAATAATTACAGGTATTTATGGCAATCTCGGACCAAACTCTCGCTACGCCTGAGCCGCAAAAGGCTCGCACCGCGTTCGGCATTCTGGGGGCAATCAGCCTCTCCCATTTGCTCAACGATATGATTCAGTCGCTCATTCTGGCGCTTTACCCGCTACTACAGAGTGAGTTCTCGCTGAGTTTTGTGCAAATCGGGATGATTACGCTGACCTTCCAGGTGACCTCATCGCTACTCCAGCCGGTGGTAGGATACTACACCGACAAATACCCGATGCCGTGGTCGTTGCCGATTGGTATGTGCTTCACACTTTGCGGCCTGGTGATCCTGGCACTGGCGGGTAGTTTCCCGATGGTGCTGCTGGCGGCGGGTCTTGTTGGTACGGGTTCGTCGGTGTTCCACCCGGAATCTTCCCGCGTGGCGCGTATGGCATCCGGCGGTCGTCATGGTCTGGCGCAATCGCTGTTCCAGGTGGGCGGCAACTTTGGTAGCTCATTGGGGCCATTGCTGGCAGCGCTGATTATCGCGCCATACGGCAAAGGCAACGTCGGCTGGTTTGTGCTGGCGGCTTTGCTGGCGATTATCGTGCTGCTGCAAATCAGCCGCTGGTACGCCGCGCAACACCGCATGGCGAAAGGCAAAACCGCCGCGCCGATCGTAAACCCGTTACCGCGCAAGAAGGTGATTCAGGCGGTGTCTGTGTTGCTGGTGCTGATTTTCTCTAAGTATTTTTATATGGCGAGCATCAGCAGTTATTACACTTTCTACCTGATGCATAAATTTGGTTTGTCGGTGCAAAACGCGCAGTTCCACCTGTTTGCCTTCCTGTTCGCGGTGGCCGCGGGAACGGTAATTGGCGGGCCGGTGGGCGATAAGATTGGCCGTAAATACGTGATTTGGGGTTCGATTCTGGGCGTTGCGCCATTCACTCTGTTCCTGCCGTATGTTTCGCTGGAATGGACGGGCATCCTGACGGTGATTATCGGCTTTATTCTTGCCTCGGCGTTTTCGGCAATTCTGGTTTATGCGCAAGAATTGATGCCAGGGCGTATCGGCATGGTTTCCGGCCTGTTCTTTGGTTTCGCGTTTGGTATGGGCGGCCTGGGAGCTGCCATTCTCGGCCTGGTTGCCGACCATACAAGTATCGAATTAGTCTATAAAATATGTGCTTTCCTGCCACTTCTCGGCATATTGACCATATTCCTGCCTGACAACCGCCATAAGTCATAGTTATAAGGGCCAGAGAAACTCTCTGGCCCTGCATCATCCCCACATTCGGCCAGACCTTTCCTAAATTAAACGTACAAAACGCCCCTCAGCCCCGCATTTTTGTCCATATGCGCCTTTTTTAAAGAAACTCTCTATTTAACACGCACATCGATTAAAAAATTGTCATAAACTAAAAGTAGGATTTTGGACATATTGGATCGGATTAATCACGAAAGGAGACGGAATGCATCACGCCACCCCGCTTATCACCACCATTGTCGGCGGCCTCGTACTGGCCTTTTTGCTCGGTATGCTCGCCAACAAACTTCGTATATCACCTTTGGTGGGCTATTTATTAGCTGGGGTATTGGCCGGCCCTTTTACGCCAGGCTTTGTCGCTGACACTAAACTTGCCCCAGAATTAGCTGAACTGGGCGTTATCCTGCTGATGTTTGGCGTCGGTTTGCATTTCTCTCTCAAGGATTTGATGGCGGTAAAGGCCATCGCCATTCCCGGAGCTATCGCCCAGATTGGTGTGGCGACGCTGCTGGGTATGGCGCTTTCATCGCTGATGGGCTGGTCGTTGATGACCGGTATCGTGTTCGGTCTTTGTCTTTCCACCGCCAGCACCGTGGTGCTGCTGCGCGCTCTTGAAGAACGGCAATTAATCGACAGCCAGCGCGGGCAAATCGCCATTGGCTGGCTGATTGTTGAAGATCTGGTGATGGTGCTAACGCTGGTGCTGCTGCCCGCCGTGGCCAATATGCTGGAAAAAGGCGATGTTGGCCTGGCGACATTATCGCTGGATATGGGTTTAACCATCGGCAAAGTGGTGGCGTTTATCGCGATTATGCTGATTGTTGGCCGTCGCGTGGTGCCGTGGATTCTGGCGCGCAGTGCGGCTACCGGTTCACGCGAGTTGTTTACACTGGCGGTTCTGGCGCTGGCTCTGGGCATCGCTTTTGGGGCCGTTGAACTGTTTGATGTTTCCTTCGCACTCGGCGCATTCTTCGCCGGGATGGTGCTCAACGAATCTGAACTAAGCCACCGCGCGGCTCATGACACTTTACCGCTGCGCGATGCCTTCGCGGTGCTGTTCTTTGTCTCCGTCGGGATGTTATTCGACCCGCTAATTTTGATTCAGGAACCGCTCGCCGTGCTGGGCACGGTGGCGATTATTGTGTTTGGTAAATCGCTGGCAGCGTTCTTCCTGGTGCGCCTGTTCGGCCACTCGCAGCGAACGGCGTTAACCATCGCCACTAGCCTTGCGCAGATTGGTGAGTTTGCCTTTATCCTTGCGGGACTGGGCATGGCGCTGAATCTGCTGCCGCAAACCGGGCAAAATCTGGTGCTAGCCGGGGCGATTTTGTCGATTATGCTGAACCCGATTTTGTTTGCGATTCTTGAGCGTTATCTCGAAAAAACTGAAACGCTGGAAGAGCAGACGCTGGAAGAAGCTATCGAAGACGAGAAGCAAATTCCGGTCGATATTTGCAATCACGCCCTGCTGGTAGGTTTCGGGCGCGTGGGAAGTTTGCTGGGTGAGAAATTAATGGCGCAGGGTATTCCGCTGGTGGTGATTGAAACGTCACGTAGCCGGGTTGATGAACTGCGAGAGCGCGGGATTCGTGCGGTGTTGGGAAATGCCGCCAATGAGGAAATCATGAATCTGGCGCATCTGGATTGTGCTCGTTGGTTGTTGCTGACGATTCCAAATGGCTATGAGGCCGGGGAAATTGTCACCGCCGCACGCGCCAAGTGCCCGGATATCGAGATTATTGCCCGCGCCCATTATGACGATGAGGTGGATTACATTACCGAGCGTGGTGCGAATCAGGTGGTGATGGGTGAGCGCGAGATTGCGAATACGATGATGGGGTTGTTGGATAAGCCGGTGGCTTGAGTTCCCCCTCATCCCGGCCTTCTCCCAAAGGGAGAAGGAGAAAACGATAGAGTTCCCTCTCCCCAGGGAGAAGGAGAAAACGGTAGGGTTCCCTCTCCAGGGGGAGAAGGAGAAAACGGTAGAGTTCTCTCTCCTGAGGGAGAAGGAGAAAACGATAGAGTTCCCTCTCCTGGGGGAGAAGGAGAAAACGGTAGAGTTCCCTCTCCTGGGCGAGAAGGAGAAAACGGTAGAGTTCCCTCTCCTGGGGGAGAGGGTTAGGGTGAGGGCGTTTAATTAACGATCCCAGTAAGACTCTTCTAAGCTATCTTCGCGTTCTGGCAGCCCACGGGTCAGGCGCGGAGAATGCTGGTTTAGCACCTGATAACTGACGCGATTCGCGTATTTGCACACTTGCGCTAAAGACGAATAAGTCAGCCAGGTGTACTGATGCTTGCTGGAGTTTGGCACGTTAGAACGGTGGTAGTTGTTCGCCGTAATGTCATGCAGAAGTGCGGCCAGTGCACCGTCGCCCGCGCCGTTGGTGTTCATGATTTTCTCAGGCCCGCCCATGTATGGCGCTATATGCGAGAAAATACGCAGCGGATTCTGGCAATCTTTGTGGCGCATCGCGCGGCTAAATTCATACTGGTTAAATTCGGCAATCGCGCCCGGCAACAGCGGATGCTGCGTGGTGCGTTTGGACGATTCTTCCGTAAAGCCCGCCATGTATAAGCCAACCGGCCCTGCGGTACACAAGACTAAATCCACCCAATCCAGCGCTTTATCCGCCGCCAGCAGCGGGTCGCTTTCGCCCGTCAGCGCCAGCCCTTCCTCTTCGTTCATCGCCAGAATCGAGACGTGTTCTTTGAGGAACGCCTGCCACCACTCCGGGTTTTCAGCAATCACGTATTTAGTGCCGAGCGTCAGCACCACCGGCACGTTGTGCTTTTTCGCATAGGCGATGGCCTGCATGGTAGCTTCCGGCATCGGCTCGCCGTCTTTGCAGCGCACCAGGTAGGAAGTCAGCACCAGCGCAGACGCACCGGCGATCACTTCTTCTGGGATGCTGTCGGCGCGAAGCTGATTCATGTGGCCTGGGCTGATGGCAAAAGTACGTTCGCCCTGCTCGCCAATCAGCGTAAAGCAGCGGCCAATCGCGCCATTCACGCCTTGCAGGTAGTTGAGATCGGTACGGCTGGAGGTGTTGCATAAATAGCGGTAGGCGTAGCTGCCGATTTCGATATTGCTGCACATCACGCCCAGTAAAACAGAGCGGTCGTCGGCTAATACCGAATAGTTGTGCATGGTGTTGCCGATGGTGCCACCGGCAAACTGGTGCGTGATCAGATCTTTTTTCACCAGGTCCTGATACAGCGCTTCCGCAACATCGTCTTCAATCACCAGCGAATGGCCGAAACTCAAACCGTAGCGATGAACAAATTCGTCGTCCACTTTGGCTTCGATATCCACCAGCGTTTGGTCGATCCCGACAATCCAGGAAGTGCCAGTTTCGTTTTCAGGCTGAACCTGTTGCAGTAAAGGATCGCGCGCGCTGACAGGGAAGTAATGTTTGGATTTACGTTTGCCGGGAAATTTCATGATTTTGTTCGGAGGTTGCTAATCAGGCCGGAAATGGTAGCACATTAACGGCCATAAGCGGGATCAACGATATTTCTGCACCAGATTCATCATCATGGCGATGTGCGCCGGGTCGTCATTCAGCGCCGGAATATATTCATATTTCGTGCCGCCAGCTTCCATGAACACTTCACGGTTTTGCACCGCCATTTCTTCAAGCGTTTCAAGGCAATCCGCCGAGAAACCTGGGCACATCACCTGAATATGTTTGACGCCTTTTTCAGGCAACATTTTCAGGGTTTCGTCGGTATACGGCATCAGCCACGGCTCGCGGCCAAAACGCGATTGATAGGTCATCATCACTTTTTCTGGTGGCAGTTCGAGGGCTGAAAGCAACTCGCGCGTGGTGTCGCGGCAACGTTGCGGGTAATCGTCACCCTCGTTGGCGTAACGCTGGGGAATGCCGTGATAGGAGAGCAGCAACAAATCTGGCTCGCCGTGCTTTGCAAAAGAGTCTCTGACCGACGCCACCAGCGCGTTGATGTAGGACTCGTCGTCAGCATAATCACGAATCAGCGAAATCGACGGCAAAGAGCGGTAATCGGCAAAAATGCGCCCTAATTCGTCCCAAACGGCGGCGACGGTCGAGCAGGAAAACTGCGGGTACAGCGGCAGCACGACGATATGGTCAACGTGGTGCGTCATCAGTTCTTCTACCGCACTTTTCAGCGACGGCGTGCCGTAGCTCATGCCGAGTACGACGGGAACATCTGGCAATTGCGCGGCCAGTGCGGCCTGTTGACGGCGGCTATAAACCAGCAGCGGCGAGCCTTCGTCCATCCATACGGATTGATAAAGTTTGGCAACACGGGAAGAACGCAGCGGCAAAATCACGCCGCGCAGCAGCGGCCACCACAGCAAACGCGGGGTATCAACAACGCGTTTATCGCTGAGAAACTGGCGTAAATAGCGTTTTACCGCAGCCGGAGTCGGAGCATCAGGTGTGCCAAGGTTCGCCAGTAAGATGCCCACTTTTTCCTGATTCATTTCCGCTCCTTATCAATAAATTGCTGATAATTGTAACGTAAAAGCGCCACGGGAGAACCGATTACAGCGAAAGGCTGAGAAATGGGCAAAAAAATACCGGGCACAAGTCCCGGTATTTTTATCTCAGCTACGAATTAGCCGAGGATTTTAGCCAGCTCTGCGCTCACTTCGGTCACTTTACGAGTGCCGTCGATTTTTACGTATTTGGTGTTACCGGCTTCAGCTTCTTTGCTGTAGTAAGAGATCAGCGGAGCCGTCATCTGATGGTATTCCACCAGGCGCTTACGCACGGTTTCTTCCTGATCGTCTTTACGAGTAGTCAGTTCTTCGCCCGTTGCGTCGTCTTTGCCTTCCACTTTTGGTGGATTGAAGGTGACGTGGTAAACGCGGCCAGATGGCGCGTGTACGCGGCGGCCAACGATACGCTCAACGATTAATTCGTCTGGTACAGCAAATTCCAGAACCACGTCAACGTTGATGCCCGCTTCTTTCATCGCATCAGCTTGTGGAATGGTACGTGGGAAACCGTCTAACAGGAAGCCGTTACGGCAATCTTCCTGGGTAATACGCTCTTTCACCAGCGCGATAACCAGTTCATCTGTAACCAGTTTCCCGGCATCCATGATGTCTTTTGCTTGTTTACCCAGCTCTGAGCCAGATTTTACTGCGGCGCGCAGCATGTCACCGGTGGAGATTTGCGGAATGCCATATTTCTCCATGATGAACTGAGCCTGAGTTCCTTTACCTGCGCCCGGAGCGCCAAGCAGAATAATACGCATTGCGTAATTCCCCATTCGTTTGGATTTTTGATTATTTAAAGCAGAGGCGGAGACCTTACCATTAAAGGCGTATTCACCTCAAGAATGGCAGGTATTTCAGGTGTGGTTAGTTGGCGGGTAATGCCCTCACCCCGACCCTCTCCCACAGGAGAAAACCAGAGTGAGGGTTAAACTTAGGAAGCCAGTAACTGATTCATTCGACGAATGAATTGGTTTGGATCTTCCAGCGTGCCGCGTTCAGCCAGCAGCGCCTGGTCGAGCAGTAATTCAACCCACTCGCCAAACTGCGCTTCGTCCTGAGTATCCGCAACGCGTTTCACCAGACCGTGATCCGGGTTCAGCTCGAAGATATACTTCACTTCAGGCACAGCCTGGCCCGCAGCGGCAAACAGTTTTGCCATTTGCGTGCTCATGTCGTCGCTGTCGGTGGTGACAATCGCTGGCGTGTCGGTCAGACGGTGCGTCAGACGCACTTCTTTCACGCGATCGCCCAGCAGCGTTTTCACACGTTCAACGAACGGCTCCAGCGCTTTTTCAGCTTCTTTCGCTTCCGGCGTTTCTTCGTCAGCCAGTTTTTCCAGTGATTCGTCAGTTTTGCTGACAGACTGGAATACCTTGCCGTCGAACTCGGTCAGGTAGCTCATCATCCATTCGTCGATACGGTCAGAAAGCAGCAGGACTTCGATGCCTTTCTTACGCAGCAATTCCAGATGCGGGCTGCTCTTCGCGGCGGCATAGCTGTCGGCAGTGATGTAGTAAATCTTCTCCTGCCCTTCCTTCATGCGTGACACGTAGTCTTCCAGCGAGACAGTTTGCTCGGAAGAATCCGTGTGAGTCGATGCAAAGCGCAGCAGTTTAGCGATAGTTTCCTGGTTCGCAGTATCTTCCGCAGGGCCTTCTTTGAGCACCAGACCGAAGTTTTTCCAGAAGGTCTGGTATTTTTCGCTGTCGTCTTTCGCCAGTTTTTCCAACATCTGCAATACGCGTTTGGTCAGCGCACTACGCAGGTTTTGCGTCACGCGGCTGTCTTGCAGAATTTCACGCGAGACGTTCAACGGCAGGTCGTTGGAGTCAATCAGGCCACGCACGAAACGCATGTAGTTCGGCATAAACTGTTCAGCGTCGTCCATGATGAACACGCGCTGCACGTATAACTTCAGGCCATGTTTATGGTCACGGTTCCACATGTCCCACGGCGCTTGCGACGGGATGTACAGTAGGCTGGTGTATTCCTGCTTGCCTTCCACGCGGTTATGGCTGTAAGTCAGTGGGTCGGTGAAGTCATGCGCCACATGCTTGTAGAATTCGTTATATTCTTCATCTTTGATTTCAGACTTGCTGCGCGTCCACAAAGCCTGCGCTTTGTTGATTTTTTCCCAGCCGAGGATGGTTTCGCCATCTTTCTCTTCACGGGTTTCGATTTCAACCGGCAGCGCGATGTGGTCGGAATATTTACTGATGGTCGAACGCACACGCCAGTCGTCTAAGAACTCATCTTCGCCTTCGCGCAAGTGCAGGGTAATTTCAGTCCCGCGATCCGCTTTAGTGATATCCGCAACGGTGTATTCGCCAGCGCCTTCAGATTCCCAGAACACAGCCTGATCCGCTGGAACGCCCGCAGCGCGAGTGCGCACGGTGACTTTATCCGCCACGATGAATGCCGAGTAGAAACCCACACCGAACTGGCCGATAAGCTGGCTGTCTTTCGCCTGGTCAGAACCCATGGATTCGAGGAACGCTTTGGTGCCAGATTTTGCGATAGTCCCGAGGTGGTCAATCGCTTCGTCACGCGTCATACCGATGCCGTTATCGGCAATAGTCAGGGTACGTTTTTCTTTATCAAACGAGACACGAACACGCAGTTCGCCGTCACCTTCGTAGAGGTCTGCTTGAGACAGGGCGCGGAAGCGCAGTTTGTCTGCCGCATCAGAGGCGTTGGAGATCAGCTCACGCAGGAAAATTTCTTTGTTTGAATAGAGGGAGTGGATCATCAGGTGCAGAAGTTGTTTCACTTCAGACTGGAAGCCACGAGTCTCTTGTCCTTTCATGGTCATTGATACCTCAACAAATTCAAAATACGCAGGGGGTTTTAAAAAGCTGAGGGTGATATGAGGATAGAAAGGAGGGTTTTCAAGCGGGAGGATTAAAAACCTCCCCGCAAGTGATTAGAAATTAATCTTGTGACGTCCAGCAAGCGAGTGCGAAAGCGTGGTGCCATCGACCATTTCCAGCTCGCCGCCGACCGGCACGCCGTGCGCGATACGGCTGGCATCCACGCCATATTGCCCGCAGAGTTCGGCAATGTAGTTGGCTGTCGCTTCGCCTTCAACGGTCGGGTTGGTCGCCAGAATCAGCTCTTTAATGGTTTCGGTTTCCAGGCGCTGTTCGAGGCGATCCAGGCCGATGTCCTGCGGGCCGATACCGTCGAGCGGCGAAAGGTGCCCCATCAACACAAAATAACGCCCGGAAAACTGGCCGGTAGCTTCAATGGCGTGGATATCCGCAGGGGTTTCTACCACGCAGATTTGGCCATTTTCCTGGCGGCGAGGGTTGGCGCAAATGGCGCAAATTTCTTGTTCGGTGAAGGTACGGCAGTCAGCACAGTGCCCAATTTCAGACATCGCGCGAGTTAGTGCTTGAGCAAGACGCATGCCACCGCTGCGGTCACGTTGCAGGAGCGCGAACGCCATACGTTGGGCAGATTTAGGGCCAACACCTGGCAGGCAGCGCAGGGATTCCATAAGGGTGGTAAGTAAAGGACTGGTTTGCATCGCTCAGACTTCTGAAAAAAGAGTGGAGCATAGGCTAACATTAGCCCCGCGCGGCGGTATAGGAAAAAATATTCCCCCTGCGCGATGTCTCGCAAAGGGGGAATTTATTTAACCGCGCTGAGAATCTAGTTGTTCTTGATTCGTCACAACATCCTGCGCTTTCTGGTAACTTTCCATCAGTAAGCCGTACTCAATAAATACGCCGCCCCACAGATTCGCCCATTCCATTGCATCATCGCGATTCCAGGTATGCTGAATTTCAGCCACTACCGCTGCGGTATCCATTGGCACTACTCCCGCCTGAACGACACGCGCCAGCGTCACTTCCTGTGCCATTTTGGAGTAAGTACCGGAAGCATCAATCACTGCAAAGACTTTGAAACCTTCTGCCACCGCGCTAATCGCCGGGAATGCCATGCACACGCTTGTCACTGTGCCCGCAATAATCAAGGTGTTGCGACCTGTTGCTTTGACTGCTGCCACGAAATCAGGGTTGTCCCAGGCGTTGATTTCACCTTTACGCGGTACGTACTGAGCGTGTGGAGCATACTGGTGAATTTCAGGAATTAGCGGCCCGTTCGGGCCTTGTGGCACAGAAGCGGTAGTGATGACCGGAATATTGGCAAGCGTGGCGATTTTAGCCAGCACGGTGGCGTGAGTGCGTAGCGTTGGCATTGGCATGTCATGCACCAACTGGAATAGACCGCTTTGATGGTCGATAAGCAGCATTACTGCGTCGTTCGCATCAATGGTTGGAATTTGTCCGTTAAAGTTTGCAGGTGTCATTTTCATATCCTTTTTAATTACTGAAAAATAACGGCTACCAGAACGGTAGCCGTCAGAGTGAATTAGACTTTTTGACCAAATTTGCCCTGGTTAAAGTCATCAATCGCTTCTTTGATTTCTTCACGGGTGTTCATCACAAACGGCCCGTAACCCACTACTGGCTCGTTCAGCGGCTCACCGCTCAACACCAGCACAACCGCGTTGTTGTTAGCTTCCAGCGTGACGGTTTCACCTTTGGCATCCAGCACCACTAACTGCGCTTCCCGAGCGACTTCCTGGCCGTTAACCAGCACGGTGCCTTTGAGCACTACCAGCGCGGTGTTCCAGCCATCCGGCAGCGTCAGATTTGTTACGCTTTGCGCGTTCAGTCGCATATCCAGCACACGCAGTGGGGAATACGTGTGTGCCGGGCCTTTTGTGCCGTCCATTTCACCGGCAATAACGCGTACCTGACCGGCGTTATCTGGCAACGGAACGACGGGAATATCCGCATAGGTAATCGACTGGTAGTTCGGCGGCGTTGATTTGTCTTTCGCCGGTAAATTGACCCACAACTGCACCATTTCCAGGGTGCCGCCTTTTTCGCTAAAGGCGGGCGAATGGAACTCTTCGTGCAAAATGCCGCTTCCGGCGGTCATCCACTGCACGTCGCCTGGGCCAATCACCCCGCCGCTGCCGGTGGAATCGCGGTGCGCCACTTCGCCTTTGTAGACGATGGTGACGGTTTCAAAACCGCGATGCGGATGCACGTCAACGCCACGTTGGCCTTTGGTGCTCGGTTTAAAATCAGCCGGGCCTGCGTAGTCCAGCAGCAAGAATGGGCTGAGCTGTTTTTCAAATTTTGAGTAAGAAAACAGTGAGCGAACCGGGAAACCATCGCCCACCCAGTGGGACTGCGGTGCTGAATAAACGCCAAGAATTGATTTCATCGTTATCTCCATTGAGTGTCGATTTCTGTTGAGATAAAGATTACTCGTAAGACGAATGGCGCGGTAGACTCTGAAAATGAACTCAGTGTTCCATATACAGGACAATGGCAATGCAAGATCTCAACGACCTGTGGTATTTCGTGCAAGTGGTGGATAACGGGGGCTTTTCTCCCGCAAGCCGCGTCATCGGGATCCCAAAATCCCGCCTGAGTCGCCGTATCGCCCTGCTGGAGGAAAGCCTGGAGACGCGCCTGATCCAGCGATCAACGCGCAGTTTTACGGTGACGGAAGCCGGGCAGATTTTTTATCGCCATTGCAAAGCGATGATTATTGAAGCCGAAGCCGCGCAGGAAGCGATTAATACGTTGCGCGCTGAGCCACGCGGGTTAATTCGCCTGACCTGCCCGATTGCGCTGCTGCATGTGCATATCGGCGAGATGCTGGCGCGATTTATGACGCTGTATCCTCAGGTAACGGTGCAACTTGAGGAGACGAATCGCCAGGTTGATGTGCTCAACGAAAACGTCGATTTAGCGGTGCGGGTGCGCCCATTGCCGCTGGAAGATAGTGATCTGGTGATGCGTAAACTGGCAGATCGCAGTATGTGTCTGGTCGCCAGCCCGGAGCTGGTGGCGCGATTTTCGCAGCCTCAGTCGCCAGCCGATCTTCAGCACTGGCCGAGCCTGGCGCTGTCAAAACCTCAGCAAGTATACCGCTGGTGTCTGTTCGGGCCGGATAACCAGGAAGTGACGCTGCACCATAAACCGCGCTTTGTGACGACAGATATGATTGCGCTGCGAGCGGCGGCTCTGGCGGGCGTGGGGATTGTTCAGTTACCGATGTTGATGCTTAACAAACAGATTGCGGACGGGAGTCTGATGCGTTTGTTACCGCAGTGGCGAACAAGGCGAGAAGTGATTCACGTGGTGTTTCCGTCACGGCGCGGTCAGTTACCGGCGGTCAGGGCGTTGATTGATTTTCTGGTGGAGAGTTATGCGGGGTTTGAGGAGGAGTGATTCGTGTATGTTTTTATGTCGGATGACGCTGCGCTTATCCGACCTACAAAAGCGATGAAATCTCCAAATTTCCCTAAATAATTCGCGTTGTGGGAAGGCGGCAAGTGAGCAAATCCCCAGGAGCTTACATAAGTAAGTGACTGGGGTTTGTGAGTGCAGCCAACGCCCCCACAACGCGAAGTATGACGGGAAAATTAGAATGGCATTTTGAAGCCTGGCGGCAACTGCATACCGCTGGACACGCCAGCCATTTTCTCTTTCTGCGCTTCGCCGATACGACGAGCGGCATCGTTGAAGGCCGCAGCAACCAGGTCTTCAACCATTTCTTTGTCGTCTTCCATCAGGCTTGGATCGATTTCCACGCGACGGCAGTTGTGAGCACCGTTGATGGTTACTTTGACCAGGCCAGCACCTGATTCGCCGGTGACTTCCATTTGGGCGATTTCTTCCTGAACCTGGGCCATTTTTTCCTGCATCTGCTGGGCTTGCTTCATGATGTTGCCCAGACCGCCTTTTCCAAACATAGTCTTCTCTCTTTTGCTCGGGCCGACTAATCGCAGTGTACGATTATCGGCTATCAGGGTTTACAACAAACCGGACGGGCCGGTCTGTCAAATAGGTCGAATACTGTCTTCATCCAGTTCCGCATCAAAGAAACGACGCAGCGTCTGGATGTTGTTGTCAGCACTCATAGATTCCCGCGCCTGCGCCAGCTTCTCTTCATAGATGGCCTGACGCCATTCCAGCGGGGTGCGTTGTGCGAGATTATCATCTTCAATAATAGTCAGCTCAACAGTTTCGCCACTAAAAGCACTCATCGCGTCAGCCAGGGTTTTCATGGCCGCTGGCGAGTTGAGATGCCGCAACGCCGGGCGCAAGTGCAGGCAAACTCGGTTGCCGTCCTGCTCTTTCCAGGCATTGAGCGCCAGTTGTTGCACTAACTTGGGTAACACGAGCTGGCTAATTTCAGCTGCCCAGCCGTCGCGTTCAATGGCTTCGAGTGCCAGTTTCTGCGCAAGTTCCGGCGTTTTCTCATGCTCCATCGCACGCTTCAACGCTTTTGGCGTCGCGACCGGTTCTTCTACCGCATCAGAAACGTTCTGCGATACCCAACGATAAGCCTCTGGCTTCGGCGCGGGTTTTTCTTCTACTGTTGCGGGCCGGGACTGAATGCGCTCGGTGACCGAGGCTAAACGTTCCAGTGCGGTGTTTTTTGCCGCCGGCCGCGCTAAATTTTGCGCTGCCGGCTCATTCTTTTTTGCTTTGTTGGCTCCCTGCTGACGCATGAGCTGGGTTCGCGCTTGCAGCACCTGACTGGTGGTGTCTGGCAGCGGCGTTTCACTTTGCCGTGGCGGCGGGGCCGATGTTTGTTGGCGAACCGGAACAGGGTTGACCAGCGGAATACTCGGTGCCTGGCGCGGTTGCTCGGGTTCAGGTAATGGCTTGCGTGGATGGAACGCCAGCGCGCGCAGCAGCGTCATTTCAACACCCATGCGGCGATCGGGTGCCCAGGACAGCTCTTTGCGGCCAATCAGCAGAGTTTGATAATAAAGCTGCACTTCAGCAGGCGGCACGACTCGCGCCAGCTCGCGCATACGCTGTTCGATGGCGGCCATGTCGCTGCCCAATGCGGCAGGCGAAAGCTGAACCATCGCCACGCGATGCAGCAAACTCAGCATTTCCACCAGCAGCGCTTCCCATTCGACGCCGCGCCCGGCGGCATCGTTAAGCAAGCTCATCACGCGCTCGCCGTCGGCCTGAATCATCGCTTCAATCAGCGACAGCGCCTGGTCGTCGTCTAGCGTGCCGAGCATGGCGCTGACGGCGGCGGTCGTCACTTGCCCATCACCGCTGGCGATGGCTTGATCGGTCAGGCTTAGCGCATCACGCAGGCTGCCATCTGCGGCACGAGACAGCAGTTGCAGCGCGCGCGTTTCACTGGGGATTTTTTCTTCGCCAAGAATGTGTTCCAACTGATGGCGAATTTGTTCGACATCCAGCGCTTTCAGGTGGAATTGCAGGCAGCGAGAAAGAATGGTGACCGGCAGTTTTTGCGGATCGGTGGTCGCCAGCAAGAATTTAACGTGCGATGGCGGCTCTTCCAGCGTCTTCAACAAGGCGTTGAAGCTATGGCGGGAGAGCATGTGCACTTCATCGATGAGATAGACTTTGAAACGGCCACGCGCCGGGGCGTACTGAACGTTGTCCAGCAAGTCGCGGGTATCTTCTACTTTGGTGCGCGAGGCGGCATCAATTTCAATCAGGTCAACAAAGCGACCTTGTTCTATTTCGCGGCAGTTATCGCACACGCCGCAAGGGGTGGCAGTGATGCCGGTTTCGCAATTTAACCCTTTCGCCAGCAGGCGAGCGATGGATGTTTTACCCACGCCGCGCGTCCCGGAAAAGAGATAGGCGTGGTGGATTCGGCCCATGGATAAGCCATTAGCCAGCGCAGTCAGAACGTGTTGCTGGCCGACAACATCAGCAAAAGTTTGTGGCCGCCATTTACGGGCTAAGACCTGGTAGCTCATACGAGATAGGCTCTACATCGCGGGTGTGAATTGAGGGGGTAATGCTAACATAAGCCTCACCTTGTGGGCGAGGCTTCTGAAAATAGAGCTGAGGCTGAACTTAGTGACCCGGGAAAAGGACGAGGCTGTAGCTTTTCACGCCCATTTTTTCCAGGCGCTGCTCACCACCAATATCAAACAGATTGATGATAAACGCGGCGTCAGTCACTTCCCCACCGAGGCGGCGGATCAGTTTCACGGTCGCTTCAATGGTGCCGCCGGTCGCCAGCAGATCGTCTACCACCAGAACTTTGTCGCCCGGCTGGATAGCATCAACGTGGATTTCCAGCTGATCGGTGCCATATTCCAGCTCGTAGTTTTCAGCGATCGTTTCGCGTGGCAGTTTACCTGGCTTGCGAACAGGCACGAAGCCAACACCTAATTCCAGCGCAACCGGTGCGCCAAACAAGAACCCACGCGCTTCAGTACCCACTACTTTGGTGATACCGGCGTCTTTAAAGCGTGAGACTAATAATTCGATGCTGGTGGCGTAAGCTTTCGGATCTTCAAGCAAGCTGGTAACGTCACGGAATAAGATCCCAGGTTTTGGGTAGTCTGGAATGCTTTTGATGCTGTTTTTCAGATATTCAAGCTGCTGCGCAGTCGCGGTCATAATTAATGCCTGCTAAAAACATGGTTCTAACAAAGCACGAGACTGTTTATTAAACCGTCATACCGTGCTCGAAAACGGTCGAATTTACTGGCTGGCACCAACAATTGCAACCACCGCAAATGCGCTTTATGGCTTTTGTTGCTTTTCGTCAATTACCGGCATGCGCCACATAAAGAACAGCAGTGCGCACATCATCATCAATAATAGTAGCCTGACCCAAAGAATGTTGACCAGGTAAAGAGAGACCGCAAAGGTTAACACGATGAAAATCAACGCCCTGGGTTTGGCGCCCGGTGGCAGTGCGCGATGAACTTGCCAATGGCGGATGTAACTGCCAAACCATGAGCGATACAATAACCAATGGTGGAAACGCGGCGATGAACGAGCGAAGCACCAGGCTGCCAGCAGTAAAAATGGGGTGGTCGGAAGTAAAGGCAGCACCACACCTAACGTCGCAAGGACTACCGCCAGCCAACCTATGATGATTAAAATAGTCCGCTTCATGCTTTATTCATTCCGTCTTTACACCTGGATGCACCACTGGAGAGTCATTTTGTGAAAACCGCTGCGCTGTTACAAGCTTTGGATGTTCGCGTCGCGGAACTCGCGCAACTCATTGCCCCTATCTCGCTGCAACGCGCCTCACAAGCCCGTTTCGATAGTAAGCTGTTTTCCACGCACAGCACGCAGCTCAAAGATTATCTGACCGAAGTTCAGGCAAATCTTGCACAGCTACAGCTTAGCGTGAAAGTGGGCCGCACGGAGCAAGTTGCCTATATTGCCGAAAAGCTGGTGGCACAAATTGCGGCTTTGCAGCGTGAAATTGCCACTGTGAAGATGCGCAAAAACGATCCGCAGCCCGTGGTTGCAGAGAATTTATATGAAAAGCTTTCGACGCATCAGGATTATGAACGCCGCATCCAGATTATGATCAGCGATCGCGAAAGCCAGCTTTCTATTCAGACCACGCTCGCCGGGCAGCAAAAACTCCAGAAGGAGCTGGCCGCACTCGAAGGCCGCTTGCAGCGCTGTCGCCAGGCATTAACACGTATTGAAAGAGCGATAGAACGCCGCGAACGTGGGCTAAGCTAACGCTATTCCCCAATAACTTACTTGAATGGATGGATGAAATGTCGCTGGATAACGCACCAGAGGAAGTCAAACTGGCGGTCGATTTGATTATGCTGCTGGAACAACATGAAATCCCGACGGAAACCGCGCTTGCCGCGCTGGAGATTGTCCGTCAGGATTTTTTGCGTAAGCGGGAAGAGAACACTCCCCGCTAGTTTTTACTGCGCCGGGACGATGTCGCCGCCGTTTGATTTACCGTTATTATCGCGCTTCACCTCGGTTAGCTCATCGCCTTTATCATTACGCAAATGCACTTCCAGTTGGTTGAAGGCGATGTTAATACCGTTCTCACGACACAGACGATCAATGCTGCGGTTCAGCTCATCAACGGTGTAACTGCGGTCGCGCAGTTCACGCACATACAAGCGCAATTCATGATCGAGCGTGCTGGCCCCGAAGGTGGTGAAGAACACCGTCGGCTCCGGATCGTGCATCACTTTCGGATGATCGTGAGCCGCTTTGAGCAAGATCTCGCGCACTTTATCCAGATCGGATCCATACGCAACGCCGAGGCGAATCACCACACGGGTGATGGTATCGGTCAGCGACCAGTTGATCAGGCGCTCCGTGACAAACGCTTTGTTCGGGATAATCACTTCTTTGCGGTCGAAGTCGGTAATCGTCGTGGCACGAATACGGATTTTGCTAACGCTACCGGAGAAGGTGCCGATGGTAACGGTATCGCCGATTCGCACCGGGCGCTCGAAGAGGATAATCAGACCTGAAACGAAGTTCCCGAATATCTCTTGCAAACCAAAGCCGAGGCCAACTGATAACGCCGCCGCCAGCCATTGCAATTTATCCCACGACACCCCGAGCGAACCAAAGATGGTCATCGCCCCGATGGCAATAATCACGTAGTTAAGAATGGTGGTAATGGCGTACGACGCGCCCTGGCGCATTTGCAAACGCGAGAGCACCAGCACTTCCAGCAAGCCCGGTAAGTTGCGAATCAGCACCCACGCAACGGCGAAGGCAATAACCGCAAATAACAGGCTGCCCATGGTGACGTGTTTCACCACCGCAGCACCGGCTTCCGTTCCGTTGTAGTTCCACAACTGGATGCTATCGAGATAACCGAATACGCCGAACAAATCTGACCAAATGGTGTAGAACACAATGGCAAACAGCGCGAACAGCGCAATGATCGCCAGACGCATGGTTTGCTGGTTGATTTGGTCGAGTGCCAGCGGTGGCTCTTCTACCGGCTCGCCGCCTTCTGCGCCCTCTTTCACCAGGTTTTCACGGCGCAATACTGCGCGGCGATAAGCCATGCGGCGTGCTGCAACGCTCAACCCGCGCAACACGGTTTGATAAACCAGGTTCCAGATAAGAATCAGGTAGATGGTTTCAATCCAGCGCCCTGCCAGGCGAAGCGTGGTATAGAAGTACCCCATCGCTGTCAGCACCATCAGGATAACAGGCACTACGCCCATCATGGTGACGGTAAACAACTGAATGGTATGGTTGTTTTTGTTGCGCCAGTTTTCGCGACACATCGGGAATACCAGCGCGGTAATCAGCAGCAAGTTGAAGAAGATAATCAACTGCCCGAGCGCATCTTCCACCAGATGCAACGGCGAACGTTCACCCAGTACCGACCAGAATAACAGCGGCAACAACGCACAACCGATGCGCACAAGCTGGCGACGATAGTGGCTGCACAATTGCGGCGCCATATTAAAGTGGCTGACGGCAACGCCATTGGTGGAAAGCACCTGGTAGGTTAAGCCGAACACTAACCACGACAGGGAAAGTTGTTTGCAAAACGCCAGCATGGACTCGCTGATGTTCATTTCCATGCCAGCAAACACCAGCCCTATCGCGTAAATGACCAGCGCGCCAGGCAGCACTTTCACCAGCGTGAGGGCTATCGCTTTCGGCGTCAGCATCTGACTGTCATTACGTAATTGCCCTACTCGACTCGCCTGTTTTTCGAGGTAACGGTCGATAGCTTTAAAGCGCCAGCGTATTACGCCAGCAATCAACAGCGCCGGAATCATCAACAACAAAATAGCGATGATTTTCAGCGAGCTTTCTGGCCCTTTAAAGTTAAGGCGGGCGTTTTTAAACTGGTCGCGCAACGAGGAAGGCAAAGATTTCAGCCAGTCCCAGTCCATCGGCTTGTTACTGGTCACCCAGAAAATTTGCTCAGTCAGAATCTGATCGAGCGATTTGGTGACGTTTTGCAGTTGTTGCTTATTGTTCTGCAAATTGATGGCCAGCATCAATTGCATGCCGAGCTGTTTGTTCAGTTGATCGAGCAATTCGCGGCGCGTATCCAGAATTTGTAATAACGCGTCGTGAACATCAGGCGTCACCTCATCGGTGTGCCCATCTTCTATTTTCTGCACCAGTTCGTCAGGCTGGAAAAGCGCGTCACGCTGCTGGTTGACATCAAATTGTTCGAGACGGATATCCGCAATACGGTTGGTCAGGTCTTCGGTATCTTCCGCCGACGGCAAGTTTTGTTGTTGCTGTTGATAAAGAATACGCGACAACAACAGGCTGCCTTTCAGGACTGCGATTTGTTCTTTGAGGTTACGCTCAGATTGCAGCGCACGGTCGAGGGTGTTTTTGATGCGAATACTCGGCGGCACCATTTCATTGGCATGCTGCGTGGCGTCAATCAAGCGCTGGCTGAGCTGATGGTTGATATCCAGCTCTTGTTTTACCAACGGGTTTTGCTGAATTTTAACCGTGTCTTCGGAGTCGATGGCTTCCTGCGCCGTTTGCTGAGTCAGCGTCAAACGTTTGCTGCTGACCGCTTTTTGCAACAATTGCAGCGTGTGCTCAAGCTGATTGATGTGGGCGTTGGTATAGTCACGCTGCTTTTGCAGGGTATCCTGCAAAATGGTGTTGCCTTTCAGGCTATCGCGCTGCTGATCGAGTTGTGCATTAAGCAACGCCTGCTGAGTCAGCAACAATGTTTGCTGGCTTGGACGCAGCTCCACCGCCCCTGGAGTCACCCCGTTCAGACGGTTGCGAATGGTTTCAAGCTGGGCCGATACCGCCATCATGGCGTTCTGCACCCGCTCAGGCTGGGTTTGCAGAGAAATTAGCTGGCTGTTCCAGGTGGCTAAATCGCTTTGCGAGTTTTGCAAATCCGTCATCAAATCATTCAGACGCGTCTCGAGCTGGCGCAAACTCAGCGCTTCAATTTCGGCCTCTTCATTGGCCTGATTCTCGGCCTGATTTTTCAGTTCATTTAATGCTTCAGTCGCTTTGCGTAATGCTTTTGGCGCTTCGGTGACCTGCTGATGAAGCTTTGCCGTTTCGTCCTTGACCCGATCAATTTTGTCCAGCGCCTCAAGCGTTTCGTTGAGGTCTTGCTGAGTGAGTTTGTCATTGGGCGACAGCGTTTTTTGCTTATTCAGCGCGTTGAGCTGGTTTTGAATTTCTTCGCGGCTTGGGAGATCGCTGGAATTACTTTTCGCCCAGACTGGCTGCGCCAGCACACAAAAAAGGCTGAGGAATGTGATAAGTAAAAACTGCGCAGAAATACGACGTGAATACAGTGAACACAAGAGTTGCGGCATAGTTTGACAGTGTTTAAAAACAGGCCGAAAAAGTAGGCGAGTTAAAGACGAAATACGAGCCGCAAGATTACCACGTCTTTTCGGAAAAGCCTTGGTCAACTATGTTCAGAATTACCCTAATATGCTTATTTTTATTGTGGGATAGAGCGCAGCGTTGGGCAGTTCTGGAACATTTCCAATAATATAGCCACGTAGTCTTCCGCCTGGCCATGAAGATCGAAGCTGTCGGGCGCAACTAACCAGTTTTCAATTAGCCCAGTGATATAACTACGAAGGAGAATAACGGCGTGGGAGATGCGTAAGTTTTTTGGTAACATTTCTGCATCAATGCAACGCTGCAAACTGCTTTCGATTCTTTCATTACCTTCCATATAAAGTTCGCGCCTGGCCTGTTGTAAAACAGCCAGTTCCCCGACAAATTCACACTTATGGAAGATGATTTCAGTCATCAGGCGACGGCGTTCATCGGTGACAGTTGCTTGTAATATGTAAATAAGTAACTCTCTGACAACAGAAAGTGGATCGTCAGGAAATTTTGCCTGATACTCAGTTTCTAAGTCACCAATACTGGACTCAGTTAGCTCCCAGATTTCATTAAACAAATCCGACTTATTTTTGAAATGCCAGTAGATTGCACCACGGGTGACACCAGCTGCCTTTGCGATATCCGCCAGCGAAGTTGCGGAAACACCGTGTTGGGAAAACAAGCGGATTGCAACATCTAAAAGATGTTGGCGGGTCTCTAGTGCTTGTTGTTTGGTTTTTCGTGCCATAAGTGGGTGAAATAACGGTAGTTAGATTTACATACATTTGTGAATGTATGTACCATAGCACGACGATAATATAAACGCAGCAATGGGTTTGTGGACACTTGATCCATTGAACAACTTTGAAATCGGACACTCGAGGTTTACATATGAACAAAAACAGAGGGTTTACGCCTCTGGCGGCCGTTCTGATGCTTTCAGGCAGCTTAGTGCTTACAGGATGTAATGACAAAGAGACACAACAGAGTGCCCCACATACCCCGGAAGTGGGTGTGGTGACTTTGAAAAGTGCTCCTTTGCAGATAACTACAGAGCTACCAGGCCGTACCAGCGCATATCGTATTGCAGAAGTGCGTCCACAGGTAAGTGGCATCATTCTGAAACGCAACTTTGAAGAAGGTAGTGAAATTAAAGCTGGCGTTTCGCTGTACCAAATCGATCCTGCAACCTACCAGGCGGCTTATGACAGCGCCAAAGGCGACCTCGCTAAAGCACAGGCAAGTGCCAACATTGCTCAGCTGACGCTTAAACGTTATCAGAAACTTTTGGGTACTAAGTACATCAGTCAACAAGATTACGACACCGCGCTTGCCGATTCTCAACAGGCAAATGCTTCCGTCGTTGCCGCTAAAGCCGCCGTTGAATCTGCTCGTATCAATCTTGCGTATACCAAAGTGACCTCGCCTATTAGCGGTCGTATTGGTAAATCTTCTGTGACAGAAGGTGCGCTGGTTACGAGCGGCCAGGCAACAGCTTTGGCAACCGTTCAACAGCTCGACCCGATTTATGTCGATGTAACCCAGTCCAGCAATGATTTCTTGCGTCTTAAGCAAGAACTGGCTGACGGCAAACTGAAACAAGAAAACGGTAAAGCGAAAGTCCAGTTGGTCACTCAAGACGGTATCACTTTCGCTCAGGAAGGCTCTTTAGAGTTCTCTGATGTGACGGTTGACCAGACCACCGGCTCTATTACTTTGCGTGCCATCTTCCCGAACCCGGACAAAACTTTGCTTCCAGGCATGTTTGTTCGCGCGAAACTGGAAGAAGGAACCAATCCAGATGCGTTGTTAGTGCCGCAACAAGGTGTGACTCGTACACCGCGTGGTGATGCTTCCGCAATGGTGATTGGTAAAGACGACAAAGTAGAAGTTCGCAATATCACTGCAACACAAGCGATTGGTGACAAATGGTTAGTCACTGAAGGGCTGAAAGATGGCGATCGCGTAATTGTAACCGGTTTGCAAAAAGTGAAACCCGGTGTTCAGGTGAAGGCGCAGGAAGTGGCAGCAGATAATAAAGGTCAGGATCAAGCAGCCGCTGGCGCACAGTCTGAACAAACGAAGTCTTAACTTAAACAGGAGCCGTTAAGACATGGCTAAGTTTTTTATCGATCGCCCTATTTTCGCCTGGGTAATCGCCATCATTATTATGTTGGCGGGTGGGCTTGCGATCATGAAATTGCCTATCGCGCAATATCCAACCATTGCGCCACCGGCGATTTCTATCTCTGCAAACTATCCAGGTGCTGATGCGAAGACGGTACAGGATACCGTGACACAGGTTATCGAACAGAACATGAACGGTATCGATAACCTGCTGTACATGTCCTCTTCCAGTGACTCCTCGGGTTCTGTCACCATCACCATTACCTTCGATTCCGGCACTGATGCCGATATCGCACAGGTTCAGGTGCAGAACAAATTGCAACTGGCAATGCCGCTGCTGCCACAAGAAGTACAGCAGCAAGGTGTTAGCGTTGAGAAGTCCTCCAGTAGCTTCCTGATGGTTCTCGGTATGATCAATACCGACGGTTCCATGACGCAGGAAGATATTTCGGACTACGTCGGCGCAACCATTAAAGACCCAATCAGCCGTACGCGTGGTGTGGGTGACGTTCAGCTGTTTGGTGCTCAGTACGCCATGCGTATCTGGATGGACCCGAACAAACTGAACAACTACCAGCTCACGCCGGTAGATATTATTAACGCTATCAAATCTCAGAACGCCCAGGTAGCAGCAGGTCAGTTAGGCGGTACTCCACCGGTTAAAGGCCAGCAGCTTAACGCCTCTATCATTGCTCAGACTCGTTTGAAATCTGCCGATGAGTTCAGCAAAATTTTGCTGAAAGTGAATCAAGATGGCTCACGTGTTCTGCTTAAAGATGTGGCAAAAGTTGAGTTGGGCGGCGAGAACTATAACGTTGTCGCACGATTCAACGGCCAGCCTGCGTCTGGTTTAGGTATCAAACTGGCAACCGGTGCTAACGCCCTGGATACCGCCAATGCGGTACGTGCCACCGTGGAAAAACTGCAACCGTTCTTCCCGGCAGGTTTGAAAGTCGTTTATCCATACGACACCACGCCGTTCGTTAAAATCTCCATCAAAGAGGTAGTAAAAACCCTCGTTGAAGCCATCGTGCTGGTGTTCCTGGTAATGTATCTGTTCTTGCAGAACTTCCGCGCCACACTGATTCCAACGATTGCCGTACCGGTGGTACTGCTGGGGACGTTCGCTATCCTTGCGATATTTGGCTATTCGATAAACACCCTAACGATGTTCGGGATGGTGCTTGCGATAGGCCTGTTGGTGGATGACGCCATCGTCGTAGTAGAAAACGTTGAGCGTGTGATGGTGGAAGAAGGATTGCCACCGAAAGAAGCCACACGTAAATCAATGGAACAGATTCAGGGCGCTCTGGTGGGCATCGCGATGGTTCTGTCAGCGGTATTTATACCGATGGCGTTCTTCGGCGGTTCCACAGGGGCAATCTATCGTCAGTTCTCTATTACCATCGTATCGGCAATGGTGCTTTCTGTACTGGTGGCAATGATTCTGACACCCGCACTTTGCGCCACCTTGCTTAAGCCGATTGCGAAAGGCGAACACCACGAGAAGAAAGGCTTCTTCGGCTGGTTTAACAACATGTTCGACAAGAGCACGCATCATTATACCGACAGCGTCGGTAACATCTTGCGTAGCACCGGTCGTTACCTGGTGTTGTATCTGCTGATTGTGGTTGGCATGGCCTTCCTGTTTATTCGTCTGCCAAGTTCCTTCTTGCCAGATGAAGACCAGGGCGTGTTCCTGACCATGGCGCAGTTGCCTGCGGGTGCAACGCAAGAACGTACACAAGCCGTTCTTGATGATGTGAGCAAGTACTACCTCGAAAAAGAGAAAGACAACGTTAACTCGGTGTTTACCGTTAACGGCTTTGGCTTCTCTGGACAAGGGCAGAACACCGGTCTGGCATTCGTATCGTTGAAAGACTGGGATGAGCGTCCGGGTGAAGAGAATAAGGTTCCAGCCATTGCTGGTCGCGCAAGCGCCGAATTCTCGAAAATCAAAGATGCCATCGTGTTCGCATTTAACCTGCCAGCTATCGTAGAACTGGGTACTGCAACGGGCTTCGACTTCCAGTTGATTGACCAGGCAAACCTTGGGCACGAAAAACTGACTCAGGCGCGTAACCAGTTGTTTGGCGAAGTGGCAAAACATCCTGACCTGTTAGTGGGCGTGCGTCCAAACGGTCTGGAAGATACGCCGCAGTTTAAAGTCGATATCGACCAGGAAAAAGCGCAGGCATTGGGCGTTTCTATCAGTGATATCAACACAACGCTGGGTGCAGCATGGGGTGGTAGCTACGTGAACGACTTCATCGACCGTGGTCGTGTGAAGAAAGTTTACCTGATGGCGGATGCGCCATTCCGTATGCTGCCAAGCGATATCAACACCTGGTATGTCCGTGGTTCGACCGGCCAGATGGTGCCATTCTCCGCGTTCTCAACCGCGCACTGGGAATATGGTTCACCACGTCTGGAACGTTACAACGGCTTACCTTCCATGGAAATCCTAGGCCAGGCCGCACCGGGTAAAAGTACCGGTGAAGCAATGGATCTGATGCAAGAGTTGGCGAGCAAACTGCCAACCGGTATCGGTTACGACTGGACGGGTATGTCATATCAGGAGCGTTTGTCTGGTAACCAGGCCCCTGCCCTGTATGCGATTTCCTTGATTGTGGTATTCCTGTGTCTGGCTGCATTGTACGAGAGCTGGTCGATTCCATTCTCGGTTATGCTGGTTGTTCCACTCGGTGTTGTCGGTGCGTTACTTGCCGCCACCTTCCGTGGTCTGACTAACGACGTGTACTTCCAAGTAGGCCTGCTGACAACCATTGGCTTGTCGGCGAAGAACGCGATACTTATCGTGGAATTCGCCAAAGACCTGATGGAAAAAGAAGGCAAAGGCCTGATTGAAGCGACACTCGAAGCGGTTCGTATGCGTCTGCGTCCGATTCTGATGACATCACTGGCGTTTATCCTTGGTGTAATGCCACTGGTAATCAGCTCTGGTGCAGGTTCAGGTGCACAGAACGCAGTAGGTACGGGTGTAATGGGCGGGATGGTGACAGCAACTGTTCTGGCTATCTTCTTCGTACCAGTGTTCTTCGTGGTGGTACGCCGCCGCTTCAGCCGTAAGTCTGAAGATGTAGAACACACCCACGCAGTAGAACATCACAAGTAAGTGAGTTAAGCATCTAAAGGGCCGCGCAAGCGGCCCTTTTTATTTATACCCATCATCCTTCAAGCTGCAGGGGTGTTGGCTGCACTCACTTACCCGAATCACTTACTTAAGTAAGCTCATCGGGATAAGTTCCCTGGCCGCCTACCTGCAACTCGAATGCTAACGGGTATATGCGAAGTCAGATTTGTCATATTAATTAATAAATCAGCGATGTCGATTTTTTATACGATGGGTTTCAAAATGTTGCGATATAACCGCAACTAATCCTGAATGTGTACCAAGATATTTCTTAAATTCCCGGCTAAACACCCAAAACTGATTCATACTTATTTATTAGGATAAGTCCTAATCATCTTATTTATTTGCACCGCATCAATTGGCTATCGGGCAACATAAAATTAACCTCTTGAAAATAAACTATTTCCTGGAGTAGCCATTTTGGTTAATTTATAGGAAAAAGCTTTTAAAAATCGTGAAACTCTTAATAAACATTGCGTTAGCGTAAACAGCTTTACAACAAATGTAATTTTTCGTAATACCGAAAGGAAATCTGCTACGGATTGATTTATAGTAAAAGCATATGGAATAATCGTTGTAATTGATCCCCACCTCATCCAGGTGTGTCCACCCCAACGCGTTATGTTTATCAAATTTTCTTCGATAAAAGGGGCTGCATTATGGACGAATACTCACCAAAAAGGCATGATATCGCGCAGCTTAAATTTCTCTGCGAAAACATGTATCATGACTGCCTTACCAACCTTGGCGAGAGTAATCATGGTTGGGTTAATGATCCTACGTCGGCCATTAACTTGCAGTTAAATGAATTGATTGAGCACATTGCTGCTTTCGCACTTAATTACAAAATTAAGTACGATGATGAGAGTAAATTGATTGAACAAATTGATGAATATTTGGACGATACATTTATGCTGTTCAGTAACTACGGCATCAATGCCCAGGACCTCCAGAAATGGAGAAAGTCCGGAAGCCGATTATTCCGATGTTTTGTTACAGAGAGCCGCGCTAACCCTGTAAGCCTATCCTTTTAAACTATTACAAGATGTATAAGGTGATTTCATGACTACAAAACCATTAACAAAGACCGATTATTTGATGCGCCTGCGACGCTGCCAAACAATTGATACATTAGAACGTGTGATTGAAAAGAATAAATACGAATTATCAGATAATGAATTGGCTGTATTTTATTCAGCTGCGGACCACCGTCTTGCGGAACTGACCATGAATAAGCTTTACGATAAAATACCACCCTCTGTATGGTCATTTATTCGTTAATACTTCTGAATTATTATTACGTTTTTGGCATTTAGATTGACATGCTGTTACACCATCGGCCTGCTGGAGCAATGCGTCTACAGCTTTCCTTCATCTTTGATTGTTAAAACTCAGAATTAACTGTGTGATTACAATCACAAAATGAAAGAGCGCTCACATTAATTACAAACTAATCGCTTACGTTAACCGCTGTCCCGATTATCTATTAAAGGCATCGCCGTGAGTGAAGAAAAAAAGAAAATGATAGCAGGCGAACTCTATCGCCCTGCTGACACGCAACTTCGTGCCGATCGTGTTAACGCTCGTCACTTGATTCACCGCTTTAATCATACCGCTCCTGATGAACAGGCTGTTCGTGCCGAATTGCTGGGCCAACTGCTTGGTCAAAGCCTGGATGCATATATTGAACCCTCGTTTCGATGCGATTATGGCTACAATATTTTCCTCGGCAAAAACTTCTACGCTAATTTCGACTGTGTGATCCTCGACGTTTGCCCGGTTTATATTGGCGACAATTGCATGCTGGCCCCAGGCGTTCATATTTATACCGCCACGCACCCGCTGGATGCCGAAACCCGCAACAGCGGTGTGGAATTCGGGAAACCCGTTACGATTGGGCACAATGTGTGGATTGGCGGGCGTGCGGTGATAAATCCCGGCGTCACCATCGGTGATAACGTGGTGATTGGCGCAGGCTCAGTCGTCACAAAAGATATTCCAGCAAACTCAGTCGTGGCCGGGAACCCAGCGCGCCTGATTAAAATGGTCGACTAACTGTTATGCTTTTTTTTGGCAGAACTGTTACTTTTACGCCCCGCAAGGGATTCTTAAAATAACAGTTCCCTGCCTGTAGCGTTTCTGTTCAAAAGGCCCATCATGACTGAAATTCAGCGCCTGCTCACCGACACCATTGAGCAACTCAATGCCGATGAAAAACGCGATAATCGCCCGCGTTTTAGCATCAGCTTTATTCGCAAACATCCGGGTTTGTTTATCGGCATGTGGATTGGCTGGTTTGCCACACTTTGGGTGATGCTGGAGTCGGACACGCTCGCCGGTTCAGTCTGGTTGCTGGTCGTGTTATTTGCGCTGCTCAACGGCTTTTTCTTTTTTGATGTCAATCCGCGCTATCGTTACGACGATATTGATGTGCTGGACTTACGCGTTTGCTACAACGGCGAGTGGTACAACACGCGCAACGTGCCGCCAACTTTGATTGATAAAATCCTGCAATCCCCTGGCGTTGACGAACAGAAAAAATCGCTGCTGCATAAAATGGTGACCACCAAAGGCGAACTCTCTTTCTACGATATCTTCTCGCTCGCCCGCACCTGACCTTCCAAATGAGCAAAATAAGGGGCCAATGCCCCTTGTTTTAACGCCGCTTTTTCCCGCCCTGCACCGCTTTAAAACGCGGATTACTTTTGCAAATCACATACAACCGCCCTTTGCGCTTCACTATCTGGCAATCCGGATGGCGCTGCTTAGCACTGCGTAACGAATTTAAAACCTTCATGTTTACACCTTTTTATTGTTACTTTATAACATAACAATAAGATAAAAGATGAGCGACTAAAACGCAAGCCAGTTTGTCTGCAAAACCCGCCATAGCTAAATCCCGCAAAAGCTTAGAACCCCGCACGGCAATAACTTAGAAGATAACAATATTGGGAGGCTCGGCGTGCCTGGGGCAATGTAATTCCATGCACATCACATCAATCCAGAAGGGATAAATCATGAATCAGCGCTGTTGTTGTGAAACAAATTGTCGGGCGAAAAAATCAGAACCTAGCAAGAAAAAATCTGAAATATGCGGAGTCCAGAATGAGCAAAACAACGATCAAGGCATTGCCAATACTCGATCTCTTAGCCCTTGAGGGCACAGCAACCGACCGCGCTGCATTTCTCGAACAATTGCGCCTCGCAGCTCGTGACATTGGTTTCTTCTATCTCATAAACCATGGTATCAACCCGGAACTGCAACAAGCGGTTCAGGATGAAGCACAACAGTTTTTCGCTTTACCAGAAGCTGAAAAACAGAAAGTGGCAATGATCCACTCTCCTCATTTTCGCGGTTACAACCGCGCTGCCAGCGAATTAACGCGCGGCAAACCTGACTGGCGTGAACAGTTCGATATTGGTGCTGAACGCCCGGCACTTTCCGTTGATGAATCCCGGCCCGGCTGGCTGCGGCTACAAGGGCCCAACCTGTGGCCTGAAGCGCAACCGACGCTAAAACCGACCCTTTTACAGTTCCAACGCGAGATGACTGCGGTCGCGCTCAAACTGCTGCGCACCTTTGCACAAGCGCTGGAATTACCGGCTGACAGCTTCGATAACCTGTACGGCAATAAACCCAACGAGCACATCAAGCTGATTCGCTATCCAGGAAAGTCCGCAACGGATAGCAATCAGGGCGTCGGGGCGCATAAAGACTCCGGCTTCCTGAGCTTTTTGCTGCAAGACCAGCAGCAAGGTTTGCAGGTCGAAGTCTCGCCGGATAACTGGGTCGATGCCGCGCCGCTGCCCGGTAGTTTTGTGGTGAATATTGGTGAGTTGCTGGAGCTTGCGACCAATGGCTATTTACGCGCCACCGTTCACCGCGTGATTTCGCCGCCAGTCGGGCAGCAGCGCCAGTCGATTGCCTTTTTCCTCGGCGCACAGCTCGACGCCGTGGTGCCGGTTTATGCCCTGCCGCCCGAACTCGCACAACAGGCTTTAGGGCCGGAAAGTGACCCGCAAAACCCCTTGCTGCGCGATGTTGGCTGGAACTATTTAAAAGGCCGCCTGCGCTCGCACCCTGACGTGGCGGAACGTTATTACCCGGATGTCTTGCGTAACAGCACTGAACTCATCGCTTAAACATTAAAGGAAAACACCATGAAAAATGCCTCTTTTAAACTGGCAGGGATCGCGCTGTCTTTGACTCTGGCTTTCAGCGCTCACGCCGCCGACACCTTACGCATTGCCGCCGATGCGGTGCCGCACGCAGAAATCCTGGCGTTCGTACAAAAACTCGATCCCAATTTAAAGCTCAAAGTGGTTGAACTGAGTAACGGCGTGAATGCCAATGAATTGCTGGCGAACGGCGATGTCGACGCCAACTACTTCCAGCATGTGCCGTATTTGCGCGAACAGGAAAAAGCGCTCGGTAAAAAATTCACCGTTGCCGCCACCGTTCATATCGAGCCGCTGGGAATTTACTCGCACAAATACAAAGACCTGAAATCGGTACCCGATAACGCCACTATCGCGCTGCCGAACAACGTCACCAACCTGAGCCGTGCGCTGTATTTATTGCAGGACAAAGGGCTGATTACGCTGAAGTCAGAATTTAAAGATGCGGCGCAAAACCAGGCCACGCCGCGTGATATCGCCAGCAACCCGAAACATCTGAAGATTGTTGAAATCGAAGCACCGCAATTGCCGCGCTCGCTTGATGATGTGGATTTGGCAGTGATCAACGGCAACTATGCGCTGGAAGCCGGTTTAACGCCGTCAAAAGATGCGTTGGGGCTGGAAAGTGCGACGCATAATCCGTATGCCAATATTCTGGTGACGAACCCGGATTTAGCCAACGATCCGCGCATTAAAGAGCTGGCGAAAGATCTGCAATCGCCACAGGTGGCCGATTTTATTCGCAAGCAGTTCAACGGTTCTGTGATCCCGGTTGCCGCGCCTCAATCATGATTACCCTTGAGCGGCTGAGCAAAGTGTATGCCGGAGGAGGCCAACCGGCACTGGATGACGTCTCACTGACTGTGCCAGAAGGCGCAATCTACGGCATTCTCGGGCGCAGTGGCGCCGGGAAAAGTACCTTGATTCGCTGTCTCAATCTACTGGAGCGGCCCACGTCGGGCCGCATTCTGATGCACGGCGTGGACATCACCACGCTGAATAATCGCCAGTTGCGCGCTCATCGCCAGCGCACCGGCATGGTATTTCAGCATTTCAATTTGATTCATGCGCGCAACGTGGCAGACAACATTGCGGTGCCGCTGGAAATCGCCGGGCAGCCACGTGAACTGCGCCAACAGCGTGTTCATGAGCTGCTCGAATTAGTCGGCCTGAGCGATAAAGCACACGCCTTCCCTTCACAACTTTCCGGGGGGCAAAAACAGCGCGTGGGCATTGCCCGCGCCCTCGCCGCTCATCCTGACGTATTACTTTGCGATGAAGCCACCAGCGCGTTAGACAGCGAAACCACCGCCTCTGTGCTGGCGCTGCTGATGGACATCAACCGTAAACTCGGCGTCACCATCGTGCTGATTACTCATCAACTGGAAGTGGTGAAAGCCATTTGCGACCACGCGGCATTACTTGAGCACGGCAAACTCATCGAAAGCGGTTCGCTGTCTGAATTGTTAGTCGCCCCCTATTCCCGCCTGCGCCAGGCATTGTTACCTGGCGATGCGGCAGAAAAAGCATTTTTACGCCGCATCGGCGTTTCAGGGAGAGTGTTATGCGAAGTCGCCTAGCCTGGGAAGATTTGTGGCCGTTACTGCTCGACGGCACGCTGGACACGCTTTACATGGTGAGTCTTGCGGCGCTGTTTACGGTGATTATCGGTTTGCCGTTAGGCGTATTACTGTTCCTCACCCGCCGCGATGGCGTGCTGCCAGCCCCAAAACTAAATCAGATTATCGGCAGCGTAGTGAACGTCGGGCGTTCGCTGCCCTTTATTGTGTTGTTGATTGCGCTGATCCCCTTCACGCGGTTAATCGTCGGCACCACGTTAGGTAGCACTGCGGCGGTGGTTCCGATTACGATTGGCGCATTCCCGTTCTTTGCGCGGGTGGTCGAAAACGCGTTGGATGAAGTCGATAAAGGGCGCATCGAAGCCATTTTATCCATGGGCGGCAATGTGTGGCATATCATCGGCAAAGTGTTATTGCCCGAAGCGCTGCCCGCGCTGCTGGCCGGGATTACCCTCACCGTGGTGATGCTGATTGGCTTTTCTTCGATGGCGGGGGTGATTGGCGGCGGCGGTCTGGGGGATCTGGCGATTCGCTATGGTTATCAGCGTTTTGACGACCAGGTGATGGTCGGAACGGTGGTGATTTTGGTGGCGATGGTGCAGTTGGTACAAAGTGTGGGTGATCGTCTGGTGCGCAGACTCGCACACCGACGTTAAAGTGTCGGATGACGCTGACGCTTATCCGACCTACCACATCCGTTACACCACAACACCCGTAATCTTTCGTAGGGCGGATAAGCGCAAGCGTCATCCGCCAGTTTTTCAGGCTTTCTCACGCACCAGCAAAGTCGTCAGCGTAAATGACAAAACCAAAGCCAGCGCCACGCCCATTAACGCAAACACAAAATACGGGCCAATGTACGCGGGCAGGCTGAAAATGCTCGATAAAATATAGCCATACAAACGCACGCCGAAGAAGGCGATAAACGCCGAAGCGATAGAGCTTGCCACCGTGGCGGCAATAAACGCTTTCTTATAGCGAGTCAGCACGCCAAATAATGCCGGTTCGGTAATTCCCAGCAGAGCGGAAATCGCCGCAGGCAACACCACCGCCCGTTCTTCACGAGATTTGCTTTGCTTCCAGATGGCAAACGTTGCACCGGCAATCGCCATATTCGCCATAAACATCATTGGCATCAGCATGTCATAGCCACGGTCGGTGAAGTTTTGTAGCGCAATCGGCGTCATCGCGTGGTGCATACCGGTTAAAATCGCCACCGGGCGAATCGCTCCAACCACCAGCCCGGCAAAACTTGCCGAAACACCAAACAGCCCTTCGATAAACCACGCCAGCGCTTTACCCAGATAAATCCCCAGCGGCCCGATAACCACCAGCGCAACCAGTGCGGAAAGGAACAAAGTCAGCGTCGGCGTAAACACGGTTTTCAGCACGTCCGGCATAAATTTATCCACCCAACGGTGGATGTAACTCAGCGCCAGCACCGAGAAAATAACCGGGATCACGCTTGATGCGTAGTTAAAGACTGAAATCGGCACCACGTTCAGAAAATAGAACGCATCCACCGCATTTGGGGAATGACTCGCCAGCAATTTTGCCGCTTCAATCAGCGACGGATACATCAGGCAGGCGGCGACCGCAGCGGCTAAATACTCGTTGGTTTTAAAGATACGAGCGGCAGAAATGGCAAGGAAGAACGGTAAAAAGTAGAACACGCCACTAGCAATCAAATCGATGACGATCACCGTATCGCTTTTGGCTGAAACCATTTTCAGCGCGATCAACCCCGCGAGCAGGCCTTTGATCATCCCGGCGCCAGCGATGGCGGGAACAATCGGGCCAAACACGCCAGACACGGTATCCATAAACATCGACACCAGGCTTTTGCGTGTTTTCTTCTGGCTCGCATCTGCGGTTTGCTCTGGCGATGAACCGAGCACATTCGTCAGTTGTTCGTACCAGGTATTAACCTGCGGGCCAATAATAATCTGAAATTGATCGCTTTGAATTTGCGCCCCTAAAACGCCGGGTATTTTTTTAATGGCCGTCTGATCAATCTTATTTTCGTCAACCAGAGAGAAGCGCAAGCGCGTCATACAGTGCCAGGCTTTACTAATATTATCCGCACCGCCAATCAGGTGAATAATATTATTAATGGCATCACGAGTCCCCATTTGTCACTCCCAAAGAATTGCTTATTGTTATGTGCTGAATGCCAGTGATGTTAGGGAATCACAACCACTAAAACAAACCAATAAACTTTGAACACGGTCACAATTAGCCACCACAAAAGGGTTAAAAACCCACCTTCAAGCAAATTGGTATGGTTTTTTCACACTCTACGCACCTTTTCCTGACCAATAAAAATAAGCAAAAAAAATGATTTACCGGCACTCAAAAATAAGGTGATAGTAATAAACAGAAACCTTAAATCTGATAAGTCATTGACCGTGATTAAACCGCGTCTGGAGTCATCTCGTGCTACCAACCCTTATTGAAAATATCGAATGCTTTATTACCCGCCCCGACCGCCATAACCTGGTGACTGTGCGTGTGACGACCAACAAAGGCGTTACCGGGCTGGGTTGTGCCACTTTCCAGCAGCGCCCGATTGCGGTCAAAGCCATGGTTGATGAATACCTCAAACCGCTGCTGATCGGGCGTGATGCCAATAACATCGAAGACCTGTGGCAAATGATGACGGTCAATGCTTACTGGCGCAACGGCCCGGTGATCAACAACGCCATTGCCGGTGTCGATATGGCGCTGTGGGACATCAAAGGCCAGTTGGCAAATATGCCGCTGTATCAGCTATTTGGTGGTAAATCGAAAGACGCGATTGCCGCTTACAGCCACGCCGCCAGTGAAACGCTGGAAGGGTTGTACCTCGAAGTCGACAAACTGCTGGCACAAGGTTATCGCTACATCCGCTGCCAACTCGGGTTTTATGGCGGCACACCGCAGGGTTTACACGCCACAAAATCCCCGACGCCGGGCGCATATTATGACCAGGATGAATACATGGCGAACACCGTAGCGATGTTTAAAGCGCTGCGTGAGAAATACGGCAACCAATTTCATATTCTGCATGATGTGCATGAGCGCTTGTTCCCGCAGCAAGCTGTGCAACTGGCAAAAGCCCTGGAGCCTTACCAGCCGTGGTTTATCGAAGATATTCTGCCACCGCAGCAAAGTGCCTGGCTTGAGCAAGTGCGCGCACATTCATCAGTTCCGCTCGCCATGGGGGAGTTATTCAATAATCCGGCTGAATGGCATGATTTGATTGTGAATCGCCGTATCGATTTCATCCGCTGCCACGTTTCACAAATTGGTGGGATTACGCCTGCGCTGAAGTTGGCGATTCTTTGCCAGGCATTTGGCGTGCGCCTCGCCTGGCACGGCCCGTCAGACATGACGCCGATTGGTGTGGCCGTGAATACCCATTTAAATATTCATCTGCATAATGCGGCGATTCAGGAATTTATCCCGAACAAGCCAAATACTGAATCCGTATTCCCAGGCGCACCTGTTGCGGAGCAAGGATATATTTATCCACTGGAAAAACCGGGTATTGGAGTCGGGTTCGATCAGCAAAAAGCCGAATCATTCCCGGTGGAATATCGCCCACACGAATGGACGCAAAGCCGTTTGCCGAATGGCGCGATTCACACGCCTTGAGTCCCCTGCCGATAAGCTAAGTTGTCGTGGTTATAGGGAGTGACGTAAGTACAGGAATAATTGATATCAACGATATCGCTAATTTCGAAAACGCGTCCTCCTTCGAGAATGCCCCGGTTGATGATACGCATCGCCGGGCTGCCTTTTTTACACTCCAGCAATACTGCTTGTTCTTTGCTAATGGCGACCGCTTGATAACTGGTTAATAAGTGTGAAATACGGAAACCTTTACTGAGTACATACTGTTGAATGGACTTTTCAATAACCTTCTGATTCAAATCGGGAAAATCCTTCACGGGCATCTGTGATGTTTCAATTTGTACTTTTTGATCATCCACATAGCGCAGGCGGCAAAATTGCCAAATATACTCATCAGCGCCCAGGCCAAATACCTGCTGTTCTTCGAGGCCGGGTAATTTTTTATGCAGATTCACCATGCGAAAGGCCATTTGGTCAAAACGCTTTTCGGTGATGGAGTTATAAACCAGCGGGTTATTCCGGGCCTGAGAATTAATCCAGATACCGGAACCCTGAATAATCTCGACCACGCCAATACTGACCAATTTCTCCAGTGCTTTGCGGATAGTAAAACGCGAAACATCGTATTCCAGGGCAAGCTGGCGTTCAGGCGGTAATTTGCGTCTCTGGTTATCACTGTTCTGGTAAATTTTGCTTAATAGATCCTGAATAACAAACTCTTTTTTCTTCATCACTGACTCACCAGAGGCTCACTTTCACATGTTGACTATTTTAAACATAACATCCTATATCCAGGTGAGATAGACTAACCTCGTCTATGGAAAACTCTTATAAAAACGAACCTCTTAACTGGGTCTAAAAGAATGACAACCCGTAAGTTGATAAGCCTGGTAAGTGGTGTGCTGATCCTGGCCGTGCTGTTGCCTATTTTGCTCAGCGTCTATTTTGCTCATCGAAATGCTGAAGCTGTTTTTCATGAGGAATTAGCCGAGTTTGCCGATCACGCCATGTTTCGCACTGGCAAAGTCGTCGAGCAGGCTGTTGCTGCCATAGATGAAATCAACCAGGTTAAAGACCTTACGTGTTCAAGTGCACATGCAGAAGCCATGCACCGCGTCTCACTTAAATATCGCTACGTGCAAGAGGTGATGTTCCAGGAGAATAACCATATTCTCTGCACCTCACTGGAAGCATTCAATCAAAGTAAACCCATTGACGAACCGGATCGTATTGGCCCCGATGGATATAGCGCCTGGTACACCACACCGCCGACACCGGGTTTTAAACGGAAGATGGTGTATATCGGCAAACCGCCTCATCTGGCGCTTATCGATCCCATGTCTTTTATTGATATTCTGCCGTTTGGCAAATACACCTTAAATATTGCGATGGTAGGTCTGGGCAAAAACCAGCTGATTGCCAGTAATAGTCATTATGTTCCTGATGATTGGCGTACACCGCTTACGCAGGGCGTGGATGAATTTCAGAGCGACGATGATTTTTATATTATCCGCCGGGATAACGAACTCGGTTTGGCAATGATTGCCTGGGCGTCGCGCGAGCCAATGAGTCGGGTCTGGTATGAACAACTGTTTATTTGGCTGCCGATTGGTCTGGTGATTAGCCTTGCTGCCGGAGCATTCCTGGTCAGTATTCTGCGCCGTTTATTATCGCCACGTAACCGCTTGATGGATGCCATTAAGAACCATGAAATTAGCGTGGTGTATCAGCCGATTGTTCACCTGCAAAGTGGTGAAAGCGTGGGCGCAGAAGCCCTGATTCGCTGGCAACAAGCCGATGGCTCAATGCTGAATCCGGATGTCTTTATTCCGCTGGCAGAGCAAACCGGGCTGGTCACGCAATTAACCGAACAGGTGATTGAGCATATATTCACCGAGCTGGGCGACTGGCTAAATCAACATCCTGACCACCATATTTCGGTTAATTTGGGGGTTAGCGATGTACACAGTTTGCATATTCTTGAGGTTATTCACCCTTACCTTGCGCGTTATTCCGTCAAGCCGGGACAAATCGCATTTGAAATTACCGAGCGCGGTTTTGCTGACCCCAAAATTACTGCGCCGATCATTGCGCAATATCGCAAAGCGGGTCACGCCATCTACATTGATGATTTCGGCACGGGCTACTCAAGCCTGAGTTATTTACAAGATCTTGATGTTGATATTCTTAAGATCGACAAGTCGTTTGTCGATGCGCTGGAATATAAAAACGTCACGCCACATATTATAGAAATGGCTAATGCGTTAGGGATTTTGATGGTCGCCGAAGGTATTGAAACGCCACGCCAGGCGACGTGGTTACGCGAACAAGGCGTGCAGTACGGCCAGGGCTGGCTGTTCAGCAAAGCCCTGGCAAAAGACGACTTTATTCAGTGGGTGGCAAGCGATCGCGCCAGACGGGTAAAACCGAGTTCGTCGATCGGATAAGCGCCAGCGTCATCCGGCTATTCCGGCGCAAATGGTGG
>NZ_QZWH01000010.1 GCF_003601925.1 Buttiauxella izardii
CCATCGGTGATGCCGATGCAGACGCTGACGGATTCCGTGATGCCAGTGTCAAACCTGACGCCGTCGGTGATGCCGATGCAAACACTCACGGATTCGGTTATGCCAGTGTCAAACCTGACGCCATCGGTGATGCCGATGTCAGATCTGACGCTGTCGACGAAGATAACCATAGATTCGCTCGAACCCATTGAAACTCCGGATTCAAATGAGACTTCCGGTTCTGTCACGCATGTGAATGGCGGCAGTCATTCGCCAGATGGATTCGATGTTCAGAACGGAAATATTACGGCGATTGGTTCAAATGTGCATATCTGGTTGAGCGATGGCGATACCCGGCCCGAGTGCGCCAATCCTGACGATCAGATTAATTATTACCATGATGGCAACCCGAAAGGTGATGGGGCGCATACGGATGTTTTTGTGGCGCACCCAGGCAGTGGATATACCACTCACCAGGGCGGAAACCAGCCAATTGATATTCAGCAGTATTTGAATGCTATTCACGGGGATGGGCAGCAAGCGGCTGGCAGTGGGCATTCGGATTACATTTTCCTGCCAGATAGAACAGGGCTGGACGATACCTACACCAACACGCAGGGCAACAGTAACAACGCCAATGTTAACGTAAACACGCTGGATAATATTTCCATTGGCGGCAGCAATGGTGTTGATCATAACCTGAGTTTATCGGGCGTGAACGGTATCGAAGGGATCATCTTTGGCGATGGTTCCCAGCCTTACCTGGCCAATAATCAGCGCACTGAGATAACGTCTACGCACGCGCCAGTAGGTGAGCCAGAAGCCATGGTTAGCGGCACCGTCAGTGGTGATGTTGAAGCCGGTGACTCCGTTGATTTGCTGGTCAATGATCACATCTATCATGGCACGGTAGTGGAATTGGCTGACGGCCATTTGGGCTACCACATTGCCGTAAAAGTCGCCGATATCAATGCCGGACACGAGGTTCATGCCACTTTAACGGCAACAGACGAAGCGGGTAATCCGTTCACCGCAACAGCAGATCACACCTTCAATGTTGATGACGCCTCCGAGGGCAGCACCGAACTTGATGCCAGTACGGCTGCGAATGTTGATCTGGTTATTGACCCAGTGACGGGTGATGACGTCATCAATCACCATGAAAGCCAGGACAAGACCACCGATGTTAGCGGGACAGTGACGGGGGATGCCAGAGAAGGTGACGATGTCGTGGTGACGGTTGGTGGGGTTTCCTATGGCGGCCATCTGTTTATGCAAAACAGCGGTGAGCTGGGTTTCAGGATCCCCGTAAGTACCGGTTATTTAGTTGCAGGACAGGGCGTTCACGTTCAGGTCACGACCACGGATGAAGCGGGTAATACCAAGATCTTAATGGAACAAGATCATACGGTTAAGATTGACCTTGGTGCAGACGCCACGATCACTATCGATAACACCAACCCCGATGTGATCATGGATGAGGATGGCCATTCGACTTCCATGATTACAGGCGGAGTCAGCGGCGAAGCCAGGGTGGGGAATATTGTGCATTTGAATGTTCACGACAATGACTACACCGGCACGGTTGTTGATTTGGGTGACGGGCATTTGGGTTACCGTATTCCGGTAAATACAGGGGATTTGGCAGCTGGATACTCTATCCGTGCCAGAATCGATGTCACTGATAATGCAGGGAATACCACCACGGCAACGGCTGAGCATGCGATTACGCAAGACGTACCGGCCAGCGCTCCAACGCATAACGATGACGCAATCACGCATGACGCTCCAGTTGCCATGGAAAATCCCAATCCTGTCACTCATGTGAATGGGGGGAGCGGCTCTCCAGATGGCTTCGATGTTCAGGAGGGTAAAATTGTCGCAGTGGGTTCGAACGTGCATTTGTGGATCAGTGAAGGGGATTTAATCCCCAAATGCGCGAATCCTGATGAACAGATAAAGCACTACGGCAATAATAATGGTGGCGGCAACCCGCAGGGCGATGGATCTCATACTGATATTTTTGTGGTTCACCAGGGCAGCGGCTATTTGCAAGATGGCTCTCATCGAGAGTTGAATGCCATTAACGGAACGACGCAGCAAGTTGATAGTGGGCATAAAGACTATATTTTCGTGCAGGACGGAACCGAGTCTGATTACCACTTCTCATTTGGTAGCAATAACAATGCGAATAGCAACGTCAACACGCTGGAAAATGTCTCGGTGACAGGCACCAATAATGACGCAGGCCAGGGGTTGCATCTGCAAGGGGTAAACCATATCGAAGGCATTATTTTCGGGGATGGTAGCGCCCACACAGCGAATGATAGCCGCACGTCTATTGTTCACTCTGACTCACATCTCGAGGGAACCCAGACGCCGCCGGATGTCGATCACCATGCCCTGGCTAATTTGATAGAAAATACCGATAACATCTTCCATGCAGCTCCGTCGCCAGAGACCACCCTGCATCGTGAAATCTCGGCGGCTCCGGGTTGGCAACCTGAGCATCCGAGTGTTGGCGATACGGCTGAAAAGGTTAATTTAAGTGACCTGGCGCATGAACTTGAGAATGGCACGGATATCACAAGCCTGATTAAAGGTGCGGGGCAAGGTTCAGGAGAAGTGGCGCACACGGTGGCAGATGCGCATATCGTTTCGCCAGTGATGTCGGAACCTGCGGTAATAGATAGCGTGGCACACTCTTCATTTGACCATTTATTGGCTAAACCAGAGCATCACTATTAACCCGATTTTGACTTAAAAACTCATTGCCAGGCCGATACCGTAACCCGTGGTGTTATCTCCAAACATGTAACGCGCAACCAGGCGGGTGCGCGTGACAAAAACATGATATTCGCTGCTATCAAGTTCCAGGCCCAGCCCCACCGATGACAAGCTATTAAAGCCCAGTTGCCCGCGTTGTTCGCCGAGATATTCCGTGTGAGCACCTTCCAGAACGTAGCGCAGCGGTTTTTTCAGGAGCGTCCAGTCGGAAATCGGCGCACGGCGGCGCAGGTAAATGCCGAGGTTTTCGGCGCTTGCCTGGCCCTGAACGGATTTTGAGGTGCTGCCAAAAGATTGCAGGCTCATGGCGGAGTAGCGCAGCTCAATATCAATATCCTGCGGTTTGGAAAATAACTCATAATCGAGCATCAACGCGCCGCCGAGGCCATACGCATTGAGCCGCCCGCCGTCCAGAAACTTAAAGTCGTCGTCCAGGCGTTTTTCCACCACGTAAGTGCCGATGCGCAAATCGCTCGCCATAGTGCCTAACATCACATTGCCAATCGGGCGCAAGACCAGCTTTCCGCCCCATTGATCGGTGTACAAATGAAAGTCCCAGCCAATGCCGCCGGTGGCCGTCAGGCTGTTCCATCGGGTAGGGATTTTGCGGGTTTCTTCACCGTTGGACAGTACAAATTGAGGGTCATAACGGCTGTAACTCATGGCCCCTTCGAGGTAAATCGGGAAGCTTTGGCTGAGCGTGGCGCCGCCGCCAAATTGGGTCATCGTCAGCGCGTTATTCTCGTTTGAGCCGCTATCGACATTCAGGTCGCTGGCGGTGACATCGGGCACCACTGTGTAACTCATGAGGCTGAGTACGGCGTCAGCACGATGTTTAAGGCGGCTGCCGTCTAAAGCAAAACAAAGCGGGCTGGCGAACAGTGCGGCCAGGACAATGAAAGTGCCAGGAAACGGAATTGTCATAAGTTACTCATCGCCTCCTGATTGCTGAGAAATTTAGCGTTTGTCTTTGTCGGATGACGCTGCGCTTATCCGACCTACGGGCTGGGTTTTGTAGGGTGGATAAGCGCCAGTGTCATCCACCGTTTACCCCGCTCGTGGGCGTTACACCGGGCTTTAATTTTAGAACTGATAACTGTAGTTCACGCTCGCAAACCAAAGATAAGGATGGTCATAGCTTCCTTTTAGGGTCTCTGGTGTCTGGGTTTTGGATGACTGCATATGCAGATATTCCACGGCAAACCCAATGTTGCTGGCCTGGGTTAACTGATACTGTGCGCCAGTCGCGAAGCGCCATTCATCGCCCGTTGGGATAGTCATCGCGACATTGCCCTGGTCTTTATACGGCGTGCTGTCAAATGCCACACCCGCATTCAAGCGCCAGACATCGGTCGGACGATACTGCACACCCAGCGCCGTGTGCCAGGTGTCTTTCATACGGCTGGATTTATCCAGCGGCTGGCCGACAACGGTAACTTGCGGTGCGCCAAATCGGCTCCAGTCCTGCCAGCCTAAATCCCCCATTACCGACCACTGTTTATTAATGTCATGCACCAGGCTCAACATAATTTGTTGCGGCGCATAGACTTGCGCGGTCAGTGGCAGGTCATATTGCACGTTTGGCAGGTTCGGGAAACGCGCTTTACCGTCGATGCTGAAATCGTATTTAGTTTCACTATTCCAGGTCACGCCCGCGCGCGTCTGGTCGGTTAACTGCATCAATAAACCCAGGCGGTAGCTCATCGCCCAGTCGTGATCTTTTTGCTTCTCGTCGGCACCATCGACATTGCGGGTGAGCGACAGGAAACCGTAGTTAATATTGGCAGACGCGCCCACGGACACGCGGTCACTCAATTTATAGGCCAGAGAAGGGCTGAGGGTCATCGCCAGCAGGGCGCTCTTCTTGATCAGGCGGTCGCCTTCCCAGTTGCCAAAATCCACCCCCAAACCGTAGTTGCCATACATCCCGATACCCGCATACAGGTCGTCATTAATTTTCTGGCTATAGAACCCGCTGGCATTGGGCATCACGTCCAGGACATTGCCAGGACTGCGCTGTGAAGAATCATCCAGTTGGTAATTGATATCGCCGCCCAGCGCTTGCAGGCCGCCGGTCACCATATGGTCGGGCAGACGCGTCATGCCTGCGGGGTTGGTCACGATGGTGGACGCATCTCCCGCACGCGCGGCTTGCCCGGCACCCGCAAGCGCGGTGTCTTCTGTACCGATTTCATAAAAATAGAGCGCGCTAGCATGGGTGAGCGAAGAGAGTAAAAGCCCGGAGCAGAGGATGGCGATTTTCTTCATTGGCCTGCTGCCTTGCTCTTATTAAGAGTCGGTGTCGGTTGGTTCATTATTATCTCCATCTTTACCAGGGGTGTTGAATCGCCATGCTCAGGATGTTTCGGAATATGACAAATATAGATGCAGTTGCTTCAAAGCGTTGAGTTTCTTCAGGCTAAAAAGAGGGAATAAGCATCCGCGCAAATTTTTGAGGGCGCGAGGTTACTGAATCGAGGGGTTTTAAAGGGGGCAATAAGTGCTTTGGGGAATGAAGAACCGTTTAAAATTAAATGTATTTTTTAAAATTCTTAAACGGATTTGCAGGAACACTGTGCAATGCTTAATAACCGACAGACATAGCAATACAGTGAGTGCGGATATTTTGTCCCGCAGGTTAAAACTCTATTAGCAGCTACACTGGAACTATAAATTTATCGTCATTCATCATTTCTTTGAGAGATAACATGGCTTTAACGCGCAGAGAATTTTATAAACTCGCCTTGGGTTCAGCAGTAGGCCTGGCCGTTCTTAAGCACTCCTCCCTGGCACTTGCGGATTCACGCCAACTCCCCATTTCTTTAAAGCAAGGCGCTGGTGATAAAGGGGAAACGCTGGGTGGGCTTCCGCCTGCGAATTCCACCTGTTCGGTCACTGACTTTGATTATCAAATCAAGTACCAGCGGGCTTTCGAAGCGGTGTTGTGCTACATGCCTGCGGTTGCGATTTACAGTTTTCGCCGCGCGGCATTTGAAAATTTGGGGCTAAAAGATAATGACATTATTGCCTACTCAGCCCCGGCAACCCCTAAGCTTGAAGCCATTACTGCCAACAGCACCACGCCTTATATCACCGCTTTTACCGACTTGCGCAACGGGCCGGTTGTTCTGGAATTACCCGCAGCGGGAAGGGATGGCAGCCTGTACGGGCAGATTGTGGATGCCTGGCAATTCACCATTGCCGACGTTGGCCCGGCGGGGCTTGATAAGGGCAAAGGCGGTAAGTTTTTATTAACTCCACCAGGCTATAAAGAGGCCGTGCCGCCGGGTTATATCCATATTCCGTCGCCTAATTACCGCGTTGCCTTCGCTTTCCGTTCCGTACCTGTTGCCGGCAAAACGGCGCAAGATGCTTACCATTATTCGAAACGCCTGCGGATGTACTCTTTATCGCAAGCGGGTTCACCGCCCACGCAGCGCTTTGTCGACCCCATTAATGACCGTTACCCGACGCTGCCGTATTACGATGAGCGACATTTCAAAGATCTGCATGCGATAGCCAGCGTAGAGCCTGTCCGGGAACAGGACAAAATCATGATGGGCATGCTTTCTTCGCTGGGTATTAAGCAAGGCGAGGCTTTTAATCCCGACGAGAAAACCATAAAAGCATTACGTCAGGCGGCCATTGATGCCTGGTTTTATCTGCAAAACTGGTTCGATAATATTCCAAAAGACAAGCTGTACTGGTCTGACAGGCATTATGCGTCTCTGCTAATGGCAGATAAAAATAAAACATTCACCTTCGTCTACGACGATAAGACTGACATTATTGAACGGGCCGCAGAGTATTTCTGGTGTACTTACATGCCGAAAGAACTGACTGACTCCCCAGCCACACAATATTTAATGTCGATGGCGGATAATAATGGCAACCTGCTCGAAGCGGGTAAGCTCTATAAAATTAATATCCCCGCAAAAATGCCAGTTAAACAATTCTGGGCATTAACCGTTTATAACCGCGACACCATGTCCTTTATTTACAGCCCATCAGAAAGAACCACCTTGTCCTCGTATGACCTGGAAAAAATGAAAAAAGAGGCCGATGGCAGCGTCAATATTTACGTCGGGCCGCAAGCCCCTCAGGAACTGGAAAATAACTGGATACCCACCAGTGGGAAGCGTCCATTACCGGCGATGCGCTTTTATGGCCCAACTGAAGAACTCAATAACAAAACGTTTAAGTTGAATGACTTCGAGTTAGTCAGCCTGTGATTCATGTAAAACCCAGACATGACCGAACATTTTTAGCCGAAAGGAAACATCCATGATTAGTCTAAAACCCTTAGCCAAAGCGCTGCTGCTAACCGGGTTGCTCGGTGCCTCTTCCTTCACGCTGGCACAAACCCAGGCGCAGACCTGGCATGATCCATTGCTCACATTGCAGGGCACGCCGGACGTGGTTAATAAAGGCCTTGATGTTGACGGTTACAGCTCGGCAATTTCTGCCTGGAGCTGGGGATATCCGATCGTGCGCATGGAACAAGTGGTGCGTGATTACACCAACGTGCCGTCACCCAAACCGGCAACCAGCTACCGCGCCCAACTGAATCAGATTGGCTGGGCGACAGAACTTGCGACACCTGACGCAAAAGATATGCCGACCGCCAACAACGACACGCTGTATATGAGCGCAGTGGTCAAGCTGGATGAGCCTTACATCCTCACCGTTCCTGATACGCAGGATCGCTATTACGTGGTTGATGTATTCGACATGTGGCAGGAGCTGGAGCATTACATCGGCAGAAGAACCACCGGTACGCAGGCGGGGAAATTCGTTTTAGTCCCACCAGGCTGGAAAGGTGAGCTGCCCGCTGATGCGAAAGTCCTGAATGTTTCGACCAACAAAATCTGGCTGTGGGGGCGTTTGCGCGTCAAGCAGGGCGAAGACATGGCCCCTCTGCACAAGCTACAAAATGAATTTAAGCTGACTTCGCTGAGCGGAAAAGTGTATTCCGACACACTGCCGCCGCTGCCTGAATTGAAAAATGACGGCCTTGATTTCTTCCGTCTGTTAGCCGCAGCGCTAAAAGAAAACCCGGTTAAACCTGAAGATAAAGGTTTATTCGGCCAGTTCAGCCGAATTGGCCTGACCGACAGCGGATTCAATCCTGAACATGTGCCGCAGGTGATGATTGATGGCGTGAAGCGTGGCCTGGCGGATGCGCCAAACGTAGCGGCTTCAACGTTGACCAGCACCTCCGAAGACCGAAACGGCTGGAGTTACGTGCGGGGGCTGGATTCCTTTGGCTATAACTACCCATTGCGCGCGCTGGTTTCCGGGCCGTATCTCGGTGGACAAGGTGAAAAAGAAGCCGTTTACCCGATTCGCTATAACGACAGCGAGAATCAGCCGCTGACAGGGGCGAATAATTACACCATCAAGCTGCCGAGCGAGCCGCCGGTGAACGCGTTCTGGTCAATCACCATGTACGATGCCAAAACTAAAATGCTCGTTAACAATGAGCTAAATCGCTACAAAGTAGGCACCGACACGGAAGGACTAGTTAAGGGAAGCGATGGCAGTATCACTATCTCGCTTAGCCACAAAAAACCTACCGATCCGAAGGTAAATTGGTTACCGGCACCTGAGGGTAATTTCTACCTGCTGTTCCGTATGTACCAGCCGAAGGATGCCGTCATGAAGAATGAATGGAAGCTCCCGCAGGTGACAAAAAGTCAGTAAAAATAACCGGTTGTAGGTCGGATAAGCGCGAGCGTCATCCGACAACACTGCAATAAAAGGGCAACAGGTAAAACCGTTGCCCTTTTATTTTTTTGCAGCATCTGCTTTAAGCCGAATATTCAATCTCTACCTGACACGATAATTACCTGAGCGGAAGGATTACCACATCAGATCGTCAGGCACGACGAAATCTGCATACGGATCTTCTTCGTCTTTAGTTTCCTGGCTCTGTTCGCAACTTAATACAATGCTGCCTGGATCGCGCTGGGCAATTTTATCGGCCACGATAGATGGGATAATGGCGTATTCGCCTTCAGGTTTACTATCAGTCACCAGACGAGCAATGGCGAGACGGCCACTGATCAGCTGAGCCTGAGTTGTTTTATCCACATCTATTTTTTTAATCAGATTATTATCAGTGAAGTTGTAAGCAATATTCCCTTTTGAAATGACGATTCGGTTCATTTCAATAAGTTGTTTTACTTGAGCCTTATATTCTTTCGATAAAGCCGCTTGCTTTTGTTGTTCGCTTAATTGCTTATCACGTTCGATTTGCGCTTTTTTATTTTCTTCTACGGCTTCTCTTGCCTCACGAGCCTGAACGCGTGATTTTTTAGCCGTTCTCTGCACCTTAGCGACTTTTTTACTGCTGACTAAGCCAGCTTTGAGCATCTGCTCTTGTAATGTGAGTTTTGTCATTTTCGTTTCAGAAACCTATGAAATAGTGCCTGGGATTATACCTGCAATTGTAGAGGCTGTGCCAGACAACCGACTTAACCACGCACAAAGCGCGGCGCCTGTAGATCCTCGACCATTTCATTGATCAACTCAAACAACATGTCGGTTAAAGCGCGATTCACTTCCTCCGTATGGGCGCGGCTTAACAATGTTTGGGTAAGCGCATGGCAATACTGGCGCTGAATTTCTGAATCGCCATTCACTTGCACTATGACACCTTTTTCAGCGGTGAGGCTTTCGACCAGATAAGCGGGCAGCGGTTGTGTAAAGGTTGTTTTCAACACGTCCAGGCAATGCGCGATTCGCCCGCAAAGCGCCAGTTGTTCGGTTTCTGATTCAGATTCGATCAGTTCGTCGGCAAGGGACTCGCAAACGTCGAGCAGTTGGAAGAGATCCATGCTGGTGGTGATTGGGGAAAGCAGGGCGCTGTAAGGTTGCGGCTGAGAAATATTTTGAGCTGATGTCATGATGATTATCTCCGTGTGTGATCAATGTCATCACCACCGGAGTTTCCACGCTCATGGGTGGTGACGCTAATGAGGGTGGAAATACCGGACACAACGGAAACCGGCCAACCATAAGGTTGCCTCACCAGCGACACCATTGATAAGGATAAAGGTGTGATGGTGCTGCGACAATAGAAAACTATTGCCGCCGTTGTTATATCCGGGTTTCCACTCCCGACACCAGATTTTGCTGGTGCACAGGAAGAATACGCCCGTAGGTTTTCAGGTGACAAGTAGAATTATGGAGTTTGCAGCGTTGCATTTCTGAGCTGCGAGGTGCTACGCAAAATACAGATAATGTCGGAAGACGCTGCGCTTTTCCGACCTACAAAAACGTTGTGCAACAAAAAGATGGGAGTTCAGTGAGCAAGAAGAGAAACTGGTGTGATGAGAGGCTTAAATGGTGCCCTGCAGGAATGAATAATCACTCATAATTCATTGTTTTATATTGATTATATTTTGTTGTTGTTTTAAGGGTACCCCCATATATACCCCCACATGCATTTGTGAACTCTGGTTCTGGCTGTTTTTTGGCATGAATGGCCCTTGGGTTTGTTTGCTTAGCCACACGAGATAATTAGTTAAAACTGTTGGGGAGGGCTACTTTTTTTCACCTGGTCAAAAGTCTTTTAGTGTCATATATACCTGTCACACTTTTCTGAAGGAAGTGCCACAAGATGGAAAGTACCATGTGGCACTTTTCTTCAATAAGTGCCACAAGGAGGCCCGTAGCATGTGGCACTTTTACTGGATAAGTGCCACATGGTTATCACTTCCTAGGCACGGCAATTTAGTATCATCATCGGATGAGTTTTCTCCTACTTAAATTGACGTGGTTTTGCTGGATGCTGTCGCTCCACCCAGTTATCAATTTCGTAACGATTGTAGAGGAAAGGGCTGTTATCACTAGGGTGGCAGTCGCCGGAGTAGTGTCGGTATTCACGCCCCTCCAATCATGATTTGTTGCGAGCTGACTTGATGGCATTCTTCGTCAAACCAGTTATAGCCATCAATACTTCTTCTGAAACCCACTTGTTGGGCACCAGTTGGATTGTGTTCTTTTCTGTCACATAAACCCCTTTAACCTAGTAAACAAAATCCATCATTAAGCGTAAGAATTGCCTCAAACGCGAAATCAATTCCTGGGCTGCTTTTTAATCTGTGACTCAATCCACTTATTTATAGCTTCGATGTTATACATGCATTCACTGGTAGGCTTTGGCTCTCCCTCCGGTGATACATGCAGATACTCCCGCCCCTGCATCCAGGATGTTTTGCGTGCCCGACGAATCGTCCCTTCACGCAGGCCAGTAATTGCGATCAGCACAGTTTCAGTGACCCATTTGTTTGGCGCCAGCTGTATAAATTTATCCTCAGCCACAGAACAACCTCACTTCCAGTTTTTGTGTCTTCGATGCTAACTCACAAATCACCATCGTTATTGGAGTTGCGTTTCCTTTCCTGAATCTTATGTGGGATTTGATGCGGTGCGGAGAAACCATGTGATGAAGAGATTTTCTATATATACAGAAAAGTGCCTGATTTCTTGGGATAACGGGATAACTTTAAAATATATTATTAATATCAATTGCTTATTGTTTTAGATTTATCCCAAGGTTATCCCATTTATCCCAAAAAATGGCGAGTTATCCCATGATTTATGCGCAAAGCCTCGCTCAAACAACTGCAGGTGCTTCGCCATTTTTATCAATGAAATCAACTGACTCAAAATTGCGCCTCCCTTAAACACGGCCTTTTCCGTGGAAACCTGTATGGAAACCTCACGCGTACTTGTCCCGAAACCCCGACTGGCAAGGCTTGCATGACCACCAGCATTAAGATGTATAACAGCGTTATACAGTAGTACACTTATGTCTACCTATCAGCTATCGAGATTCACCCATGAGTAAATCAACATTAGTGGCCTTCCGCATTCCAGCAGAGCTACACGATACTTTTGCTATGGCAGTAGCTGAAGCTGGCACCGATAAAACGGCATGGCTCATTGACGCGGTACGCCAGAAACTAAACCAGCCGGACAGTAACCCTGATTCTCGTATGCTCGTGCTGGTGGAGCGAATGGAAGTGGCTGCTTCAGCTCTGGCTGGAGGCAAACAAGGGATACCAGCACAACCATACAATGAACCGGCTGTGCTCCAGATTGTGGCGGACACCATCAGGGAAGGTCTGGACAATGGGCGCATTATCGCAGAACGACTTAATGATGCCGGGTATCAGACTAAAATGGGGAAAGCATGGGACAAGGATATCTATAGCGCGTGGAAACGACAGGGTAATCATGCTGACTTGATTTCATCATTGAGGGAAAAATCTAGCGAACTTTAAATTACTAGAAATCCCCAATACCCTTTGGGGTTTGGGGAAGTGTTTTTACTCTCTTTGAATATCTTTGATTACCTTTGAATAACCTTGATAAACCTTGATGTGTAAGAAGTGATTAATTAATAATCATCTTCGCGGTCAATAGCCTTTGCAGTCTCAAGGCCTATAGCATTTTCAAGTAATTTTCTGCAGTAAGAGTCTCGTTCACTTTCCAAAGCAAACCATCTTGATGTTTTGGTTGTATGTGGCCGATAACGGAGTCGCATTACTGTGCGAAAATCGGGGGTCTTAATATGCTTGGGGACAATCGCAAAATGGCCATTTTCCTGAAGGTTAAAGCGATTGCTAGACTCTCTTTGTAGCTGCTCGAATAAATCCTCTACGACGTTTCTGCCATACGTTGGGCCCACAATTTCCGCATCGTCAACTGAAGCCTCATAGACATAGCCATAAGCCTCTATCAACCCCATGCTTCTTAGATCTCTCATGCCATCCTGGAATGCTTCAAAACCTGTCGCATCATCATTAAACAGCGCTGAACGAGCAAACCAAGGCCAACTGTACTCATAACCCCAATCTGAGCAGCTAAATACAGACATGACTTCGTTTGCGTATAAATGTGTTAAATCTTGCTTTTGAGCTTTCTTGGTCATCGCAGGTGGCATGCCGCCGTCATTATCCAAGTCATGTATTGAATAAAGTAAAATAAACAAACGCATTAGTTGCACATTATGCATTTGGCGGAGCCTGCGAACCGGCGCTATCTCATCACTGGCACCATCAACAATGGAGTTGGGCAGGAAAATGTAATCATCTTCTAACTCGGATATTTGAATTTTATACTGAGGCCGAGAGCCTGCTCTAACCTGTTCAACCAAACCATTCTCAATCAACAGTAATACAGCATCAGTTGCACGCTTCCTGGTAATTCCGGCATATTCAGCAATTGCGTTGTGACTCCATGATGTGGTCGCGTTGTCCCTACCTGAACCTCTAGCTATAACCAGCAATGAAACCGCGGCATTCAAACTGAGATTGCACGCCATTAAGAACACAGCACGATCAATGATGAAAATACCATCCTTCTTTTTTTCGCCAGCCATGAAAATCCTCAAATGGCGGCGAACAGGTGGATAATTGTGCTAAGAAACACTAAAATATCTCCGTTCGACACCACGTTACTTATGTACATTACGCCCCGGTTTAGCCTGCCAGCTCAGGGGCGTTTCCCTTATTCAAACCCAATGCTATCAATATTCATCTCATCTACGTAGCGTATCTGGTTTCTTCCACTGGTAAGCCGGGCTGGTCATCATGTTCCTGAAGCGGTTACGGTGCGCGATGCTGTCTTGTATCGAGCGGTGTATCTCTCGCTGGTCTGCCGGGGTGAGCTGGTGGCCTTCATGTTCAAGTTTGGCGATAGTGAGTAATTCTATCTCGCGTGGCGTCATAATTATTGTTCCCGGCTGCTGGTAGTAGGCAGAGCAAGGTTAGCACTTGTTGTGACTTTCTATAATTAGCGTGACAAGTACGCGCAAAAATTTAAAGGAGTCGCGATGACATTAAATCAATCTCTCCTGATCGCAGAATCCGAAGTGATGGAAATCCTGTTAATTTCGTCCAGGCAAACTATCTGGAATTACATCAACCATTACGGATTCCCGAAACCGATTCGAACTCGGCCCAAAGCCTACCTCCGGGAAGATGTGGAGCATTGGATCAGAAATGGTGGCGTTAACCAGAAATGACGCAGCAGTTCTAACAATGACGACGTCTGAATGACGCTATACTTTTTTCTTTACGTATCGCGGAGAAAATCGATGCCTTTGTCACTGATGAGAATTGACCAAGTGTGCGCGGTTATAGGCTATAAAAAACCCACCATATACCAATAGATGCGGGAAGGAAAATTCCCTCGGCCGATTAAAATTGGGCGCAGCGCTCGTTGGCCTTCGGACGTAGTAGACTCATGGATTAACGATCGGATAAATGAGAATAAAAATTACGGCTGGATAGCTTGCCAAGCTAGCAGCAGCCTTGAATGAATTACAGCTTTTGACAACCACTACTTGTTGGAACGGCTTTCATCAATCCCTGCACATTCCCTTTTTAGTGGCTCTAAAAACTCACGTGCGCGTGTTGGGCGTGAAAGTCGTCTGCTCGCGTAGTGATGACCGATTAATCTTCCTCGTGTGGTGACCCCAGATAAATCTTCCCGCATTTTAATGCGCCGGCACTCACGTGCGCGTATTGGGCGCGAAACTAACTGGAACAGCATTGGCATTGGGCTGAGCTATCGCATTCCAATGTCTGGTTTTGTGAGGTTCCCTTCACAATATGCGCATCTGCAATATCTCTTTTCTGCGCGAACCAATGTGCGAACTTAGTGCTGATACCATGTTGTGAATTGACCAGACCTACAATTTTTCGTAGGTCATTTTTTGATTTGGATTGAACTTGAAACCTGAAGGCTATGGTAGGGTGATGCGAAAAATAAGGGGGGTTAAATGCGTAGAGTACTTATTGTCGCAGCAGCGAGCCTTTGGCTACTTTCTGGACATGCGATAGCTTTGGATGCGAGTGATTTTTCTGACTTAGAAGGGTATACGGTAGCCAAGATAACCAAAGTAGATGGTGATTTTGAAGGCTGTGAATATGACAAAAAAATCACATTAATCAATGGCTGGACTCTCACTTGTAGTACATACCATTACTCGTATTCGTACTCGCCTCAAGTAGCCATTCTGAGTAGAGATATAGGCTCTGGGTATTCCATCAAGGCTGTAATCGGTGATTATGTTTATGAAATGCAGCCAATAAGAAAATAACAATAGTGAGAATTTAATGAATAAATTAATTGTGTTGCTTCCCTTCCTGCTGGTTGCATGCACTACAACGACAGAGATAAATCGCGGCAATGGTAAAAAGCAATTCTTGATTGCTTGCGGAGCTTCAACCCCTTGGAGTATCTGTTACGACAAGGCCAATGAGGTTTGCCCATCAGGTTATAACGATGTATCAAAATCTGGTGGATTCAACCGCAAAGAATTAACAGTAGAATGCATAAAATAAGAACATTATAAAATTAAGGTGATAGCAATGAAAAAGATTTTGATTACCGCTTTCGTCGCAATAGCGTTAGCTGGTTGCGCCACGAAAGGCACCCGCATTATGAACATTCAGGCAAACTGTGATGCCGTTAGTCCTGAGCCGCAAGACTTCTATAATTTCGTTGCTTGCATGAAGTCTGGCATTGCGCAGGATGAAAAACTGGCATCAACGCCAGTGGTCATTAAGTACGTTACAATGGCAGATCGTCTTTCTGCTCGCGCCCGCGCCGGAGATATCTCTCTTGCAGAAGCGCAATGGGAGCTTGATGGGTATTACCGCCAAGCTAACCCACGCGCCCGCCACCGCCGTGCGCCTAAGCCAGTACAATCCGTTCAGCAACCGGTTCAAGTTGACAAACAAGTACAACAATAAAATTAGAGATAGCTATGAAATATTTAATGATAGCGCTACTTTCACTTTTATTAACCGCGTGCGCGACTGGCGAGAAGATTGGTGATTTGTCACCTGGAATGTCTCGCGAGCAGGTAATACAAACTCTCGGTAAACCTGATGGTGACGCGGTTAATGGTAAGAATGAACTTCTAACTTACTCTAATCGCCTTATGTCAGGATGGAGTTATGATCGAGCCGATTACAAGGTAGTTCTTGAGGATAATAAGGTTGTGCAGTATGGCGCTGATGTAATTCGCCAGGATAATGGCATGGCGGCGGCAAGGGCACTAACGGCACAGCAAAGTCTGTTAATTTGGCAACAGCAGCAAGCTCTGCAAAATCAGTCTTCTTCTGTAGTGCCAAGAAGCACGACGACGAATTGCTTTAAAAATGGCAACAACGTTACATGCAATAGTTATTAGCCATCCTTGGCACTTTGCTTGATTTTACTTCTCGTGCGAATCTCCTGATAGCCAGCCAATAATGCCCACTCTGGCTATCTTCTCTTTCTCCGCTGCTGGAAGTACCCGGTTAAACTCCTTCCATGCATGAAGCTGGGACAGGCGCTTATCAAAGTGATTGACGATCTTATCCTGAGTTGCTGCTGGTGGCTTAGTTCTGGCAGCCGCGACCATATCTTTCCATACAGGGCTGGTCATTAAATCCTGAACCGCCTCGGCTCCGGTTCTTCTCGTCGCTGCCTTGGCCCCCATATGAGAAGCAATGGATGTATTAAGTACCGGGCCCACCACCGGAACATGCCCCATTGCTGTTGCGATTAATGCCATCTTCCCGTGCTTTGATAACTGGTCAACAAATCCCCCTGGCTGGTCAAATTTTTGGAGGAACCCGTTTAGCTTGCCGTTCGGAATATGGAAACGGTTAGTTGCCTTAACCTCACGCCCGAAAGTATAAAAACTCTCAAGCTCGCGCATTGTCTGTGGTGGAAGCTCTTTCGCCAGCAGTCGCACCGTCCCTTTGCGCTTCAGCTCACCATAGAAATCTACCAGCCCATTGATGTTTTCAGCCAAATCAGAGCGGCTACCTTTCCGCAGCATGTCGCGCATTCCGGTAGCAATGAGCTGGCTACGCATCTCTTTGTCAGGCATCGAGCGCATAAGCTGAGTGAATGGCTTTGTATTGCCGCTATACAGTCCATCAAGGGCGTTCTTGGCCTTAACCGTCACATCTCCTGTGAGATCTTTACCAAGCAGATTATGAACGCGCTTTTCCATCATCTTACGCTGTGCGGTAACGGCATTGGCGGCCTTTATCTGATCTCCAAACCCAGCCGCAATTGCTACAGAGTCACGATCTTTGGAAAGCACTGAATAAAGCTGGCTGAGGTTTCTTTCCTCTGTACTGCCAAAAAGAGTTTTCGATTTATCCAGCTCAGCGCCAACGAGTGACCTCATATTTTTCAGGCGTTGATAGGTTAATGGGCCGCTGTTCTCTGACATGGGCGATATGGCGTCATACACCTTTTTTTCGACCGTAGAGAGGTGTTGATACCCGCCAACATCATCAGCCATGGTATCAAGCGCATTACGTGTATTAACCGCGTCAACCTGTGTACGTGGCGATAGTCCCTCATTCACTGGTTTATAAAGCTCGTCCTCTTTGGCCTTCAATGCTTTTCGCGTGGTTTCAAAACTGGTTTTGAATTTATCGTCCATCGCCAGTCTGTCAGGCATCGCCCCGGCATCATCAATTATCTTTGATGCTCGCTCCGAGATACGTTTAATACTGTCGCGCTTCACTGCTGCCAGCGCCGATTCATCCTGAGAGGCAAGACCCATCTGCACAGCTTTAAATGCGTCATTGCCTGATGTGTACGCCTCAAGCATATCGTTGGGATCAAGGCCGAGTTGTTTAGCGGCATCTATAGTTTCTTGCTTCGGCTGGATATCGTTAATCACCTCAGCAATACGCCCTTCATTGCCAGACTGAGCCGCTTTTCCGTAGCTGGCTGCCGTCGCGTTAGTTGTTTCAGGCCCCGCTTGGGTAACGTTTGGCGCGGTAGCCATATCGGGCGCTGCTGCGTTCATTGTGGACTGTGCGCCAGCATCAGCATCCTGACCGGCACCACGAATAGCATTAACAACCTTCTGCCCACTTCTTACCATCGCTCTACCAGCCGTGGATCCAGCAAGCCCCAGCGCGGTTTCCTGTGCAAACTTAGCTGGGTCAATTTGTCCATTCTCTTGCGAGGCCACCAGCGTACCCGGCAAGTTTTCAGACAGCATACCTGCAACCTGTGTGGCTGCTCGTTGTGCGCGGGGAGCATTTGCAACTGAGGCAGTTGCGGCTGCGGTTTTTTCTGCGGCCACTCCGGGTATCAGGTACGGGCCAATCTCCTCCCCAATTTTTGCGTAAGGGTCTGTCGGACGGTCAACAGGACGTGATACAGGTGAAAGCGGAATGTATGTGCCATCACCCATGCCAAGCTGCTTTCCTGCCCATGCTCCTGCTGATTGGGCCGCATTCATCACCCCGATCCCGGCATCCATCACATCAAACGGTATGTTTGCAATTCCGCGAGCAGCCTGCTCCGGCGCGGCCTTCATTTCTGGCGACAGATACTCCATTTCTGGATTCAGATTCGACTGCGCAACCTCTGGTTGCTGCTCGCCAGGGGAAGTATTAGACAGGAACTGCGCGCGCTTTTCTTCCCATGAGCTTGCTGTTGGTCTTCCCGCCTGCTGATTGGTGAATTGCGCACGCCTGGATTCCCAAGCTGATGTATCACCTACAGCCGAGATAGCATTATCCAGCTCACCATAATCAGGCTGCTGGAGTTCCTTTCGTGCTGGACGCTTTGCAGACTGAGCATACTGAAGTGCTTCGCTATCTTCGGGAATAATCCCCGCATCTGAAAACTTCTGGAGATAGTTGGCGGTTTCATCTGGCAGGGTCGTTTTGCCGTTTCTGACAGCGTTCATTCTGCCATTGCCGGAGTTGTATCCAGCTATAGCCATACCAATATCGCCAAACCTTTTCATTCCACGGTTAAGGTGTGCGGCTGCGATGCTCAGTTGCTGCTTGTAGGGTAATGAAGCAGGGTCTACGCCACTCATCCCGGCGTCGGTCATAGCAGAGGGCATCAACTGTGCATAACCGCGAGCACCTTTGCTGGATGTGACATCTCCTTTTCCCCCAGACTCTGTATGAACAAGAGTTTCCATTGTTCCCTGCGGGAAGCCGTATTTGTTGTCGAGATTTCTGGCGAATGACGCCTGTGAATCATTCAATCTCGCCATTACATGCCACCATTGAGCTGTGCCTGATAATAACCCTCTGGCAGGTAGCCATGAGCCGTGACGTACTCTTTCACCAGTGAAGGATCTTGCATCAACATCTGAACATCTGTGGTTTCGTCTTTTGATTTAGTGACCGGGATACCAAGATCGGATATCTGGCGCTTTTGCATGCGCATAATAGCGTTTTGGCTTTTATTCAATTCCCGCACAAAGTCAGTGTTGCTGGTGGCATTTTTCAGGCCAGTCTGTGCTTGCATTAGCGCCGTTCGCTCCCCCTCTGTTGGGTTCCCACCAAACGTACCGCGCAGGGCTGGAAGCACCACCTTCAGGTTGTATTCGTTTGATTTGGCAGCAAGCGTTTTAGTGTCGTCTGATAAATTCGGTAATACACCGAGCACTCCACCCTGGTTGCGACTTACCGCGGTAGGGTGAGCTCCAACAATTGAGGAGAGTTCTCGGCCCACGCCGAGAGCCTGATTCAGGCTGTCGAGATTGCCAGCCACAGTATTGATTTTGTCAGTCTGTTTTTCAGTCTTCGCCTGCTGAACCTTCGTTATCTCGTTATTAATTTTCTCACGTTCAACATCATTGGTTTCCTTGCCAAGACGGGCTTTGAGAACCATTTCACGAGTTCTAAGCTGGTTGTCAGACTGAGCCTTATATTGATCCAGGTCTAAACGCTCATCACCTTGTCTTACAACCTGCACAGCGTTATAGGCATTAGTGTTGGCATTTTGCTGTGCCACGCCCTGCGCTTGCTGCTTATCTCTCACGCCAAAATAGCTGTTAGGGTCAGCGTGAAGATGAATAAGGTCTGTCATCTGGTTAAAGCCTTGCGGGTTCTGTTGCCATGACTGATAAACCTCTTGAGGGGTCAAGCCAAGACGCTGTAATACTGGTTCAGCTCCTTGTGCCGCATTAATCACGGCTTGCGGGTCGTTACTTTGTGATGCCAGGCGAAGATTCATCGCAGCGCTGGCAGTTTGCTTGTTCTGCTCGGCATCAACGAAACCCATTTGCTTTTGGGCATCCTCCAGGAATTGAGGGTATTGCGCGAATAGTTTTTGTACTGCCTCCTTATCGTTATTTGCTACTGCCGCACCCACCTTGGATTGGTAGTCTTTCTTTTGCTGCGCCATTTCCGCTTGCTGCAAACCCATTCGGACATCACCAAATCCCTTTACCGCCTGTAATCCAATATTGTTCTGGCCTGCACGCTCCCGGTCGTTGTTGTCACGGATGTATGCCATAGTCCGATCAACATCACTGGCTTGCGGTGCGTTGGTATTATTCATCCCAATGCCACCAAGCAAGCCACCTGGATTACCATTTTGTTGCCATGTAGCCATTTCTCACCTCAGAATAAAGTTGATGCTCCGCCGATCACGCCGCCAGCTATCGCTCCGTATGGCCCACCAATCTGCGCACCCATTGCGGCCCCAGAAGCGGCTCCCATTGCAAAGCCGCCGAGTTTAGATGGCTTGTTAGCATTAGCTGCGGAAATTCCCGCCTGCTGCTGCGCTAACTGCCCGGCATTGTTGGCGTAGGATTGCCCGGCATTCATCTGCCCGGTTAACGCGCCGAATCCCATATTCGCCAAGTTTTGATAGTTATTCATCTGACCACCAAGCCAGGCCTGCCCAAGTGTTGGAGCAATAGATGCCATCTGGTTGCTGGTTGCCGTGGAACCAAGCCCTCCAGTTGCCTCTGCTGCTGCCAAATTCTGATAGCGAGCCTGATCTGCCATCATTTTGTATTGGTCAGAATTGTAAAACTGCCCTAAAGCATTAGCCTGACCGCCAAGAGTGGATAAATTCTGTAACTGGCTAACCCCCTCCTGTGCAAGTGGCGTGAACGGGGCAAGATTTGCCAGCGTCGTCTGCCATTGCTCACGTTGAAGCTGAGTAGCCTTTTCTGTTGCCTTGGCAGCGCCTCCATCCCCGCCACCTTTGCAGTAGACGGCCTTGTTGAGATGCTTGCTTGCGATTTGATGAATTAGCATTTGATTAGATCCTTGTACTGATTGCGGCAGAGTTGATACAACGTCACCCCTACAGGGTTTCCGTTGCTGATGTAGGCATCATCAAGGTGTCCAACGCGAGTTGCGCCAAGCAAGCGGATAATTGCGCGTCCGTATTTGGTTGTATCGGGAACCATGGTGATGCTGTTTGTGAAAGGGGAGTTTTCGAGAAGCCATTTGCAGAATAAGCGGTGTCCCTGGAGAGCATATTCACCACGGAAACCGGGGGAGTAGATGGCGTGGCATTCAACTACCATATGCCAGAAGCTGCGCACCTCATGGACTCCGACAAGTAACACGCCCTCGTACACGCCAAGGTAAAGCGCTTCAGGTTTTATCAGGTAGCTCCCCCCTGTACCCACAATATTTCCTGTATTGCTGCGGTCATTGAGAAAGGCCTGTAAGCGCAATGGGTCATCAATGATTTTTAGTTTCATGCGCTATCTCCTGACGGATTTCACATCGCTGAAGCTAGGGCTTTATTCACCAGGCTACGCACAATGGCATTAAGTGAAGGAGCCAGATTAAGCGGCGATTTGCTGCGTTCTTCGTCCTGAATGCGCTTAACTTCTGCCATTTGCTCTTTGGTGAGTAACACCGGTTTAAAGTTTGGGTTCTGTGCCATTTCATGCCTCTCTCTGTATGTTTATACAGGTCAATAATATTTCATAAAACGCAACGTAACAAACAATCATTGCAAATTATGCAATACAAGGCCGTAAAAAAAGCCACCGTTCTGGTGGCCTGTGAAGTAGCGCTGGTATCTGGAAACATCAGCAAAATATTTTGCCGGTGATAAGGCTAATTCTTTTTGCCGGATAGCCGGAATGCTTCTCCGCCTGGCTGCGCTATTCCCATGCGGTGCTGTGTCTCTTTTGCTGCTCTGCTTAGGCCACCAAAGTTCTCTGCCTGCTGCGGTGGCAGCCTGGCGAGATCAATACATCTGGCTCTGCGTGATGCTATCCACTCCCGATCGTTCTCACTGGCGCACTGCTCGAGCACTTCCAGCCAGCGTGATGCGGCACGGCGGTATAACCTTTTTGCTTCCAGTTCTTCGGCCGTCTTTCACCATCTCTCTTTCCCTTGTCAGAACGGCGCTTCATCGTCAAGCTGTGGGCGCTGGTCAAATTCATCACTCTGCTGCTGGCTGGCATGATTCAGGGCGCTGGTGGCCTGACCTTGTGAGCCTTTCTTACCACCGGGACGTGCTGTCCTGGCGCTAATCACGCTGTCGGCTATAACCTGCGGCTGCTCCTTCTGTACGCCGTCCTGTCCTGCCCACTGGTTTAACTGCATGTTGCCGGCAACGCTTATCAGATCGCCTTTCTGGTGCTTCGCCAGCAGTTCGGCCTGTTTGCCAAATGCCACAACGCCCAGCCAGTAAGTGGCTTCACCGTTCGGTCCCGTATGGCAGGGCAGAGATACCGCTAGTCGCGCCATTGTCATTTGCTTGTCGTTCGCTGTAGTGCGGGTCTGGGGATCTGCCACCAGCCGCCCGTATGCTGAAATCTGTGCTGTCATTTTTCATCTTCCTCATGATCTACGTGACATTGCCAAGGTAATTCAGGCCGCAATGGTCATTTTCTGGGATAACTTGGGATAACTTTGGGATAAATTGAATACTATTAACTAACTGTAATATAAGCATTCATATTTAACTTATCCCGCTATCCCACTTATCCCAGACATTTACTCGCGTATGAGAGATTTATAACTGGCTGGCTTAGTCTTCTTCAACATCCACCAGAACCACAAAGCGCTGCTGTGTGCCATTGATACTGATTGTGCGACTGTCAAGGCGTCCCTTTTCCTTCCGCACCAGCATTCCGGCATCATCAAGGGCTTCACCGCCCAGCTTCTTCTGAATACCAGCGAGGATCTCCGCTTCAAATACAGAAGGGATGACGTGATATTCCTTCCGGCCGTCTTCACGCCGACCATCCACCAGATACCCTGCAAGGTTCTGAATGCTCCGCGCATGGGTCTGATCCATGTTCCCATTGGTCTTGCTGGTGGTGTAAGGCTGGAAGCGTGACAGGCCGTAACGCTGAATAAAGTCACGAGCACGGGTTACCACCTGGTGTTTCTCACGATTACCCAAACCATAATTCTCCAGCCAGTCTTTGAAGCTCTGGCGAACGGCAGCGGCGCATTCCTCGGAGCCCCAACCGGTAAGCTGCGCGGATAAGGTGGCTGCTGCGTCGAGCAATGCAAAGCGAGTCGCCACACGCTTCACCTGCGCGGAGGCACCCTCTGGCAGGCTATCAAGCCACTCATTTTCCTTGCTACTCACCATCTGAATGGCAGTTTCTTTGTCTGCTGCGAGCAGAGCAATCCATTCACGCCCAACTGACCCGCAACAACGAGCTGCCTCTCGCTTAATCGCGCGAGAATGCTGATCGCCATCATCCATGCCGTTAAACTCCACGGTATCGATAAACGGCACACTCACCAGGCGCACCAGTTGCCCGGCCTTCGGACTCATGCCATGTTTGAGCATGAAGGTCTCAAAGTCTTCCTCGCCGGTACTAAGGGCTGAGACCGTCCAGCGCAACACCGCACGGTTTCCACCTTCCTTGGCACCCTGTACCTTTCCTACACCGTTAAAAAGGGTATAGGCGCTGGTGGATACCTGCTTTGCATCGCCTCCCTGACCGATTTCATCAATGGGTAAGAACCCATCGTTACGGGATGCCGCCTCCACAGTCATGCCGTAGGCCGTAGTGAACCAGGATAGTTTCAACATATCCGGGACGCCGTAGATGCTCGATGCCGCTTCCACTGTTGTTGTCTTCCCGGCTGAAGACTGAGCAAACAGGTGAATACCAAAGCAAGAACCACCCGCCAGGGAGTTAAGTGGTGCGGCAAAGGCCACCAGCGCTCCCAGCATCATTGACTGATTGCCACGCATCAGCGCGGCTACGTTCTCACGCCATTGTTTTGTATTACCACGCACTATATAACCCGCCACCGCAGACGTGCCGCCACAGAACGCCACAGGCATATCAGGAACACCGACAATCTCACCGTCAGGCATGACATAAGCGCCACAATGCCAACCCGCTGTTTGAGTTATCGTCCATGGCGTACGTTCACCACGTCTTTGCAGGTGATCACCCAGAATATCGAGCAATGATTTACGTGTAGTGATGTTCACCCCGCGAGAGCGCAGACGCCCCCATCCAGCAGGCTGTCCCACCTCGCGCCGTGGTACCGCTTCAAACATTACGGCACTGCTTCCCTCTGGTTTCAGGCGAATAACCAGATAGTTCTCGCGCCCGTCCTGACCGATCCCCACCGTTTCCAGCTCATCGCATAGCCATGTTTCTTTCTCGTCAATGTCGCCGGTATCGTTATTCACCTTGGGTTCAACCCAGAACAAACCGCCGTGTCGAGCAGATATATAGGGTTTCAGTTCCTCACGTTTAGGCTTGTTTCCTGCAACCAGCGTCAGCGTTGGAGCGGTGTTAGTGTTCATAGCGTACATCTCATTGTTAAAGGCGCTGGTGGCAGCGTCGATACCATGTAACTGGCGGTAATCGTCCCAGTCAGCTTTGCATTCCCCTGGTGGCATGGACACCCACCCTGAAACAGCTTTCGCTGCTTTTTCTGCCATAACTTTTCCAGTGTTTACCTTTGGCTTTCCCTGATCGTCCAGCTCACCGGGCTTATGCCAGTCGTTATCTGCACAAAGGACAATTCTTGCCTCCGGATATCTCCGACGCATAAGCTCAGCAATGTGGATCATGTTGCCAGCGTCTATTGCTGCCACCGCAAGCGCATCAGGCAGCATCAGGTGAGCCGTTAAGGTATTTGCCAGCCCTTCGCCAATTAAAACCATCTGCGGTGCTTCTGGTGCGTTTACAGCGTGATAAGCGCCTCGCTTGGCTGAGCCGTAGAGCACTTTCTTTTCACCATGCGGTGTAATTGTCTGCGCTGCGGTTACATCCCCTGACTCACCCACCAGCGCCAGCAGCAGTGAACCATCAGAGAGAGCCGGGTAAGTGAAGCCCCCCAGTCCTTTGGCTTTCAGGTATTCGCTTTCGCCCGGCGCGGCTTGTTCTGCCAGTGCCTGGTATCTGGTGGTGAAGGCATTACGGCGCTTTACCGCATCCTCTGCGGCTTTCTGGTCGCGTTCTTGTTCCCGCTGCTGGCGCTCTGCTTCCAGTTGCCCTTTGTTCTGGCTGGCTACCGGTTCGGCTGCCCGGTAATCAATACCCAACACACCTGCAACCAAACGGGCTGCTTCTGCGGCATCACAGCGATTCACTTTCTTCACCAGCTCGAGACCATCACCCGCACCACATACATTGCAGAAATGCGCACCGCGCCCATTATCATCAAAACGGAACCGGTCTTTGCCACCACAAGCTGGACAAGCAGCCTGCGCACGAGGTGAAGCGGGAACGTTTATATCCAGCATTGAGAGCACGTCAGGCCACTTACCGCGAGCGACCTCAGCTACCTCACGGATCACATCAATGTTTCGCATCACCGTACCCCGTGTAATCAACCGCCCTGGCTATGTAGTCCATCAGCGTTTTCCATTTAATCTGACCGTATTCAGAGAGCTGCCCCTCATCATCCAGCCACATATCAAACTCCGCTGAAGCCGTTAACTTCCATGCTTCCTTGTGCGCTAACTTCATCAGTGGAAGAAGGACGGCATCAATCAGTTCAGTCACATCTACCGGTTTGAGTTCTGTCTCAACCTCCCGGCCTTCTGGCGTATGTAGCGTGGTTGACTCAACACCATTCACATACAGGTTATGAACCCAGACAGCTCCGGCAATTCTGGCGACCTGCTTAGCCAGTTCATCACTCAGGGCGTACTCAGCCTTTTCAGATAGCGCGTTGGTTTGCTCGGTCATTTTGCGGCCCCCGGTTTTTCAGCTCGCTTCTGCTTTAAATCCCTTTCAGAAAGCGCATTCAACTGACTGGCAACGCGGTGAACCACGTCAAACACCGCTGACAGCGCCCACGCCTGCTCACTATCATCGTCGGAAGGCAAGGCATCGATTAACAGGCTCAAGATTGCCCGCGCTTTTTTCAGCTCATTTTCCTGCTGATCAATATCGGTAAATGAAATGCTCACGCCTGACCTCCCCGTGATTCGCTCTCAGTTTCCTGCACTCTTTCCAGATCTCTATAGGCTGAGCCAGCGAGTGAACGTATGCCACCAATTGCTCCTTCCATCACTGTTACGTCCAGTTGGTCACTGGCAAACTCGACAGCAAGCAGCAGGCACTCAATCTGCGAGACTCTTTGCATTGCTGCCTTGAATTGCGGAAGTTTGGTTATTGCATTATTCCATTTCATGCCACCACCTCCGGCAGTTGATTACCTTCCAGCAGACAATGCAGATCACGAATGGAGATATCGAAAAGACCAACGAGGGCAGCCAGGTATTTATCACGGTTATCTGAATCGCTTTCGAGAACATCGCGCATCAACTCAGCCAGTGAGATTAATTGCGCAGTGCGCTCTATAGGATCGACGGTTAAATCGTAGGTTTTAAGCATGTGACACCCCCTGTACGAGGATGCGACCAGCAAAGAAGCAAACATGGTCACGCGCAAGAACGCGGCGTGCTTCTTGTTCTGAAATAGCAGGGATATGGTGGATAACAGCTGTGATTGTCGGACAATCGCGGCGAACTGCGGCGATAATCCAGATAAATTCTGGTGTAACTTGGGCGAGGGTAGTAGCCATGAGGCAGCCTCCTTTGTGTGATTTAAATCACCACCGAAGAGACCAATCTTGCTGGTGGTGAGCTGGACAGAGTTGGTCTTACCGGACACAAAGGAACCCGGCGCTTCCGAAGAAGCCCCCATCCAGCCCACCATAATTTCGTGAGCGGCGCGGATTATAACCGCAACGCTGAAAAAAGTGTGAGCCAAACCGTCGACACAAAAAAAGACGCTAGGCGCGTCATGTGTCGCCTTTGTGTTATCCGGGAGACCAATCCCGGCACCAGATTTTGCTGGTGCGTCGTTACCGTATCCCATAGCAACGGATGGCTGCAAGCCCTTTTTTATGGTGCTGCGGAACTCGTCGCCCTTTTTTATGGACTCCGAAAACTCCCCTCGGGCGCGCGTACTTGTCGCGAAACCCCGCCCCTCGCGTAGTGACTTCAGAAAAACCTTCAAACACAGGCGCAGATTAGAACTGAAGTTTTCTGAAGGAGCTAATACACGGGAAGTCCTCGCGCGCGGGCGCGTACTGTTGCATAAACTCCCGCTCTCGCATTGTGATGTCCGAAAAACCTTCCCGTCTTGCGATATGACCCCGCATAAACCTTTGTCTGCTCGCGTAGTGACGTAATTAAAATCTTCAGCTCGCGTGATGATTTCCGAGAAACCTTCCGCTGCTCGCGTGGTGACCGTAATAAAACCTTGGCCACCACTCATCGCGCACTTATGGACATTAGGTTTTATAAGGTTTTCGATGTCAGGTTTTGACAGGTAATCAGCCAAACTTTCGGCTGATTTATCGTTAGGATTTGTTAGGAACTGAGCGGAATATTTCGCTGAGTCCTGGACCATAACATTTGATAACAGGCCAGCCAGGGAAAAGCCCTTATTCTGGACGGCAGCATTAAGCATGATTGGCTCCCAGACGCTTGGCTAACCAACGTTGAGACAAGCGAATAAGTTCAGCTTTGCGCTGGTCGTAGGCCATGCCCATATCGATCAGGGTGATGTTAGTGCTTTCCAGATATGTCAGGTGCTCAAGCTGCTCGGCAGTCATGCTGTCTCGAGGCTCACCGGCAATACCGCTAACCTGCGCCCACTGCTTAGCCGTCAGCCCGCCCAGCACAATGCGGGCGATCATGTTGCTTTCGTTGCTGTAATGGCGTGGCAATGTCTGCTTGCCCTGCTCAGCTCGAGCTGTATCGAGAGCGGCACACATTGGCTTAAACAGGTTTGCGGCACCAATACGGGCTTTAAGCTGACGGCGGTACTGCGCGGCAATCTCCGGAGCGCTGCGGCTTAACGCTTCCTCGCACTGGATGAAGTAACGGCGAACGGCGCGGCCCTGCTCGTTGCGCTCAACCATTGCCAACTCTTTAGCCATACTCAGAGAAAGACCATGATCTTTGCTGCGTCGGTCACCACCTCGCTTCGTTTTCCATCCCTCGCAATGCTGATTAAATTGTGTACTTTGGTTCCCCGGATTTGGGGAATCAAAAATCACGTAATCAACGCTTTGTTCAAATCCATACTCTTTAATGCGCTCGGCAAGCCACGTTGAATAATCACGCCCTACGCCCATTGCTTTATGTAACGCTTTCGCGCTCGCAATATTGGTTTCACGCCCGCCAATTTGACCGGAAATAACAGGAACAATGGCAGCAAAGTCATTATTGCTAATACCGCCCAGGCTGGTGGCTGGCTGAGGGGAGGCCTCAGAAGTTAATCTGCGTTTTTCGAGTTTCATATTTCAGGCTCCGTTATGCAGCGTTAAATGCGTCCGGGTAAAGGATAAGGATGTCGTCAATCTGTTGGGATGAAAGGCCGATATAACTCCCGGCACTGGCGTTACAGTTCACAAGTTGGATAACACGCATGGCATCAGCTCGGCAGGTAATGCGATAACGTAAGTGGCTACCGATACCATCCGGATTCTTCTCATCGATACGCTCCAGTTGAATATCAAGGCTGCGCTCTAACTCGGATCCATAGTTTCGCCCAGACGATAAGCGGCAATAGCGGAGAATATCGTTTTCAGTCCATCCCTCTATGCCAGTTCTGAGCATATACACGCGGGCGCGGTGCTTCTTAGGTGTGCGTTTGGTTGGTTGAATGGTGCTGGTGGCGGGCGTAATATCAGACATGCGAGTATCTGACAAAGCCGTCTGCAGTTCTGGGCGGTTATTTTCCATTACGCCACCTCGCCACGAGATTCAGCAATGCGCTGATTAATCCACTCATCTACTTCACTTTCAATGAATGCGATTGAGCGTGAGCCAATTTTAATTGCGGCAGGAAAACGCTTCTCGCTCATCAGGCGATATAACCACGCCTTGCTGTAACCTGTGCGTTTTTGAACTTCGGAGAATCGAATTAGTGATTGCGACATATTTACCTCGTGGCGTCTATTACGGTTTGCCAGTACATTCAAACAGAAAAAAGCTGTGCTTTGTGGAAGTCAGAGTGAATTAGATGGAAGCCGTAATTACTTTATTTGGAAGTGAAATATGGTGGTTTTAGGAGTGGGGAGGCAGTTTTGGAAGAGGTTTCTAGATGAATAAAAAAAACACTACAGAAATTGGAAGTCACCCAGCCTAAGTGACTTCCTTGCAACCATTATCACTCTTCCAGCTTGGTGAGATTACGATCTAAGGCTGTATTCAATAGGTCTCTTAACGCTCTGTCTGTCAATGTGGTTCCAAGGCCAAAATCATTGATTGCTTTCTTGGCACTTTCCGCAATCGCAGATTTATTCATTTTTCCGGCACGAACATATTTTCCACCAGCCTTTTCCAGTGCGACGGCCATGCCAGCAATCATTAACAATGCGGTTTCTCTTCCATGAAATTCTTGCCATTGAGCACCCATTTCATTTTTTGGACAATTGTCACTGTTATCAGATGTCACAGTGCAATTATCTTCTAGCGAGTCTAGCGAGCTGCTGTTATATGTAAGTATTATCTTTTTAATTGACGGGGTAGAAAGATTCGCAATTGAAGGTGGGAGGGTGGGGAATTTTATTGATTTAAGAAATAACACAAACTCAGTTGCTTTTATACCAACATCATAATCATGAAAATCATGATTCCCGATTTGTTTTATAATTACAATTCGTTCGGTTTTCCAATTTTTTCGATATTCTTCATACGTTGGATACCCTAGCTTAACAATATTTTTGGCCCGTTCTGCAACTCCAGCTGGGAGAGGGCAAACCCATGTTTTAGCGACTCGTTCTAACACGTCAAGTGTTTCCTTGTGTGTTAACCCAACAAAGCCATCAGTAATATCATAATGATATAAATTCAGGTTCATATCGAATGGGATTTCTAATTCTCGATGTAAAGATGCTGCGACTTCATTTGGTGTCACCGTCTCAAGATAAGCAATTTCGTGAATTATTTGAAATAACGGAATAAATTCGCTACGTTCATTTTCAATTTGTTTAAAAAAATTCATCGCGCCACCTCACGCCCTCTAATATTAGGGGCTATGCCAGCCCGCAGAGGTGTGCGGGTTTTCGGGGATCAGCCTAGACATAGCCTTATTCTGTATCGTCTACTAAAGTCTACTACGGTCTTTTTTTACTGTCTATCCATCCAGTGATGCTAATTTCCCAAATGTGCCATGTACCACATTCCCGCCTCGTTCTAGGCTATCCATATAGTCGGCATACCACTGAAGCATTTCCCGGCGACCATCCAGATATTGGGCATGGTTGTACGTGCCACGGATGGAGTTCTTATCAACGTGAGCGAGCTGCGTTTCAATCCAGGCAGTGTTGTATCCCTGTTCATGCAGAATGGTACTCATGGTGTGGCGGAAGCCGTGGCCTGTTGCTTTCCCATCATAGCCAATGCGTTTAATCACTTGGTTTATGCTGGCTTCACTCATTGGTTTGCCAGCATCGTTACGCCCGGGGAATACATACTTTCCGCGTCCGGTAAGCTGGTGGATATCTTCAAGCAAAGATTTTGCCTGTCTGGATAATGGCACAACGTGGGGACGTCTCATCTTCATCCGTTCGGCGGGGATCTGCCAGATACCTTTTTCAAAGTCGATATCAGACCACTCTGAAGCACGTAGCTCAATTGTTCTCAATCCGGTGAGCATCAATAGGCGCGTACCGTTGCGAGTCAGCCGGCTTCCGCTGTAGTCATTCAAGGATGAGAGAAATGCTGGTATTTGCTCAACTTTCAAGTGAGGAAAGTGGCTTTGCTTTGGCGTGAGAAGCGCTCCTGATAAATCAGACACCGGGTTGTGCTTGGCTTTGCCAGTGATAATGGCAAAGGTATAAATCTGCTTACATGCCTGTCTGACTTTTTTCAGCTTGTGCAGAACATTGCGCAATTCCATCTTGCGCAGCACTTCCAGCATGTCGGTGGGTGTCAGGCTGGTAATGTCGGCTTTGCCAATAAATGGGAATACATCCATTTCAAGGCATGCCAGCATTGAATCGGCATACTCTTTCGTCCACTTTGCAGATTTATATACATGCCATTCCAAAGCGACAGACTTGAAAGAGTTAATAACAGCCCGCTCCTTCTCTCGCTTCTCTTCCTGCTTTAACGCTCCCGGATCACCACCAGCAGCAATTACCCTTTTTGCCTCGTCGCGCTTTACTCTGGCATCAGCCAAAAGCACATCAGGGTATACCCCCACAGCAAGCAGTTTTTCTTTGCCTGCAGCACGATACTTTAGCCGCCAGTACTTAGATCCATTCGGATTCACTAACAGATATAGGCCGCCACCATCTGCCAACTTATACGGCTTATCTTTTCCCTTGGCGGTGCTTACCTGGCGGGCATTAAGTTTCATGTTGGGGGTATCTCATTTCATTGAACGGGAAGCTACCCCCAAATGTACCCCCATATGACTGTAGATTTCAATAGATGTTAGTAGACGTTGAGATACTGGGATATGGCTATATAGGTTGATTTATTGGGGTTTTACAGACTTAAGTAGACGGCAGGATGTGTGTGAATGGTGTCCCCTGCAGGAATCGAACCTGCAACTAGCCCTTAGGAGGGGCTTGTTATATCCATTTAACTAAGAGGACAAATACCCTTCATACTTCAAGTTGTCTGTGCGTTGGCTTCCTCGTTCACCCCAGTCACTTACTGGAGTAAGCTCCAGGGGATTCACTGCGTCGCCGCCTTCATACAACTCGAATTATTTTGGGTATTTATACCCAACAAACAGGTATTGCGGGCAGTAGTATACCCGCTTTTGGCTTGCCGTTAAGGGGCTGGCCTGCTGATTGCCTGAAACGTAACCAGTTTTATGTGCGCCGCGTCTGCTTTTCGCTTTTGTCCGGTTCTGCGCCGCCTTCAACTTCCTGTTTGCGTTTCGCTTTAGCTTTCGCCTCGGCTTTTTTCTTGTTGCTCATATCGTTACGGATTTGCGCGTGGCTTATCAGCGCGAAGATAAACGTGCCGCCGCAAATGTTGCCCGCAAGGGTTGGCAGGGCGAACGGCCAGAAGAATTCGCTCCAGTGAATGGTGCCGTTAAAGACGAGGTAGAGGATTTCCACCGAGCCGACCACGATATGAGTTAAATCACCGAGCGCGACCAGCCAGGTCATGATGATGATCACCACGATTTTTGCCGCCCCCGCAGACGGGAACATCCACACCATGGTGGCGATAATCCAGCCGGAAATAATCGCGTTGGCGAACATCTCCCCCGGCGTGTTGTGCATCACATCCATGCCGATAGAAACGAACGCATCGCGGGTTTCTTCGTCAAATATCGGCATATATTCAAACGCATAAGCCGCAAGGCCGGTGCCGATAATGTTCCCCAACAGAACCATGCCCCATAATCGCATCAACAGCAGGAAGTTGCTGCCGCTCGGCTTTTGCATCACGGGCAGGACGGCGGTAACGGTGTTTTCAGTAAACAGTTGTTGGCGCGCCATAATGACGATGATAAAGCCAAAGGTGTAGCCGAGGTTTTCGAGTAAGAAACTGCCGGGCACGCCTTCGAGATTGACGTGAAATATCCCTTTTGCCAGCAGCGATGCGCCCATCGATAACCCGGCGGCAACCGCTGACCAAAACAGCGCCATTGCGTCGCGTTCCAGCTCCTTTTCCCCGTCCTGGCGAATGTGTTCGTGAATCGCCATTGCCCGCGATGGCAGTTGTTCCTCGTCTACTTCAATTTCTTCCCCGTGATCTTTTTCGTCACTTTCGACCTCAATTTCATCGGTGGACTTGTTGATTTTTTCTTCTTTAATTTCACCCATTTTTAAGGCCACTCACTCATTATTGACTCATCTAAGCGTAGCGGCTTTTGGCGTTGTTCCCCGCCTTGCGGGCTAAATTGAGATAATTTTGATCTCGGGTGTGCGGATTACCTCTTTTGGAGTACCGCAGCGGCGCTAGCCCAACTGGAGCAAAGCCTCTGATGTGTTATGATTTTGCATCCCGAGACAAGGAGCGACTCCCCAAATGCTAGAAGCGATTAACCTGACCTGCATCCGCGATGACCGCACGTTATTTAGCGAGCTGTCGTTTAGCGTATCGCCAGGTGAGATGGTGCAAATCGCGGGCAAAAATGGCGCGGGGAAAACGTCACTGTTGCGGATTCTGGCGGGGCTTGCGCAGGTGGAAGAAGGCGAAGTCAAGTGGCAGGGCGAAGGTTTATCCCGCGCACGTTATCAATATCATCAGGATTTGCTGTGGCTTGGGCATCAGCCTGGCATCAAAACCGTTCTTACCGCATTTGAAAATCTGAGCTTTTATCACGCTCAAAGCGCGGAATCCCTACGTTGGCAAGCACTCACTGAAGTGGGTTTGTTGGGTTTTGAAGATGTGCCGGTTAACCAACTTTCTGCCGGGCAGCAGCGTCGAGTGGCGCTGGCGCGTTTGTGGTTAAGTTCGCAAAAACTCTGGATTCTGGATGAGCCTTTTACCGCGATTGATGTGACGGGCGTAGAAAAACTCACTCGCCAGTTACAGCGCCACACCGAAAATGGCGGCATGGTGATTCTTACTACGCATCAGCCGTTGGCGGTTGAGAAGGTTCGTCAGATTCATTTGCAGGAGATCCTGGCATGATGCGCCGAATTTTCCTGCATGAGCTGCGCGTGGTGTTCCGCAAAGGCGCGGAAATCGCCAATCCTCTGTGGTTCTTTCTGATTGTTATCACCCTGTTTCCTTTGGGAATTGGCCCGGAGCCGCAGCTTCTGGCGCGTATTGCGCCGGGCGTGATTTGGGTAGCGGCGCTGCTGGCGTCGTTACTGGCGATGGACAGATTATTTCGTGATGACTTCCAGGATGGCACGCTTGAGCAACTGATGCTGTTGCCGATCCCTTTGCCGATGGTGGTGTTAGCGAAAGTGACCGCTCACTGGGTGGTGACGGGGTTGCCGCTGCTGATCCTCTCGCCGCTCGCCGCATTGCTGTTAGGTATGGATTTTTACGGCTGGCAGGTGATGGCGCTGACGCTGCTTATTGGGACGCCGACATTGAGTTTCCTCGGCGCGCCGGGCGTGGGTTTAACGGTGGGATTACGGCGCAGCGGCGTGCTGCTGAGTTTGCTGGTTTTACCGCTCACGATTCCGCTGCTGATTTTTGCCACTGCGGCGATGGATGCGGCTTCTATGCATCTTCCGGTCGATGGGTATCTGGCCATTTTAGGTGCGCTGCTGGCGGGCAGTGCGACGTTAAGCCCGTTTGCGACAGCGGCGGCGCTACGTGTGAGTATTCAATAATTAAAAATGTCGGATGACGCTTCGCTTATCCGACCTACAAGTTCTAACCCGATTTTGTCGATATTTTGTGAGCAAATGATTATGTGGAAATGGTTACATCAGCTCGCTAAACCCGAGCGGCTTTACCTGCTTTGCGGGCGTCTGGTGCCGTGGTTTGCGCTAGTCAGCGCGGTGCTGTTGGTGGTCGGTTGTCTCTGGGGCTTCGGTTTTGCGCCTGCGGATTACCAACAAGGCCAAAGCTACCGCATCATGTATCTGCATGTCCCGGCGGCTATCTGGTCGATGGGGATTTACGGCTCGATGGCGGTGGCGGCGTTTATCGGCCTGGTGTGGCAGATGAAAATGTCTGACCTCGCCGTGGCAGCGATGGCTCCTGTTGGCGCGGTGTTTACCTTTATCGCTCTGGTCACCGGTTCCGCCTGGGGTAAACCGATGTGGGGAACCTGGTGGGTGTGGGATGCGCGTCTGACATCCGAACTGGTGCTGCTGTTTCTCTATATCGGCGTGATTGCGCTTTATAACGCGTTTGACGACCGCCGCCTGGCGGGGCGTGCGGCGGGCATTCTGGTGCTGGTGGGTGTGGTGAATTTGCCGATTATCCATTTCTCCGTCGAGTGGTGGAACACGCTGCATCAGGGTTCGACCAATATGCAGCAAAGTATCGACCCTTCCATGCGCACGCCGCTGCGCCTGACGATTTTCGGTTTCCTGATGCTGTTTATCACGCTGACGTTAATGCGCCTGCGTAACCTCATTTTGCTTCAGGAACAGCGTCGCCCGTGGGTAATGGAGCTGGCGAATAAAGGGAGAAACGCATGAATAGCGCCTTTTTAAACTGGGCAGACTTTTTCGCCATGGGCGGTTATGCGTTTTACGTCTGGCTCGCCGTCGCGCTGACATTTATCCCATTATTCCTGTTGGTGGTGCATACCCGTATGCAGCGCCGCACCATTTTAAATTCTGTCTCGCGCCAGCAGGCACGGGAAAAACGGATCCAGGCGGCACGGCAAGCAGAGGGAACTGAATGAATACTCGTCGCAAAAATCGACTTTATCTGGCGCTGGCGGTGCTGGTCGGGTTGGGGCTGACCATCACGCTGGTATTGTACGCGCTGCGCAGCAATATCGACCTGTTTTATACGCCGAGCGAAATCCTCTATGGCAAAGGCGAAAGCCATCAGTTGCCGGAAGTCGGGCAGCGTTTACGCGTAGGCGGGATGGTTCAGCCGGGCAGCGTGAAGCGCGATAACCAAACGCTGAAAGTGACGTTCAAACTTTACGATGCCAGCGGCGTGGTGGATGTCAGCTACGTTGGCATTTTGCCGGATTTGTTCCGTGAGGGGCAGGGGGTGGTCGCACAAGGCGTGTTCGAAACGGGAAACCGCATAGAAGCGAAAGAAGTGCTGGCGAAGCACGATGAAAATTACACGCCGCCAGAAGTGAAAGAAGCGATGGATAAAAATCACCAGCGCGCGCCACAGGCCTATAAGGATAACGCTTCATGATGCCAGAAATCGGCAGTTTCTTGCTTTGCCTGGCACTTGGCTGGTCATTGTTACTCAGTGTTTACCCGTTGTGGGGCGTGGCGCGTAATGACTCGCGTTTGATGGCCTCATCCCGCCCGTTGGCGTGGGCGTTGTTTATCACGCTGTGTGCCTGTTTCCTGGTGCTGGTGAACGCGTTTGTGGTGAACGATTTCACTGTGCTGTACGTCGCCAGTAACTCAAACACCGAATTGCCGGTCTGGTATCGCGTGGCCGCCACCTGGGGCGCGCATGAAGGTTCGCTGCTGTTGTGGGTTTTACTGCTCAGCGGCTGGACGTTTGCCGTGGCGTTGTTCAGCCGCAGCATGCCGCAAGATGCGGTAGCGCGCGTGCTGGCAGTAATGGGGATGATTAATTTCGGCTTCCTGTTGTTTATCATTTTCACTTCGAATCCTTTCACCCGCACGCTGCCGGATTTCCCGATTGAAGGGCGCGACCTGAACCCGCTGTTGCAGGATATCGGGCTGATTTTCCACCCGCCGTTGCTGTACATGGGTTACGTCGGTTTCTCCGTGGCGTTTGCGTTTTCAATTGCGGCATTAATGGCCGGGAAACTCGATTCCGCCTGGGCACGCTGGACTCGTCCGTGGACGTTGGCGGCGTGGTCGTTTTTAACCATCGGCATTGTGTTAGGTTCGGCCTGGGCTTATTACGAGCTGGGCTGGGGCGGCTGGTGGTTCTGGGACCCGGTAGAAAACGCCTCGTTTATGCCGTGGCTGGCGGGCACGGCGCTGATTCACTCGCTTTCAGTAACAGAAAAGCGCGGCAGCTTTAAAGCCTGGACGGTACTGCTGGCGATTACCGCGTTTTCGCTTTGCTTGCTGGGAACTTTCCTGGTGCGTTCCGGCGTGCTGGTATCGGTGCATTCATTTGCCTCAGACCCCGCGCGCGGCATGTTTATCCTCGCCTTCCTGGTGATTGTGATTGGCGGCTCGCTGCTGCTGTACGCAGTGAAAGGTAGCAAAGTGCGCTCGCGTGTCGGCAACAGTTTGTGGTCGCGGGAATCCTTTTTACTCGGCAATAACGTATTACTGATCGCCGCCATGCTAGTGGTGTTACTCGGCACGTTGCTACCGCTGGTGCACAAACAGCTTGGGCTGGGCAGTATTTCTATCGGCGAACCGTTCTTCAATACCATGTTTACCGCGCTGATGGCGCCGTTTGCGCTGCTGCTTGGTATTGGCCCGTTAGTGCGCTGGCGTCGTGATGAACCGCAAAAGCTGGTGAAGCGCCTGGTGATTGCCGTGGTAGTGACCGTCGCGCTGGCGTTAATTCTGCCGTGGCTGATGCAGGATCGCGTTGAAGCGATGACGGTGGTCGGTTTGCTGATGGCGGTCTGGGTGTTTGTGCTGGCGTTGACCGAAGTGTACGACCGCGCCACGCATCGTTATGGCCTGCTGAAAGGGCTATGGAAATTACCGCGCAGCCACTGGGGCATGGTGTTTGGGCATCTGGGACTGGCGGTGACGGTAGTCGGCATCGCGTTTAGCCAGAACTACAGCATTGAACGCGATGTGCGGATGAAAGCAGGCGACAGCATCGACATTCATCAATATCACTTTGTGTTCCGTGACGTGCATGAACTGACCGGCCCGAACTACCGTGGCGGCGTGGGGATTATCGACGTCACGCGCAACGGTAAACCTGAAGCCACGCTGCATGCGGAAAAGCGCTTCTATAACAGTAATCGCGCAATGATGACCGAAGCGGCCATCGACGGTGGCGTAACGCGTGACCTGTACGCGGCGCTCGGCGAGGAATTGGACGACGGAAGCTGGGCAGTGCGCCTGTATTACAAACCGTTCGTGCGCTGGATTTGGATGGGCGGGATTTTGATGACGATTGGCGGCCTGTTCTGCCTGTTCGACCCGCGTTATCGCCAGCGTAAAAACCAGCCGGAGGCTGCATGAATCGCAAAGTTTTATTTATCCCGCTGGTGCTGTTTTTGTTGCTGGCGGCGATGTTGCTGTGGCAACTGACGCGTAATGCGCAGGGCGATGACCCGACGAATCTGGAATCTGCGTTAGTCGGCAAGCCGGTTCCGGTGTTTCGTCTTGAGTCGCTGGAAAACCCCGGCAAGATTTACGACCAGGCGGTGCTCACCGATGGCAAACCGTTGTTGCTCAACGTGTGGGCGACTTGGTGCCCGACCTGCCGCGCAGAGCATCAATATCTTAACGGCCTAAAAGCCCAGGGGATTCGCGTGGTCGGCATGAATTATAAAGACGATCGCAATAAAGCGATTACCTGGCTGAACGAGCTGGGCAATCCGTATGCGCTAAGCCTGTTTGACGGCAACGGCATGTTGGGCCTGGATTTGGGCGTTTATGGCGCACCGGAAACCTTCCTGATCGACGGCAAAGGGATCATTCGCTATCGCCATGCGGGTGATCTTAACGATCGCGTCTGGCAGCAGGAAATCAAACCGCTGTGGGATAAATACAATAAGGAGGCCGGGGCATGAAACGCGGATGGCTACTGATCGTCGCATTCCTGTTTTCGTTTAATGTCCTGGCGGCAATAGACACTTTCCAGTTTAAAGATGAAGCGCAGGAACAGCAGTTCCGCCAGCTCACCGAGCAGTTGCGCTGCCCGAAATGCCAGAACAACAGCATTGCCGATTCCAACGCGATGATTGCCTCTGATATGCGTCTGAAAGTGTACGAGCTGATGCAGCAGGGGAAAACGAAGCAGCAGATTATTGATTACATGGTGCAGCGTTACGGTAATTTTGTGACTTATGAACCGCCATTGACGCCAGCCACCGTCGTTTTGTGGGTGCTACCGTTGCTATTTATTCTCGGTGGTGCGGGTGTGATTGTGCTGCGCAGCCGCAAACGGCGGGTGCATTTTAACGACGAGCTTGAAAACGAAGCACAGCATACCGCTACCCGAAAAGCGCATTTCTGGTTTTTCGCACCGGGCGCGGTGGTGTTGATTGTGGTGAGCGTGGGCGTTTATCTGAAAACGTCTGATTGGCAAAAGGTGCGGCATTGGCAGCAAATTACCGCGCAAACGCCGCAGCTTTTGCAGCGTGCTTTAGACCCGCAGGCGAAACCGCTGGATATGCCGGAAATGGCCGATCTCGGACTGGGTTTGCGCACGCGTTTGCAGCACGAACCCGATAATATTGAGGGCTGGATGATGCTGGGGCGAATTGGTATGGTTCTTAATAATGCATCTACCGCTACACAAGCCTTTGCACATGCGTATAAACTGTCGCCCTCTAACAGTAATGCAAAGCTGGGCTATGCTGAAGTATTGACCCGCAGCGGCGACCCGCAGGATAACCAACTTGCCGGGGATCTTCTGCGTGAAATGCTCAAGGCAGATCATACAAATGTTCGCGTATTAAGCCTTCTGGCATTTAATGCTTTTGAACAACAAAATTACCGCGAAGCGATTGGTGCATGGCAAATCATGTTGCAAGTCTTACCCGCAAACGATCAGCGTCGGGCTGTGGTGCAAAGAAGCATCGAGCAGGCAAAAGCGGCGTTGGCAGGGAATGGCAGCACTGAAGTACGCAGCGGAGAGCAATAATAACAGGGAGAGACATATGAATTTCCGCCTGACCGGGCTGGCACTTGCCGCTACCGTATTGGTTGGCTGTGCTAGTTCGGCCGATACACAACCACAAGGGCGTTCGGACCCATTAGAAGGGTTTAACCGCACCATGTACGATTTCAACTTCAATGTGTTGGATCCGTATATTGTGCGCCCGGTTGCTGTGGCGTGGCGTGATTATGTGCCGCAACCGGCGCGTAATGGGCTAAGTAACTTCACCAGTAACCTCGAAGAACCGGCGTCAATGGTGAACAACTTCCTGCAGGGCAATCCGTATCAGGGGATGGTGCATTTCACCCGTTTCTTCCTGAACACCATGTTGGGGATGGGCGGATTCATCGACGTTGCTGGTATGGCAAACCCGAAATTACAGCGTGTTGAACCGAACCGTTTTGGTACAACACTGGGGCATTACGGTGTCGGTTACGGCCCGTACGTTCAGTTACCGGCATACGGTAGCTTTACGATTCGTGAAGATGGCGGCGAGTGGGTAGATGATTTATACGCACCACTGTCGTGGCTGACCTGGTGGATGTCTGTTGGTAAATGGACACTGGAAGGTATCGAAACGCGTGCGCAATTGCTGGATTCCGAAGGGCTGCTGAAGCAATCTTCCGACCCGTATATTCTGGTGCGTGAAGCGTACTTCCAGCGCCATGATTTCCTGGCAAACGGTGGGAAACTAACGCCGCAGGAAAACCCGAACGCTTCGTCGATTCAGGACGATCTGAAAGACATCGACTCCCAATAACAGCGATGTATTAAAGGCATAAAAAAAGGCGAAACCAAGGTTTCGCCTTTTTTGTCACTGTTAACGATTAGAACGCGTAGTTAAAGTTCATACCGTACAGCCAGGCTTTACCTTCAGACTTGAAGGTGTATGGGCCTTCTTTGAACTCAACATGCTGGCCGTGCATGTAGGAAACACCCAGGTCTACCGACGCATCATCGTTAAATGCGTAAGTTGTACCGGCGCTCAGCCAGAAGCGGTCCTGATCCGGGATGGAGATCGAACGGTTTTCAGCGGGAACCGGGCTATCGTCAAATGCGATACCGGTACGGAAGGTCCAGTTTTTGTCCATAAAGTAAGTAGTACCTAAAGCAATACGGTACGCATCTTTGAAGCTCTCATCTTTATAGAACAGCGTCTGGCCGTCGGTGCCGGTCGCTTTCAGCTCCTGGAACTGGCTCCAGCTGGTGTAGGTCACGCTATAGTGAATTGCCCACTGTGGCGCAACTTTGTTATAGCCAGACAGCTCCCACATTTCAGGCAGGTTCAGGGTCAGAGAACCTGGAACGGTTTGCCCGTTGGTGCCAGCCGGTAAACCGAAGTTAGACAACAGCGGGTTATAGGCAGAAGGCAGGTTGCTCTTATAGTCGCCGTCGAAGTCGATTTTAACTTCTGAACGGTAGGTGAAACCGTAGCGGTTGTCTTTATCGATTTCATAAAGAATACCGGCGTTCCAGCCATAGCCCCACTCGTCACCTTTCAGGTGCGCGATTTGGGTGTCGGAAGGAATACGCGAAACCGGGCCGGCCAATGACGGAGGCAATGCACCAGAACCTGCGATCAGTTGACCTAAATCGCCCGCATAACGCTCGATTTTCGCTTTCGCATAAACCGCATCAAAACCAAGGCCGAAGCTCCAGTTATTGTTTAAACGGTATGCGCCGCTCAGGTTCAGGTTCATGGTCGTCAGGTCGGTTTTGCCGCCCATTGAGCCCGCTGCGTAGTCATTATTAAACTCTGTTGCCAGACCGTAGTTGGAAGTGACAGAAGCGCCCCAACCAAACTGTTCGTTAATTGGCGCAACAAAATGCAGGTTTGGAACCCAGGCGGTAGGTGCGATGTTATCGGCATCGGTGCTACGACCTGTTGGAGAAGTCCCGGAGATATTAACGTCTGGATCAACGAATACTGCACCGCCGGAGAACATTGGGCGGTCAAACATCATAATCGTTGCAGGGTTACGGCTGGCGGAGCCCGCATTATCTGCGACTGCACCTTCCCCGGAATAAGCTCGGCCAAGGCCTGAGGAAGAGAACTCGTTTAATTGAAAGCCGGCTGAGTACGCCTGCGATGAGACAATTGCCACTGCAACCGCTAGGGCTGACTTTGTAAACAGGTTTTTCTGGCTCATGACCAAAACCTCATAATGGATTTATTTTTATACAAACAATGTTACATACCGTAACAGGAGCGCGAATAGTAGGGGCTGATCTGTTACAGAGAAATCAGACCAGTGGCGAGAGTATAGGTCTGACCAGATGGTATGTTGCAAGTTTGTATCTAAGATTTTTCGAATTTGATCGTGGAAACGAGATCTGCCTGGCAAAATCGGGTTCTGCGTCACCTGGCAAATCAGGTGAATCTTGTTTTAGATCATTTTTAAGTGTGATTTGGGTCACTTACAGATTTTGACAAGATTAACGACTGGAGTCGCTTCAACTCGGAGCGTAAAATAGGCAAGAATTGTTTAATCCTATTCAATGCGAAATACAGAGGAAATCATAAAATGAGTAAAAATACCGCTGATGAAACCCCGGTTTGCTGCTGTATTGATGTCGGTTCCATCATCGATAACACCGACTGCACAGCCACTTACAGCCGCGTGTTCGCCACCAAAGCTGAAGCGGACGAAACCCTGGCAGCCCTGAGCGAGAAAGCGCGTGCCGCTGAATCTGAGCCTTGCCAGATTGTTCCTCGTTATACCGAAGAAGCTGACGGCGTGCGTCTGGATATCGATTTCACTTTCAGCTGCCAGGCTGAAACCATGATCTTCCAGCTCGGCCTGCGTTAATCTCAATCCCTTATCCTGGTTTTCTCCCTCTCCCTGGGGAGAGGGTTGGGGTGAGGGCTCTTATTTTTCAGTCATTTTCCTACCGCAAAGCGTGTCCCCCCTCCCAATTTTTTAGTCCCCCGGTTGGCTGATTGTAACTTTTTGGTTAAAACTGTGATCAGGTCAGACCACTGTTGGTCATTTACAATTTTATTCCCAGAAATATGCAGTTACAGCAACATCGCTGTAGATTCATACATAAAGGGAAGAACAGGGGAGCGTTATGAGTCAGGCACTTCCGCTAGTCACCCGTCAGGGCGACCGCATTGCCATTGTCAGTGGTTTACGCACACCGTTTGCCCGCCAGGCGACGGCATTTCACGGCATTCCCGCTGTCGATCTCGGCAACATGGTGGTCAGCGAACTGCTGGCACGCAGCGAAATTCCCCCGGAAGTTATCGAACAGCTCGTTTTCGGCCAGGTCGTGCAGATGCCGGAAGCGCCAAACATCGCCCGTGAAATTGTTCTCGGTACAGGCATGAGCGTGCATACCGACGCCTATAGCGTCAGTCGCGCCTGTGCAACCAGTTTCCAGGCTGTGGCGAACGTTGCCGAAAGTTTAATGGCGGGAACGATTCGCGCGGGTATTGCGGGTGGAGCGGATTCTTCGTCAGTGCTGCCCATTGGCGTCAGTAAAAAATTGGGCCGAGTGCTGGTGGATGCCAACAAAGCGCGTACTTTAGGGCAGAAGCTGAAACTCTTCTCGCGCTTGCGTCCACGCGATTTATTACCCGTTCCGCCTGCGGTGGCTGAATATTCAACCGGTTTGCGCATGGGGGATACCGCCGAGCAAATGGCGAAAACTCATGGCATTACACGCGAACAACAAGACGCACTCGCGCATCGCTCCCACACCAAAGCGGCGATTGCCTGGAAAGAGGGCAAACTGGCTGAAGAAGTCATGACCGCCTTTATCCCACCGTATCGCCAGCCATTCAGTGAAGATAATAACGTTCGCCAGAATTCATCGATTGCCGATTACGCGAAACTACGCCCGGCATTTGACCGCAAACACGGTACGGTCACCGCTGCGAACAGCACGCCGTTAACCGACGGTGCGGCGGCGGTGATTTTGATGACAGAATCTCGTGCCAAAGAACTGGGTTTGAAGCCGCTGGGGTATTTACGCAGTTACGCGTTTACCGCGGTTGATGTCTGGCAAGACATGCTTCTCGGCCCTGCGTGGGCCACACCGCTGGCGCTCGAAAGAGCGGGGATCACACTTAACGACCTGACGCTGATTGATATGCATGAAGCCTTCGCAGCACAAACCCTGGCGAACCTGAAAATGCTCGCCAGCGAACGTTTTGCGCGTGACGTTTTAGGCCGTGCTCACGCCACTGGCGAAGTGGACGACTCGAAATTTAACGTGCTGGGTGGCTCGATTGCTTATGGGCATCCATTTGCCGCAACGGGCGCGCGCATGATTACGCAAACGCTGCATGAATTGCGCCGTCGTGGCGGTGGATTTGGGCTGGTGACCGCGTGTGCCGCAGGTGGCCTGGGTGCCGCTATGGTTCTGGAGGCCGAATAATGGAACAGACTTCCGCATTCCACTTACATGTCCGACTCGACAATATCGCCGTCGTGACTATCGATGTGCCGGACGAAAAAATGAATACGCTGAAAGCGTCGTTCGGCCCTGAAGTCCACAACATCATTAAGCAAGTTCGTGATAACACGGCGCTGCAAGGTTTGATCTTTATTTCTGGCAAGCCCGACAATTTTATTGCCGGTGCCGATATCAACATGATTGCCAATTGCCAGACCGCGCAAGAAGCACAAAATCTCGCGCATCAGGGCCAGCAAATCATGGCGGAAATCGCGGCGTTGCCGATTCCGGTTGTCGCCGCCATTCATGGTGCGTGCCTGGGCGGCGGGCTGGAACTGGCGCTGGCATGCCATTCCCGCATTTGTACCGATGATGAAAAAACCAAACTGGGATTACCGGAAGTGCAGCTTGGGCTATTGCCAGGTTCAGGCGGGACGCAGCGACTGCCGCGCCTGATTGGCGTGAGCCATGCGCTGGATATGATTCTGACGGGTAAGCAGTTACGCCCGCGCCAGGCGCTAAAACTGGGGCTGGTGGATGAAGTTGTGCCGCAGTCGATTTTACTGGCGGCTGCCATCGAATTAGTCGCCAAAGGCCGCCAGACATCACGAACTTTACCGGTTCGGGAGCGCATTCTCGCCGGTCCACTTGGCCGTTCGTTGCTGTTTAGCATGGTGGAGAAAAAAACCGAGCAGAAAACGCGCGGCAATTATCCTGCCACGCAACGCATCATCGACGTGATCAAAGTTGGTTTGGGGCAGGGGAGTTTTAGCGGCTACGAATCAGAAGCTAAAGCGTTTGGCGAGCTGGCTATGACGCCACAATCTGCGGCATTACGCGGTTTATTCTTTGCCAGCACCGAGCTTAAAAAAGAGCATGGTGCAGATGCAAAACCGCGCCCGATCAACGCCGTCGGCGTGCTGGGCGGTGGTTTGATGGGCGGGGGCATTGCGTTCGTTACGGCGAATAAAGGCAAACTGCCGGTGCGCATCAAAGATATCAATAACGACGGCATTAACCACGCGCTGAAATACAGTTGGGACTTGCTGGATAAAAAAGTGCGCCGTCGCCAAATGAAAGCAGCAGAGCGCCAGCGCGAAATGGCGCGAATCTCTGGCGGCACTGATTATCACGGTTTCCATAATCGCGATATCGTAGTGGAAGCGGTTTTTGAAGATCTCGCGCTTAAGCAAAAGATGGTCGCTGAGATTGAACAGAACGCCGCACCGCATACTATTTTTGCCTCAAATACTTCCTCACTGCCGATTGCCGATATCGCCGCCAACGCCGCGCGCCCGGAGCAGGTGATTGGTCTGCATTACTTTAGCCCGGTGGATAAAATGCCACTGGTCGAAGTTATCCCGCACGCAGGAACCAGCGCGGAAACGATTTCCACTACGGTTGCGCTGGCGAAGAAACAAGGCAAAACTCCCATCGTGGTGGGTGATAGCGCCGGGTTCTACGTCAACCGCATTCTCGCGCCTTACGTTAATGAAGCGATGCGCTGCCTGGTGGAAGGCGAGCCGGTCGATAAAATTGATAATGCGCTGGTGGCGTTTGGTTTCCCGGTCGGCCCAATCCAACTTTTGGATGAGGTGGGAATTGATGTAGGGACTAAAATTAGCCCTATACTTCAGCAAGCTTATGGCGACCGTTTTGCTGCACCGCAAAGTATTGCAGCAATATTGAACGACGATCGCAAAGGTAGAAAAAATGGGCGCGGTTTCTATCTTTATCCGGGCAAAGGGAGTAGAAGCAAAAAGCAGGTTGACCCTGCAATTTATAAGCTGCTCGGTGTCTCACCAAAAGGGCAACTGGCAGAAAAAGAAATTGCCCAACGCTGCGTGATGATGATGCTCAATGAGGCGGCGCGTTGCCTCGACGAAGGTGTTGTTCGCAGTGCTCGCGATGGCGATATCGGTGCAGTGTTCGGTATTGGTTTCCCACCGTTCCTCGGTGGCCCGTTCCGCTATATGGATTCTTTGGTAGCGGGTGAAGTTGTCGCGCAATTGCAGCGCCTGGCGAGTCAGTATGGGGAGCGTTTTGCCCCTTGCGACAGACTTTTACAAATGGTGGAAGAGCAACGAAATTTCTGGGGAAAGTGAACCCCGGAGTTCAAACTGTAGTCAAAGAAACATGAGTTTATGACTCGGTGAATGGATGCTGGTTGGTCACTTAATAAACAGTGATTGACTATACTTGCACCATTGAGGTAAAAAACAGCGTTTCATTCGATGTACGGATAAGGCACAATGCCCGGCTGCTGAATTACCCCTCTCAACATTCGGGGGAATTCAAGCATTCCTGGTTAACAAAAGCGGTGCAATATGCAAGTTTTTATCATGCGTCACGGCGACGCAGCACTCGATGCTGCCAGCGACTCAGTTCGTCCACTCACCCAGTGTGGTTGTGATGAATCCCGAGTAATGGCTACCTGGCTGAAAGGCCAAACGGTGGATATCGAACGTGTTCTGGTGAGCCCTTACCTGCGAGCCGAACAAACCCTGGATGTCGTGCGGGAAGCACTGCCCCTTCCAGGTAAAGAAGACATCCTGCCGGAGTTAACACCGTGCGGCGATGTGGGCCTGGTGAGCTGCTATTTGCAAGCCCTGGCTAATGAAGGGGTTGAATCGGCACTGGTGATTTCTCACTTGCCGTTGGTCGGTTACCTGGTGTCTGAATTGTGTCCTGAAGAGACACCGCCTATGTTCAGCACCTCGGCCATTGCTAATGTCACACTCGATGCCGAAACGGGTAAAGGTGTGTTCAACTGGCAGATGAGTCCATGCAATTTGAAGGTAGCGAAAGCTATCTGATAGCCGTAAGCATGAAAAATAGAAGAGCCGCTAAATGCGGCTCTTTTTGTTTTTCTCCCTCTCCACGTGGGAGAGGGCCGGGTGAGGGCATCAGGCCGCTCAAAACTATGGCAATTCCGGCGGTAACCACTCTTCGATTTCAATCAACACCAACAACGCCGCATCACCGCCATACTCTTTCGGCGACTGATGAAACGCCATCACATGCGGATGTTGCGCCAGCCACAGCGGCGTTTGCTGCTTCAAAACATGCTTACCATGCCCGTGCATCACGCAGGCGCAAAACACATGTTCACGACGACAGGCCGCAATCAGCGCACCTAATTCCTGTTTTGCTTGCAGCTGCGTCAGGCCGTGTAAGTCGAGGAACAATTCTGGCGAATAATCCCCGCGCCGAATTTTCTTTAGCTCAAAATGGCTGACGTCTTCACGCACGTAACGCGTTGGGCCTTCGGTCGCCAGGCGCGGCTGGAATTCATCGGAAAAATAATGACTGGCATCGGTTTGTTCCTGCAACAGCCGTTTCACCGGGACTTCCTGCACTTTTTTGCGCATTGGACGATGAACAATCGTGTCCTGAGTTAATTTTTTAGTGCCGCTCATCAGATCACGGAATAGGTTCTGATCGTCAGCGCTGAGCGGAGTTTTCTTCTTCATTGGTATCTCGTCTCGCATCTGCTATCGCGCCAGTTTACCTGGTTTGCCGTTCATCGCTAAATAAAACGTCATTTTCCCCACGCTCGGTGCGATTGAAATGCTGATTTGTCGCGGCCTTCATGGCAAACTAATCGATTATTGAATTAGCGCGAACGGCCTGCGGAGGGCAACGTGGATAAAATTTTCGTCGATGAGGCAGTGAATGAACTGCATACCATTCAGGATATGCTGCGCTGGGCAGTCAGTCGCTTTAGCGCCGCCAACATCTGGTATGGCCACGGCACGGATAATCCGTGGGACGAAGCCGTTCAGTTAGTGCTGCCAAGCCTCTATCTGCCGCTGGATATCCCGGAAGATATGCGCACGGCGCGTCTGACGCCAAGCGAGCGTCATCGTATCGTTGAGCGCGTGATTCGCCGTGTTAACGAACGTATTCCGGTTGCGTATCTGACCAACAAAGCCTGGTTCTGCGGCCACGAGTTTTATGTGGACGAGCGTGTGCTGGTGCCGCGTTCGCCAATTGGCGAGCTGATCACCAACCGTTTTGCGGGCCTGTTTGATAACGAACCGCAGCACATTCTGGATATGTGCACCGGCAGCGGCTGTATCGCCATTGCTTGTGCTTATGAATTCCATAATGCCGAAGTGGATGCGGTTGATATTTCACTCGATGCGCTGGCGGTTGCCGAGCAAAACATCGCCGAGCACGGCCTGGAAAGCCAGGTTACGCCGATGCGTTCCGACCTGTTCCGTGACCTGCCAAAAGTGCAGTACGACATTATCGTCACCAACCCGCCGTACGTGGATGCGGAAGATATGTCTGACCTGCCGGGCGAGTTCAAATTCGAGCCGGAATTAGGTCTGGCTGCGGGTACAGACGGTTTGAAACTGGCGCGTCGTATTCTGGCCTGTGCGCCGGATTACCTCGCCGATGGCGGCATCCTGATTTGTGAAGTCGGAAACAGCATGGTACATCTGATGGAGCAGTACCCGGATGTGCCGTTCACCTGGCTTGAGTTCGACAACGGCGGTGACGGCGTGTTTATGCTGACCAAATCGCAGTTGATCGATGCGCGTGAACATTTCAGCATCTACAAAGATTAATCTGTGCAGGCGGGCCTTTCGGCCCGTCTTCTTTTTGTTTACAACACAACGAAAATGACAACGGTAAGGAGCCGTGACAGATGGCAGGAAACTCAATTGGACAGGTATTTCGCGTAACGACTTTCGGTGAATCCCACGGAGTCGCACTGGGTTGCATCGTTGATGGTGTGCCGCCTGGCATTCCGCTTACCGAAGCTGATTTACAACACGATCTCGACCGCCGCCGCCCTGGCACCTCACGCTATACCACGCAACGTCGTGAACCCGATCAGGTGAAAATCCTCTCTGGCGTATTCGAAGGCGTGACCACCGGCACCAGCATCGGCTTGTTGATTGAAAACACCGATCAGCGCTCGCAAGATTACAGCGCCATCAAAGACGTGTTCCGTCCGGGGCACGCTGATTACACCTACGAACAAAAATACGGCCTGCGCGATTACCGTGGCGGTGGCCGTTCTTCTGCGCGTGAAACCGCGATGCGTGTGGCGGCAGGGGCGATTGCTAAAAAATATCTGGCGCACAAATACGGCATCACAATCCGTGGTTGCCTGACGCAAATGGGTGACGTGCCGCTGGAAATCAAAGACTGGGATCAGGTTGAGCAAAACCCGTTCTTCTGCCCGGATCCGGACAAAATCGAAACGCTTGATGAGCTGATGCGCGCGCTGAAAAAAGAAGGCGACTCCATTGGTGCGAAAGTGACGGTTGTGGCCGATAACGTGCCGCCAGGCCTCGGCGAGCCGGTGTTCGACCGTTTAGATGCCGATATCGCCCACGCGCTGATGAGCATCAACGCGGTGAAAGGCGTGGAAATTGGCGAAGGTTTCGGCGTGGTTAACCTGCGCGGCAGCCAGAACCGTGACGAAATCACCAAAGAAGGTTTCCAGAGCAATCATGCTGGCGGCATTCTTGGCGGTATCAGCAGCGGCCAGCAAATCGTGGCGAATATGGCGCTGAAACCGACCTCCAGCATTATGGTTCCGGGCCGCACCATCAATCGCGAAGGCGAAGAAGTGGAAATGGTCACTCGTGGCCGCCACGATCCTTGCGTCGGGATCCGCGCAGTGCCGATCGCCGAAGCGATGTTAGCGATTGTCTTGATGGATCATATGCTGCGCCAGCGAGCTCAAAACGCCGACGTAAATTGCCCTTTGCCGCGCTGGTAATGCGATGAAAAAAACACTCGTGGGTTTGCTGGCATTGCTTGCCAGCACCGCTACTTTTGCCGCCACACCGTGGCAGAAAATTAGCCATCCGATTGCGGGTAGCCCGCAGTCTATCGGTGCATTCTCTAACGGCTGCATCGTGGGTGCCCACGAGTTGCCGCTTAACGATCCGCGTTATCAAGTGATGCGGCAGGATCAGCGTCGCTATTTCGGCCATCCCGATTTAGTGATGTTTATCCAGCGGTTAAGCAATCAATCAACGCAACTGGGCCTTGGCACGCTGTTAATCGGCGATATGGGCATGGCGGCGGGCGGGCGTTTTAGCTCAGGCCACGCCAGCCACCAAAGCGGCCTTGATGTCGATATTTTCTTGCAGCTTCCAAAAGCGCGCTGGACGTCAGCGCAGCTTCTGAAACCGCAGGCGTTGGATTTAGTCGCCAGCGACAATCAGCATGTGGTGCCGCGTTTGTGGCAGCCGGAAATCAGCAGCCTGATTAAACTCGCCGCCAAAGATAACGATGTGACGCGGATCTTCGTCAACCCGGCTATCAAGCAACAGCTTTGCCTGGATGCCGGGGCCGATCGCGACTGGCTGCGGAAAGTTCGCCCGTGGTTCGCTCACCGCGCGCATATGCACGTGCGCCTGCGCTGCCCGGCAGACAGCCTCGAGTGTGAAGACCAACCATTGCCGCCGCCAGGCGACGGTTGTGGAGCCGAGCTGCAAAGTTGGTTTGCGCCGCCAGCACCGGGCAGCACGCCACCGAAAAAGAAAACACCACCGCCTTTACCCGCCTCTTGTCAGGCTTTGCTGGATGAGCACGTTCTCTAACGGATAAGTTCATGGAATGGTTTATGGTTTCCCCCCTGATGCTGGTGGTGCTGTTTTTTGTCGCCATGCTCGCAGGGTTTATTGATTCATTAGCGGGCGGCGGCGGTTTGATCACCGTCCCGGTCTTGTTAGCGACAGGAATGTCACCTGCCCATGCCCTGGCGACCAATAAACTCCAGGCCTGTGGCGGTTCGGTTTCCTCCTCAATCTATTTTATTCGCCGCAAAGTGGTCGATCTTAAAGATCAGAAATTGAATATTCTGATGACGTTTATCGGCTCCACAACGGGTGCGCTGCTCGTGCAGTACGTTAAATCAGACGTGCTACGCCAAATTTTGCCGCTACTGGTGATTTGCATCGGTCTGTATTTTTTACTGATGCCAAAACTGGGTGAAGAAGATCGCCAACGCCGTTTATATGGCCTGCCATTCGCACTGATTGCAGGCGGTTGTGTCGGTTTCTACGACGGATTCTTTGGCCCAGGTGCTGGTTCTTTTTACGCGCTGGCGTTTGTCACGCTTTGTGGCTTTAACCTCGCGAAATCTACCGCTCACGCCAAAGTATTAAACGCGACATCAAACCTCGGCGGCCTGTTGTTGTTTATCATCGGCGGGAAAGTGATTTGGGGAACCGGCTTTGTGATGATGGCCGGGCAATTTTTAGGGGCGCGTATGGGATCGCGTCTTGTGTTGAGTAAAGGCCAAAAACTGATCCGACCGATGATTGTGATTGTGTCGGCGGTGATGAGTGCCAAACTCTTATTTGATAGCCACGGAACGGAGATCCTCCACTGGTTGGGGATAAATTAAGATGACCACAGCGAATATGACAATAACGACAGAACACCATTATCAGGAACTTATCGACATTTTCGATAACTGCTTTAAGGATGAATTTAATACACGTCTGATTAAAGGCGACGACGAACCGATCTATCTTCCTGCTGATGAGGAAATTCCTTATCACCGCGTGGTGTTTGCCCACGGCTATTACGCCAGCGGCATGCACGAGATTTCTCACTGGCTTATCGCCGGGAAAGCTCGCCGCGAGTTGGTCGATTTTGGTTACTGGTATTGCCCGGATGGGCGCGATGCCGAAACACAAAGCAAATTTGAGGATGTGGAAGTGAAACCGCAGGCGCAGGAATGGCTACTGTGCGTGGCGGCAAATTTCCCGTTCAACGTGAGCTGCGACAACCTGAGCGGCGATGTTGATCCGGACAGAATCGCATTCCAGCGCCGTGTCCATGCGCAGGTGATGATTTATCTGCAAGAAGGGATCCCGGCGCGTACGGCAAAACTGATTGAAGCACTGCGGGAATATTATAAAACCCCGCCGTTGGCCGCAGAGCAGTTTCCGTGGCCGGAAGATTTAAACTAAAAACCTGCAAAATGATGAGGAAGTACGATGATCGCTGAATTTGAAACACGCATTCTGGCGCTAATTGATGAAATGGTTGAGACGGCCAGTGATGATGAGCTGTTTGCCAGCGGTTATCTGCGCGGCCACCTGACGTTGGCAGTGGCGGATGTGGAGCATGGTGAAGATCACAGCCCGCAAGCGTTGCACACTGCGGTTTCAGGCAGTCTGGAAAAAGCGATTCAGGCAGGCGAACTGTCACCGCGCGACCAGTCTTTAGTGCTGGAGATGTGGGATAATTTGTACCAGAAAGCACAGTTTTAAGTTCTCCCCCTCACCCTAACCCTCTCCCCAGGGAGAGGGGACTGTTACGGCTTTCTCCCTCTGAGGGGAGAGGGAACTGTTCGGTTTTCTCCCTCTCCTGGGGGAGAGGGGACAGTTTGGTTTTCTCCCTCTCCTGGGGGAGAGGGCCGGGGTGAGGGCGTTATTTCACTTCTTTACCCTTCAGTAATTTTCTCACCCAAAATCGATTTGGGTTCAACGCCGCCAGCGTTTCTTCATCCATCGGAATCGGCTCATCGCAGATTTGTGCTGCCAGAATTTCAGCCGCCAGCGGTGCGCTGCATAATCCTCTTGAACCCAGTGCCGCCAACATAAACAGATTTGGATACGCCGGTGCGGTTGGCGCATTTTCACGGCTTTCGGACAGTGTTGCATACGCTTCAAGCGTGGCGTCATAACGCGGAACGCTGCCGATAATTGGCAAATGATCGCGCGTAGCACACCGCACACCACAGCGGGCTTCACCCGCTGAAACATCCACTTCTTCAGGCCATGCCACATCTGGCAAACAGTTCAGCAAACGCTGGCGGTTATGTTGCTGATCTTCGTCGTTATATTGCATCTCTTCAGCGCCACGATGATAGCTTGCACCAATACAATGCTGCTTATTGTTCGGGTTTTGCGGTGTCAAATAACCGTCGTAACACAGAACCTGGCGCAATTCAGAAAGGGATTGCGTGGTTGGGATATGGCTGACCTGGCCGCCAACAGCGGAGAACGGCAGTTTTTCGGTTTGCGCGAATTTACTGACCTTGAAGCCGTTCGCCAGCACCACAGCCGCATGCTGTTTTGCTTCCTGTTCGGCAAATGTTAATTGCCATCCATCAGGGGTTTGATTCAATTCTTCAACACGATGTTGATAATGCGTTTTTAGCCCCAGGGTTTTTGCCAGCGCCAACGCGCCAGCGGTGAGTTGTGCCGGGCATAACCAGCCGCCGAGTGGGTAAATTGCGCCACCGTGCCCGGTTTTAACGCCGCACAGTTTGGCCGCAGTTTCTGCATCGACGCCATGGGCAAGCAACTGAGGGAATTCGAGGCTCAGCATTTGCTCGATTTTATGCTGACTCTTTTCGTCCCAGCCCAGTTGCGTTACGCCGCACCAGTCGTGATCAAAATCGACCGGAAGTGAGTCGTACAAGCGGCGGGCAAAGGTGAATGCCGCGCTGAAAAAGTGGGTCAGCGAAGCGCTGTGGGTATTTAGCAGCGGATAAAGCGCACCCTGGCGATTACCGGAAGCCCCTTGAGCTGGTGCGTTATCTTCACAGTAAAGCGTAACTTGCCAGCCACGGCGAAGTAGTGCAAGGCAGAGCAGGGCGCTGGCGACACCGCCGCCGACAATCGCGACGTCTTGCCCGGAAGCTGCCGGGCGGGCGTACCACGGCGTGTGCGCTGGTGTTGCCAAAGCAACGTCCATGACACCTGTCAGCATTTCCCGCTTACGGCCAAAGCCTTTGCTTTTGGTCATGGTGAAACCGGCTTCAATCAGGCCGCGACGCACAAATCCGGCGCAGGTAAATGTCGCCAGTGTGGCACCTGGGCGCGCCAGTTTTGCCATCGTATTGAACAGGTTTTGCGTCCACATATCCGGGTTTTTTGATGGCGCAAAACCATCAAGGAACCAGGCATCAATCTGATTATTTAAGGTGTCATCTAATTGCGGTATTAGCTCGTTAATATCGCCGAACCACAGGTCGAGAGTGACACGCCCACCTGCCAGCAAAATACGGTGGCAACCCGCAATCGGCAGTGGCCATTGCTGTTGCAATTGCGTGGCATATTCGGCCAATTCTGGCCAGTGAGCGTGGGCCGCGGATAAATCTTCTGCGGTTAGTGGGAATTTTTCAAAACTAATAAAGTGCAGGCGCTGGAGCGTGGCTTGCGGCTGTTTTTGGCAGAAATCATCAAAAGCCTGCCATAAAGTCAAGAAGTTAAGCCCGGTGCCAAAACCGCTTTCCCCAACGATAAATAGCGACCTTTCATGGCTGACGAAGCGCTCCGAAAGGCGGTTTCCTCCAAGAAAGACATAACGAGTTTCCTCCAGTCCATTATCATTAGAGAAGTACACATCGTCGAACTCTCGGGATACAGGTGTACCGTCTTCGTTAAAGCCAAGGTTGGCGGATTGTATTGGGGCGTGTTTCACTTAAATTACTCGTCTGGCGGGCAGTAAACGGATAGTAACTATGTGTGCGAAGCGGCGCAAATTTCAGACCAATTTGGCTGATCGGACTTGTTCGGCGTACAAGTGTACGCTATTGTGCCTGTCGAAATCCTAACAGTGCAGTAGAAGAGGTATTGAATGAAACGTGCAGTGATTACTGGCCTGGGCATTGTTTCCAGCATCGGTAACAACCAGCAGGAAGTCCTGGCATCTCTGCGTGAAGGTCGCCCGGGAATCACTTTCTCTCAAGAATTCAAAGATTCTGGAATGCGCAGCCATGTGTGGGGTAACGTTAAACTGGACACCACCGGCCTGATTGACCGTAAAGTTGTCCGTTTCATGAACGATGCCTCTGTCTACGCTTACCTTTCAATGCAGCAAGCGATTGAAGATGCTGGTTTGAAAGAAGAAGTTTATCAAAGCAACCCGCGTGTGGGCCTGATTGCAGGTTCCGGTGGCTCTTCTAAATCTCAGGTGTTCGGTGCAGACGCAATGCGTAGTCCGCGCGGCCTGAAAGCGGTGGGTCCATACGTTGTGACCAAAGCGATGGGTTCTGCGGTTTCCGCATGCCTCGCGACTCCGTTCAAAATTCACGGTGTGAACTACTCCATCAGCTCCGCTTGTGCGACTTCTGCGCACTGTATCGGTAACGCTGTTGAGCAGATTCAACTGGGCAAACAGGACATCGTATTTGCTGGCGGCGGCGAAGAGCTGTGCTGGGAAATGGCCTGTGAGTTCGATGCAATGGGCGCACTGTCTACTAAATATAACGAAACGCCGGAAAAAGCATCCCGTACTTATGATGCGAGCCGTGACGGCTTCGTTATCGCAGGCGGCGGCGGTATGGTTGTGGTTGAAGAACTGGAGCACGCTCTGGCTCGTGGCGCACACATCTACGCTGAAATCGTTGGCTACGGCGCAACGTCCGACGGCGCAGATATGGTTGCTCCATCTGGCGAAGGCGCAGTGCGTTGCATGAAGATGGCAATGCACGGTGTGGATACGCCGATTGACTACCTGAACACCCACGGCACTTCTACACCGGTTGGCGATGTGAAAGAACTGGGCGCAATCAAAGAAGTCTTCGGTAACAATTCACCGGCGATGTCTGCGACCAAAGCCATGACAGGTCACTCTCTGGGTGCCGCAGGCGTTCAGGAAGCTATCTACTCTCTGCTGATGCTGGAGCACGGTTTCATCGCGCCAAGCATTAACATTGAAGAGTTGGATGAGCAGGCTGCTGGCCTGAACATCGTGACTGAAACAACCGAGCGTAAACTGAATACTGTTATGTCTAACAGCTTCGGTTTCGGTGGCACCAACGCCACGCTGGTGATGCGTAAAATTAACGCTTAATCGCGTTGATATTAATAAGCGGGGTGCTTTTGCACCCCGTTTTTTTTGCATAATGGCTGCTACCAGGGAGCCGCAGTATGTCCTCAATAAATCATTCTCAGCTCAGTAATAAATCCGAAAACAAGTCCTTATTTGGCATAACCTTCGCGGTGTTTCTCACCTATATGACGGTTGGCTTGCCGCTGCCGGTTATTCCGCTTTTTGTCCACCATGAGCTTGGCTTTGGTAACACCATGGTTGGAATCGCCGTTGGGATTCAATTCCTGGCGACAGTTTTAACGCGCGGTTATGCCGGGCGTCTGGCCGATCAGCAAGGTGCGAAACGCTCGACAATGCAGGGAATGTGCGCCTGTGGATTTGCCGGTGTCGCTTATTTACTGGCGGCGCTATTGCCGGTTGATGCAATGGCGAAATTCGGTTTGTTGATAGTCGGGCGCTTGATTCTTGGTTTTGGTGAAAGCCAGTTGCTGACCGGAAATCTCACCTGGGGTTTGGGCCTGGTTGGGCCGGGGCGTTCAGGCAAAGTGATGTCCTGGACCGGAATGGCGATTTATGGCGCATTGGCCGCAGGCGCGCCGATTGGCTTGCTATTAAACAGCCATTGGGGATTTGTGGCGCTGGGTGTTTCGACTATCGCGTTGCCGCTGGTGGCTCTGGCGTTTAATGGTCGCATCCGCGCCGTGCCTGCGCATAAAGGCGATCGTCCTTCACTGTTTGCTGTGGTCGGCCTTATCTGGAAACCGGGGCTAGGGCTGGCATTACAGGGCGTCGGATTTGCGGTGATTGGCACCTTTGTTTCGCTTTATTTTATGTCGAACGGCTGGGCGTGGGCGGGCTTTACGCTTACCGCATTTGGCGGCGCGTTCGTGCTGATGCGTATCTTGTTTGGCTGGATGCCAGATCGTTTTGGCGGTGTGCGAGTGGCGTTAGTTTCACTGGCGATAGAAACCGTCGGGCTGGTTCTGCTTTGGCAGGCACCGGGCGCAGGTGTAGCGCTAATCGGTGCGGCGCTGACCGGCTGCGGTTGTTCGCTGATCTTCCCGGCGCTGGGCGTCGAGGTGGTGAAACGCGTTCCGGCGCAGGTGCGCGGCACGGCATTGGGCGGATATGCGGCGTTTCAGGATATCTCGTACGGCGTTGCGGGGCCGTTAACCGGGCTGCTGGCGACCTCGATGGGTTACCCGTCGGTGTTTTTAGCGGCGGCAATTTCTGCGGTAGTGGGGATTGTTGTCACGCTTATCGCATTCCGCAAGTAACTGGGTAAATGGTGGATGACGCTATCGCTTATCCACCCTACGAAAACAAAGGCTTATGAAACCGAGGAGGTCGGATAAGCGCCAGCGTCATCCGACAAAACTGGCGCAAAGGGAACCTCATTTCTACATCACAATCCACAACAAAACCATCACCACAATCAATGCGACAAGCGCCATGCCTGGGCGTGCGCTGACTATCTTCATTGGCTCGATAAACGGCGCCCAGATTGGGCTGGCGATCGGCTGAATATGCTGTACTTCAGGCGTCGCAGGCTGGCGTTCCGCTCGCTTCAAAAACACCTGGTTCAAAATATCCTGCACCTGAGCGGTGGTCAGTAATGTCTGCGGTGCCGCCTGAAAACGCTGCTGGGAGTAATCCGTTATTTCTTTCCATTCAGCGGGTTCCAGCGGCTGTTTCAGTGCTGCCTGAATGGTGTGTAGCGTCGGCGTGTTTTGTTGGCTTAACGTCTGACGCGCCTGAAGCCAGGTGGTTAACAACGCAAAGTGTTTTGCCGGGATCAGTTCGCCCGTTTTCACCCCGCTTAACTCAAGCATCGACTGCCAGATTAACTTCCCGGACTCGCCCGTTGCGGCAGTGAGTTTGGCGACCTGTTTATTTAATGAGTTATGTTCCGCAGGCAATAATGGGCGATCGGTCGCCTGGCGCTGTTGCGGCTGCGGGATCGCCAACTGGTTATTTTGCAAAAGCGTCAGTACGCTTTTTAATTGTTCCGGCGTGAGTTGGCTCAGTGCCGTTTGCCCAAATTGCTGGCGAATATAATCGCTCACCGCCTGGCGATTATTACCCTGCGGCAAAAGTTCGCTGAGCTGCTGAACAACCTGGCGCGTGGCGTGAGTCGTTTGGGCCGTATTCAGGCGCTGGTTAAGATTTTGTTCAGCTGCGGGGAAGTGGCGTGAAAGCAAAGGCGTTTCACCTTTCAGGCCGAGATCGTGCTTGAGCCCCGCCCACACTTCAGCGCTTTGCTGCTGGTTTAGCGCAACGATACGCGTGATCAAACGTTCCAGAACGGTACGTTGCACAGTGGAAAGCGGAAACTCGCCTGCCGCAGAAGGTGTGGAGGGCGGTTCCCCCGGAGGACGCGCTGTCGCCCCCTGAATGGGTTGCATAGTCTAAATCCTTTGTCAGCCCCCGGCTCAAGTATGCCAGGACGGCAGATTATGGCACACTATCAGGCTTATTCTCGACGATTAACCGAACAGGTAGCTAACGTGAAAATCCTCGTTGACGAAAATATGCCCTATGCACGCGAATTGTTTAGCCGCTTAGGCGATGTCACCGCCGTTCCAGGGCGTCCAATTCCCGTTTCTGAACTGGCTGATGCCGATGCGTTAATGGTGCGTTCAGTCACCAAAGTGAATGCTGATTTACTCGATGGTAAAGCAATCAAGTTTGTCGGTACGGCGACGGCGGGCTGTGACCACGTTGACGAAACGTATCTTCAGCAAGCCGGTATCGCCTTTTCTGCCGCCCCTGGTTGTAACGCCATTGCGGTTGTCGAGTACGTCTTTTCCTCATTATTGATGCTCGCCGAGCGCGACGGCTTTAAGCTGACCGACCGCACGGTGGGCATTGTCGGCGTCGGTAACGTGGGTTCACGCTTGCAGGCACGTCTTGAAGCCTTTGGCATTCGCACGCTGCTTTGTGACCCTCCTCGCGCAGATCGTGGCGATGAAGGGGATTTCCAGCCGCTGGAAACTCTGGTGCGTGAAGCCGATGTGCTGACGTTCCATACGCCGCTGTTCAAAGACGGCGCGTATAAATCGCTGCATCTGGCCGATGAAAAACTGATCTCCAGCCTCAAGCCAGGCTCGATTCTGATTAACGCCTGCCGTGGCCCGGTGGTCGATAACGCAGCGTTGCTCAAATGCCTGGAGAACGGGCAGGATCTGAGCGTGGTGCTGGACGTTTGGGAGCCGGAACCGGAGCTGAACGTCGCGCTGCTCGATAAAGTCGACATCGGCACCGCGCACATTGCGGGCTACACGCTGGAAGGCAAAGCGCGTGGCACCACGCAGGTGTTTGAAGCATTCAGCGAATTTATTGGTCAGAAGCAACAAGTGGCTTTGGATACGTTGCTACCAGCGCCAGAATTTGGCCGTATTACGCTGCATGGCCCGCTTGATCAAGCGATACTCAAAAGACTGGTTCATCTGGTGTATGATGTGCGCCGCGATGATGCCCCGCTGCGGAAAGTCGCGGGTATTCCTGGTGAGTTTGACAAGCTACGCAAAAACTATCAGGAACGCCGTGAGTGGTCGTCGCTCTATATTCAGTGTGATGATGAAGCGGCAGCAAACCTGCTGCAAAAGCTAGGCTTTGGCGCCATCTATCACCCGGTGCGTTAAACAATCCTTCTCATTTTTCCCCGGCGTGATGCCGGGGAAATACTGCTATTTAAGTCTGGAGTAAACCAACATGTCTGAAGGCTGGAATATTGCCGTTTTAGGTGCCACGGGTGCCGTAGGCGCAGCTGTGATTGAACTGCTTGCCGAACGCCAGTTCCCGGTTGGTGAATTGTATGCCCTCGCGCGCAGCGAAAGCGCCGGTGAAAATATCCGTTACGAAGGCAAAACCGTGATGGTTCAGGATGCTGAATCATTCGACTGGACTCAGGTGCAACTCGCCTTCTTCGTGGCAGGCGCTGAAGCGTCAGCGCGTTATGTCGACGAAGCGACTAACGCCGGTTGCCTGGTTATCGACTCCAGCGGCCTGTTCGCCATGGAACACGATGTGCCGCTGGTGGTGCCAGACGTGAATCCATTCGTCTTAGGTGAATACCGCAATCGCAACCTGGTAGCCGTTGCAGATAGCCTGACCAGCCAGTTGTTGACCGCGTTAAAACCGCTTATCGAACAAGGCGGTTTATCACGTATTCAGGTGACTAATTTGCTGGCCGCTTCTGGCCGTGGCAAAAGTGCGGTCGATGCATTGGCCGGGCAGAGCGCTCGCTTGCTGAACGGTTTGCCAATTGAAGATGCTGACCTGTTTGGTCGCCAGTTAGCCTTCAACATGCTACCGCTGGTGCCGGATGCAGAAGGCAGCGTCCCGGTAGAACGCCGCTTGGTGAATGAAGTGCGCAAAGTGTTGCAGGACGAAGGTGTGTTGATTTCTTCGAGCTTCGTTCAGGCTCCGGTGTTTTATGGTCACGCGCAAATGGTTAACTTTGAAGCGATGCGCCCGCTGGCTGCGGAAGAAGCGCGTGATGCGTACATTCAGTTTGAAGATATCGAGCTTTCAGAAGAGGGCGAGTTCCCAACTCAGGTTTCTGATGCTTCCGGCAGTTCGCATATTTCCATCGGCTGTATTCGCAACGATTACGGCATGCCAGAGCAGATTCAATTCTGGTCGGTTGCCGATAACGTTCGCTTTGGCGGCGCGCTGATGGCGGTGAAAACCGCTGAAAAATTAGTGCAGGAGTATATGTACTAATGTCCGACGAGTTGCTTCAAAGCCCGCGTCACAAAATTGCACTTGGCATTGAATACGACGGCAGTAAATATTACGGCTGGCAGCGCCAGAATGAAGTGCGCAGCGTGCAGGAGAAGCTTGAAAAAGCGCTCTCCAAAGTAGCAGACGAGCCCATTAACGTGTTCTGCGCCGGGCGCACCGACGCAGGCGTTCACGCCACCGGCCAGGTTGTGCATTTCGAAACGCGGATGGATCGCAAAGACGCGGCCTGGACGCTCGGTGTAAATGCGAATTTACCTGGCGACATTGCCGTGCGTTGGGTTAAAAATGTGCCCGATGATTTTCACGCCCGCTTCAGTGCGACGGCGCGCCGCTATCGTTATGTGATTTATAACCAGCGTCTGCGTCCGGCGGTGATGTCTCAAGGTGTGACGCATTTTTACCATCCGCTGGATGCCGATCTTATGCACAGTGCGGCGCAATGCTTGCTGGGCGAAAACGATTTTACCTCGTTCCGCGCAGTGCAATGCCAGTCGCGTACGCCGTGGCGAAACCTGATGCACATCAACGTGACGCGCTACGGCGCGTACGTGGTGGTGGATATCAAGGCCAATGCGTTTGTGCATCATATGGTTCGAAACATTGTCGGCAGCCTGATGGAAATCGGCTGTGGCAATCAGGCAGAAGACTGGATGGCCCAATTGCTGGCAGCAAAAGATCGCAAGCTGGCAGCGGCAACCGGTAAAGCAGAAGGCTTGTACTTAGTTTCTGTGGATTACCCTGAACACTTTGCGTTGCCTAAACCCCCGATGGGGCCACTTTTTTTGGCAGACTAAGCCAGACGAAACAGGTAGATAACGATGGAATTTATCCGCTTCATTATTGATTTTATTCTGCACATTGATGTGCATTTGGCGGAGTTAGTTGCGCAGTATGGCGTCTGGGTTTATGCCATTCTGTTTTTGATTTTGTTCTGTGAAACGGGGCTGGTGGTCACACCGTTCCTGCCAGGTGATTCATTGCTGTTTGTGGCTGGCGCGCTGGCCGCGTTGCCGACCAACGATCTCAATGTTCACACAATGGTGATTTTGATGGTGATTGCCGCCATTGTTGGTGACGCGGTGAACTACACTATTGGGCGGTTGTTTGGCGAAAAGCTATTCAGTAACCCGGACTCCAAAATCTTCCGTCGCAGTTATCTCGATAAAACTCATGCTTTTTACGAGCGTCACGGCGGAAAAACGATTATCCTCGCGCGCTTCGTGCCGATTGTGCGAACTTTCGCACCGTTTGTCGCGGGCATGGGGCACATGTCCTATCGCCATTTTGCGATGTACAACGTTGCCGGTGCGTTGCTGTGGGTATTGTTGTTTACCTACGCAGGCTACCTGTTCGGCGATTTGCCGATTGTGCAGGAAAACCTGAAATTACTGATTGTGGCGATTATTGTGTTGTCGGTATTGCCGGGCGTGGTTGAGATTATTCGCCACAAACGTGCCGCCAAACGCCTGCAAAAGTAACCCCATCGCGCGGTTCGACCACTTTTTTATCCAAAGTCGCGGGCCGTTATGTTTTAATGAGCACCATTTATGGTCTGGGGCAGCTAATACTGCCACAGAAAAACTGGCATCGACCAGGTTCAAGCAGAAAGGTCATCAATGAGCTGGATTGAACGAATTCTCAATAAGAGTAATGTCACCCCTACCCGTAAGGCGAGTATCCCTGAAGGGGTGTGGACGAAGTGCGACAGCTGTGGCCAGGTTCTGTACCGTGCCGAGCTGGAACGCAATCTTGAAGTCTGCCCAAAGTGCGATCACCACATGCGTATGTCTGCGCGCGATCGTTTGCACAGCCTGTTAGATGAAGGCTCGATGTTTGAGTTGGGTAGTGAGCTTGAGCCAAAAGATATCCTCAAGTTTAAAGACTCTAAAAAATATAAAGACCGTCTGGCATCAGCCCAGAAAGAAACCGGCGAGAAAGACGCGTTGGTGGTCATGAAAGGCACGCTCTACAACATGCCAGTTGTGGCGGTGGCGTTTGAGTTTGCTTTCATGGGCGGTTCTATGGGTTCTGTTGTCGGCGCGCGTTTTGTTCGTGCTGTGGAACAGGCTCTGGAAGATAACTGTCCGATGATCTGCTTCTCCGCTTCCGGTGGCGCACGTATGCAAGAAGCACTGATGTCGCTGATGCAGATGGCGAAAACCAGTGCGGCATTAGCCAAAATGCAGGAACGCGGTCTGCCGTATATTTCGGTTCTGACTGACCCAACCATGGGCGGCGTTTCCGCAAGCTTCGCCATGCTGGGCGATTTGAACATTGCTGAGCCAAAAGCCCTGATCGGCTTTGCAGGCCCGCGTGTTATCGAGCAAACCGTTCGTGAAAAACTGCCGCCGGGCTTCCAGCGCAGTGAGTTCCTGATTGAAAAAGGAGCGATCGACATGATCGTTCGTCGCCCGGAAATGCGCCTGAAACTGGCAAGCGTTCTGGCGAAACTGACCAATCAGCCCGCGCCAAATCCGGAAGCGCCGCGTGAACCGATTGTGGTTCCGGCAGCACCGGAAGAAGGTCACGAGGCCTGATAGTTAATAAGGGCAGGCCAAATTGGTTCTGCCCTTTTTCTTGAACCGTAGACAGAGCGGGCATCATGGAAAAAACTCAAACTCCTCAAGCCACGTCGCCCCTGGCCACGTGGCTTTGTTATCTGGAAAACCTCCATTCTAAAACCATCGAACTTGGCCTTGATCGCGTAAAAAAAGTTGCCGCCACGCTCGATGTGCTGAAACCAGCGCCGACGGTATTTACCGTCGCGGGAACCAACGGCAAAGGCACAACGTGCCGCACCCTGGAAAAGGTGTTGATGGCGGCGGGTTACAGCGTCGGCGTTTACAGTTCACCGCATCTGGTGCGTTACACCGAGCGCGTGCGCGTACAAAGTGAAGAGCTGGACGAGGCGTACCACACGGCGGCGTTTGCCCAAATTGAAGCCGCGCGTGGCGAAACGTCACTGACCTATTTTGAGTACAGCACGTTGTCTGCACTATTGCTGTTCAAGCAACTGGCGGTGGATGTGGTGATTCTCGAAGTGGGCCTGGGCGGGCGTCTGGATGCGACGAATATTGTCGACGCCGATGTGGCGGTTGTCACCAGTATCGCGCTGGACCACACCGACTGGCTGGGGCCAGACCGCGAAAGCATCGGGCGTGAAAAAGCCGGTGTGTTCCGTGGCGGCAAACCGGCCATCGTCGGCGAGCCAGATATGCCGCACACCATTGCGGATGTGGCGACAGAAAAGGGCGCGCAACTGCTGCGCCGTGATGTCGACTGGTCTTATCAAGTGGGTGAAAATAGCTGGAGCTTTAAAGACGCTCAGGGCGAACTTCTCGACTTACCGTTGCCGCTGGTTCCTCAGCCGAATGCCGCGACGGCGCTTGCCGCTCTGCGAGCCAGTAAGCTAAATGTCAGCAATGCCGCTATTATTCAAGGCATTGAAGAAGCGACATTACCAGGCCGATTCCAGGTGATTTCTCAGGCACCGTTGGTGATCCTCGATGTGGCGCACAATCCCCATGCGGCGGCTTATCTTGCCGGGCGAATCGCGCAGTTGCCAAAACGCGGGAGTGTGCTGGCGGTTATTGGCATGCTGCATGACAAAGACATCGCCGGTACGCTGGCCTGTTTGTCGCCTCAGGTCGATAGCTGGTATTGTGCTCCATTAGAAGGCCCACGCGGTGCAACGGCGGAACAACTGATTGAACATCTCGGTCAGGGCGAAGTCTACGGCAGTGTGGCGCAAGCCTGGCATGCCGCAATGAAGGCAGCCACAGAAAATGATACCGTGCTGGTGTGTGGTTCATTTCATACAGTAGCCCACGTAATGGAAGCGCTGGACGCGGAGAAAGCAGGTGGCGAGTAAGTTTCAAAATCGATTAGTCGGAACCATCATTCTGGTCGCACTGGGGGTCATTATCCTGCCAGGGCTACTTGATGGTCAGAAAAAGCATTATCAGGATGAGTTTGCAGCCATTCCTCTGGTTCCAAAGCCGGGTGATACCGATGAGCCAGATATGCTGCCAGCGGCGACGCAGGCATTGCCTTCACAACCACCGGAAGGGGCTGCGGAAGAGGTGAGAGCGGGAACGGCGACCGCGCCGGGGCTTGATATCGCTTCTTTGCCGGGTGACGGCGGGGCGGGCATTGATGAAGTGCCGGTCAGCCGTGAACAGCCGAAGCCAAAGCCTGTGGCTGAGAAACCAAAACCTAAGCCGGTTGAAAAACCGCAGAGCAAACCTTCCGTTGATCAAACTGAAGAACGCCTGGCCATGATGAACGAAGAGCCGCCAGCGCCGGCAAAACCTGCGAAGCAAGAAACTGCTGAACAAGCGCCAACCGGCAAAGCTTACGTCGTGCAACTGGGTGCCTTAAAGAATGCCGACAAAGTGAATGAAATTGTTGGTAAACTACGCGGCGCTGGGTTCCGTGCTTACACGTCACCGTCGACACCAGTGCAGGGGAAAGTGACCCGTATTCTGGTAGGGCCAGATGCCTCGAAAGACAAGCTTAAGTCGTCTTTGGGAGAGCTGAATTCGCTTTCCGGGCTGAACGGTGTGGTGATGACTTACACGGCGAGGTAGGGATTTTTTTCGCCCTCACCCCGACCCTCTCCCCCAGGAGAGGGGGAAAAGCGACCAGTTCCTCTCCCTCAGGGTGAGGGTGGTTTAGGGCAAATTTTTAATGGCGTTGAGCATTTTTTCAACGCCATTATTTATTTACGCGGGGGAAGGAAATCCCTACGCAAACGTTTTCTTTTTCTGTTAGAATGCGCCCCGAACTGGACGTCAGGGCGATTTGTCGTGGGATTTGTTCATGGTTTGGATAGATTACGCCATTATTGCGGTCATCGGCTTTTCGGCTCTGATTAGTGTTATTCGTGGGTTTGTGCGTGAAGCGTTATCGCTGGTAACCTGGGGCTGTGCTTTCTTTGTCGCCAGTCATTACTACACTTACCTTTCTGTCTGGTTCACAGGCTTTGAAGACGAACTGGTACGTAATGGAATAGCTATCGCGATACTGTTTATCGCGACACTCATCGTCGGGGCGATAGTCAATTATGTGATTAGCGCGCTGGTGGAGAAAACCGGCCTGTCGGGTACAGACAGGGTGTTGGGGATCTGTTTTGGTGCGTTACGTGGAGCACTGATCGTCGCCGCCATTCTGTTCTTTCTTGATACGTTCACTGGTTTTTCTAAGAGTGACGACTGGCAAAAGTCGCAGCTTATCCCGCAATTCAGTTTCATCATCAGATGGTTCTTTGACTATCTGCAAAGCTCGTCAAGTTTCTTGCCCCGTTAATCGTAACGGGGGTCGTGGCTTAATGAGGAAAAGACAACATGTGCGGTATTGTCGGAATCGCCGGTTTTATGCCGGTAAACCAGTCTATCTATGACGCGTTAACGGTGCTTCAGCATCGTGGGCAGGATGCCGCAGGCATCGTCACCATTGATGCTCTCAATTGCTTCCGTCTGCGTAAAGCCAATGGCCTGGTGAGTGATGTATTCGGAGCCGTCCACATGCAGCGCTTGCAGGGAAACATGGGTATTGGCCATGTGCGTTACCCGACTGCGGGTAGCTCAAGCGCTTCTGAAGCCCAGCCTTTCTACGTTAACTCTCCGTACGGCATTACCCTTGCGCACAACGGTAATCTGACTAACGCTCACGAACTGCGCCAAAAGCTGTTTGAAGAAAAGCGTCGTCACATCAACACCACTTCCGATTCTGAAATCCTGCTCAATATCTTTGCCAGCGAGCTGGATAACTTCCGCAATTATCCGCTGGAAGCCGACAACATTTTTGCCGCCATTGCTGCGACGAACCGCCAGATTCGCGGCGCTTACGCCTGCGTGGCGATGATTATCGGTCACGGTATGGTGGCGTTCCGCGACCCGAACGGTATCCGTCCGTTGGTGATGGGCAAACGCGATTTGAACGATGGCCGTACCGAATACATGGTGGCTTCCGAAAGCGTTGCGCTCGATACGCTGGGCTTTGAGTTCCTGCGTGATGTCGCACCGGGCGAAGCGGTGTACATCACCGAGAAAGGGCAGTTGTTCACTCGCCAGTGTGCAGACAACCCGACCAGCAATCCTTGCCTGTTCGAGTACGTTTACTTTGCGCGTCCGGATTCATTCATCGACAAAATTTCCGTTTACAGCGCTCGCGTTGAAATGGGTAAAAAGCTCGGTGAGAAAATTGCTCGCGAGTGGGAAGATTTGGATATCGACGTTGTCATTCCAATTCCTGAAACCTCTTGCGATATCGCGCTGGAAATCGCCCGTATTCTCGACAAGCCGTACCGCCAGGGTTTTGTGAAAAACCGCTACGTGGGCCGCACGTTCATCATGCCGGGCCAGCAACTGCGTCGTAAGTCTGTGCGCCGTAAACTCAACGCCAACCGCGCTGAATTCCGCGATAAGAACGTGCTGCTGGTGGATGACTCCATCGTGCGTGGCACCACGTCTGAGCAGATTATCGAGATGGCCCGTGAAGCCGGAGCGAAGAAAGTTTACCTGGCTTCTGCGGCACCAGAAATTCGCTTCCCGAACGTTTATGGCATCGACATGCCAAGCGCTAACGAACTGATTGCCCATGGCCGCGAAGTTGACGAGATTCGTCAGTTGATTGGCGCTGACGGCCTGATTTTCCAGGATCTGAACGATCTGATTGAAGCGGTTCGCGTTGAGAACCCAGATATCACTCAGTTTGAGTGTTCAGTGTTCAACGGCGTGTATGTCACTAAAGACGTTGACCACGAATACCTGGAGTATCTTGAGTCACTGCGTAATGACGATTCCAAAGCGATTGCGCGTCAGAATGAAGTGGAAAACTTAGAGATGCACAACGAGGGTTAATACTATCCTCACCCTAACCCTCTTCTTCAAGGAGAGGGTTAGCACTTCTTGCATCCCCGCCCATCTTGCGGCAAAGTCAGCCCAGATAAACTCCTCGGGCGAATAAGATATGAAACGGTTAATTGTTGGGATTTCAGGTGCCAGTGGCGCGACTTATGGTGTGCGACTGCTTCAGGTGCTGGAACAATTACCCGAAATCGAAACCCATCTCATCCTGAGTAATGCCGCCCGGCAGACGCTCGCCTTAGAGACTGATATTTCACTGCGCGAAGTCCAGGCAATGGCTGACGTGGTGCATGATGCGCGGGATATCGCCGCCAGCCTCTCTTCAGGCTCTTTTAAGACGCATGGCATGGTCATATTGCCTTGTTCAATCAAAACCCTTTCTGGCATTGTTCACAGCTATACCGACGGCTTGTTGACGCGCGCAGCAGATGTAGTGCTTAAAGAGCGCCGCCCGCTGGTGCTTTGTGTACGTGAAACTCCGCTGCACCTTGGGCATTTGCGCCTGATGACACAAGCGGCGGAACTGGGTGCGGTGATTATGCCGCCAATGCCGGCGTTTTATCATCGCCCGCAAAGCGTGCAGGATATTATCGACCAGACCGTTAACCGCGTGCTCGACCAATTTGAGATTGAGCTTCCACAAGACTTGTTCACGCGCTGGAGCGGTGTATAAGTTTTGCCCGAGAGTGGTGCATCACAAAACCGGACGCCTCATCATGGGGCGTTTTTGTAACCCCGATCACTTCCAGAACATTTATCCGCTATTTTCCACCGTTAATGCTTTTTCCTCATACCAGACCTGCTATCTTTCATTCTTGTGACAGAGTTGTAACTTTTATTTAACACAAAAATGCACACTTTCTTTCACGCAAGAAAAAGTGGCATAAGAACTGCAACTCTCCGTCAGCAACACAAAACAAACACAACACGACATCACACATAATAAGATCCGTAAACTTGGGAGTTCCGTATGAAAAAGCAAGTTCTCGCTCTGTCTTTGCTGCTTGGCCTGAGCGCCACCGCAAGCGTGTTCGCAGCCATTCCGCAGAGCATTCGTCTTGGGACGGACGCAACATACGCACCGTTTTCTTCTAAGGATGCGAAAGGGGATTTTGTTGGTTTCGACATCGATTTGGGGAATGAGCTGTGTAAGCGCATTAATACCAAATGTACGTGGGTTGGCAGCGACTTTGATGCACTGATTCCATCGCTGAAAGCGAAGAAAATCGACGGCATCATATCTTCACTTTCCATCACCGAAAAGCGTCAGAATGAAATTGCCTTCTCAGACAAACTTTATGCCGCTGACTCCCGCCTGATTGCTGTTAAAGGCTCCCCAATTCAGCCGACGCTGGACTCCCTCAAAGGTAAACATGTCGGTGTTCTGCAAGGTTCTACGCAAGAAGCCTTCGCCAACGCTGAATGGCGTACTAAAGGCATTGATGTGGTGCCTTACGCAAACCAGGATTTAATCTATTCCGATCTGGCTGCGGGTCGCCTGGATGCTGCATTCCAGGATGAAACTGCTGCGAGTGAAGGCTTCCTGAAACTGCCAGCCGGTAAAGGTTATGAGTTCGCAGGCCCGTCTGTGAAAAACAAACAGTACTTTGGTGACGGCACCGGTATTGGCTTGCGTAAGGACGATACCGAGCTGAAAGCGGCTTTCGACAAAGCGCTGGCAGAGATGCGTAAAGACGGCACTTACGACAAATTTGCTAAGAAGTACTTCGATTTTAATGTTTACGGTGAATAAGTTTATCCCGTAGTCTGTAGCCCGGTTATGGTTCGCCATGGTCGGGCTGCATAAAATTGCAATCCAGGTTAAACGAGCTGCACTTTGCTGGTGCAAATTATTATCGTTGCACCAAAATAGTGATTTGATCGCATCTTATTGGTGCGGTGTGCTTTTCTGTTTTTTAGAAGATCACTTTTGGCGCGCCATGAATGGCAAAAAACACTATTATTGAGATGCATAACCTGGCATGGAACATGCAATTTTATCTGGTTAAAGCAATCACAGCATAAAAACAGTGACTTCGAGGATAATTATGAACAAGCAGATCATCGCTCTTTCTTTGGTACTGGCATTTTCCAGTGTTTCCACCGCTTTCGCCGCAATTCCTAAGAATCTACGCATTGGTACTGACCCGACTTATGCGCCGTTTGAGTCGAAAAACGCACAGGGTGAATTAGTCGGTTTTGATATCGATTTGGCAAAAGAACTCTGCAAACGCATCGAAACCAACTGTACCTTCGTGGAAAACCCACTGGATGCGCTGATCCCTTCGTTGAAAGCGAAAAAAATCGACGCGATTATGTCCTCGCTTTCTATCACTGAAAAACGTCAGCAAGAAATCGCCTTTACCGACAAACTCTACGCGGCTGATTCGCGTTTAGTGGTGGCGAAAGACTGCCCAATTCAACCGACTATCGAATCGCTGAAAGGCAAGCGTGTCGGCGTTCTGCAAGGCACGACGCAAGAAACCTTCGGTAATGAACACTGGGCGCCTAAAGGCATCGAAATTGTCTCTTACCAGGGCCAGGATTCTATCTACGCCGACCTGACTGCGGGCCGTATTGACGCTGCATTCCAGGATGAAGTGGCGGCCAGCGAAGGTTTCCTGAAGCAGCCAGTGGGTAAAAATTACCAGTTTGGTGGCCCGTCGATTAAAGACGAAAAACTGTTTGGCGTCGGCACCGGTATGGGCCTGCGCAAAGACGACACTGAATTACGCGAAGCGCTGAATAAAGCGTTCGCCGAAATGCGTAAAGACGGAACTTACGAGAAGTTAGCGAAGAAATACTTCGATTTCGATGTTTACGGTGGTTAACAGTCACCAGTGGTTAAACCTGCCCGCCCAGGGCAGGTTAAGTTTGTGCAGACACTGACGACAGGATACGCACCATGCTGTATGGGTTTTCTGAAGTAATCTTTAAAGGGGCGATCGTCACGCTGGAACTGGCGCTAAGCTCCGTTATCCTCGCCGTTATTATTGGCCTGGTGGGAGCCGGTGCTAAGTTATCCAAAAACCGCCCGCTAGCCATATTGTTTGAAGGCTATACCACTTTGATTCGTGGCGTGCCTGACCTGGTGCTGATGCTGCTGATTTTCTACGGCCTGCAAATGGCGCTCAACGTCTTAACCGACGCGATTGGTGCGGCGCAGTTTGATATCGACCCGATGGTGGCCGGTATCATTACCCTCGGTTTTATCTATGGTGCCTATTTTACCGAAACCTTCCGCGGTGCCTTTATGGCTGTGCCGAGAGGGCATATCGAAGCGGCAACCGCCTTTGGATTTACCGGTTCACAAACTTTTCGCCGCATTCTCTTCCCGGCCATGATGCGCTACGCATTACCGGGTATCGGGAACAACTGGCAGGTTATTTTGAAAGCCACCGCGCTGGTGTCTTTGCTGGGGCTGGAAGATGTGGTTAAAGCCACGCAGCTTGCCGGGAAAAGCACCTGGCAGCCATTCTACTTTGCGATTGTTGCCGGGATTATTTACCTGTTCTTTACCACGGTATCGAATGGCGTATTGCTCTGGCTTGAGCGCCGTTACTCGGTTGGCGTGAAGAGGGCAGACCTATGATTGAAATTATTCAGGAATACTGGAAAGCCCTGCTGTGGACGGACGGTTACCGCTTTACTGGCGTGGCAATCACCTTGTGGCTGCTGATTTCGTCGGTTGTGATGGGCGGGATTCTGGCGCTGTTTCTGGCGATTGGGCGCGTCTCAAGCAACAAATTTATCGCGTTCCCGATCTGGCTGTTTACCTACATCTTCCGTGGCACGCCATTGTACGTGCAGTTGCTGGTGTTCTACTCCGGCATGTACACGCTGGAAGTGGTGAAAGGCACGGTGCTGCTGAACGAGTTTTTCCGTAGCGGCCTGAACTGTACGGTGCTGGCGTTGACGTTAAATACCTGTGCGTATACCACTGAAATTTTTGCCGGAGCGATTCGCTCAGTGCCACATGGCGAAATTGAAGCGGGTCGCGCTTATGGCTTCTCGCCATTCAAAATGTACCGCTGCATTATTTTGCCATCGGCGTTGCGTATCGCGCTGCCTGCTTACAGCAACGAAGTGATTTTGATGCTGCACTCCACGGCGCTGGCATTTACTGCCACGGTACCGGATCTGCTGAAAATCGCCCGTGATATCAACTCCGCGACCTACCAGCCATTTACCGCTTTCGGTATTGCTGCGGTGTTGTACCTGTGTATTTCTTATGTGCTGATTAGATTGTTCCGCAAGGCCGAACAACGCTGGTTGCAGCATATTAAACCAAGCTCAACCCATTGAGTGTGCAATGATGACTGATAAAAAATTAAGCGTTACCGACCTGCACAAGCGCTACGGCCAACATGAAGTGCTGAAAGGCGTCTCTTTACAAGCCAATGCTGGCGATGTGATAAGCATCATTGGTTCATCGGGTTCCGGGAAAAGTACCTTTTTGCGCTGTATTAACTTCCTCGAGAAACCGAGTGAAGGGACGATTGTCGTCAATAACCAGAACATTAACCTGGTACGCGATACCGACGGGCAACTGAAAGTCGCCGATAAAAATCAGCTGCGTTTACTGCGCACACGCCTGACGATGGTGTTCCAGCATTTTAACTTGTGGAGCCACATGACGGTGCTGGAAAACGTCATGGAAGCGCCGATTCAGGTACTTGGGCTGAACAAGCAAGAAGCGAAAGATCGTGCGGTGAAATACCTGGCGAAAGTGGGTATTGATGAGCGCCAGCAGGCGAAATATCCGGTGCATCTTTCCGGCGGTCAGCAGCAGCGCGTTTCAATCGCCCGTGCGTTAGCAATGGAACCCGAAGTGTTGTTGTTCGATGAACCGACTTCTGCACTTGATCCAGAGTTGGTAGGTGAAGTGCTGCGCATCATGCAGAAACTCGCCGAAGAAGGGAAAACCATGGTGGTGGTGACGCATGAGATGGACTTTGCACGCCACGTTTCAAACCATGTGATCTTCTTGCATCAGGGCTTAATCGAGGAAGAGGGGACGCCAGCAGAGTTGTTCGGCAATCCGAAGAGTGCAAGGTTGCAGCAGTTTTTGTCGGGGTCGTTGAAGTAATCCCCTCACCCTAACCCTCTCCCAAAGGAGAGGGAACTATTCGGTTTTCCCCTTCACCTGGGGGAGAAGGCTGGGAT
>NZ_QZWH01000011.1 GCF_003601925.1 Buttiauxella izardii
GAGGGCTGGGGTGAGGGCGCACCTGGCATCATCCTTGCATTACCTCCCCCAGATATCCCCGGAGGTAACATGCACGAAATCACCCTCTGCCAACGCGCACTGGAACTCATCGAAGCTCAAGCCCAACAACACGGTGTGACTCGCGTCACTGGCGTCTGGCTGGAAGTGGGCGCTTTCTCATGTGTTGAGCAAAGCGCGCTGGAGTTCTGTTTTGAATTGGTGTGCCGCGACACAGTAGCCGAAGGCTGTCAGCTTTATATTCATCAGCAAGAAGCGGAATGCTGGTGTTATGACTGCCAGCAACACATCACATTGTTAACGCAACTGGTGCGGCGCTGCCCGCTGTGCGAAGGCAGTAATTTACGCATCGTGGCAGATGACGGCGTGCAGATTAAGCGTCTGGAAGTGGAGGAGATAAATCATGTGTAGTACTTGTGGTTGCGCTGAAGGCAACCTTTATATAGAAGGCGACGAGCGCAACCCGCACTCGGGTTTCCGCAGCGCACCGTTCGCGCCAGCCGCGCGTGCCTTAACGCCAATCACTGGCGTGAAGTTTGCCCCAACCGCCGATGAACAGGGCGATTTACATTACGGCCATGGTGCCGCGGGCACCCACGCGCCGGGCATGACTCAGCGCCGGATGCTGGAAATCGAACTCAACGTGCTGGATAAAAACAACCAGCTCGCCGTCTATAACCGTGAACAGTTCGCTAAACAGCAGCAACTGGTGCTGAACCTGGTTTCAAGTCCGGGTTCTGGCAAAACCACGCTGCTGACCGAAAGCTTAAAACGCCTGATTGGCCGCGTGCCTTGCGCGGTAATCGAAGGCGACCAGCAAACCGTAAACGACGCCGAGCGTATTCGCGCCACCGGCACGCCAGCGATTCAGGTGAATACCGGGAAAGGCTGCCACCTCGATGCGCAGATGATCCGCGATGCGATGCAGCGCCTGCCGCTGGAACGCGACGGCATTTTGTTTATCGAAAACGTCGGCAACCTGGTGTGCCCGGCGAGTTTTGACCTTGGCGAGCGTCATAAAGTCGCGGTGCTTTCGGTCACCGAAGGCGAAGACAAGCCGCTGAAATACCCGCATATGTTTGCTGCTGCCTCATTAATGCTGCTCAACAAAATCGACCTGCTGCCGTATTTGCAGTTCGATGTCGACAAATGCCTCGATTACGCCCGCCAGGTGAACCCGGATATTGAAATCATCCTGGTTTCTGCGACCAGCGGCGAAGGCATGGACGAATGGCTGAACTGGCTGGAGGCTGAACGATGTGCATAGGCATTCCGGGGCAAATCGTTGAACGCCTGCCGGACGGCAGCGCCAAAGTAGACGTTTGCGGCATCAAGCGTGACGTCAATCTGATGCTGGTGGGCGATGCGCAAATCGGCCAGTGGGTGTTGGTTCACGTCGGTTTTGCGATGGCAATTATTGATGAAGCCGAAGCTCGCGATACGCTCGACGCATTGCAAAATATGTTTGAAGTTGAGCCTGACGTTGGCGGCCTGCTGTTTGGGGAAGAAAGTCGATGATGCATTTTGTAGATGAATATCGCGCTCCCGACAAAGTGATGCAGTTGATTGATGTGCTGCGTGAACGTGCGCCCAAACTGCCTTACACCGCCGAGCGCCCGCTGCGCATTATGGAAGTTTGCGGCGGCCATACTCACGCCATCTTCAAGTTTGGCCTCGACCAGTTGCTGCCGGAAAACATCGAGTTTATCCATGGCCCGGGTTGCCCGGTTTGCGTGTTGCCGATGGGGCGTATCGACGCCTGCATCGAAATCGCCAGCCATGCGGATGTGATTTTTTGCACCTTTGGCGATGCGATGCGCGTGCCGGGCAAAAATGGCTCGCTGATGCAGGCCAAAGCACGCGGCGCGGATGTGCGCGTGGTTTACTCGCCAATGGATGCGCTCGCTTTGGCAAGTGCGAATCCGGACAAAAAAGTCGTTTTCTTTGGCCTGGGTTTTGAAACCACCATGCCGACGACGGCAATTACGTTGCAACAGGCCAAATCTCAGGGCATCAACAATTTTTACTTTTTCTGCCAGCACATTACCTTGATTCCAACCTTGCGCAGTTTGCTGGAGCAGCCGGATAACGGCATTGATGCGTTTTTGGCACCCGGCCATGTCAGCATGGTGATCGGCACCGCAGCCTATAATTTTATCGCCACGCAGCATCAGCGTCCGCTGGTGGTGGCAGGCTTTGAGCCGCTGGATTTATTGCAGGGCGTGGTAATGCTGGTGGAGCAAAAAATCCATCAGCACAGCAAAGTGGAAAACCAGTACAAACGTGTGGTGCCGGATGCGGGCAATAATCTGGCGCAGCAAGCGATTGCCGAGGTATTTGCTGTACGGGGTGACGCGGAATGGCGCGGGCTGGGAACTATCAGCGATTCCGGCGTGCAATTAACGGACGACTATCGCCAGTTCGATGCGGAAGACTATTTCAAACCCGCGCCGCAACAGGTTTACGACGACCCGCTCGCCCGTTGTGGCGATGTGCTCACCGGGCGCTGCAAGCCACACCAGTGCCCGATGTTTGGCAAAGCCTGCAACCCACAAAATGCGTTTGGCGCATTGATGGTTTCCTCCGAAGGAGCCTGCGCCGCCTGGTATCAATATCGCGGTCAGGAGTGTGAAGCATGAAAACAATCGAAATGGCCCACGGCAGCGGCGGCCAGGCCATGCAAAAGTTGGTAGCTGACTTGTTCATGCAGGCGTTTGATAATCCGTGGCTGGCAGAACAAGAAGATCAGGCGCGTTTACCGCTGGCTGAACTCACCGCCAGCGGCGACCGTCTGGCGTTCTCCACCGACAGCTACGTGATCGACCCGCTGTTTTTCCCCGGTGGCGATATCGGCAAGCTGGCGATTTGCGGAACCGCCAACGATGTTGCGGTCAGCGGAGCCACACCGCGCTGGTTATCCTGCGGGTTTATCCTTGAAGAAGGCTTGCCGCTTGAAACGTTAGAGCGCGTCGTTACCAGCATGGCGGCGACGGCCAAAGCGGCAGGAATCCCCGTGGTGACGGGCGATACCAAAGTGGTACAGCGTGGCGCGGCGGACAAACTGTTCATCAACACAGCAGGCATTGGCGCGATTCCGGCGGGTCTGAATTGGGGCGCGCAGCAAATTAGCGCGGGTGACGTGTTAATCGTCAGCGGAACGCTGGGCGACCATGGAGCGACTATCCTTAACCTCCGGGAATCACTGGGCCTGGAAGGCGCGTTAACCAGTGATTGCGCGGTGCTCGCGCCGTTAATCGCACCGCTGGTGAATATTCCCGGTGTGAAAGCGTTGCGTGATGCGACACGCGGTGGCGTGAATGCGGTGCTGCATGAGTTTGCCGCATCTTGCGGTTGTGGAATGGAAGTGGTGGAAAGCCAGTTGCCATTAAACCCGGCAGTGCGCGGTGTGTGTGAATTGCTCGGCCTCGATGCGCTTAATTTTGCTAATGAAGGCAAACTGGTTCTCGCGGTTGCGAGGAATGCCGCAGAAAGCGTTCTTGCCGCTTTACAGGCAAATCCATTGGGGCAAGATGCCGCTATTATTGGTGAAGTCGTTGAGCGCAAAGGTGTACGAGTTGCTGGGTTATATGGCGTTAAACGGACGCTGGATTTGCCACATTCCGAACCACTCCCGCGTATTTGTTGACCTGAGCCAGGTATTTCAAGCGAACGCCTGACTACACTTAAGCGTCATTTATATGACAAATGCCTTTGGCGGATGGCGTAAGCTTATCCGCCCTACAAAGTCCCTCTTCAATTACCATCTTTTGGACAAGCAAAATGCCATACACACCGATGAGCGATCTCGGGCAGCAGGGTCTTTTTGATATTACGCGCACCCTGTTGCAGCAACCTGACCTTCCGGCACTGGCTCACTGTTTGACGCAAATGGCAAAACAGGGCGCGCTGGCGGACAGAGTGAATATCCTGCTTTATCATCCGCTGCATCAGCGTGTGGCCTTTTATGGCATGGATAAACATGGCAAGGAGTTGCATTACGAAGATGAAATGGTGCTGGCAAATGGCCCGGTGCGGCGTGTGCTTTCCCGCCCGGAAGCATTGATTTGCACCTACGAAGAATTCAATGACACCTGGCCGCAAGTGCTTAACCTTGAGTTATACGCACCCTTTGGCCGCTACTGCCTGTTGCCGCTGGCTGCCGAAGGTAAAATTTTTGGTGGCTGCGAGTTTATTCGCAATAACGACGTTGAATGGACCGAGAAAGAGCTCAATCGCCTGCACACCATGGCGCAGGTGGTCGCGCTGGTGGCGGAACAAATTCAAAGCCGCATCGACTCAAGCCTCGGTTATCAACAATTGTGCCGGGAACGTGACGACTTCCGTATTCTGGTGGCGGTGACTAATGCGGTGCTATCAAAGCTCGATCTCGACGAACTGATCAGCGAAATCGCCCGGGAAATTCACCACTATTTCTCCATCGATTCCATCAGCATCGTGCTGCGCACTAACCGCAAAGATCGTCTTAGCATCTATTCCACTCATTTTGTGGAAGAGCAGTCGCCGATACATGACCAAAGTGATGTGGCAATGGCGGGCACGCTTTCCGAAAGAGTGTTTAAAAGCGGCGAAATGTTGCTGCTGAACCTGCATCAAGGCGACCAGCTTGCGCCATATGAACGCATGTTGTTTGAGATGTGGGGCAACCAAATTCAAACGCTTTGCCTGTTGCCGCTGACTTTCGGTAATAACATGCTGGGCGTACTCAAACTGGCGCAATGCGAGGCGGGCGTGTTTTCCCCGGCTAACCTCAAGTTGCTGCGCCAGATTGCCGAGCGTATCGCCATTGCGGTGGATAACGCGCTGGCGTATCAGGAAATCAACCGCCTGAAAGAAAACCTGGTGGATGAAAACCTCTATCTCACCGAGCAAATCAACAATGTCGCCAGTGATTTTGGCGAGATTATTGGCCGCAGTGACGTTATGTCGAACGTGCTCAAACAAGTTGAGATGGTGGCGAAAAGCGACAGTACTGTGCTGATCCTCGGTGAAACGGGGACCGGTAAAGAGTTGATTGCTCGCGCTATTCACAACCTTAGCGAGCGCAACAGCCGCCGGATGGTGAAAATTAACTGTGCGGCGATGCCTGCCGGATTGCTGGAAAGCGACTTGTTTGGCCACGAGCGCGGGGCATTTACCGGCGCAAATACCCAGCGTATAGGGCGTTTTGAGCTGGCGGATAAAAGCTCGCTGTTCCTCGATGAAGTGGGCGATATGCCGCTGGAGCTGCAACCGAAGCTGTTGCGGGTGCTTCAGGAACAAGAATTTGAACGCCTTGGCAGCAACAAGGTTCAGCAGGTGGATGTGCGTTTGATTGCCGCCACCAACCGCAACCTTAAAGAGATGGTGCTGGAGCGCGAGTTCCGCAGCGACCTTTACTATCGCCTGAACGTGTTCCCGATTATGTTGCCGCCGCTGCGTGAACGCCCGGAAGACATACCGCTGCTGGTGAAATCCTTCACCTTTAAAATCGCGCATCGCATGAACCGCAATATCGACAGTATTCCGGCGGAAACCTTGCGCGCACTCAGCCGTATGGACTGGCCGGGCAACGTGCGTGAGCTGGAAAACGTGATTGAACGTGCGGTGTTGCTGACTCGCGGCAATGTGCTGCATCTTTCGCTGCCGGAAATGGACTACGCCGTTGCGGAAGAAAAACCCGCGAAACTGGTGGCAAGCGAAGAAATTCGTGAAGGCGAAGATGAAGCCCAGAGAATTTTGCGCGTATTGAAAGAAACCAATGGCGTGGTTGCTGGCCCGCGTGGCGCAGCACAACGGCTGGGGCTCAAACGCACCACGCTGCTTTCGCGTATGAAACGTTTGGGGATTGATAAAGAGGGGGTTTAAACTCTCTCGATACCCTACGTTTATTGACCAGGTAACATCAAAATGGCTCTGATCCCAAAAAACTACACACGCCTCGAAAGCGGCTATCGTGAAAAAGCACTGAAACTGTTCCCATGGGTCTGCGGGCGCTGCTCGCGTGAGTTTGTGTATTCAAACCTGCGCGAACTAACCGTACACCACATGGATCACGACCATACCAACAACCCGGAAGATGGCAGTAACTGGGAGCTGTTGTGCCTGTATTGCCACGACCATGAGCACTCGAAATACACCGAAGCTGACCAGTACGGTTCGACAGTGGTTGCAGGTGAAGATGCGCAAAAAGATGTCGGTGAGGCAACGTACAACCCGTTTGCCGATTTGAAATCGATGTTGAATAAGAAGAAGTAATCGCTCATGGCAACTCAATTTTCCTTCCAGTTGGGCTGCCATCGCTTTTACAGAATAGTCGCAAGCGGTTTACGGAATTTTCGCAGAAGCCAAATTATGAGCCAAAGGCTGGGCTAAGAAAATTCTGAGATCGTTTGCTCAGGGCCTGAGTTGTATCTTTGACTACATTTCCACCACTTCACTTTTCGAAATTATGAGCGTCATTTTCCATAGAATCAGGTTCAGAGAGTGGTGACTCCCTACGCCAGGTTTGCATTTTTTCACTCTGTTTCTTTCCAATCCTCTTTAAATTCCCCTCCAATTGAATAATGGCTTTAATGTGGATAACTCAATTGTTCACTTTTCCATCTGGTAAACAACACAACGTGTCTGTATATCAAAAAGAAAACCAAGGCTGAACATCCAGACTGTGATCCATAAAAAACCCCTTAAATATCATGTGTTTATACTGTTAAAATTTATTCGCTAGCAACGTGTCATTTAATTTAAAATAAATGTTCAGCTGCCAACTGCAAACATTCAGATTACTTCAATAAAATTTCCATATTTAATAATAAATGTAATGAAGATAGAGGGTTAGTTTTAAATTTATTTATATGATTATCTATTCCTTCACTTTAAATAAATAATATTTATAGTGGTGTTGTTTTTAAGTTTTTATTAACCGGGCCAGCAAGAGTTGGCTCAGTAAAAATAAACGTAATAAAATATCACATTAACATAAAGAGATAAGCAATTATTCTTCACTGAATTAGGTGGTTAATGGTTTGAACATTATTAAAAATTAAATAATCCCCTTTCGTTATGCTTTAAATGGAAATTAACGTGAGGTTTTCATTTTATCCATGATGATTATAACTGATTGTTTTTAATGAATTAAATATTTTTTAATAATATTTTTTGTTTTGAGTCTTATTTTTATAAGACTCTTGTGTGTTTTTTGATCCCTATAAAACCCTGTAATAGAATCCGCGCAATTCACTCTTCTTTAGAATTAAAACGCCGCATGGATGCGGTTGTTTTGCTGTGTGAACAAATTGAATTTAAGTAATGGTGCGGGATATTTCCTGTTTCACTATCGGCGGTAGCTTTGTCAAAAGGAATTAAGGTATTTCCATCATGGGTAAAGACATTCTCATCATGTTTATCACAGCGATGGCTGCACTTCTTATCGCCCGAATGGTGGCCTTAAAATGTGGTCTGGTTGATAAACCTGGTGGGCGAAAAAAACACAAAGGTGAAATTCCTCTGGTGGGCGGTATCTCCTTCTATAGCGCTATCGCGATGTTTTATTTGTTCCAGCCAGAAGTGCTGCCCCACACCGAAGCCCATTTCCTGACTTATTTCTTGAGCGTGTCTCTGTTGCTAGGCATCGGTATTGCCGATGACCGTTTCGATCTGCCGGTCGCGCCACGCGTTGTGATTCAGGGATTGTCGGCGGTGATTCTCATGGTTGACGGTCTGTATTTGCGATCCTTCGGCCACGTGCTGGGTGAGCAAGAATTGCTGCTCGGGCCAGTGGGTTATCTGGTGACGCTGTTCGCTTCATGGGCCGCTATCAATGCTTTCAACATGATTGACGGTGTGGATGGTTTGCTCGGCTCGGTGGCAGGCACCGTATTTGCAGCGCTGATGGTGGTGTTTTGGCTTGCGGGCGAACAATCGCATGCCATGTGGTGCTTGTTAATGATTGTCGCTTTGATCCCCTATTTGATACTGAACATGGGCTTGTTAGGCCACCATCGCCTGAAAGTATTTATGGGTGATGCGGGCAGTATGGTGATTGGTTTTACCGTGCTGTGGATGGTGATGCTGGGAAGCCAGGGCGATGAAGCTGTGATGGCACCCGTGACCGTATTGTGGCTGATAGCGCTGCCGTTAATGGATATGGTCACCATCATGACGCGCCGGATTCGGCGAGGGCAAAGCCCATTCCATCCAGACCGTGACCACTTACACCATATTTTAATGCGCGGCGGGTTAACGGGACGCCAGACGGTGATGTTTATCACTGCGTTGACCGCGATTTTTGCCGCTATCGGAATCGTACTTTCGATTATCGGTATTGCGGAGTGGTTCTCGCTGGCGCTATTCCTCTGCGTATTTATGGGCTACCTGTTTACAAACAATCGACTTCAACAGCTCAACCCAGACCCAAGAGCTCAACTCAAACAGAGCCAAATCGTTCCGCCCGATGCGTCAGTGAGTAATCGCTAACCCCGCTCGTCCCTTTTGCATTTAAGCCCAGCGCTGCTGGGTTTTACTCTATCCGATGAACCAAGTGACCAACATGAAGATTGTAAAATTAGCTGCTGTGCCGTTACTCATTTCAGCAGCGTTGCTTAGTGGCTGCACGATTGTCCCAGGCAGTAACCTCACCACCTCCGGCAAAACTGTCGTCAATAAAGACGACACTGTGAATATCAGCGACAAAGTAAATGTCTATCGCGTGACGCCAAAATTGATTGAGTCATTGAGTTCGTCTCCTGCGGTGGCGCGTACTAATCCGCAGCTTGAAAAAGAAGTGCAGAATTATCAATACCGTATTGGTGTGGGCGACGTGTTAATGGTCACCGTGTGGGATCACCCGGAACTGACGACGCCAGCCGGTCAATACCGTAGCGCCTCAGATACCGGCAACTGGGTACAGTCCGACGGCACTATTTTCTACCCGTACGCGGGCAAGGTAAAAGTGGTTGGCCGCACACTCGCCGAATTACGCGAAGAGCTGACCAACAAGCTGGCGGCCTATATCGAGACCCCGCAAATTGATATCAGCGTTGCCGCTTTCCGCTCCCAAAAAGCGTATGTCACGGGCGAAGTGGCGCACTCCGGCCAACTGGCTATTTCCAACGTACCGCTGACCATTATGGATGCGATCAACCAGGCCGGTGGCCTTGCTGAAAACGCCGACTGGAACAACGCGGTGCTGACCCACAACGGGAAAGACGAGCGCATCTCACTTCAGGCGCTGATGAAAAACGGTGACCTGCAACAAAACCGCCTGATGTACAACGGCGACATTTTGTTTGTGCCACGCAATGACGACCTGAAAGTGTTCGTGATGGGGGAAGTGAAGAAACAAACCACCCTGAAAATGGACCGCAGCGGTATGACCCTGACCGAAGCGTTGGGCAATGCGGAAGGCATCGACCAGATGACTTCAGACGCGACCGGGATTTTCGTCATCCGCTCAACACGTGGCAAAAATAACGGCGGCAAAATTGCCAACGTTTATCAGATGGATGTTTCTGATGCCTCGGCGCTGGTAATGGGCACCGAGTTTAAGCTGCAACCCTACGACATTGTGTACGTTACCACCGCACCGATTACCCGCTGGAACCGCGTGCTGGGGCAGTTGGTTCCGACGATTACCGGGGTTAACGATATGACTGAAACCGTCCGCATGATTAAGAATTGGTAATTATGTTCGATTCAATATTAGTGGTTTGTATCGGCAATATTTGCCGTTCCCCAACCGGGGAGCGGTTATTACGCAAGGCACTGCCGGGGAGAAAGATAGATTCCGCAGGATTGGGTGCATTAGTGGGGGAAGGGGCGAATTCAATAGCCACGCAAATTGCGGCTGAACATGGCTTATCGCTGGATGGACATTGTGCTCAGGCGTTTTCTTCCGAACTTGCGATGCAATACGACCTGATTCTGGTGATGGAAAAATCTCACCTCGAGCGTATTAAAAAGAGCTACCCGGAAGCCAGTGGCAAAACCATGTTATTTGGCCACTGGCAGAACCAGCTGGAAATCGGCGATCCCTACAAAAAAAGCCGTGAAATGTACCAACTGGTTTATACACAGCTAGCTCAAAGCACCGCGCGTTGGGTTCTGGCATTAAAGAAATAGATACCGTAAAGAGATGTCGTTAAATGTCTGACCAAACTTCCTATCTTAATAGAAATAACAATACAAACAGAATAGAACAATTAGACCTACAAAATGCATTTGGAATATTATTCGATAATAAATGGAAAGTCGCAATTATCACCCTTCTATTTACTATGGCGGGAATAGCATATGCCTTGTTGGCAACTCCGATATATAGCGCTAATGCTTTAATACAAGTTGAACAGAATACGGGTAGTAATGTATTAAGTAAGCTTTCTGAAATTTTACCTGATAGTAAAACAGAATCAGAGACTGAAATTGGATTACTGCAGTCACGTATGGTTCTGGGCCAGACAGTAGATGACCTGGCATTAGATACTGTGGTGCAGGAGAAGCACTTCCCAATTATTGGAAAAGGATTGGCCCGCCTGGTAGGACACCAGGATGGGAAAATAGCTATTTCGCGCCTTACAGTAGCAAATGAATTACTGGATAATACATTTACACTGACCGTAATTTCTCCCACACGCTACAGCATCACCGTTGATGATGAAACTTTTGAAGGCAAGACAGGGGAATTACTCGAAAAAGAAAATATAAATCTTCTGGTGAGTGAAATAAATGCACCAGAAAATACTACCTTTGAGATTACGAAGCTTGAGAAACTGACGGCAATTAATCAATTGCTTGATAATTTCTCAGTAGCGGACATGAGCAAAGATAGTGGAATGCTGAAGCTGACATTTAAAGGCGAAAATGCGAAGCAGGCTACTCAGATATTAAACAGCATCAGCAATAACTACCTGCAGCAAAACGTGGGGCGTAAATCTGAAGAGGCGGCCAAAAGCCTGGATTTCTTAAAAGAACAACTCCCACAGGTTCGTGCCAAGCTGGATGATGCAGAAAATAAATTAAATTTATTCCGCCAAAAGAATGAATCCGTTGATTTATCCCTTGAAGCAAAATCCGTATTGGATAATACCGTTTCTTTGGATACACAAATTAATGAATTAACGTTTAAAGAAGCTGAAATCTCGAAGCTTTATACTCGTGACCACCCTGCATACCGAACCCTATTAGAAAAAAAGGCACTTTTATTACAAGAGCGTGAAAAACTCAATGCCCGCATTGGGAATATGCCAAAAACTCAGCAGGAAATATTAAGCCTGACGCGCGACGTTCAATCCGGTCAGGAAGTCTATATGTTGTTATTAAATAAACAACAGGAGCTTAATATAAACAAAGCCAGCACGGTAGGTAATGTTAGGATCATTGATACTGCGGTTGCAGAGAAAAAACCGATATCACCTAAAAAGTTTTTAATCGTAATACTTGGGGTTGTGTCTGGATTATTCATTTCTGTAGCGGCATGCCTGCTGTACAAATTGTTCCATACTGGTATTGAAAGCGGTGAAGAGATTGAAAATCTGGGCTTGAATGTTTATGCCACTATCCCAGTATCAAAATGGCTCAAGGAGAAAAACCTTAAGCTAATGAAGAGCAAAAAGCGGTCTGTTCGTTCGGTGACTTTGCTTGCTGAAGATAATCCAACAGATTTATCTGTAGAAGCGATTCGTAGTCTGCGTACTAGCCTTCATTTCGCCATGCTGCAGGCAGAAAATAATATACTTCTTATTTCCGGTGCAACACCGGAAGCAGGTAAAACTTTCGTCAGTTGTAACCTTGCGGCAGTGATCGCTCAATCAAATAAAAAAGTTTTATTGATCGATGCCGATTTACGTAAAGGGCAGGTACATCACGTAATGGGCTGTCATGAAAAAGACGGTTTATCAGATGTATTAGTAGGTAGAAAAAGTTTCGCTGAAGCGGTGCAAAAAACCGAGATTGAAAACCTTGATTTTATTTCCCGAGGAAAAATACCACCGAATCCCTCTGAACTATTAATGAATGCTAACTTCAAGCATTTGATGGTATGGGCGGCGAGCCAGTATGATTTGGTGATTATAGATACCCCTCCCGTTCTGGCCGTCAGTGATGCCTGCATCGCAGCAAAATATGCCGGGACAACAATGCTAGTCGCGCGTTTCCAAAAAAATACATTAAAAGAAATCGAAGTCTCGGCGAAGCGTTTCTCACAGAATAATTTGGCTATCAGCGGCATAATTTTTAATGGTGTCGAGAAAAGATCAAGCAATTATTACGAATATGGCAGTTACGAATATAAGTAAGACTCTCCGTTTTTATTAAAAATCAATCAGCAATGATAATAACCTTATTATTATTCTCTCGTAGATAATGGATCTATCATGGAAAAAATTGTTATTTCTGCGAACACCTCGTGGTATGTATTTAATTTTAGAAAAGGAACAATCTCTGAACTCCTAAAAAAAGGTCATGAGGTCATAGTTATTACACCTAAGGATGGGTATGAAAATAAATTAATATCTATGGGGTGTAGACATATAGGAATCGAGATTGACAGGTCTGGACGAAATATTTTTAAGGAAATGAAGACCATTTTAAATTATGGAATGATTTATCTTAAAGAAAAACCTTCCATTATTTTAAACTTTACACCAAAAGCAAACATTTACAGCAGTATCGGTGCCTGGGCTTGTAAAGCAAAGGTCATTAATAACATTTCAGGATTGGGAGCAGTGTTTATTAAAAACAACCTGCTAACCAAAATTGTTAGTCTTGCATATAGAATTTCTAACCTGGCTACTAACACCATTTTCTTCCAAAATGATGAAGATCTACATTTCTTCTTAAAGCATAAGATTGTGCCAGAGTATAAGGCAAAAAATATTCCAGGATCAGGAGTTAACCTGGACGAGTTTTTTGTAAAACCTTCTCCTGATGACAACAAAGTAAGATTTCTTCTTGTTGCTCGCCTTTTGAAACAGAAAGGAGTGCCTGAATATATCGAAGCAGCAACAATGCTACAAAAAAAATATAGCAATGTTGAGTTTGCAATTCTTGGCCCAATAGATCACAACAATCCCAATTCGATAGATGAAAAAAATCTGTTTGAATGTAATTCGCAGCATATTATTAACTATCTGGGAACCAGTGACGATGTGGCTTCAATAGTCGAGCACTATGACTGCGTTGTGCTTCCGTCATATTATCGTGAAGGTGTGCCTCGTTCGTTGCTTGAAGCGGCTGCTATGGGGAAACCTCTGATAGCCACTGATAACGTTGGCTGTCGTGATGTGGTATTTGATGGCGTAAACGGTTTCTTATGTGAAAAGAAAAATCCTGTATCGTTAGCTGAGGCAATGGAGAAGGTTATAAACGTTAACCACCAGGAAAGACTCAGTCTTGGGATGGCAGGAAGAAAGATTATTGAGAAAATTTTTGATGAAAAAATCGTTATTAATAAGTATATGCAGATTATTAACGGTTAAATAAAATCATTCATTTTTAATTATGTAATAAAGTAAACTACCATAGCTAATACTAGTAAATTCAAACTTGGTGATGATTCTAATATGCATAACTAGCATAAATCGAACTTATGAAATTTGAGTATTGGAACCATAATTTTATTCTTTAGAAGTCATCACCAATTTTAGCAGGACATAATGCGCAAGATAACAAGTGATACATTGATATATGTTGGCGGTGAGCTATTAGTCAAACTGTTCCCTTTCGTGCTCTTGCCTATATTATCAAGAGCTTTAGGTCCTGAGGGGTATAGTGACATATCATTATTTAACACATATGTTTCAATACTATTTATATTCATCGGTATCAATACTTCTTCTGCAATTATTCAGTTCTACTTCGTGCCCAATGGGTTAAAAGATAGTGATTATTTTAATGCTTCATTGATAATAGTCTTATTACTAACCATATTGTTTTTAATAATTTCAAGCATCTTTTTTTCTGGCGCAATTTTTCAGCTCGCAGTATTAACTACATCATTACAGTGTATTTACACCAACCTATTATCGCAGCAACAAGCGCGCAAGGAAGCGAAAAAATATTTAGTGATACAGGTTTCAAATGCAATTATTTCGTTTGTGTTGACCCTTCTGTTACTGGCTTATCTACCAATAACATACAAACTTAGGGTATATGCTGTTGCCGCAAGTTATCTAGCTTCAATATTAATCTCGATATACTTAAGTAAGCAGTATTTCCACATCAGTACGAAAGCCAATATTACTGTTGCGGTTAAGAGATTGTTTTCCTTTGGTTTTCCTTTAATTATACATAATCTAAGCTTTTTTGCGCGTTCAGGATTGGATAGAATATTAATTGCGAAATTTTTTTCAAAATCTTTATTAGGTAACTATTCAGCGGCTTTTCAGCTAACTGTATTCATTACAGTGGTGCTTATGGCTATCAATAAAGCCATGACGCCACATATATACGAAAACCTTAAAAACAATAAATATGACTTAAGCTTTTTTAACAACATATTCATTAAGTACTTTTTACTCTGCCTGGTTATTACTTCTTTATCATATTTCCTACCGCATCAGTTATACGAAATTATTACAGGCAAGGGCTACGTGTATGTTAAAGATATTTCATTTTTGATGGTGCCAGCATTTTTATCACAAGGGTTCTATATGATCATGGCAACCACGTGCATGTATTTCAATGAAAATAAGAAGATTTCATACTGTACGTTTGCTGGCGGTGTTATTCATGCTTTATTACTCTATTTCGTGTGCGTAAAGTTAAATATATTTTACATCCCAATGGTATTGTTGGCTTCTAATATTGCAATTTCAGTCCTTATATATCTTGCGATTTTCAGGAAGTTAAATTTTCAAAATGTGGAGTGATTTTTGAATTATTTTTATTCTAAGTTTTTAACTATTGGGCTATGTAACTTATTTATCGCTCTACTTGTCACTAATGCTTTAGCTAACTTTGACCCGAGAGTTTCTATCTTTGTATTTTTACTCTTTTCTTTGTTTATACAAATCCCATTTATTGTTAATGTAGAAAATAAATTTCGAGTAACTGTAGTTATATTGGCATTAAGTTTTTCATTATTTTATAGCATGGTATGTATATATCAATTTGATATTATGCCAGGATTGGATGCGACCAGATATTATGATTTTCTACTCTCATACAATAGTATTTCAGACATTTTACGAGATGGGATCTTTAGGGTAAGTGAAAATCAAGATAATGGGGTTTTAAGTGGCCCTGGTTCATACTTTATCTTTGGTATCCCGGTGCATTATTTTTATCTATTAATGCCTTCAAAGAATGTTTACTATATTGTCATTCTCAATAATATTTGCAAAATGCTATTGATCTTTACGCTTAAAGAAATATTTAGCACATTACATTCAGAGAAATATTCATTCTTTATAGTTGTACTAATAGCAGTGTCTCCAACGATAACATATTTTTCGAGCGTGATGGGGAAGGACATCTTCATCATGATGTTGTGTTTTTTATTATGTATAACCATTATCAAATTTTTGTCATGTAATTCACTCAGACTAAAAATAGGTTTATTTACTGTAATAATGGCATTATTTTCTTACTGTATTTTACTGAGGCCATACTCGCCATTTGTGGCAATATTATATAGTCTTTATTTCACGGATTTTAAAAAATACATTAAACTATCTTTGCTTACTACTGCTGTTATTATATTATATTTTACATTAAAGGATTTTGCCGTAATCGTTAACTGGCCGTTGATTGCTGGCTTTATGTATCTCGCTCCAAACCCAATCCAGATTACCAACTACTCCAGTTTTACTTTAATCCCTGTCCTTTGTACTGTTGGGATCGCTTTATATTTATTGGTTAAATTTATAAATACTAAAAGTATTGTTTTTGATTCACTTTTAGTTAATTCATTTATCGTCGTTTTCATATTCTCTGCAATTATGACTTTGGTTGGGTTTTATTCTATTGACAACCAGGAAGGGACTTATGAATTAGGACGCGCTGGTGATGCTATGTTCAGAAAGCAGCTATTAATAATTCCAATGGTAATGCTTTCACTTATGCTGTTAATGAGAAAGAATTTGAATGAAGATTAGGAAAAAAGTATTGCATGTATTGGGGCAGCTCAATATTGGCGGAATAGAGTCATGGCTCGTTGATTTTATAAATAAGACCTCTCAGGATTATGAATATCATATCATTGTTGATAGACCCGAGAAGGGATATTACGAACAACATCTGATTGATTTAGGTTGCAAAACATATCATATATCGTCCCCAAAAAACAAACTCAGTTATATTAAAGATTTATACGCAACTATAAAAATAATAAATCCAGATATATGCCATAGTCATGTGAGCTTTACTAATGGAATAGTATCATTAGTCGCAAGGGTCTGTGGAGTTAATAAAGTAATTTCTTACTCACATAGTGATCGAAGTAATTTTTATAAAAATAAAGGATTAGCAAGGAAAGCACTAATCAATATACAGATACTCTTGACTAGATTATTTTCAAACTATAAGACAGCTGTGAGTAGAGAGTCAGCTCTTTGCCACTATAAAAAGGTCAATGGTGTTAGTATTATTCCCTGTGGTAAGGATTTTTCAGATTTAGTTAGAATAGAAGAAAAACTGGATAGGAAAGAATTTGGCTTTCAAGAGAATGATTTTGTTTTGGTCAATGTCGGAAGGCTTACTGCAGTAAAAAACCAATCTTTTTTAATAAACTTACTACCGCAGCTTGATGCTAAATATAAACTTCTAATTGTCGGTGACGGTAATCTTTACAAAGAATTAATGATCCTTGTGACTGAAATGAATGTAGAACACCGGGTGTTTTTTGCGGGTGCGTCAAAAGATGTCTTACGGATTCTACGAGATGCCGCAGATTTATTTTTATTCCCTTCACATAATGAAGGATTGGGTTTAGCTGCGATTGAAGCTCAAGCTGCAGGATTACCCGTTATTGCATCATCATCCATCCCGGACGAGGTTTGTTTAACGAACGATTATTACAGCATAGATGTTTCAAATCCTTCTCTATGGATAGAAAAAATACAAACTCTATGCAATAAAAAAATGCAGAAGAGTGTTAACTATGACATTTGTTCTGGTCGATATTCAATTTCAAATAACATCCGATCGGTAATAGAGATTTATAATGCTTGAAACTGGAAGAAAGAAATTCAGTAGATGGAAATGGCTTATTAAATTTTTAGTAAAGATCGTTTCCATCCTTCCCACGTCTATAAGGGTAACATTGATGACAATGTTCTCGGGTTTACCTGGGAAGCCTGGAGTGGTTCTGCGATATATAATCTTTAGCTCATTGTCTAAGTGCTGTGGTGATAATGTATATATAGGTCGATGGTGCAATATAAAGAACATTGGAAGCATCAGTGTTGGGGATAACGTCAGCATACATGACTACAATTACATTGATGGATTTGGCGAGTTATCTATAGGTAGTGATGTATCCATTGCTCATGGAACATCTATTTTAACATTCGATCATTCTTATGTTAAAAGCAGCACACCATTCAAATATCAGAAAGTCATTATGAAACCTGTAGAAATTCACTCCAATGTTTGGATTGGATGTGGAGTAAGGGTTTTGGGTGGAACGACAATTTTCTCGGACACAGTCGTTGGAGCGAATTCGGTGGTGAAACATAATTTGTCCAGTGGCTTATATGTGGGCATTCCTGCAACAAAGAAGAAAGATATTTTATGAAGATGATTTTTGCCCACGATCACTTTTTTTACCATGTTAATGGAAATGTATATTCAGCAGGGAAGTTACCCTATGCATCATTTCAAAGATATTTTAATCATTTTGATAGTATCAGCGTGGTTAGCCGCTATAAAGAAATGGACTCGGTGGCTCCTAATTGGTCTATATCCAGTGGTGCAAATATTGACTTTTTCAAAATGGAAAACCAATCCTCTTTATCCGGTTTGTTTCTTAAAGATAAAAAAAGAATTGAAGAACTCTATGCTTTAGTTAGAGAGGCTGACGGTATCGTTGTCCGACTTCCCAGTGAAATAGGAATTATGGTTGCTGGAATTGCACGTGAACTCGGGAAGAAATATATAGCCGAAGTTGTTGCATGTCCCTGGGATGCGATGACTGGATACAAATCAGTAAAAGGGTATTTATATGCCCCGTTCTTAACCCTGAGAACCAGGCTGGCGGTGAAGAATGCATGGGGGGCAATCTACGTAACGGATAATTTCCTGCAAAAGCGCTATCCTAACAATCGTGCGATTGCAGTATCCAACGTTGAACTGCTTGATTCAACTCAAGAACGGTTAGCTAAAACCTACCCCAAAAAATCAATCAGAGTAGGGCTGATTGGATCTCTGGATAGTCCCCATAAAGGTTTTGATACTATCTATAATGCTTTGCGAATATTAACCAATAGAAATATAGATATCTCGTTGCACATCGTTGGTGGTGGGGATAAATACAAAAACGAAGCACTTTTATCTAATCTGCGTATTAAGGATAAAGTCTTTTTTAAAGGGAATATCAAACCAGGAAAAGACATTTACGATTTTTTAGATACAACTGATATTTATGTGCAGCCGAGTAACCAGGAAGGACTTCCGCGCTCTGTTATTGAAGCGATGTCGAGAGGCTGCCCAGTAGTCCTGAGCTCTGCGGGAGGTATGCCTGAGTTAGTCACACCGGAATATCTCCATGAACCCGGAGATTATCAGTCTCTGGCTGATATTATTGCCAGAGTTATCGGGAATGAAAGTGAGTTTAACAAATGTGTTGCATCCTCAATAAAAACAGCAAAAATATTTGACGCAGGAATACTTGCAATTAAACGTTATGATTTTTTTAAAGCATATTGTAATGGTATTGCAGATGATCATTAGATTAATGTTTTTTTTAGTTTTTATCTTTCGGGTTGGTTATGGTTACGCTCAACCTCAAGATTTAACTCTGAGTTGTTCAAAAGATAATAATGAGACGGTTATTAATGAAAAATTGACTCTGGAGAATGTAAGATTACATCTTACCAATGGGAAATGTATTTTCAAACAAGAAATAGAAATTGGAAGTGATGTTTTAATTATTGGTGCGGGTGAAGACAAAACTTTTATAGTCGATGGGCGTGAAGATTCTAACCCAGATAGTTTGATAACAAATAAGAATTTTGACGAAGCAGAAAATCTAACGATTCAAAACCTATCATTACAAGGTAATGTTGCTGTGCTGGGGTTTTCTGAGCATGTGCATTTGATCGAACTCTTTGGTGCAAGTAATGTTGATATTCATCATGTAAAACTCGGTGGTTTTCGTGGGGATGGTATTTATCTAGGTTTTCATGGTAAACACAATAAGAACATTTCCATTAGTGACGCGACTTTTGATGGTATAACTAAGAATAATAGAAATGCGATCAGTATAATTGACGGTACTAATATTAAAATAACAAGCAATCAATTTTATAATACAACAAGAAGAGATATGCCCGGTGCAATTGATATAGAGCCCAACAGAAATAAAGAGCATGTGGTGAAAAGAATCACGATCTCTAACAATATTTTTTCAAATATTGGTGGGAAAGCTGCTGTTGTGGTTAGTATCAAATCAAAATTGTCCTCAGTTATCAGTGATATATTCATTTATGGGAACAGAATCCAAAATACCAATCGTGGTATTTTTATTAGGTCACAAGCTTTTGATATCCGTACATTAACTGGATGGCACTATGACATTCATGATAATTCTATAACGAATTATAAAATTTCTAAAATATATCTCTGTAATATTTCTGGCCTTTCTGATGGTTATGCAGTCGTAGCATTTAATTCTGATAATCTTTGTTGGCTTGATTTCATGCGTAAATAAGGGAGTTACAAAGGACGTAGCATCAATTACTAAAAATTGAACATTTAGTGTTTTTGATAAATCAAATAACACTTTGAACCTTTTATAATTAAATTTAATGAGCGTATAGAATGAAAATCACCATAGCCGGTACAGGCTACGTTGGGCTATCCAATGGGATCTTACTTGCCCAAAATCACCAGGTCGTTGCATTAGATATTATTCAGCATAAAGTTGACTTACTCAACGATCGTTGCTCTCCAATTGTTGATAAAGATATTGAGCACTATCTTAAAACTAAAGAATTAAATTTCTTCGCGACGACCAACAAACAAGAAGCATATAGCAATGCTGATTTTGTAATTATTGCAACACCCACGGATTATGATCCGAAGACAAATTACTTCAACACTTCGTCGGTAGAAGCTGTCATCAGTGATGTTTTGGCAATCAATCCTTCGGCTTCGGCAGTAATCGTTATTAAATCAACAGTTCCAGTTGGTTACACAAAGCGTATCAAAGAACAGTTCGGTATCGACAACATACTTTTCTCGCCGGAATTTTTACGAGAAGGGAGAGCGTTGCACGATAATCTATATCCATCCCGTATCGTTGTGGGGGAGCGTTCCAAACGTGCTGAATTGTTTGCCAGCCTATTGGTCGAAGGTGCAGTAGCCGAAGATATTCCTGTTGTATTTACCGACTCCACCGAAGCGGAAGCCATCAAGTTGTTCGCAAATACTTATCTGGCGATGCGTGTGGCATATTTTAATGAACTTGATAGCTATGCTGAATCATACAATTTGAACGCTCGCCATATTATCGAAGGTGTCTGTCTGGATCCGCGAATAGGAACCCACTATAACAACCCTTCATTTGGCTACGGCGGCTATTGCTTACCTAAAGATACCAAACAGTTATTAGCCAATTACAGCAATGTGCCAAACAACCTTATCAATGCCATTGTTGATGCAAACCGTACCCGTAAAGACTTTGTTGCCGATGCGATTCTTAGCCGTTCGCCTAAGTGTGTAGGGGTTTATCGCCTGATAATGAAAGCGGGTTCAGATAACTTCCGTGCTTCCTCTATTCAGGGGATCATGAAACGTATCAAAGCCAAAGGTATTGAAGTTGTCGTTTACGAACCTGTACTACCAGAAAAGGAATTCTTTAACTCCAGAGTTATCCATTCGCTTGATGAATTTAAAAAAATCTCAGATGTGATTATTTCTAATCGCATGATGGAAGAGCTTTTAGATGTGGAACATAAAATCTATACGCGAGATATTTTTGGGGATAATTAAGAACTACTGGTTAATAAAATAAACCACGCGTTGCTTCAATGGATTTCTGCATTCACCAGAAAGGATATTCTGTGCACTCTATATTTAATAATATTTTCCGTGCAACAACCGGTATCGCCTTATTAAGTATTAGTATTACCGGGCACACTGCAGGCCTGCTTCTACCCGATGAAATGCTACGCAACGATCTCGCCTTCCTTTCCGAAAGGGGCATTATCAATCTGGGATTATCCACCTGGCCCCTTAGCCAGGATGAAGTCGAGAGGGCTCTGAAAAATGCCCGGACAGAATATCCTTCTGAGCGTGCCGTTGTGGAACGCGCGAATCATCGCCTTTACACCCTCAAAGCCGATGCCCGAATAACCGCACATTCATATAGCAATGAACCCGGTACGCCGCAGGGATTTGGCAATGCGATTTATGCCGGACAGGAGGCGTCGTTGGCCTTCAATTTGGGCGGCGATGCGTGGGATGTGCATCTGCAGGGAAATGCAGAAGCTGATATGCAGATCAGTAATGGTTCCCCCTACAATCTCAATAATTCCTACGGTGCTTTTAGATTTGCGAACCAATGGCTCGCGTTTGGGCAGATCCCGCAGTGGTGGGGGCCGGGCTATGAAGGTAGCCTGATTCGTTCTGATGCTGCGCGTCCGGTAACGGGTTTTTTGATGCAGCGTGCGGAGCAAACTGCGCCCGAAACCTGGTGGCTGAACTGGATTGGCCCATGGCAATATCAAATTACGGCAGGTCAACTCAATCAATATACCGCTGTACCCCATACTCTGCTGACCGGAGGGCGGCTAACATTTTCTCCACTTTCATCACTGGAGCTTGGCGCTTCACGCATGATGCAGTGGGGTGGGGATGGTAGATCAAAGTCATTCAGTACATTTATGAACGGCTTTGCCGGCCAGGATAATACCGGCACGGGGAATGAGCCGGGTAACCAACTGGCGGGCTTTGATTTCAAATTGAAGCTCCAACCCACGCTTGGTTGGCCAGTCAACATTTATGGTCAGATGATCGGCGAAGACGAAGCGGGGTTTATGCCTAGTGGAAATCTCTTCCTCGGTGGCGTTGAAGGTCATCATATAGCCGGAAAAGATGCCATTAACTGGTATGTAGAAGCTCATGACACACGCAGAAACTTCGGGCGCCTGGGTTCCAGCTACACCCATCATATTTACACCGATGGCTATTATCAGCAGGGGTATCCGTTGGGGGATGCGATTGGTGGCGATGGGCGGCTACTGGCGGGCAAGGTAGAATTGGCTACTGAAGATAGTCAGCGTTGGAGTGCTCGTTTGGTTTACGCAAGGGTCAATCCTGAAAGTAGAGATATTAACCGGGCTTTCCCACAGTCAGATACTTTGACCGGGCTGCAACTCGGCTGGAGCGGCGATGTTTATCGCTCGGCAAGATTGAAAGTTGGAGCGTGGTACACCGACGCCAGCAAAAGTGATAACGATGCAGGTGTGGGAGTGGGGTGCGAAATCCCGTTCAATTTGTAATCCACTATCAGCTTAATGCTCAGCGGCAGCGAGCATATGCGCGACACAAGAACAAAACCTCTGGCGCTGTAAGACTGGCATTTATCACTCTTACGGCGCCGACTGGCATTTTCTGACCCATTTTCTTTCATCTCTTCTGCTAAGTTTCTTTGCCCCCCTGGTCTTTGACTTCTCTTATCCCTCTATAAACCCTTTCAACTAGCACCCTGCGCTCGATCTCTTCTCGATTATCCAAAAGCCTAAGTTCTGATTTGTTGCCGAAGATGTAGATATGTTGTCACTCATTGCATTGCCTGTAGTTTAAGTTGGGTACCTGTTATGAGCGTTATAGCAATATTATTTATGCTTCCTCTCATTTATCGAAAGGTTAATGAGCCATCACTCAGACAATCCTGAGTAAACTATGTGGGTATGTCAACGTCGCGCGTTATTTAAGTAATTGATTTTGTTAGTTTAAACTTGATGTTTTGAATGGAGTATCAAAAATAAACTACAGGACATTGCTCATTAAATTTCTCTTATTTAAAATTTTTAAAAAAATTTTTGTTAGGTGCTAAAAAATAAACCAACTTTTAGAGAACTATTCTCATTAATGCCATCACACACACCTCAACAACCAGGCTACGGCGGTGTGGTTTAGATAGCACAATGATTAAAAATTGCCAATCTTCACCTGCATTTTTTTTGTTTAAATTTAAATCTATTCACGATGTGAATATGTTTTGTAAGGTTACGTAGATTTCTGCAAACCAACCTTTCCAGAATTGTGATTTATAATACAAAACTGCCCACCTCCATGTGTTTTATGATCCCCCTCCTTTTAGGTATAACCACCCTCAAAATTGACCTGCTGGTCTACATTTCCTTCACACGTATACTGTAAAAATTCGTTAAAAAACCAGAAAACCAATCAGTTAACCACTTAAATCAATATTAAACGGGAAAGTAATATGAGATTTTAAATATAAAAATGTCTATATTTCAGCGTGTTATGTAAATGGTGTTATACGTGCCGCTGCATCAAGCAGCCCTTGGATGCAAAAAGTCACTGTAGTGTTTAAGTCACTGACCTGAGATTATTCCTATAACTAACATTTATAGCACGAATAGCTAAGAACCTACCCATTGTTGTTTTTTATGAACTTCCCCTTCTTGCCCTCGCTATATCCTCAATCAGCCCCATTCCCGTTTTTAAATTTCCCACACTAAAATTTTTTGATTCTTTACTGCATCTGGTTGTACCAGTTTAATAAAATTACCATTCAGCACTAATAAAGTTATTTAACAATTATCGATTTCCATATTTAAATCTATTTAATCATTAATTATTAATTCTATTACTTAAATTAAATTGATGGATAATATCCCGGCCTCTTATTATTAAGTTCGGTTTGAATATACATTCATGGTTGTTGGTTATAATCGAAAGATATCCAACGAAAACGCGCTGTATAAATTTAAACCTTTGATTTTAATGTAAAAAAATTATATTCAATAAAAATAGTAACGTAGATAAATAAATTAAAGGTCAGCTTAAGTTGAGCGCTGTAATTTTGACCTTGAAAATCAGACGTAATAGAATGCACCCGCTTCAGAATTATCCTACGCAAGTGGGTGGTATTGTCGCAATGTCCATAAATGCACATTAATTGATAATCCAGAATGGTATGTGGGTATTTCCGCAGTCGCCATGGGCGGTAGCTTTGCCTGAAAGAAATAAGGTATGACCATGGGTAAAGAAATTTTCATCATGTTTTTAACAGCGATGTCATTCCTGCTTATCGCTCGCTTCGTAGCCTTGAAATGTGGTCTGGTGGACAAGCCCGGCGGGCGTAAACAGCACAAAGGAGAAATTCCTTTGGTCGGTGGGATCTCTTTCTACTGCGCGATAGTGGTTTTCTACCTGTTCTGGCCTGAAGTTCTGCCTCACACCACTGCGCACTTCCTTCCGTACCTGATAAGCATCTCTTTATTGCTGTTTGTCGGGATTGCCGACGATCGCTATGACCTCCCAGTCGTGCCGCGTGTTTTCATCCAGGCACTCTCTGCTGTCATCATTATGGTCGATGGTTTTTACCTCCAGACATTCGGCCATGTGTTGGGCGGCTACGAACTCACACTTGGCCTCGTCGGCTACCTGGTGACACTCTTCGCGACCTGGGCCGCAATCAACGCTTTCAATATGGTTGATGGCGTCGACGGTTTACTCGGCTCCGTTGCCAGCGCGACATTCGCCGCTTTGATGGTGGTATTTTTACTCGCTGGAGCTCACGCGCGTGCCATGTGGTGCCTGCTAATGATCGTTGCCCTGATCCCGTACTTGATGCTCAACATGGGCTTGATTGGCTCGAAACGCCTCAAAGTATTTATGGGCGATGCGGGCAGCATGGTGATTGGTTTCACCATGTTGTGGCTCGTGATTGTTGGTAGCCAAGGCAATAAAGCCGTGATGGCACCGGTCACCGCACTGTGGGTAATCGCATTGCCGCTCATGGACATGGTCACCATTATGGTGCGCCGTATCCGCCGTGGGCACAGCCCATTCCATCCGGACCGCGATCATTTGCACCATATTTTAATGCGCAGTGGGTTAACTGGCCGCCAGACGGTGCTGGTCATGACTTTGCTCACTGCTCTATTTGCCGGTTTTGGGATTGTTCTCTCCCAGCTTGGCACTGCGGAGTGGCTCTCTCTGCTGCTGTTCCTCGGGTTATTCACAGGCTATTTGTTCACAAACAATAAGCTACAGAAACGGAACCCAGACCTGAGAGCGAAGCACACCCAGCCGCAAAACATCACTGCGAGTGCCAATATCCCCGCTGGCAATCGCTAACTCCCGAATTCCCTTTGCATAAAAGCCCAGCGCCGCTGGGCTTTACACTCTTTGATGAACCAAGTGACCAACATGATGACTGTAAAATTAGCAGCAATTCCGCTTTTGATTTCGGCGGCTCTGCTGAGTGGCTGCACCATTGTTCCTGGCAGCAACCTTACGACTTCCGGCAAAACCATCGTCAATAAAGACGACACCGTAAATATCAACGACAAAGTTAACGTTTATACCGTTACTCCAAAACTGATTGATTCCCTGAACCCTGCTCCAGTCGTGGCGCGCACCAATCCGCAGTTAGAAGATGAAGTGCAGAACTACCAATACCGCATTGGTGTGGGCGATATTCTGATGGTCACCGTGTGGGATCACCCGGAACTGACGACGCCAGCAGGCCAGTATCGTAGTGCTTCCGACACCGGTAACTGGGTGCAGTCCGACGGCACCATTTTCTATCCGTATGCGGGCAAGGTAAAAGTGGTTGGTCGCACACTGGCTCAACTGCGTGAAGAGCTGACCAATAAACTGGCTGCCTATATTGAAACCCCACAAATCGATATCAGCGTTGCAGCCTTCCGCTCTCAAAAAGCCTATATCACCGGTGAAGTTGCCCGTTCTGGTCAACAACCAATTACCAACGTGCCGTTAACCATTATGGATGCGATCAACCAGGCCGGTGGCCTTGCTGAAAATGCCGACTGGAACAATGCGGTGCTGACCCATAACGGCAAAGACGAGCGGATTTCCCTTCAGGCACTGTTGAAAAATGGCGACCTGCAACAAAACCGCCTGCTGTACAACGGCGACATTCTGTATGTGCCGCGCAACGACGACCTGAAAGTGTTCGTGATGGGTGAAGTGAAAAAACAAACCACCCTGAAAATGGACCGCAGCGGCATGACGCTGACCGAAGCGCTGGGGAATGCAGAAGGTATCGACCAGCTGACATCTGACGCGACCGGTATTTTTGTTATTCGCTCAACGCGCGGCAAAGACACCAGCGGCAAGATTGCTAACGTCTACCAATTGAATGTTTCCGATGCCACCGCGCTGGTGATGGGCACCGAATTCAAACTGCAACCGTATGACATCGTGTATGTCACTACCGCGCCACTTGCTCGCTGGAACCGCGTAATCGGCCAGTTAGTCCCAACCATTAACGGTGTTCACGACATGACTGAAACCGTCCGTATGATTAAGACCTGGTAACGATTATGTTTGATTCTATTTTAGTGGTTTGCATCGGTAACATCTGCCGCTCCCCTACTGGGGAGCGTTTAATGCGTCAGGCTTTGCCTGGCAAAAAAATTGATTCCGCAGGATTGGGTGCATTAGTCGGCAACGAAGCGAACGCCATGGCCGCTGAAGTGGCGGCCGAACATGGGGTATCACTTGAAGGGCATTGCGCACAGGCATTTTCATCAGAACTCGCGATGCAATATGACCTAATCCTGGTGATGGAAAAATCTCACCTCGAGCGGATTAAAAAGAGTTTCCCAGAAGTCAGCGGAAAAACCATGTTATTCGGCCACTGGCAGAACCAGCTGGAAATCGGCGACCCGTATAAGAAAAGCCGTGAAATGTACCAACTGGTTTATACCCAATTATCCCAAAGCACCGCGCGCTGGGTCCTGGCGTTAAAGAAATAAATACAGAACAGAGATTTAAATAAATGTCAGAACAAATTTCTAGTATTAATAAAAGCAATAATAAAAGCGATCAGATAGAACTCCATGAGCTCGTCGGTGTACTGCAGGATAACAAATGGAAGATAGCAATTATCACCATGGTATTCACTATGGTGAGTATTGCTTATGCGTTACTCGCGACACCAATTTATAGCGCTAGCGCATTGGTGCAAGTTGAACAAAGTGCAGGTAGCAGCGTATTGAGCAAGCTATCCGACATTATGCCGGATAGCAAACCTGAATCGCAGACTGAGATTGGCTTATTAAAATCTCGTATGGTGCTGGGGAAAACGGTTGATGAGCTGGCGTTGGATACCGTAGTAGAAGAAAAGTACTTCCCTATTATTGGTAAAGGGCTGGCTCGTCTATTAGGAAACAAGGATGGCGTGATCGCTATTTCACGTTTAACGCTGCGTGATGAATTGTTAGATCAACCCTTTTATCTGAAAGTACTTTCCCGCACTCAGTATGAAGTCAGTATCGATGGATCAATATTGCAAGGGCAGACGGGAGTTCTGTTAGACAAAGACAATATAAACTTACTTGTTAGTGAAATTGTTGCACCAGTGGGTACAACCTTTGTCGTTACCAAACTGGATAAACTGACAGCGATTAACAACCTGCTGGAGAATTTCTCAGTAACAGATTTGAGTAAAGACAGTGGCATGTTGCAGCTAACCTTTAAAGGGGAAAGTGCTAAGCAAGCTACCCAGATTTTAAACCGCATCAGCAATAACTACCTCCAACAAAACGTTGGTCGTAAATCTGAAGAAGCCGCTAAAAGCCTCAATTTCCTGAAAGAACAACTACCTCTGGTACGTGCCAAACTGGATGATGCTGAAAACCGCCTGAACCAGTACCGCCAGCAAAATGAATCCGTTGATTTATCCTTAGAAGCTAAATCAGTTCTTGATAATACGGTTGCGCTTGAAACACAGATTAATGAGCTGACCTTTAAAGAAGCAGAGATATCAAAACTATACACCCGCGACCACCCGGCCTACCGCACCTTGCTGGAAAAGAAAGGATTATTGCTGAAAGAGCGCGATAAGTTGAATGCTCGTATTAGTAATATGCCGAAAACCCAGCAAGAAATACTAAGCCTAACGCGCGATGTTCAATCCGGGCAGGAGGTTTATATGTTGCTGTTAAATAAGCAGCAGGAACTTAATATTAATAAAGCTAGTACTGTTGGGAATGTTCGTATTATTGATACGGCAGTGGCGGAGAGAAAAGCAGTTGCACCGAAAAAAACATTAGTTGTTTTGCTGGGTGTGGTATCTGGGATGTTAGGTGCGTTAGCTTATTGTATATTAAGAAAATTTTTGCATAACGGTATTGAAAGTAGTGAGCAGATTGAGAGTTTGGGTCTAAATGTGTATGCCACAATTCCCAATTCCAAATGGCTAAAAGAAAAAAACCAGCGACTTATAAAGAGCAGACGAAAAACAGTGCGTTCAATTAATTTGCTTGCAACAGATAACCCTACCGATTTATCTGTCGAAGCTATTCGTAGTCTCCGAACAAGTCTGCATTTCGCCATGATGCAGGCTGAAAATAATATTTTACTAATTTCTGGGGCAACTCCAGAAGCAGGAAAAACTTTTGTAAGTTGTAACCTAGCTGCTGTGATTGCTCAGTCAGATAAAAAAGTACTATTGATTGATGCTGATTTGCGGAAGGGACAAGTACACCATGTTATTGGTTGCCATGAGAAGAATGGTCTTTCAGATGCCCTAATTAGTACCAAGCCCTTCACTGAAGTAGTTCAGAAAACAGAAATTGAAAATCTTGATTTTATATCCCGTGGGCAAGTCCCCCCAAATCCTTCTGAATTGTTGATGAATGTAAACTTTCAAACCTTAATGGAATGGGCTTCAGAGAATTATGATTTAGTCATTGTCGATACCCCACCTGTTCTAGCCGTAAGTGATGCTTGTATTGCAGCTAAATATGCTGGAACCACTATGCTTGTTGCTCGTTTTCAGCAGAATACGTTGAAAGAAATGGCTGCATCAGCTAAGCGCTTTGAACAAAACAACTTGGCAATTAATGGAGTGATATTCAATGGTGTAGAAAAAAGGGCCAGTAATTATTATGAATATGGAGCTTATTCATATAATTGATTGGGTAGAGCAATAAATCTAAATAGGACAAAAGCATAGGACTGCGTATGAGGTTGTTAAGTTATAATGATTATTCAGATATTAAAGAAAAAATAATCACCAACGAAACTGGTCAAATAGTGTCATTCGTCAACCCATTCTCGTATTACATGTTGAAAGAGGATAAGAGCGTTTCATCGAGTATAGATGGTTTTTTTGTTGATGGTGCATTATTATGTCTAATGCATAATATTTTTAATAAAAGAAAAGTAAAAAGAATAAGCTTTGATTTTTCCTCTATTGCCGACGATTTTTTTAGATTCTGTGAATCCCATAAATTAATTATTTCTATTATTGGAGCTAAAAAAGAAGAACTTGATAAAGCTTTGATTATTTTTAAAAAAAGATATCCATTATTACGACTGGGATGTTGTAATGATGGTTATTTTGGCGACGGCGATATAGAAACCATAGCTGAGAAAACAATAAACTCTGATGTTGTAATTATAGCAATGGGGGCGCCAAGGCAAGAGCGGGTTGCTCTAGATATTTACATGCTTAATAAACACAGGTTAGTTATAACTTGTGGCGGATTTATTACACAAACATCAATTAAAGAAGAGTATTATAATTTCATAGTGAAAAAAACAGGGTTGCGTTGGGTTCAAAGAATTATAATGCATAAACATGTTAGGGTCAAGGTCATTAAAACATATCCAAGATTTATTATTAGATATATATATGAAAGTATAAATATGAAAATTCAGAAAAGACTAAGATCATGATTCCAAAAATCATTCATTATTGCTGGTTTGGAAGGCAAGAGAAAAGTAAACTCATACAGGAGTGTATTGCATCATGGAAAATAATGTGTCCTGAGTATGATATAATTGAATGGAATGAAGATAATTTTGATTTTAGCGCAAATAAATTCGCCCTTGAAGCTTACCAAACTAAAAAATGGGCTTTTGTGGTGGACTTTGTTAGAGTTTATGTGATAAATGAGTTCGGAGGGGTTTATTTAGACACTGATGTGGAGCTCTTAAAACCATTAACGCCATACTTAGAACATAATGCATTTCTTGGATTTGAAGATAACGCGCTTATTTCTACTGCTGTAATTGGAGCTGAAAAAAATCACCCATTAATAAAACGTGTTTTAGAATATTATTCCAAAAACAGTTTCATTAAAGAACGTGGGAAATACAGCATGATACCTAATACAGTTATTATAAGTGGAATACTGAATAGAGAATATGGTTTGACTAACATCTCTGAGTCTTTTGATAAACATATTCAACTTAAAAGCGGATTGAATATCTATCCTTGGTTTATCTTTAGTCCAAAAAATCATATGACGGGAAAAATAACGAGGAATATAAATAGTGTATCCATACATCATTTCAATGGCTCATGGTTCACATTAAAGCATAGAGTATTAAAAAAAGTAATATCTGCAATGGTTTTTTTGATAGGGAAGAATAAATATTTGATACTCAGAAGTAAAATTAATGCTACTACTTGTCGTAAAATTAACAAGTAAAAATCAGAGTTGTGACAATTTATGCCATTAACAATAATATATTCTATTTCTTTGGTTTCTTTCATCATCGGAGGGTTAATTAGTTATAGCCAATATAATATCCTTCCGGTGGATAATATATTAGAAGTGATAATACTATCAACATCTTTTTTCTTTAGGCCAAAGTTTGATTCAAAATTTAGCGCAACAGTTTTTTATATAATTACTATTTATATCGTTATCAAGACAATTATTAATGTCGGGATAATGGGGGTGAATTATTTAGATTATTTTTTGGCTAATAAGTTTGTTGTTTATTTTATGATTCTCCTTTATTTAAGTGGTAAGTGTGCTTTTAGTCCGCTTTTTATCAAAAATATATATACGCTTCTACTCTATTCCTTCTTAATTAAGTATATACTCTGGCATTTTTTATCCGATTCGAGTCGGCCTGGTATTTTTGTTGAAAATAATTTCGAATTGCTTTTTTTGATTCTTTTATCGATTGTAAAAATTGAAAGAGTTGGTGGGTTAACTAAGCTGGAAATGATCATATTACCATCTGTTTTTTTACTTTCTGGATCACGTTCTGGCCTGTTGTGTATATTATTTATGATGTTTTGTTATATGTTCAAAACAATAGATTATAAGATAATTCTAAAGCTAATTTTTTTATCTTTGCTTGCGTTGACAGTATTTAAGATATTTGAATCTCGCATGGTTGGGATGGAGTTGCAGCAAATTGATAGATATGTTTTTTTTGAGGGTTTTTTGCACTCGATTAAAGGTTGGGGTATATTAAATTATATTTTTGGAAATTATATTCTAGCGCCTTTAGATGCTTACACATGTTCTCGTTTATCTTTTTATCAAGTTCTCTTTAGTTATAATGGGAGTTATGAATGTTACTCTGTTATATTGCATTCTTTTGTGTTACGTGTCATCTATGATTTTGGGTTTTTAGGTTTCATATTAACACTATTAATTTTGTGGCGGTTGTTGAGTACACATTTATCCGTTAGATCTTCTATTATAGCCTTTGCATGTATTTTGCTAAATGGGTTTTCAGTCAGTTCTCTTAATAGTGCACTTTGCATGTTAGGATTGATTTTTATTATTACATCGTACAATGAAGAGCATGAAAAACTATAAACAGGGAGGGGGGAAATACATTTAAAAAGCCACAAAAGGGATGAGAAGGGAAATTATGTTATCAGTAATATCTTGACAAAATATAAAGGATTAACGTTTGTGCCAAAGAGAAAGATGAAAAAATGGCTATAGACAAAGATTCTTTTTGGTATACTCACAACACCAATTAGCAACACGATATGGATACTTTGGAAATTATGCCTATTCCTGCAAAATTCCAACCAGCTCTTCTCTACTTTGATATAAACAAATGTTAATTAATATGCAAAATAGAAAATATAAACGCATGGCTAAAAATGCAATGATGTTGTATTTTCGCATGCTACTCACAATGGCTGTTTCTTTATACACATCAAGAGTCATACTCCAAACCCTTGGAGTCGATGATTTTGGTATTTATAATGTGGTAGCCGGTTTTGTTACGATGCTTGGATTCCTGCACGGTGCAATGTCATCAGCGACACAACGTTTTCTTGCATTTGAGTTAGGTAAATCTGAAGATAAAGACGTGCGTAGTATTTTCAGCATGAGTATGAATATTCATGTTTCTATTGCTTTGTTTGTACTATTAATTGGGGAAACAGTAGGTTTGTGGTTCGTTCAGACACACCTTACTATACCGGCTGATAGAGTATATGCAGCAGAATGGGTATTTCATTTAGCACTCTTCTCATTCATGATTACCATCGTCAGTGTTCCCTATAATGCTCTAATAATTGCTCATGAACGAATGAGTGTCTTCGCGTGGGTAAGCATTATTGATGTGATGCTGAAGCTATTGATCGTATTTATTCTTGGTTCAATGAAAATTGACAAGCTAATTTTATATGGCTCACTTAGTCTTGTTGTTTCCTTTATTATTTGTGCAATTTATGCAACATATTGCACGAAGATATTTTCTGAATCTAAGTTTAGAATTTATTGGGATCAGAAACTATTCAGGATTATGCTTTCTTATACGGGGTGGAACCTTTGGGGTAATATCGCGGCAGTAATTAGTGGGCAAGGTATAAATATCCTTCTGAATATATTTTTTGGGCCCTCGGTCAACGCCGCCAGAGCTATTGCGATGTTGGTCTCCTCAGCGCTAAATAATTTCGTGCAAAGTCTACAGGTTGCAATTAATCCGCAAATTATAAAATCATATGCATCTCAGGATATGGCATATATGCATAAGTTAGTTTGTTATGGGGCTAAATACAATTTCTTTCTTTTGTTTTTTCTATCCATGCCAGTAATTATAAATACTGATGTTATATTAAATTCCTGGCTTGGATCTACACCCGAATATACATCTATATTTGTTCGGCTAATTATTGCTAATATACTTGTGGATTGTATATCTGCACCATTGATGACATCAGTTCAAGCTACAGGGAAAATAAAACTATACCAAAGTATAGTGGGTGGTGTTTTATTACTAAATTTACCTTTATCTTATTTTATTTTAAAGACTGGTGGGCAACCTCAAACAGTGATATATGTTGGTATTACTATCTCTGTAGTTGCGTTTTTAGTAAGGTTGGTTATTCTTAAAAAAATAACATTTCTTCCCGTTGTGGAATATTTAAGAGAAGTGGTTTTACGCAGTGTGTTAATTATTATTGCAGTCATTGCATTATATTACGCCACAATTTATTTTTTGTTTGATACACTTGGATTTTGGTGTGGGTCAACGCTCATCTCTATATATTGTTTACTTGCTATTACTTCACTAGGACTTGAACCCGTTGAACGGGAATTTATTTTTAAAAAATTAAAGTTTATATTGTTTACTTTGTCCCATAGGAATGGTTGTTGATGTGATGGTCGAGAAGATTCATATCTAGTTAGCTTTTTTATGGCCAGATAGTGTTGAGTTACCTTTATATATTTAGTTTATCGAATAGCCGTTAAGAAGTATTGAGAAATTTAATTGAGGTGTCACTTATCTAATGAAAATAGGCATACTTACCCAACCCTTACATAATAACTATGGTGGTCTCTTACAAGCCTATGCACTGCAGTATTATTTAGTGAAGCAAGGGCACGAAGTATTAACAGTTGACTTCAAAGGGCGTAATAAACCGCGCTTTTGGGGAATAAGAGGAATCATTCTTAATTCGATACAAAAATATATACTCTGCCGACATGTAAAACATGTCTTTCCTATAACAGAACAAAAAAAGCAATTTCATGGTCAGCACACTAGGCGCTTTGCTTCTGAGCATATTCGTACCACTCAAATCATTACATCACTTAACGAGTTTACTTACATCAAGCAGTATCAATTTGATGCGTATATAGTGGGAAGTGATCAGGTATGGCGACCTTTTTATTCCCCTGGTATGCCTGCCTTTTTTTTAGACTTTTTAGGTGACGAACGCCAAAGTAAGCGGATTGCTTATGCGGCCTCTTTTGGCGTAGACCACTGTAATGAATTTCGTAAAAATGACTTGTCACATTATGCCAAACGGCTGCAGCAATTTGATGCAATTGGCGTGCGTGAAGATTCAGCCGTAGAGCTTTGCCGTGACTATTTTGCGGTTGATGCTGTGCATGTCATCGATCCCACTCTTTTACTGGACAAAGCAGACTATTGTACCTTGGTTAACCAGGATTACATTCAGCCGTCAATGGGGAATATGATGGTCTATGTGCTCGATAAGGATCCAGAAAAGCAGGCTATAATTAGTACGGTTGCAAACGCTCGTGGACTAACCCCTTATACTGTAATGCAAGATGAAACTACCGGTATTTACCCACCAGTTACACAGTGGCTCCGTGGTTTTATGGATGCAGAGTATGTTGTCACCGATTCGTTTCATGGTGTTGCCTTCGCTATTATTTTTAATAAGCCCTTTATTGCTATTGGTAATCATGATCGGGGTCTTGCACGTTTCACCTCAATTCTGGCAAAGTTTGGCTTAGAAGAACGATTGGTATTTTCATTGCAAGATTTAACCATAGATAAAATCAATCAGCCTGTTAATTTCGGTGCGGTAAATAAGTTAAAAATGGCAGAGCAACAGATTGCATATACTTTTTTACAGGAAGCCCTGCAAGGGGAAAAGAAATAACATGCCGAAAGTGTCTGTTATAATGCCAGTTTACAATGCTGAGCAATATGTAGAGAGAGCAATTACCAGTCTGTTGGAACAAACCCTTGATGATGTGCAATTTATTATTATTGATGATGGCTCTGAAGATAATTCTCTAGCTATTATCAATCAGGTAATAGCTTGTTATCCTGGGAAAAGAAATAATGTTATCTTAATTAGCCGAGAAAATCGTGGCGTTGCTGCCACCCGTGCTGAAGGCATGACTCTTGCTACTGGTGATTATATCATTCACTTAGATAGTGATGACTGGGCCGAGGATAATTGGCTAGAGACGATGCACACCAAATCTATTGCAGAAAATGCCGATGTGGTGATATGTGATTATACAGAAGTATATTCAACGAGAAATATACATGTTAAACAACCTATAGCTATCAATGGTGTTGATTGTGTCCGGAAATTGTTGAGCGGAGAGTTACATGGCTCAACCTGGAACAAGTTAGTTAAACGTAAATTATATGTTGATAATAACTTCGGGTTTTACCCGGGTGTTAATTACCTTGAGGATTTCATTCTTATTATGCAGGTGTTTTTTGCTGCACAAATCATTTCTTACATTGAATCTCCTTTGGTTTATTATAATAAAATGAATGAGCATTCTATTACTGCGATTATTAATGAAGAAAGAGTTAAAGAAATAATCTCTGCCACTGATGTTATTTCTTCTATTTTAAAAAAATTCGAGCTATACGGTTGTTTATCGAAGCAGTTTGCTTTCTTTAAATTGAATCAAAAGTCTTGGATATTATATTGTAATAGAAATAATATTCCTACATCGTTATGGGATATATTCCAAGGGACCAATGATTTTATTTGGCGTAGTCCTCTGCCTATTTATAATAAAATCATATTGTATGCTGGTGCACTCCGACAGTTTTTTGTTGCAAGAATGATGCTGGTGTTTATTCATAGTTTGAGAAAAATAATTCGGTGATTAGCAATGTAAATTTCTAATCATGGTTACACTTTGTAAGTGTTACGATTATATCTACATTGATTACTCTTTATTCATAATGTATGAACATGGAATTACAGGGAATATAATGTTTTTCATGTGACTGCTTGAATGCTTATGTTCATATTTTTGACATTAGAGTATTTATCATCAATATCAATATCAATATTGAAACTGTTTATGAAGTTTTCATCTGTGACTTCAGGTTTCAATTTATCATGATAACCTGTTAATATTACAAGTAACACCTGCTATTTTATTTACTTGTTGGGTGCTTAATAAATCATAGAATTTTTTGTGAAACTCACTGGGCATTTTTACCTGGAGTTATTTGCTCAATTATATTTATTGCATTCTTTTATATTCTTTTAGTTTTTAAAGTAAAAAGATTTAGATTGCGACTCATCTCTTGAGAAGAAAAATGACCATCAAAAAAATAGTTGAACAAGGATTATGCGTAGGTTGCGGTGCATGTATATCCGAAAGTTGTAGTGATGACTCTCGCATGCAATGGAACTCGGATGGATTCTTGGAAGCGAACCTTATATACAGTACCAACTCAGAGTCGCTTGAGTTTGATCGTGTGTGTCCATTTAGTCTAAATAATGATGAAACTTTAAATGAAGACCATTTAGCTAAAGAATTTCTCACGACATCAGTGTTAGCTGATAATGAAATAGGGTTATATAATAATTTGTATGCAGGTTATTCAACTAAGTATAGAGAAACATCTTCTTCTGGTGGTCTCGCAACGTATATATTTGAAAGGTTACTTAGAGATAAATATGTTGATCATTTATTTGTAGTTAGTGAGATAGATGGTAAATATGGATATAAAATATTCAGTAGTATCGATGATATACAACAGATTTCAAAAACAAGATATTTTCCGGTAACCCTATCATCTTTATTCGACATTATAGATGATATAGATGGGAAAATTGCTATTTCTGGCGTCGCTTGCTTTGTAAAGTCCATAAGACTAAAACAACATTTTTATCCTACACTCAAAGAAAAAATACCATTCTTAGTCGGTATAATATGCGGCGGGTTGAAAAGTAAGCATTATACTGATTTTTTAGCGCAGTCATCTGGGTGTGTCACTGAATATATGGTGCCTGAATATCGTGTAAAAAATAATAGCAGTATTGCATTAGACTATCAATTTTCATGTATTGAGACTGAAAGCAAAAGATATCACTCTGTTGATATGAAAAGTTTAGGTGATATGTGGGGGACTGGTTTGTTCAAATCAAAAGCTTGTGATTTTTGCGATGATGTAGCGACAGAACTTGCTGATATCTCACTTGGTGATGCCTGGATAAAACCATATAAAGAAGATGGTGCAGGAAATAATATTATTATCTCTCGAAGCAAGCTGGCTGATGAACTATTGCAAAATGGCATTGCGCTAAAAGAGTTGAAATTAGATAGAATTGACTTATCTGAGATTAAATTATCTCAGCAAGGAAGTTTTAACCATCGACATAAGGGATTATATTATAGGGTCAATAAAGCTAGGAAAGCGGGTATTCAAATACCTCAAAAAAGATCTAGATTTTTGATAAAACAAAACATAACGAATGATCTTGTCCAACTTGTTCGATCTTTAACCCGACAACAAAGTTTGGTTCTCTGGAAAAAACACACGGGCTTAAGCTTCTTTAACAACAAAATGAAACCTTATTTATTTGTTTTGCATAAAATAACTAAATTAAACCACATACTTACTCGTCTTTATAAAATTGTTGGTGTTAAATTATAAACACTGAGATTCTTACTCAACCACTACATATTAATTGTGGCTATAATTTGGATGCAGTATCTATTGAGGTTTCTAGACCGTCAAACATAATAAATAAACTACCGGGAAATCAATAAAGTTTCGATTTGTTAATTCCATGTGGTGTGATATGTAAGTTTATTAGCTAATAATATAATTGAGGCTATTTTTACCTTCATCTTTCATCCTCAATAGGCATTAGTCAATTTCAGTTTAAGGCTATTAGATAATCTTAAATTAAATATGGTTTGTATGTCGTGCCAGCGTTTTCGGCACCTACAAAATTGGCAAAATGGTTGATGAACTACTTTACGAATATCCTTCTAAATTAAGGATGAAAATCCCCCCCATTTGTCTGCGTGGAACCTATTCCGCCGGAGAAATACACCAATGAAACAATAACAGAGGACTTTCAATGAAATTGAATAAATTATCTGCGCTGATGCTTTGCGTACTGGCTGCACCAATGGCTTCCATGGCTGCTCCAGTAGCAACTGGCACTGCTGGTTCTACTACTGGTACTGCGGCAGGGACTTCTGCAGCAGCGGCAGGTATGGCAGCAGGTACTGCAGCGGCCATTGGTGTTGGTGTTGTTGGCGCGATTGCTGTTACCGCAGCAGTTGTCAGCAATAACCGCAGCAATGGTGGCAGCACTAGCACCAGCACCACAACTTCTACACGCTAATCTTTTTTCCTATTCATGGGGTTCTTTTGAACCCCATTTTTTTGCCAGCTTACGGCCTCTAATATGTATAAAAAAATATGCCTGGCCGGCGCGGTTATTTTACTTAGCGCCTGCAACCAGTATCGCCCTGGTATTGTTTCACAGACTATTACACAGACTTTTTCTTCGCAGGACGCGGTTATTGACAGTAATAAAGTTGCACGCGTTCCTTATGCATCCATGTCATTAAAAGTGGATGATGGCCCGCTGGCATTTATTGTGTTGGCCTGGAATGAAAATAACATTCAGAAATGGCTAACTGCCGATGCCAAAATGGTTGCTACGCAAAATGGTCGCATTATTAAGACGATCGGTTTTGCGGATAACTTGCTGGCGTTTGCAAGCAGCGAACCAGACCCGCTTGCCCAACCGTTAACTATCAAAGACGGTCAGCAGTGGACTTCGCAAACACAATGGCAGAGTGGTTCCTTCCACGCAGCATCTGTGACATCACGTTTCCAGTGGGCTGGCACAGAGGATTTCACCATTGTTGGCACCACGCGCAATTATCGTCTTTTGGAAGAACAAGTGTCCTCGACGACGGATGGCGCAAGCTACACCCAGCGTTACTGGGTTGATGCACAAACCGGGCAGATTGTTCATAGCGAACAAACTCTGCATCCTCACGGCCCGGTGTGGTCCCTCACTCTTCTGAAGCCTTATTCCTGATGATGAAACCTCTATTTATTGCTGCCGCTCTGCTGGCGGTTGCCCCGTTAAGTTACGGTCAGGGGCAGATTACCCTGATTTGTCAGCCTGCTTGTTCCGTTCCCTCTGTCAGCTCGAATGAGCTCAGCGAGTTGGTGACGAACCCCGCGTTGCCTACAAATATCGACTGGCAAACTGCAAAACTTTCCACACCTGCAAGTGATGCAGAACAGCAATTGCATCAACAGCAACTGGTGACAAAACTTGCCGCTCTTGCTGAACAGTTGCAAAAGCAGGGTGACGTTATCCAGGCGCAACGCATTAATATTCTGCGTCAGCGCATTGCCGAGTTGAAAGCGATTGGCGCGTATCCGCTGTCGCTGGATCCTGATGTTGTTCGCCTCAAGCCAGAATACTCTCCGAAGCTTGCGGGTGATTATCGACTGACTATCAGCAGCATCCCGCAGCGTGAACTCACGTTATGGAACAGTTCTCGCACTTCGATGACCTGGGTTCCAGGAAAACAGACTTCCGAATATGTGGGGATAGAGCAACAGCAGCCGGGTATTGATGCCGATACCGTCACTGTCATTGCACCAGACGGCAGCACAGAAACCGTCCCAACAGGTTACTGGAACCGTCGCTATCATGAGCCGCAGCCTGGCAGCCAAATTTGGTTAAACCTGCAAACTTCTGCATTCGGGCAGGAGTATCAATCGCTTAATCAGGAAATTATCCATCTGCTCACACAACGGACTGTCGCGCCATGAAACTCACTACTCTCAGTTCTATGATTGCGCTGTCCCTTGGCGGCTTCAGCGCGGCGGCCCATGCTGACTGGGGCACGCCGTTGTATACGCCATATGTCACGCCGTCGCAGTCCGATTTTGGTGGCGTGGGATTGCTGCAAACGACGACCGCGCGCATGGCACCTTCTGGGGAATTCAGCGTCAACTATCGTGATAACGACCAGTACCGTTTCTGGTCGCTGTCGTTGCAGTTAATGCCGTGGCTGGAAACTACCATCCGCTATACCGATGTGCGCACAAAGCGCTACGGTGCGGAAGATTTTAGTGGCGACCAGACCTACAAAGACAAAGCCATCGATCTTAAAGCTCGTCTGTGGGAAGAAACGCGCTGGACGCCGGATATCTCTCTCGGGTTCCGAGATATTGGCGGCACAGGTTTGTTCGATAGCGAATACCTGGTTGCGACCAAAGCCGCAGGCCCGTTCGATTTCACGCTCGGTATGGGCTGGGGTTACGTTGCTAACAGCGGCAATATCACTAACCCATTCTGCAAAGCCAGCGATCGTTTTTGCGAGCGTGACGAAGGCTACAGCGGCAGCGGCGGCAAGGTTGATTCAGAACGCTTCTTCCATGGCCCGGCAGCATTGTTTGGTGGTGTGGAATATCAAACGCCATGGCAGCCATTGCGCTTTAAAGTGGAATACGACGCCAATAACTATCGTGATGATCGCGCGGGTCGTCTGGTACAAAGCACGCCGATTAACGTCGGGATGCTCTACCGCCTGGGTGACTGGGGCGATCTCAACTTAGGGTACGAACGCGGTAACACGCTGACCTTTGGCGTGACGCTCAATACCAACTTTGAATCCCTGCGCAGCCCGGCTCAGAAACCTTTGAAACCTGCTTATGCACCTTCCACGCAGCCTGCGGATCTAGACCCGCAAGTAGCGAATGCTCAGCTTGCAGCATTGCGTGACAACGCAGGGTTATCGTCCCCGGCAATCGAACGGGAAGGCGATACGGTGTATGTCAGCGGTGAACAAACTGATTACCGTGATCGTGTCGAAGGGGTTGAGCGCGCCAACAGAATCATGATGAACAATCTGCCAGAAGGCACGCGTCAGATTGTTGTCACCGAGAAAAACGAGCGTCTGCCACTGATCAGCCACCGCAGTGATGTCGAATCGCTGGATAATGCATTTAGCGGCGTGCCGCTTGGCGCACCACAGCCTGCCAATATTGACGTTCACCAGGAACCGCAACTGCCAGCGCAGGTACAGGCGGGTTACGCCGATAAAAAATCAGCCTTTAGCTTCGATTGGTCACCGATTTTAAACCAGTCGTTTGGCGGGCCTGAATCGTTCTACATGTACCAGATTGCGTTGAGCGGTAGTGTCGATTACCAGCTCACCGACAACTGGCGAGTCGGCGGCGTCGCCTGGCTCAACCTGTACAACAACTACGATAAATTTAACTTCACCGCGCCACCGCCGGACAGCCACATTCCGCAGGTGCGAACGCATATTCGTGAGTATGTCGATAGCAGCGATCTGTATCTGAACAACTTGCAACTGACGCGCATCGGCGCGCTGGGTGACGGTTGGTATATGCAGAACTACGGCGGCTATCTGGAGATGATGTTTGCCGGTGTGGGCAGTGAAGTTATCTATCGTCCGCTGGATAGCCAGTGGGCCGTGGGTGCTGACGTGAACTGGGTGAAGCAGCGTGACTGGAACGATCCGATGCGCATGGCCGATTACAGTGTGACGACCGGGAATCTGACGGGTTACTGGCAGCCATCGTTTGCCGACGAGTTCCTCGTCAAAGTAAGCGTAGGCCGTTATCTGGCTGGCGATAAAGGCGGCACCTTCGATGTTTCTCGTCGCTTCGCAAGTGGGATAACCGCCGGTGCATACGCGACGCTGACCAACGTTTCATCGCACGATTATGGCGAAGGCAGCTTCACCAAAGGGTTCTATATTTCTATCCCTCTGGATTTGTTGAGCTCCCGTCCGACCAATACGCAAGCCGGTTTCAACTGGGTACCGTTGACGCGCGATGGCGGCCAGCCGCTGCAGAAACGCTACTCGTTGTATGACATTACGGATGCACGAGGCGCACAGCCAGCTTATTAATCTTTACTTAGGGCGGGAACGCGCCAGCTTCCCGCCTTCTTCAACGCCCCTAATCCGAATTAATATGCACCTTACAATAGCGCCGCTTCCACGCCGCTGGTGTCAATCCCATCGCTTTACGAAACACCTTCCTGAAATATCCCACATCCTGAAATCCACACCGCTGCGCCACTTCGCTTAACGAACACGAATCGCTAATCAGCATTTTCTCGGCGCTCAAAACGCGCTGGCGGTGAATAGCCTCGGTGATCGTTAACTGGAATGTCTGGCGGTAAACACGCCCAAGATAATCCGCATTGCAATGTAATTGACGGCTGAGTGATGACGTAGAAACTGGCAAATGGAATTGCGTGCGGATTAACTGCTGCGCTTTGTACGCCAGCGCTGCGCCGCTTTCGTCAGCTTGAGTATGGTTATTCGCCGCGACGGAAAGTTGCTGCATGATCAGCAATAGAATTAACTCCAGCGAGCCGCTGCGGTTAATCGCTTCCTGCTCGCTTAAAAACTGGCGAAATAACGAAATAACATATTGTGGATTAATCACTTGCCCATGTTGTGGCATTGAAATTAACGATACCGGGTTGTCTGCGTTTTGCTTGCATTGCGCATTAAGCTCAAAGTGCAGCCAGTAGAATTTTAAATCTGCCGGGAAGATTCCTACCCCGACATGTTTTCGATGTGGCCAGAGTAATAAACTTTCCCCCGCCTTGACGCTGAAAAGCGTGTCATCTTCCCTGATCGTAAGTGTCCCTTTTTCAACGAAAATCAATTCCCATGAATCCAGTTTACGCTGCGGATGGCTACCCACGCCGCGTGAAATAAACAGGCCGCCGTTTTGCACGCTGATGGGTAAAGATATATTTAAATCAAACAATTACAGTTTTCCCTAATCCATTCCTTCGACCTAGTGTAGATAAAATAAACCGAATGGCGGGATCTATGCTGGCGTTTGGCGATCTCCTTCACAGTTTTATCTTCAGGTCGGAATTGTCATCTTTTTATACTTTTCTCTCGCCTTGTTGGTATTTAGATTGAGTGCCAATTTATTGGGGTACTTTGCAAATAAAAAATAATAAGAGACTGAAGACAAACCTCTTCGTAGGTCGGATAAGCGGCAGCGTCATCCGACAAAACTGGTGAAAATGGTGAATGACGCTAACGCTTATCCACCCTACAAAACCCGTTCAGAAGTGACCTTTGTCAGCATTCTAATAAAAACTTCCGGTTGTTAACCTGAAACGAGGTGTAAATAAAATCATGACCTCTACCCCTATAAATAATACTGATATTGTGACCTCCGATTTAAATGACAGGCTCTCCATTCGCGAGAAAATAGGCTACGGATTAGGTGATGCAGGCGGGACGGTAATAACTTGCCTTATCATGAACTTCCTGACCTTTTTCTATACCGATGTTTTTGGCTTAACCCCGGCTATCGTCGGCACGTTGTTTATTGCCTTACGTGTATTCGATGCTATTTCTGACCCGCTGATGGGCATTCTGGCAGACCGCACGCAAAGCCGTTTTGGGCGTTTTCGCCCATGGCAATTGTGGGTCGCGGTGCCGATTGGCGTCATCGGCGTGCTGACGTTTACCGTGCCTGATCTCAGCGCCAATATGAAAATACTCTGGGCATTCGGCACCTATCTTCTTCTTTCAGTGGGTTACACGGCCATCAACGTGCCTTATTGCGCGCTGATTAACACCATGACCACGCGTCACGATGAAGTGATTTCCTGCCAATCCTGGCGCTTTGTATTGTGCGGCGTGGCGGGCTTTTTGGTGTCGGTGGGTTTGCCGTGGTTGGTGGAAATTATCGGCCAGGGGAATGCCGCGAAAGGCTACCAGATGGGCGTCGGCATTTTGTGCGCCATCGCCGTCGTGATGTTCCTGTGCTGTTTCTTCTGGGTTCGCGAACGAGTGCCGTTGGCGTTGATGGGCAAATTTACCCTGCGCGAACACCTGGCGGGTTTGCGTAAAAATGACCAACTTTTGCTGAGCCTGGTGATGTCGTTTCTGTTGATTAACGTCTTTAACCTGCGCGGCGGCGGCTACATGTATTTCATCACTTACGTGCTACAAGGCAGCGCCGGGTTTGCCTCGCTGTTCTTCACGATGGTGACTTTCGCCTCCATTCTCGGCGCGGTGATTGTTAACCCGCTCGCTAAACGCTTTGATACCGTCAAACTTTACTACTACACCAACCTGGTTTTGGCGGTGCTGGCAGCGGGAATGTGGCTTCTGCCTACGGGCGCGGCATTCCAGAGCTTATGGTTAATCGTGATTCTGGCAAACGGCATCATTCTTGGCTTCACACTGCCGCTGCACTTTTCCATCATGGCGTTTGCCGATGATTACGGCGAGTGGAAAACCGGCGTGCGTTCTTCGGGCATGAACTTCGCCTTCAACCTTTTCTTCATCAAATTGGCCTGGGCCGCCAGCGCGGGAATCATCAGCCTGGTGTTTATTTTCGTGGCCTACCAGCCCGGCCCGGAACACCAGACGGCGGCATCGCTTTCCGGCATTACCGCGCTGGAAACCCTGCTGCCAGCCGCATTCCACCTGTTACTGGCGCTGGCGATTCGCCGCTGCCGTTTGAATAATCCCATGATGGCGCAGATTTCCACTGACTTACGTCAGCGCCATGTCCAGACCGCCTGAGGAGTTGTTATGAATCAGCCTGATATTTTACAGGAAGTAGACCTGCACCAACTGAAAGTGACCGATGCGTTTTTGGGCCAGTACCAGCGGCTGGTGCGCGATGTGGTGATCCCGTATCAGTGGGATGCGCTGAACGACCGCATTACCGAGGCTGATCCAAGCCACGCCATCGAAAACTTTGAAATCGCGGCGGGGCGTAAAGACGGCGAGTTTTACGGCATGGTTTTCCAGGACAGCGACGTGGCGAAATGGCTGGAAGCCGTGGCGTGGTCGCTGTGCCAGAAGCCGGATGCGGAACTGGAAAAAACCGCCGATGAAGTCATCGAACTGGTGGAAGCGGCGCAGTGTGCAGACGGTTATCTGAATACTTATTTCACCGTTAAAGCGCCAGAACTGCGTTGGACGAACCTCGCAGAATGCCACGAACTTTACTGCGCTGGGCACATGATTGAAGCTGGCGTGGCGTTCTTCCAGGCCACCGGAAAGCGCCGTCTGTTAGACGTGGTTTGCCGCCTCGCCGACCATATCGACGGCGTGTTTGGCCCCGGCGAGAGCCAGCTTCACGGTTATCCAGGCCACCCGGAAATCGAACTGGCGCTGATGCGTTTATATGAAGTCACTGACAACCCGCGCTATCTGAACCTGGTGAATTACTTTGTCGAAGAACGTGGAGCACAGCCGCATTTTTACGATATCGAATATGAAAAACGTGGGCGTACCTCGCACTGGAACATTCACGGCCCGGCGTGGATGGTGAAAGACAAAGCTTACAGCCAGGCGCATGAACCGCTGGCGTTGCAACAAACGGCAATCGGCCACGCGGTGCGTTTTGTTTACCTGATGGCAGGCGTGGCGCATTTGGCGCGGCTGCATAAAGATGAAGAGAAACGCCAGACCTGTCTGCGCCTGTGGGACAACATGGTGCAGCGCCAGATGTACATCACCGGCGGCATTGGCTCGCAAAGCAGTGGCGAAGCGTTTAGCTCGGATTACGATCTGCCGAATGACACGGTGTACGCCGAAAGCTGCGCCTCAATTGGCCTGATGATGTACGCCCGCCGCATGTTGCAAATGGAAGCCGACAGCCGTTTTGCCGACGTGATGGAACGCGCGTTATACAACACCGTTTTGGGCGGCATGGCACTGGACGGCAAACATTTCTTCTACGTGAACCCGCTGGAAGTTCACCCGAAAACGCTGGCCTTCAACCACATTTATGACCACGTAAAACCGGTTCGCCAACGCTGGTTTGGTTGCGCCTGTTGCCCGCCGAACATCGCGCGTGTGCTGACTTCGCTCGGCCACTACATTTACACCCCGCAGCCGGGGGCTTTGTATGTGCATTTGTACGTCGGCAACGAAATGGCCGTTCCTGTGGGGGAGAAAGAACTGCGCCTGAAAATCAGCGGTAATTACCCGTGGGATGAGCAGGTCGATATTACCGTGACCTCGCCGCACGCGCTGCAACATACGATTGCTCTGCGTTTACCGGACTGGTGTGAAAACCCGCAGGTTCTGTTAAATGGCGAAAACTGTGAAGGGGAAATTCGCAAAGGTTATCTGCATCTTAACCGCGAATGGCAGGAGGGCGACCGCATCAGCCTGACGTTACCGATGCCAGTGCGTCGCGTTTATGGCAACCCGCTGCTGCGCCATGTGGCCGGGAAAGTCGCGGTGCAGCGTGGGCCTTTGGTTTATTGCCTCGAAGAAGCGGATAACGGCGCGGAACTGCATAACCTTTATTTGCCGAAAGAGAGCACTTTCAGCCTGATTGAAGGCAAAGGGATTTTCGCCCACAAAGTGCTGATTCAGGCGGACGGCGAGCGCAAATCTTGCGAGCAAGCCAATCAACAGGCGTTGTATCACTATGATAAATCGCCAGTAAAAGCCGAGGCCAAAAAGCTGACCTTTATTCCGTGGTTTAGTTGGGCGAACCGTGGGGAAGGGGAAATGCGCATTTGGGTGAACGGCGAGTAAAGCGGGATCGTTGGGATCTCTGTAATCAGAGATCCCATTGATCTGTTAATGATCAAGATAGAGATAATGTGTCCAGCTCGTCATGCGCAGCAGGATTTTGCGCAGAATCGACAAGTGCTCAACGTGGTCGCTATACACCGCCGCCTGCGCGGTTGTGCCTTTTGGCAGCGCTTTAATCTCAGGGTTCGGGTCTAAGGAAATGTCGGCATAAATACCGTCGAGTCCCGGATTTTGACTCAATCCCTGCAAGAACCCCTGTGCCTGGAAGCTACTGTTGGCGACCACCGGCAAAATCTGCTTCACCGTGCCTGGGAAAACTTTGCCAGGAATACCGTTAAACACCACTTCAGCTTTGTCGCCCGCATGCAGACGCAGTGCTGAATTCTGGCGGAATGCCGCATAAATATCAGTTTTTTGCAGTGGCACAAACACCATCGCCGGGCGCAGCGGCAGCGGGCGTAAGAACATGCCCGGTTTGAGTAAAACTTGCGTGACATAACCGGCTTCTGGTGCGCGAACGGTGGTTCTGTCGAGGTTATATTGCGCCTCTTTCAGGCTGGATTTGAGCTTGTAGACCGTGGCATTTTCATTGCCGACCAGAGCGGCTAACTGGGCTTTGGTCTGGTCGCGTTTCGATTGAGCTGAACGCCATTGCGCTTGTGTCGCCAGGTAATGTTCTTGCGCCGTTACCACTTCTTGATCGGTAAACGGGCTTGTCATGCGGTCGCGGCTGCCTTTGCGGTAGCGATTGGCATCTTTTAACGCCAGGTCACGATTCGCTTTGTACTGTTCGATATCGGCGTTTTGCGAGGCGAGTCGGGCTTTGAGCACTTCGACATTCTGCTGCGCGGTTTCAATTTCGCCTTTAATCACATCAACTTTTGACTGGTACGGCGTGGGGTCGATACTGAAAAGAAAATCACCTTTTTTCAGCATCTTATTGGTATTGGATGTGACTGCAGTAACCGTTCCCTGGACTTCAGGAATAATCGGCACCGTCACGGTCAGCATCTGCGCGCGTTCGGTATACGGATGGTTGTAGTTCATCGTCAGAACTAAACCACTCAGCAGAATAACCCCGCCTAATATTGCGGTTGGCACTGACCATTTATTCAGGGGGATTTTGAACAGTTTGAATATACAAATACAAATGGCAGCATAAATAAGGATCAGTAATAATTCCACGATATTTCCTGGTCATTTAATTAGTCTGAATGTGGTAACTCTTTCTGGTTGTTGGTGCTTTGTGCGGCGAGTTGTTGTTCAAGCAAAGCGAGGCGGGCTTGCAGTTGCGCCATATTGTCGTTCTCTTTGGCGCGGAATCCCCAGCCACGGTCTTCGCGGTACAACATTGCCCAAATCCAGATGAAAGGCCATAACACATGCAGCGTTAACAGGCTGACCCATCCGGCGGCGTGAATAGCATCCTGATGAGGATGATTACGCTCAACGGCGATTTCGTAGGGAATATCGTGAATGACAATTATTCCGTAAAATACCGCAAGAGAGGCAAAGCATAATAAGCCCAGTGCGAAATAATCTAAGAACATAAGAATAATTTCCAGTGAAATGGGAACCGGAAAAGGTAGGGTAAAATAGTTATCCTGACTAGTAATAATTTAATTAATTTTAAACTTCTGGCAAGATGTCTATAATCATTAATGAAATCATTCACCGAGGAATAACTATGCCGTTATCTGCGCCCGTCCGACCGGATGAATCTATTGGACGTTTACTTGAGGCACTGAAGCCTTTTAGCAGCGAAATGAAAGTGGTGCCGCGTAAAAGATTGCACTGGGAATACAAAGGGGAAGCGCAGCTTTATCTCTTTCTGGAAGGCGAGTTGTCGGTGTTGCGTGCCACTGACGGGCTGGTGATTGCTGGGGCCTACGACCCCCATTTGTTTGGCCTGGCAGAGTCTCTGCAAACGCTGCGGTGCCATATTCTGCGCGTCGATACCGAGTCGACGATATTGCGTGTCAGCGCGAAAAAAGCCATGGAAATATTCGACCAACAAAACCTGTGGCGTGACGTGTCTATTACATTAGCTTACTTTAATAGTTATCTCTTTTATCGTGACGATCTGGTGGTTCAGCAGCGAACCTATTCCGTTATTTGCAATCATCTACAGGAAATTATTCAGTTGCCGCTGGAGACGAGAATGCGTGTTTCAGTGCTTGAATACATTCAAGAAAGAACGCATTTATCACGCAGCAGTGTTCTTAATGTCTTGTTTGCATTGAAGGCTGCGAATCATCTCGATCTAAAAAGAGGTGGTTATTTAATAGAGATGAATGAATTGCCAGAGAAAATCTGACGCCAGCACGAATAATCAAAATGTGGCTTTAGCATTTTATGTCAATTACCGGTTTCCATTATGTGATGGCACTAGTAGTTGATCATATTGAAAATAAAACGTTTAAAAATAAACTTATTAAAAATTCAAATTCGTGAACTCTCCCTCTATTATCCGTGTCGACAAACTTATGGCTTTTTAATTCTGGGTCGTTTGCTCAGAAACGGGATATGTTAGGGAATATATGAAAAAGACTCTTGTAGCTTTAATCGTGCTGAACGCTTGCGCAGTTTCTAACGTATTTGCTGCGGCAGACGCGAATACCTGGTACGGCGGCGCTAAAATGGGCTGGTCGCACTATTTTGATGCCAGTGGCAACAAAGATTTCAACGATAACGTGAGCAACGCAACTGACTTCGATTTCGATAAAGACAACGTCAGCGGCGGTGTGTTTGCTGGTTATCAGGTTCTGCCATGGTTAGCGGTTGAAGGGGGTTATGACTACCTCGGCAACATGGGTATCAACGGTAATAACGGCGTTGCTGGCGGCAAAATGGAAAGCCAGGGCCTGCAACTGTCTCTGAAAGCAAGCTACGGCCTGACTGACGCGTGGGATATTTATGGCCGTGCCGGTGCGATGGGTTATCGCGCAGAAGTGAACAACGCAGGTCACAGCAATTTTGAAACGGGTATCCGCCCGCTGGCCGCAGTCGGTACTGAATATGCCTTCACCAAAAACTGGGCAGGCCGCCTGGAATACCAATGGGTGAGCAACGTCGGTAACTCCAACCAGATTGGTTTCAGCAGCGATGTAAGCTCTGTCTCAGCCGGTGTGGTGTATCGCTTTGGTCAGCACGACGACGCAGTTATCGCACCTGTTGTAGCACCTGCGCCAGCGGCCCCAGAAGTGAAAAAATTCAACCTGAAATCTGATGTGCTGTTCGGCTTTAACTCAGCAGAACTGACTTCTTCAGGCCACGCGGCCATTTCGCAGTTGTACAGCAGCCCTGAAATGCAGGCGGCGAAAAACAGCTCGACCACCGTTGTGGGTTACAGCGATCGCCTGGGTTCAGAAGATTACAACCAGCAGCTTTCCGCTCAGCGTGCGCAAGCCGTAGTTGATGCGCTGGTGGCGCAAGGTATGCCAGCTCAGAACGTGCGTGCCGAAGGCCGTGGTGAGAGTGATTCCATTACGGGTAATAGCTGCGATAACAACATGCCGAAATCTCAGCTTATTGACTGCCTGGCACCGGATCGCCGAGTGGTGGTTGAGATTGCTGGCGAGCAGTAACGGTACGGGTTTGCCGGATGACGCTGCGCTCATCCGACCTACGAACCGCAATAAATCTTTGATGTGCAGTAAATAGAATAACAAGCTTCAAAATCGTCCGTTGCCCGGCCTTGTCGCCGGGCTTTTTTTATTTCTGTTTTGCCAGCCAGACTGCGCCTAACATGCCCGCCTTATTTCCCAGCTTGCAGGGGCGAATCGGCACTTTCAGCACATCCCAGAATTTGAAGCCTTCCAGATGACGCTCCAGCATCGGGTACAACATCGGCTGCGTACTGACGCCACCGCCCAATAAAATGGCCTGCGGATCAAACAGCGACACCACGCTATAAATCCCGCGCGCCAGGTATTTCACCCAGTTGTCGATAACGCCCTGAATATGCAAATCCGTTTCGGCACGAGCAAAAATATCCTGCCCACGGATTTTCTCATCAGCGGGAATGTTCATCTCACGGCGACAGGCGTCCATCAGCCCTTTGGCCGAGGCCAACTGATGCATGTCTTCGCCGTATTTCCCCACCGGCAACACGCCAAACTCCCCGGCGCGAAAATGCGAACCGCGCATTAATTCACGATTGACGATAATGCCGCCGCCGATGCCGGTGCCAATGGTGACGCAGACCAGCGAATCATATTCGTTGCCCGCCCCGAGCCACATTTCGCCGAGTGCCGCGCAATTCGCATCGTTTTCAACCGTGATCGGCAGGTCAGTCAACTCGCCGAAAATCTCCAGCAAATTGCAACCATCAAGAAATTCCAGTGCCCCCGCCTTAGGGACGTTCCCGGTATGCGGGTTGATATAGCCGGGGAAACTAATCGCGATACCGGCAATTTCATTATGCTGCCGATAGCCCGCCACCACACTTTGCCAGGCATCGAGAAACTGCTGGCGGTCATAGTGAGTGTCGTACTCTTCGGCGATCAGCACCTCCCCCTCTTCAGTGAATAAACCATGCTTAACATGGGTACCGCCTACGTCGAAGCTTATAAACAGGCGCATGAGCAATCCTTGTAAAATCTCAGGGGTTTGCGAAAAGGTAATCTTTAAGTATGTATCAAAACCAATAACCTGCCGATTGAATCGTCCTAATCCTGGGATGTTTAATCCGTGACCTGTGTCGTAAAGCCTCCAAACACTGGCGAAGAAATCACCGCTGGCGACTACGCTTGAGAGTGCAAACCGACAAGGAGAACTCCATGACAAATAACCCTCCCAATACCCGAATCATTCCCGGCGAATATGGTTTCCCACTCAAACTTAAACCCCGTTACGACAACTTTATTGGTGGCCAATGGGTGCCGCCGGTCGACGGAAAATACTACGAAAATCTGACGCCTGTTACCGGCCAGCCGCTGTGTGAAATCGCCAGTTCCAGCAAAGGCGATATCGATCTGGCGCTGGATGCGGCGCACGAAGCCAAAGCAGGCTGGGGCGGCATGTCGATTCAGGAACGCGCCAATATCCTGCTAAAAATCGCTGACCGCATGGAGCAAAACATCGAGCTGCTGGCGGCGGCAGAAACCTGGGATAACGGCAAACCGATTCGTGAAACCAGCGGCGCAGACGTGCCTCTGGCTATCGACCATTTCCGCTATTTTGCGTCCTGTATTCGTGCGCAAGAAGGCGGGATCAGCGAAGTTGACGGCGACACGGTGGCGTATCACTTCCATGAACCACTCGGCGTGGTCGCGCAGATTATTCCGTGGAACTTCCCGCTGCTGATGGCGAGCTGGAAGATGGCTCCGGCGCTGGCGGCAGGCAACTGCATCGTGCTTAAACCGGCGCGTTTAACGCCGCTGTCTGTTTTGCTGCTGATGGAGCTGGTGGGGGATTTACTGCCGCCGGGAGTCATCAACGTGGTGAATGGTGCGGGCGGCGAAATCGGTGAATATCTGGCGACATCAAAACGCATCGCTAAAGTGGCATTCACCGGCTCGACCGAAGTCGGCCAGCAAATCATGCAGTACGCCACGCAAAACATCATTCCGGTGACGCTGGAGCTGGGCGGCAAATCCCCGAACATCTTCTTTGCCGACGTGATGGACGAAGAGGACGCCTTCTTCGACAAAGCGCTGGAAGGTTTTGCGCTGTTCGCCTTCAACCAGGGCGAAGTGTGTACCTGCCCGAGCCGCGCGCTGGTGCAGGAATCTATTTATGAACGCTTTATGGAACGCGCAATTCGTCGCGTGGAATCCATCCGCAGCGGCAACCCGCTGGATGCGCACACGCAAATGGGGGCGCAGGTTTCCCAGGGCCAGATGGAAACCATTCTGAATTACATTGATATCGGCAAAAAAGAGGGCGCAGACGTGCTCACCGGCGGGCGTCGAAAAGCGCTGGAAGGTGATTTGAAAGCGGGCTATTACCTCGAGCCAACCATCCTGTTCGGTAAAAACAACATGCGCGTTTTCCAGGAAGAAATCTTCGGCCCGGTACTCGCCGTGACGACGTTTAAAACCATGGAAGAAGCGCTGGAACTGGCGAACGACACCGAATACGGCCTCGGCGCAGGCGTCTGGAGCCGCAACGGCAACCTGGCGTACAAAATGGGCCGGGGCATTCAGGCCGGGCGCGTGTGGACCAACTGTTATCACGCTTATCCGGCACATGCCGCGTTCGGGGGCTACAAGCAATCCGGTATTGGGCGTGAAACTCACAAAATGATGCTGGAGCATTACCAACAGACGAAATGCCTGCTGGTGAGTTATTCCGAGAAACCGTTAGGGTTGTTCTGAGTTGTTTCAGTAACCGGGTTTTGCCGGATGACGCTTCGCTTATCCGGCCTACTCGGTTTCATAAGCCTTTGTTTTTGTATAGTGGATAAGCGCTAGCGTCAT
>NZ_QZWH01000012.1 GCF_003601925.1 Buttiauxella izardii
ATAATACAAGGGGGGATAAGCCGCAGGCGTCATCCACCATTGATGCCCATATTGTCGGAGGACGCTGCGCTTTTCCGACCTACAAAAAGGACTATCAGTTCAATTTCGCTTTCGAGAAATCGCTGCCGTTCAGGCTAACGCTGTAACCCGTCACGTTGCTGCGCGTGGCGTAGAAGGTTTTGCCATTGGCAAGTGCAATCCACGGAGCCTGTTCGTAGAACACTTCTTGCGCCTGCTCGTAGAGTTTGGCGCGAACTGCCGGGTCACTGGTCAACTTCGCTTTCTGCGTCAGCGCATCATATTGCTTATCGCACCAGCGGGCGGCGTTGGAACCGCTTTCGATGCTGCCGCAACCGAGCAATGTATCGGCGAAGTTATCCGGGTCGCCGTTGTCACTCATCCAGCCAAACAGCGCGGAGGAATGTTCGCCTTTACGCATACCAGAAAGATATTCGCCCCACTCGAAGGTGACAATCTTCGCGTTCACGCCCACTTTCGCCCAGTCCGCCTGAATCATCTCGGCAACACGGCGGGAGTTCGGGTTATACGGACGCTGAACTGGCATTGACCACAAATCGGTATCGAAGCCCTTCTCAAGCCCGGCCTGTTTGAGCAGCGCTTTGGCTTTTTCAGGATCGTAGCTGCGATCTTTCAGGTTTTTATCAAAGCCCATCATGGTTGGCGGAATCGGTGATTTTGCCACCGTGCCCGAGCCCATAAACACCGCATTAATGATGGCTTGTTTATCCACCGCGTAGTTCAGCGCCTGGCGCACCAGCACATTATCGAACGGTTTTTTGGTGGTGTTAAATGCCAGATATCCAACGTTTAAGCCATCAACGGTATGCAACTGGAGATCTTTATTCGCTTTGATCGCCTCAAACTGTACCGGTGCAGGTGCCGGAATAATCTGGCATTCGTTCTTCTGCAATTTCGCCATACGGGTTTGCACATTTGGCGTGATGGAGAATATCAGGTGTTTGGTCGGCACTTCGCCATTCCAGTAATTCGGGTTCGCCACGTAGCGAATCAGCGAATCCACTTTGTACTCCTGCAAGGCATACGGCCCGGTGCCGATTGGCGCGGTATCTACTTTTTCTGGTGTACCGGCTTTTAGCATCGCATCGGCGTATTCCGCCGAAAGAATCGAGGCAAAGTCCATGCCCCAGTCTGCGAGGAATGCCGCATTCGGCTCGCTTAGCGTGAACTGGACGTGGTTATCATCGAGCTTTTTAACCTCGGTAATCAGCTTGTCCAACCCGACATCATGGAAGTATTCGTAATTCGCCTGCGACACATTGTGGTACGGGTGTTTCGGGTCTTTCTGGCGCATGACCGAGAAAACCACATCGTCGGCGTTGAAATCGCGCGTCGGTTTGAACTCTTTATTGCTGTTAAATTTCACGCCCTTGCGCAACGTGAAGGTGTAGGTTTTGCCATCCGGGCTGATTTTCCACTCGGTCGCCAACGACGGCACCGGCAAATTATCGCTTGGGCGAAATTCCACCAGGCGGTTATAGAGGGTTTGCGAGCTGGCGACAAAGGTCGGACCGGAGCTGGCAATTTGCGGGTTGAAGGATTCTGGAGAGGCTTCGGAGCAGTAAACCAGCGTGTTATTCGCGGCAGCGAATGCAGCCGTTGCGGGTAATAAACTCGTGAGCAGCAGCGCGAGAAGTGTTTTCCCTGTCGACATATTTTTGCCTTTTGTTTGCTTGCCAAAATGGATCGTGACGTTATTTTTTTGCGGGTTAATCACACCATAGCTGAACCCTTCTGACAAATAACAAAAGGCTCTCAGGTTATTCAATAACAGCGAGATTTGAGCAGATTAACGCCATCGTCAGCACATAATCTCGACTATTGGTTTTACAATAACGCAACAAACCGCTGCAAGATCGCCCGTGAATCTGGCGTGTCACTCACTTTTGCCAGTAACGCATCGCGGTCTTTGCCTTTCATCGCCACTCTTTCGCTGCGGCTGGTGATGATTTTATTCATTACTGGGGCGCTAAATTCCGGGTGAAATTGCACTGAAAACGCGGTGGGTGAGTAGCGCACGATCTGGTGCGGATCGTGGCTGGATGCGCCTAATACTGTTGCGCCTTTTGGCAACTCCAGTACGCTTTGTTCGTGGCTTAAGAAGGTGTCGAACGAATTTGGCAGGCCGCTAAGCAGCGGATCGTGCTGGGCTGAATCATTCAGTGTGACGGCAATTTGCCCCACTTCGCTGCCCTGCGGATGGTAATCCACTTTGCCGCCAAGCGCGTAAGCCATTAACTGATGACCGTAACAGACACCTAAAACCGGCACGGCCGCTGGAATAATCTCACGCAACCAGTCGGCGGTGCGCTCGCTCCACTCTTCACGATCCGTCACCATCGCCCATGACCCGGAAATCACCGCGCCGCTAAACGTTCCGGCGGCGGGCAACGGCTCGCCCTCAAACGGGCAGACCACTTTTACCGGCCCAACATCGCCCAAAGCGGCATGAAACCACTGCGGTTGCTCGCCTACGGCTTTGCGAATATCCATGGGTGGATGGCCCATTTGAACCAGCAATAACGGCAATTTTTCTGACATTGATTATTCGCCCCTGAAAAATAGAGAAGAATAATCAGTAGCACAAAACTCGCGAACGCCCCAATGACTTAAGTGCAATCGCCCGATAATTAGAAAAAAGTGTCGCTTCCTCCGCCGTTTGCCTGAGCCGGAAATCCGTAAAATGGAAAGTGTGAAAATGGCTCATGCGGAGCTGAAAACAGCAGGATTGATGACGTGGCAAAAACATTATTGCGCAGCGGATGCTTAGATGACTTCCTTTCGTTAGGTGAAAACGGGCAAACCGTATTCGACTCAGCATTACAAATTCGCGAAACTTTGCGCTTACGCAAACAGCAGGCGGAGGTCGATTCCCTCGCGGTTCCTCAGCCGAACGATGATGGCGACCGGGTTGACTGGTACGCGCCACACGAAGGTTCGGTGCTGAGTTGGGCGGCAGCCAGCGATGAACAACGCAAAAAAGCGCTGCGCTATCTCGATAATTGCCAGGCCAACGTCGCCTCATTGATTCAGCGCTGCGAGCAGTCAGAAAAAACGGCCATTCAGCTCTTTGCTTCTTTGTTGGCAAACGCTTTGCAATTTCCCGGCAACCAGCACGTTTATCTGGTGGACGGCAAACCGGTGCTGACGTTTTGGGGATTTGTCAGCCTCAACAGCAGCGCGCGCCCTGACCCGCTGGATTGCCTGCGCATCACCGAAGAACACGAACCGGTGATTGAGTTTCTTCCTGAACCGCCAGCCGCCGCTCCGCCTGCCGTCATCATCAGCGAGCCAGATGCGCCGCTCTATTCCATGGCGGCACCGGTTCCTGCATCACCGCAAATTGACGAACCGCTGGTGCCCACTCCGCTTCGTGAAACCGCGCCAGAGGTGGCTGCGACGAAAAAACCGAAGCGCTGGATTTTACCCGTTGCCGCTGCCATCGTTGCCTGTATCGCTGCCCCGCTCTCTTATTACCTGGTGTCAGCGCCCCACGCTGAACCCCTGGCACAAGTTGAAGTGAAACCACAGCCAATCGCCTCGGCGGAAATAAAGACTGAACCCGTTGCGCATGTTTCCACGCTGCCGGTCGCTCAGGCCGCGGTAATTGAACCGCCTGCGCCAGAACCCGAACCGGTCGTCGCCACACCCGCGCCTGTCGATGTGCCAAAAGGCACATTGGTTTTACCGGCTGATGCCCTAAAAATCGGCTCGACAAAATTCCTCAACGGCAACTGGCGCGTCGCCATTAACGTCAAAGATGCCATCACCGGCAAACCGCCCACGCTGCGTTACCAGATTGCCAATAACAAAGGCAACGTGCGGCTGGTGCATGGCGACAATATTGTCTGCAAAGCGGAAGTGTTTTCCGGGTTGATGCAATCCGGCACGTTGATGATCAAAACCCGTGGCAATGCGCGTTGTAGCGATGGTTCGCGTTATCCGCTGCCGGAGATTTCCTGCAAGCCAGGCGAGAACGATGTTGCCGAATGCAGTGGCAAATACGAAGGCGACACCGTGGTGCCTGTGACATTTAAAAAAGTGAGTGATTAACCATGTTTGCCACGTTGTATCCTTATAAGCCGAGCGTGACGCTCATTAAAGACAGCGGCATTCAGTTCCTGGATTTCGGCCTCGCCCCGCAGCCAAACGCCCCGCATACCGGGCGCTTTGTGCGTAAAACGGCAAACGGCCCATTGCTGCGCCTTGATTACGATGTGATTCCAGGCAAATTTACCCTGCCCGGCACGACGGGTTCCGCTCCTGAAGTGGTGAAACCCGAATGCACGATTACGCTGGGTCATTCGCTGAAACTGCTCGATAAAACCTGGTTGCCGCTGCCGTTCCTGCGCTTTAACCCGCCGCGCACTTTTGTTGGCGGGCCGGACAACTGGGCGCGGGTGCAGATTCGTTGCCTGGAAACGCCGGACGCTGCGGGCAACACCGTACGAATCACTCTCGCGCTGGACACCAAAATCCTCGCCGATGACAACCCGGCGGCGCATCTGGCCCCGACGCTCAACGATGTGCGCAACGGCGCACGTTTTGCTCTGGCCTGGCATAACGAAGAGATTAACGATTTTATTGATCAAACCTGGGTCGATGGCTGGCTGCGTGAAGTGTTCACCCAGTTTGCCACACGCCATGAATCGCGCACCGAGCGCGAAATCAGCAATGCGCTGAAAACGTTCGAATATCAGGCGCACTATCTCAATATTATCGAGATGCTCGGTGCCCAGCTTGCGGTGCCAGAAGTGAAAATCGTCACCGCCACGCTGCAAGCTCCGGCGATCCCGGTCGATCTGGTGCTGGACGTCGGCAACACGCATACCTGCGGCGTGTTGATTGAAGATCACGGTGAAGCCAACGACGGCCTGCGCCAGACCGCCGAGCTGGAAATCCGCTCGCTCAGCGAACCGCAACTCATCAACGAAGCGATGTTCACCAGCCGCCTCGAGTTCTCAGAAGCTAAATTCGGCAAACAACATTTCTCGGTAGAAAGTGGCCGCGATGATGCGTTTGTCTGGCCGTCGATTGCCCGCGTGGGCGACGAAGCGCGTAGCATGGCGACCGCCCGTTTAGGCACTGACGGCGCAAGCGGCATTTCCAGCCCGCGCCGTTATCTGTGGGACGAAACCCCGGCAAGCCAGGACTGGCGCTTTAGCCAGATGGGCGTGAAAACTCAGCGCGAACCGTTGGCAACCGCATTTCCATTGATGAACCTGATGAATGACGACGGCCAACCGCTCTATTCATTGCCGATAGACGAACGTTTACCGGTGTTTTCGCCCCAATACAGCCGCAGTTCATTAATGACGTTGATGCTCTGCGAATTACTCGCTCAGGCGCTGATGCAAATCAACAGCGTCGGTTCGCGCCAGAGCATGGGGCACCTGAATGCGCCGCGCCAGTTACGCCATTTGATCCTCACGCTGCCTTCGGCGATGCCAAAACAGGAGCGTGAAATCTTCCGCCAGCGTATGCAGGAAGCGGTAGGGCTGGTGTGGAAAGCGATGGAATGGCACCCGACGGACGACGGTTTCATCACCGAGCGCGATTTCCAGAAAAGCGTGGTTCCGGTGCCGGACGTGCAAATGGAATGGGACGAAGCGACCTGCGGCCAACTGGTGTGGCTGTATAACGAAGCGCTGGTGAACTATGCCGGGCAAACGGGGAATTTCTTCCGCAGCCTCGCCCGCCCGGATCGCCAGTTAGCCGCCGACGAATTGCCGGGCAAAACCCTGCGCGTGGCGTCGATTGATATCGGCGGCGGCACCACCGACATGGCGATCACGCAATATCAGCTTGATAGCGGCGTGGGGAGCAACGTGAAAATCGCCCCGCGTTTGCTGTTCCGCGAAGGTTTCAAAGTGGCGGGCGACGACATTTTGCTGGATGTGATTCAGCGCTGCGTGTTACCCGCGTTGCAGGCGCAAATTCACCAGGCGGGAGTCGTTGATACCGCCGGTTTGATGACGACGCTGTTTGGCGAGTCCGGGCGTATGGACACGCGCGGCACGCTGCGACAGCAAACCGCGCTGCAACTGTTTATCCCTCTCGGCCACGCGGTGCTTTCTTATTGGGAAAACAGTGACCCGGACGATAAGCACGCCACACTCGACGCCACATTTGGCGAGCTGCTCACAAGCCGCCCGACCGATAACGTGATTAATTACGTTCAGCAAGCGGTGCAACACTCGCTGCCTGCGGATGCGCCCGCGTTTGATCTGTTTAGCGTGCCGCTGCAAGTTGAATTATCAGCGTTGCAAGAGGCGCTGCTCGCCGGGCAATTCACCCTGACCGCCCCGCTGCAAGCGCTGTGCGAAGTGATCAGCCATTATTGCTGCGATGTTTTATTAGTGACGGGCCGCCCGGCCTGTTTGCCTGGGGTGCAGGCATTATTGCGCTACCAACAACCGGTGCCGGTGAATCGCATCGTCTGGCTCGATAACTATCAGACTCATGAATGGTATCCGTTTAGCCAACAGGGGCGCATCGGCAATCCGAAATCGACTGCCGCCGTCGGCGCGATGTTATGCAGCCTGGCGATGGATTTGCGCCTGCCGGGCTTTAACTTCAAAGCGTCAGATATTCAGGCTTATTCCACCGTGCGTTATCTCGGGATGCTCGACGGCAATAACACGCTGGTGGATGAAAACGTCTGGTATCGGGATGTGGATCTCGACGATCCCAAATCGACGCTCGACACGCGCCTGCATTTCCCGTTGCGCGGCAATGCCTGCCTCGGCTTCCGCCAGCTTGATGACGCCCGCTGGCCTGCTACGCCGCTCTACACACTGGCAATAAATTCGCCGGAACTGGCAAAAACGATTGCCGGAGAAGGCGTGCTCAACGTGCGCCTGCAACAAACCCGTGAAGCCGACGCGTTCGTGCTGGCGGAAGCCTGGTTGCAGGACGGCAGTAAAGTGCCGCTCAACCAGTTGAGTTTTAAATTGAATACCCTGGCAGGAAGCTACAGCGGAGCCAGCCATTACTGGATTGACAGCGGGAGCGTGTACCAAAAATGAAGCCGATAACCTCTTTAATCGACTGGGTTCAACAAACTCGCCTGTCCGTACCGCTGGTGGAAAACGAAGCGGATGGCCTGCTGCAAAGACTGGCAGTGCTTCACAATCGCCAGCAACACATTGACTTGCAGGCGGAGCAACCGCTAACCATTGGTTTATACGGCCACTCGGTTTCCGGCAAGCATCACCTGCTGATGATGCTGCTGGGCGATAACGTCAAGCGCATTGAGATTTCCCTCGGCGGCAAAGTGCTGGATTACCTGACGCACATTAACCCCGGCCATGCGCCGAACGTTGCCGTGCGCTTTACGCGCCGTGAGTTGCCCGTTGCGGAACACTATCCGTTATTGATTACGCTTGGCACCAGCAGCACTTTGGCTCAGCGTTTGATTCGCCAGTATCACGCCGAACCGGCTGCGCGATTTGCCCGTCACGACGTGATTGCCGCGCGATTAAAAGAGCTTCAGGTTCGCCGCCAGGCGCAAGCCACATCTGGGCTGACGCAGCAACAACTCGCTGAAATCGCACAAACTTACCAACAAATGGTGCGCCGCCAGCATCATCTGGAAAACGCACTGTGGCAGCAAATCGCAGAACTGCTGCCGTGGCTGAATTGTGCGGATCAAGCCGCATTACTGGCGCCGCTTTGGGGTGATAACGCGGCGATCACCGCACAATGGCAACACCTGGCCGAAACGCTGAATCACCTGGGCAATGCGCAGCAGGTTTTGGCTCCAGCCAGCCTGCTGGTCGACACGTTCTTATTGCCGGTTGAAGGTTTCCTGATCCCCGGCACGCCGGATGAACCGGAAATGGACGCGGATGTGATGGTTTGCCCGCTTTTCAATCATGAAATCGGCACGCAGATCAGCCTTGCGCAGCGTGATTTGCAGCAACTGTGCGCTGAAATTGCGCTCTCGCTTAACCATCCGCCGAAACTGGCTCAGATCGATGTTGTGGATATTCCTACGGCCCAACTTGATGATTACGCTCCGTTTTTGCAGCCCGACAAATTAGTGGTGTGCAATGCCGCTGCCGAACGCAGCGAAGTGAATGCGGCGGGTAAAATGCTGGCGCGTTGGGTGGATAAAACCCAGGCCAGCAACGCCACCACGCCGGGCCTGATTTGGGCGATAACGCCAGACGATGCGCGGTTCAGCGGGGCTAATCTGGATAACGGCGTGCAGCGCATTATCGGCCTGCCCGGTAAACGCTGGGGAACATTGCAAGCGCTGGACAGTCGCAACATGCACCGTTTGCTGGAATGGCTGGCGGATGCGGTGGTTCCGGCGCAGCGCGCTTTGCGCATTGAGATGTTGCAAGTCGCGCTTAATGACGAAATCCGTGCCCTTTTCTCGCATATTATCGACGCTGAAAAACTCACGCCAGAACGTGCTCGTTCGCAGGCTGAAGAACTGGTGCGCGCCCTGCAAGCCAATGCGGCGCAACACGGCGAACTGCTCGCCAGCCTGCTGCCAGAGCGCCATGCGCTGCAACAATGCTGGTTGAGCCACCAACAAACTCGCCAGCAGCAGCCTGCTGATTTCCGGCTTGATATCGACTTGTTCGCTGACGATGAAGGCACCGATACGCCAGATCACGCACCGAGTAACTTTGCCAGCGTGGTGCATCTGCTGTGGATAAACCATCTGCGCCAACTCGCGACACGCCGTGAAATCGCCCAACTCTCCGGGATGGATAACAACCAACTCCAGGCGTTGTGCCAATTGCTGATCGTTGCCAGTTATCGCCTGAAATTACCGGAACAACTGGAAACCGCGTTGCGCCACGGTGATGGCAGCATGGCGCAGGAGATCACCTGCGTAAGCGCTGTATTGGGCGATTTTGTCAGCTGGTTGGGTTACGCCCATATCGAGCCAAGCCTGCGCCCGGCAAGCCGCGTCAACAAAGGCTCGCCGGTATTTGCTCCTCTTAAACAGGCCACGGCAAGCACGCGGCTGGTGCGTTTGGGCGAACAACCCGCTCGCGGCAACACCATTTATGTCTACGACTGGCTGGTAGCGTTATACGCCCGCGCGGTGGAAAACATCGGGTATCGCCATCCGCTGGATGTGAGTGATATGCAGAAAAAGGCGCTGAGGGATTTATTGGCCTGATTATAATTCATGCGAACGGCACCCGCCGCGGGTGCCGTTTCTGGTCACATCGGGCAATACATCAGGCCGTTGCTAAAACTCCAGTCGCTTGCATGGTTGAACTGGATAATGACCATCACATCATCGGGATCGACGGAAAGATCCCTGTGTAATCCCTCGCTCAGTACGCGATAAAAGTTCTGTTTCTGCTCATCGGTACGCGCTTTTCCGGCGATGATTTGAAAGAGAATAAAATTTTTACTGCGGCTGCCGCTCTGATAATTCGCATCAAATATTCGCTGCACGGGGGGTAACCTTTCGAAAACCTGGAATTTGTCTTTAAGCGGAACCGCGAACTCATCCGTCAGGCTTTGGTGAAGGATTTCAGAGATTGCCGCCGTCTGTTCATCACTGTAATGCTCGCCGAGGGTAATACGGGTAAAGGGCATCAGATGTTTTCCTCATCCAGACAGCTAAGCGCTGTTACAGCCGCAGGCCAGCCCGCGTAGAACGCCAAATGGGTAAACACTTCGGTCAGTTCGTCGTTATTAAGCCCGTTTTGCCTGGCAAAATTGATATGCCACGGTAATTGTTGCACCCGTCCCAGCGCCGCTAAAGACGCAACGGTGACCAGGCTACGCTCGCGTGGCGAAAGCTGGGTGCGTTTCCAGATATCACCAAAAAGCACCGTTTCAGTTAATTCGGCCAGTTTAGGGGCAACGTTGGAAAGTGAGTGTTTATCGAGGGTTTTCTTCATAGCGCTGACTCGTTGTTGACAGTGAGTCCATCGTGGCGCAATAGTTCCATCCTGAAAATCGAATAATTCAAAATCAATCATCCCGAAAATAAGGACAATTATGGAAAAGCTCAGTCCTGCGCTGGATCTCGACGCGCTGCGCAGTTTTGTCGCGGGCATTGAGTGCGGAAGTTTTGCGCAAGCGGCAATGCAACTGTCCCGCTCCACCTCGGCTGTCAGCGCACAGTTGAAGAAACTGGAGATGCAGTGCGACGCCGCTCTGGTGGTTAAGCAGGGACGCCATCTCGAACTCACGCACCACGGTGAAATGCTGATGAGCTACGCCCGCCGAATGCTTGCGCTAAACGATGAAGCGCTTCGCGCCGTTAAAGGTGAACTGCTCACCGGGGAAATGCGCATCGGGATGCAGGAGGATTTTGGCGAATCGCTGATGCCGGGGATTCTCGGCCAGTTTAAACGTCATCATCCCGGATTACGGATTCTGGCTAAAGTTGAGCGCAACCTGGCGCTGCAAACGGCACTTGATAGTCACCAGCTGGATATGGCGCTGATGTGGCAACCGGACACACCATCACGCGGCGGCAAGGCGCTGGGCGCGTGCCAGTTGGAATGGATTCACCATCCGGATCTCGATATTTCTGCCCTGCTCGCCAGCGGTGAACCGCTGCCGCTGGTGATGTTTGAACATACGTGTCTGATGAGAAATCGCGCGACCACCGCACTCGATCAAGCAGGAATACCGTGGCGCGTGATGTTTGTCAGCCATAGCCTGAATGGCATTTGGGCGGCTATTCAGGCCGGGCTGGGCGTGACGGTGCGCACGCATATCGGAATGCCTGGAAACCTGCGCAATGAAACGCAGCTTCTGCCGCCTCTCGGCAAACTGGGTATCACACTTGAACAGCAGAAAACGCCTGGCAGCAATCAGACTGCGCAAACCCGGCTGGCACAATTAATCGAGGAGGCGCTTTCTGGCTTTACGCATTGAAGGCATGAGTTTGGCCCTTCCAGCCAGTGGTGTGCAGAAATTGTGCCCAAGTTAATGCGCTCGGGTTGACCTTACGGCTCCACTGCAAATCGCGTTCTTCGCGGTAGTAACCGTTTTCAAATGCGTACTCAGCCATCCCCACAATTTCCGCCGTTAACCCTTCCATGCCGGAATAGGACGGGAAATGATGCAGCAACTCCTCAAGCGTCATCGCCGGGCGGTATTGCGCTTTAATACCCGTGACACGAGTGAATGTTTCGACCATTTCTTTTGGTGAGATTATTTCCCCCACAACCGGTAACCAGCAGCCCGAGTATTCTTCCTGATGGTCGAAAATCTCCAACACTGCCGGGCCGGTTGCCGTTAGCGGGTCAACAAAAGGAGCGCGGAAATCTTCCGGTAAATAGATTGGGAAGATTAACGAGTCGCCCTGCTGATACGGCGGGTAATACTCCAGCAAATTGGTGTAAAAGAACGCCATAGAAATAAACGAACTGTTTATTGGCAGCGAGCGAATATATTCCTCAACCCTGGCTTTATCAGTGAAGTGCGGCACCCATTTTTTGCCATCGGTAATTTTGTCTACGTGTTCAAGAGTCGTGAAAACCAAATGCTGCACGCCCGCTTCGACTGCCGCATCGGCAATTTCTTTGCCTAATTCAGTTTCATGCGTTGGGGCATGTGGCGCTTCTGGCGGGATGCCTGGCGTCATCATAAATACGCCGTGCGCTCCTTTAAATGCCTCAATGAATTGGGTTTTATGACCGATTTCAAGCGGCACCTGAATTAGGTGTGCGCCCAAACTTGCCAGTTCCTGGGCCTCCGGCGAATCTACGCGACGGGTTAATGCCCGCACTTCATAACGCTGGCTTTCCAGCAAAGCACGCACCACGCTGCGACCTTGTTTACTCAGTGCGCCGACCACGGTGATAAGAGGTTTGTTATTCGATGACATGATTTTTTTCCTGATGGTTTATTTACCTGGCTTGAATTATCAGGACAACTGAGGGATAACAGAAATCGATTATTTTATATTAAGGAATCCACCAGATGGATACCAAAAAACTCGATTTGAATCTGCTGCTGACGCTCGAAGCGCTACTGGTCGAACAGAATGTGACGAAAGCAGCGGCGCGACTTTACCTTAGCCAGCCTGCCGTCAGCGCACAGCTTAATCGTCTGCGAGAGATGTTTGACGATCCGCTACTGATCCCCGCCCGACGCGGCATGACGCCTACCGCCAAAGCGCTTGAGCTACTGGTTCCGCTGCGTGAATCGCTGGAACAACTACGCCACACCTTGCACTCACATAAAGATTTTTACCCGGAGCGTGCGAACCTGACGGTGACGATTGCCTGCACCGATTACATTCAAGCCGCCGTGGTGATGCCATTGGTGCTGGCCCTGCGCCAAAAAGCGCCGGGGGTGCGCATCGCAGTCCGGCATCTGGATATGGCCCAGTTAGACCACCAGCTGGCGAGCGGCGAAGTGGATTTGGTTTTTGCCTCGCATGACTCTTCCCGCACGCCTTTACGCACCAGCCACCTGTTCGATGAAAGCTATGTGCTGATTGGGCGACACGACCATCCGAAGCTTAAAGCGAATCTGGCGCTAGAAGAGTTTGTGAAACTGGAGCACGTAATCGTCTCGCCATCCGGCGGCAGTTTTACCACCCCGATTGACGATGCGCTGGCAGCATTCGGTCATAAACGCAACGTCGTGATGTCGGCGGCATCATTTTTGTTTATTCCTGAAATTGTTCAGAAAAGTGACCTGGTGGCGCTTATCCCCCGGCGCTTGTTGCAGGCGCACTCAGCTCAACTCGCCGTTATAGAATTACCCTGGCTTGCAGAACAATTCGATATTTGCCTGATCTGGCACGAACGCAGCCACAGCCACGCCGGGCACCGTTGGATTAGAGAGTTGATTGTTGAAATGAATGGTTGAAGCTCTTTAAAACGGATATTTCCCCCATTTTACGGCCATACCCGCAGAGCAAAAATGAGCCTCTGGCAATGAGCCATGAATTCTGCCAGGATTCACTCACCCATTAACCAACTGAATATATAAGGAGGATCCCATGCTGTTTTGTGAAATGTTGTTTATTTCGCAGACTTTTGGTGATCGTCACTGCTCAAGCGTTATCGATATCGCACTGCGATAATCCGGCTTGAGCGAAGACTATTCATTCCCAAAATAATTCGAGTTGAACGCAGCCAACGCACCAACAACTTGAAGTATGAAGGGAAATTCCTCGGGCTTACCGGGTTATCGTCATATTGACGAGGCGTTTTATCGCCTGACTCTTGAGTAAGCAAAATGAGCACTTTATTAACTGCACAATCCCTTAGCCTTGATACCCCCTTTGGCCCTCTGCTGGCTGACATCACGTTTACGCTGAAAAAAGGCGACCGGCTGGGCTTAATCGGCCATAACGGCTGCGGCAAAAGTACCCTTCTGAAACTGCTCGATGACACTATTTCACCAAATAGCGGCAGCGTGACGCGTGCGCATCATTGCCTGATGGCGCGTGTCGAACAGCATTTGCCGGAAGATTTACACTCTCTGACGCTGCTTGAAGCGGTGATGGCGCGACTGACTGAAGCGCAGCAGCATACTGACGGCTGGCGCGCGCAAGCATTGCTGGCAAGCATGGGCTTTGACGAATCGGCGTGGCAACTGACTGCCGGAACACTCAGCGGCGGGCAGCACACGCGTTTATTGCTGGCGCGAGCACTGATCAGCGAGCCGGATCTTCTGCTGCTCGATGAACCGAGTAATCACCTCGATTTGCCGACGTTACTGTGGCTGGAGCAGTTTTTACGCGACTGGAACGGCAGCTTTGTATTGGTTTCTCATGACCAACATCTGTTGGATAACGTCACCAACGGCACTTGGATTTTGCGCGACCGCACGTTGAGTTTCTTCCAGTTGCCCTGCTCTGCGGCGCGTGAAGCGTTAGTTGAGCGCGACAAAACCGACGTCCATCGTCATCAGGCGGAGCAAAAAGAGATCGACCGCATTGCCGCCAGCGCCAAACGCCTCGCCATTTGGGGGCGCGTTTACGACAACGAAGATCTCGCCCGTAAAGCCAAGCAAATGGAAAAGCGCATCGACAAATTGAAGGACAGCCAGACGGAACTTGCCGCGTTGAATCAGTGGCAACTGATCCTTAAAGGCGAAGCGTTACCGGCTGACAGATTACTGGAAATGGAAAACCTCGCCGTCAGCCCTGCGCCTGATTGCCCGCCGCTGTTTAGCCTGAATATTCAGCGTCTGAAAAGTGGTGATCGGGTGGCAATAATTGGCCGTAACGGTTGTGGCAAATCGTCGCTGTTGCGCCTGCTGTGGCAGCATTATCAGCAGCCGCTGAGCGAGGCGATTCGCCTGCATCCGCGCGTGAATATGGGGTATTACGACCAGACGCTGCACCAGTTACGCGATAGCGACACGTTGCTTGAAGCGCTGGAGCCGTTCGCGGCATTAACCGAACGCGACCGCAAAATGGCGTTGATCAGCGCCGGTTTTGCCTGGTTGCGTCACGGGCAAACGGTCAGCACGTTAAGCGGCGGCGAGCGTTCGCGCCTGCTGTTTGTTGGGCTGACGCTGGCGCGTTATTCGCTGCTGTTGCTGGATGAACCGACCAACCACCTGGATATGGAAGGCAAAGAAGCGCTGGCTGAAACGCTGCAAAGCTACGATGGCGGCGTGTTACTGGTGACGCATGACCGGACGTTAATCGCCAAAAGCTGCAACCGCTTCTGGCTGATTGATCACGGCGAGCTAAGCGAATGGCACTCTCTCGAGGGGCTTTACGCACAACTGACGGCTGAAAATGCCGTTGAGATATCGCCATCAAGAGAAGTCGTCGAAACGGTTATTCACACGGAAGCAGAAGCCTGGCTTGAAAGGTTGGTTGAACTGGAGGAAAAGCTTGCGCTGGATTTAGCGCGCAAGCAAAGCCATCAAAAACCGGCATTACAACAGGCCTGGCGGGAAGAGATAGCCGTGCTTAATATGCGGTTAGAACTGGAGTAAGGCAAAACCCGTTACACGCGTTACGGTGTAACGGGTTTTAACTTTCACGCATACCAAAAACATGGCGCTGGCATATCGGGCATTGTGATGCTCCACTCGACCAGCAAGAAAACGAGCGATGGCAGGTGTTGCAGCGGTTTTGAAACAGGGGCAATACTGTCTGCGAGTTCTGTTTCTCTTCAACGATTTTTAACGCTTCAGGCAGGCAGATCTCCTGACAACAACCACAGCTTGTGCAGCGCGTAGAGTTTAAAACCATCGACTCGCTATCCATTTGAATCGCCGCTTCCGGGCAGATTCTGGCGCACGCTCCGCAGAGAAAACACCGCGATTTATCCACGATAACCTGATACTCACTTGTCTCCGGGAAGCTGGCCCTGCGCGCCCTTCGGCCTGGCGTCACGCTACCAGTTTGATTCTCGCCATTTTTTAGCTGTAACCAATGGCGACGCCCTTTATCAATGGCGGTTTCTTGCGCAGGCACAATCGCCCAAAGCGGTTGCTTGAGTTTTTTGAGCCTCAAATTAAGCGCTGCAATGGCCACAACCCAATCCGGATAGAGCGCAATATTAAATTCGACCGCCCGAATCTGGAGCTGGGCGTGCCACATCAGAAGTTCGTCGACGGTTGGCGGTGTGACGCTGAGCGGCATCACCAGGCTTGTGTCCCGATAATAACGCCGTGGCGGTTCAGGGGTTTCAATCGCCGCTGTCGGGCAGGCGAACAAACAGGCTCCGCAGGCGATGCAGGCATCGGTATCAATTTGCACCCTGCCATTTTCAAGAATGACCGCACCCGATGGGCAGACGGCCAGGCAAGCCTGGCAATCGCTTTTTGCAACAAGATAATGAACACAAGAACGCCCAACCCCGACAAGGATTGAGCGTGTGTTTTGTAAATTGAATTTCATCAATTAGTTGATGCTAAAGAAGCTGAAGCGCAGCAAGATTTCTGCAACCAACACTAAGCCGCCGCCCAGCGCCAGCAAGCCTTTGGCAATACGCGCGGAGCGTAAACTCAAAGCCAGCAGGCAACTGCCCGCTACCAAAGCGATCCAGGCGGTGAGGCGCAAAACACTCTGCTCTTTAAAGGCAACTAACGGTTGATGTGGGAAGGTCACGACGTCACTAATCCCGGCATTTGCCAGGTAGCTCATATAAAGCGGCTGCTCCAACAAACGCACTAACGTTGCGCCGACAAGAACCAGCACCGCCATTACCATGACTTTTCGCACTAACTGCTCAGGCAGCACCCATAAAGCGGCAACCGCGCCCAAGCTCAATGCGCAACCAAAGAACATCACATAAGTATTGAAATGCATCCATGTCACGACAGACGCGTGAACATAAATGGCGCTCATACAGAAGATGTCGATAAGCCCCAGCACTGCGGCAATCAGTAACAACAAGGGAATCACCCGTTTTTTGACTAACGCAATCAACGTCGCCAGGCCTAAAACCGCAAGATACAAACTGGCGAATACGATTTCGCGGCTCAACCATGAGCTACCGAAATGCGTTAGCGCGTGGAAGGCATTTAGCGGATAGCCCAAATGCGCGGTGGAGGCCATCAGCCCCAGTGCTCCGGCAATAAAAGCCACCAGCATGGCGGATAAACCCGCAGCCGGTTTTTGCTTGTTACTGTCCGAAAACATAGCGATAGCGGTGAAAACCGTTAACCCAACGGAGCCCTGAACTAACAGTGTGAAGATGATAAGTGGCCATTCGGTCATGATTATTTACCTCCTTTTTCTGCACCCTGGTGCGGTTTGATGACCAGATTCGGATGCGTAATGGAAGAGTCCGGCAGCCCCTGTACATCACTCACGTCGCCGTAAAGCGCGCGTAACTCGCTAATTGGGCCAAATTTAATGGCCCCTAACGGACACGTTGCCACGCAAATCGGTTGCTGGCCCGCCGCAAGTAAATCGACGCAAAAATCGCATTTTGACATCTGTCCGGTCGCTTCATTGAGCTGTGGAGCACCGTAAGGACACGACCAGGCACAGTATCCGCAGCCAATACATTTGTCGGTATTGACGCGCACGATGCCGTCGCTGGGGCGTTTGTGCATCGCTGTTGTCGGGCAATTCACGGTACAAACCGGATCTTTGCAATGGTTGCAGGAAATCGACAAGGTGTAGGCATACACATTGTTGTGAACGCCGCCCTGGCCCGTGGCGATGAAACCGCCGCCTTTCACTTCGTAAACGCGGCGGAAGCGGCGTCCCACTTCGAGATTGTTTTTGTCTTTGCAGGCCACCTGGCAGGCTTTGCAGCCCGAGCAGCGCGATGAATCAATATAGAAACCCAACTGCTGCTCGCTGACAGGGGCGTAATCAATAAATTTACTCATGCTTTTGCAACCTCCACGAGCATGGTTTGGTGGGAGTTTCCTTTTGCCAGCGCGGTGATACGCGCGGAACTGAGCACATTGGCGCAGCCGCCGTGGTCGACACCGTTAGCATCCGGCTGCCACCACGCACCCGCCTGCATGGCGACCACGCCGGGCATAATGCGCTGAGTGACTTCAGCGGTAACCTGCGACACGCCGCGATCGTTATGAATGCGCACACTGTCGCCCTGCGCAATTGAGCGTTTTTGCGCATCCAGCGGGTTGATCCACAGTTTCTGCGTCTGCACTTCTTGCAGCCACGGGTTGGCATACTGCGTGGAGTTGGCGCGGTTTTTACCTTTCCAGGTGATTAATTGCAGCGGATATTTCTCGGCCAGCTTATCTTCCGGGCCTTCATGCGCCGGAACGTAATGAGACAGGGCCGGAATTTCCGGATGATCCATTTGGTACAAGCGCTGCGAGAATATTTCGATTTTCCCCGACGGCGTTGGGAATGGATTATTTTGCGGGTCACTAATATTGTCGGCAAAAGCGATGTGTGGTTTGCCTTTAAATAAATGGCGGCGCGTCACTTGCAGCTCGTCGAATGTCGGCAAATGCTCGTCAGGCATGGCTTTACGAGTATTTTCCCAGATTTGCGCAATCCACTGTTTCTCATCACGCCCAAGGCTAAACTCTTTTTCGATGCCCAGTTTCGCGGCGACTTCGCGCAGCCAGTCGTAATCCGAGCGGCGTTCAAATTCAGGCTCGATCAGCTTTTCGGAAAGAATAAGATAATTGGCGGTACCCCAGGTTTCGCCAATGTTCCAGCGTTCCATAAAGCTGGTTTCTGGCAGCAGCAGATCCGCATATTTCGCGCTCGGGGTGAGATATAAATCGCTGGCAACGATGAACTCAATTTTCGATTCATCTTCCAGAACCTTGATCGCCTGATGAATATCCGGGTTTTGGTTAGCCAGATAATTCCCGGCGAGGGAAAACAGCATACGGATATTACTTTTCAGCTCCTGCGCATCGGTCAGGCCATCTTCTGGCGTGACTTTGCTGGCATCATCAGCCGCCTGTACCCAGTTCATCACCGAGATTTTTTCTTTGATTGGGTTGTCCGGCATTTCCGGGCCGGTGGTGAATTTACGGTTGCCGATACCCCCGTAACCGCCTGCCCAGCCCCCTTTTTTACCCACGTTGCCGGTAATGGTGGCGAGTAACGTTGAGCCACGCGCGGTACGTTCGCCGCAGTTATGCCTTTGTGGCCCCCAACCTTGTATCAACGCCGCAGGTTTGGTGGTGGCGTAATCACGCGCCAGTTGGCGAATAGTCTGCGCCGGAACATGGGTAATCACTTCGGCCCATTCCGGGGTTTTCTTAACGCCGTCTTTCGTGCCCATCAGGTATGCAACCAGCGATTCATTGGCTGGAATCCCTTCCGGCATCGAACTTTCGTCAAAGCCGAGGGTGTATTTTTCAATAAAATCTTTGTCGTGCAGATTTTCACTAACGATAACAAACATCATCGCGTCCATCAGCGCGTTATCCGTAGACGGGCGCAGCGGGATCCATTGGTCAGCCAGCGAAGAAGCGGTATCGGAATAACGCGGGTCAACCACGATAAAGCGCGTGCCGTTTTGCTTCATCTGCTGGAAGTAATGGTTGGTATGGCCAAAAATGGTTTCCGTCGGGTTATGGCCCCACAAAATCACCAGCGGTGTATCGCTCAGCGTATCCAGCGTGTTTCCGCTGGCTGGCGTTCCGTAGGTATAAGGCGTCGCCGCCGCCGTGTTTCCCATACTCACCGAATGGTAAGACTGGAGGTATCCGCCGGTGAGATTCAGCAGACGGCGCACCATGGTGTCGCCAGAAAACGCCCCGCCGCTGACCGCCGTTCCAACGTGTACATAGCGTGACGCTGGCCCGTACTGTTGCGCGGTACGCTTGAGATTATCGGCAATCAGCGTGGTCGCTTCATCCCAGCTAATGCGTTCAAACTTGCCTTCGCCACGTTTGCCGACGCGCTTCATCGGGTATTTCAAACGATCCGGGTGGTAGACGAATTTACGGTAGCCTCGTCCACGCACGCAGGCGCGCATAATCGGCATTTCCGGGTCTAAATCGGCGTCGGGTTGGGTGGTAATTCGGGTGACAACACCTTGCTGAACATGGGCGCGGATATCGCATTTTCCGCCACAGTCGAAGGTGCTACAGGTGGGAATAATTCGTTCAGGGAGAGCCTCAGCATTCGCAGCAGAGCGGGTGGTATTTACGGCATTCACAAATTTAACGCCGACAAAAGGTACTGCGGCTAATGCACTCGTGGCCTTAACAAAATGGCGGCGCGAGATCCCTGAACAGGCGTCGTCATTATTTTTATTCGTCATCGCATTTACTCGAAAAGAAAATGCATTATCTGGTTGGTAACTCTTTCTCGTTATGCGTGGAATCAATGGGCGGGGATTACAGGAAGCTTTTAGGAATGTAGCTAATTAATGGTGAAGTTAATTTATAAAGAATTGGGCGGGTAAACATTCATCATTTACCCGCCTGATAATATTTAGAACGTCGCCCAGTTATCGTCTTCGTCAATGATTGCGCGAGGTTTTACAGCGGTTTTCTTCGGTTTTTCAGTCGCCACTGTCACATTATGAGGTTGATTATTTAAGCGGAAAATCCCCACCGCCGCCGTCAAGCGCGCGGCCTGCTCTTCCAGAGAACTTGCTGCCGCCGAGGCTTCTTCAACCAGCGAAGCATTTTGCTGCGTCACGTTATCCATCTCGTTTATCGCAATGCCAACCTGTTGAATGCCACGGCTTTGCTCATCCGATGCGGCGGCAATTTCTTGCATAATATCGGTGACGCGGCGCACCGCACCGACGATGCCGGTCATCGTTTCGCCCGCATGTGCTACCTGGCTTGAACCGTTATCAATCAGCGAGACGGACTCGCTGATAAGCCCTTCGATCTCTTTCGCGGCCTGGGCGCTGCGCTGGGCCAGAGTGCGGACTTCCGTTGCCACGACCGCGAATCCGCGACCTTGCTCACCGGCTCGCGCTGCTTCTACCGCCGCATTCAGCGCCAGAATATTGGTCTGGAACGCGATGCTGTTAATCACTGCGGTGATCTCGGAAATTTTCTTCGAACTGGCGGAGATATTGTTCATGGTGCTGACCACACCGGAGACAATGCGCCCGCCATCGCTGGCTTTATGCGAGGCTTCTTCCGCCAGTTTGGTGGCGTGATGGGCGTTATCCGCATTCTGTTTCACGGTGGCAGTAAGCTGCTCCATGCTGGCGGCGGTTTCTTCGAGCGCGGCAACTTGCTGTTCAGTTCGGGCAGACAAATCCGTGTTGCCCGCCGAGATTTCACCCGTACCCTGATAAATCGCTTCGGCCCCCATGCGCACCGCACCCACGGTGTTCACCAGAGAGTTTTGCATCTCCTGCAAGTTCTGGTTCAGCTTGCCGATTTCGCTATTACCAAAAGATTGCGGTGCCAGGGTTAAATCCCCCTGAGCGATGTGTTCGATGCGTGTCGCCGCTTGTTGCAACGGTTGAATCACCACGCGACGCAAAACCACAAAGGTGAAAATCGTCAGGAATAACGCTAACGCAAAGGCACCCGCCATCAACATCACGCTGAGGTGCGAGCGAGTTTGCGCCTGCTCTTTCAGCGCTTCGGCACGTTCGGTGCGGATTTGCGCCGCCTTCACTAACACGCTGCTGTAATCCGCATCGAGCTTACGCGCTTCTTCGTTTTCATGGTTGATGATCGCCTCAAACATGCCGTTTTTGGCATATTTCATCATCGGCGCCATGCCTTTATTCAGGTAATCCTCAAAGCGGGTGCGCAACTCGTTATCCAGCACGTCGCCTTCTTCCGCTTTGTCGGCTCGAGCCATGTAAATGTTGAAGCTGGCCTGCGCTTGTTTGATCAGGCGGTCAGCCTCGGCGATATTAAATTTCATATCGTCCATGTCCGCCACGCGCCCTGCCGCCCCGGCGTGAATGATATTTAACCGCGCGCTGCGCAGATTCGCCGAGCTGTCGGAAAGGCCGATTCGCACCTGGATTTCGTTAGTCACATCTTGCAGCGCCTTGTCGCTCTGAATCAAAAAGAAGCTGGCAAGCCCCACGCACAAAGCGAACAGGATCAAAATCCCCGCAAGTATTGAGGTGAAAAGTGGCACTAGCCGGATGTGATGCCAGAATCGAACGGTTATTTTTGCCATGTCCTTGGTTTCTCTTTTTATGTAGGGAGGTTGCTGTAAGGAGGTCATCGGCCTTGAGAAACAAAAGGTTGAGCGAAACGTTGCCGTTTTGTGGCGCGGTTAACAAATCACTGGCGAAAGGTTAACCCGATCACAGTTATCCATGATTTTTGTGCGGCTTACATAGAAGTTAAACAGGAGTAAACTCTAAGTAACAGTAAATGGCGTAGCCGCGTGCGGCACCCACAGGACAATGAATAAGCGTTATGAAATTTAAATCTGCCATCAAACCCTATCATGCTGCGGCTGGCGGCTGGGGTTCACTCGAAGCCACCACCCGTTTTGTTATCGACAGCAAACACGCCCTGAAAAACCTGCGCAACTTGATGCGCATGAACAAAGCCAAAGGGTTCGACTGCCCCGGCTGTGCGTGGGGCGATGATAATAAAAGTACTTTTAGCTTCTGTGAAAATGGCGCAAAAGCCGTGACCTGGGAAGCCACCCGCCGCTTTATCGACCATGAGTTTTTCGCCCAGCACAGCGTCAGCAAGCTCTATCAGCAAAGCGATTATTTCCTTGAATATCAAGGGCGACTGACCGAACCGCTGCGCTATAACCCGCAGACCGATCATTATGAAGCGATTAGCTGGGATGACGCATTCGCGCTCATCGGCCAACATATCAAGGCGCTGGATAACCCGAACCAGATGGAGTTATACACTTCCGGGCGAGCCAGCAACGAAGCCTCTTATCTGTATCAAGTTTTTGGGCGCATGGTCGGCACCAACAACTTCCCGGACTGCTCGAATATGTGCCACGAAGCCAGCGGCAGCGGCCTTAAGCGCAGTATTGGCGTCGGTAAAGGCACCATCCATCTGAACGATTTTGATAAAGCCAACGCGATTTTCGTGTTTGGGCAAAACCCTGGCACCAACCACCCGCGCATGTTGCACAGCCTGCGCCACGCCGCCGAAAACGGCGCACAAATCGTCACCTTTAATACGCTGCGTGAACGTGGTCTTGAGCGTTTTGCCGATCCGCAAAAACCGCTGGAAGTGGTAACGCCGCTGGCGGGCAATATCAGCACCTATTATTACCAGCCGAATTTAGGCGGTGATATGGCGGCGATTCGCGGCATGGCAAAAGCGCTGCTCGAAACACACCGTCAGCAACTGGCGAACGGCGATGCGGGCATTTTTGACCAGGCGTTTATTGATGAAAACACCCATGGCATCGAAGCCTGGTTTGCGGAAATCGACAACACCAACTGGGCGCACATCACGCAGCAATCCGGCCTGAGCGAGCAGCAATTGCGTGATGCCGCCAGCGTATGGCAGCAGGCCGAGCGCGTGATTTGTACCTGGGCGATGGGTATTACTCAGCATAAACATTCGCTCAATACGGTGCGCGAAATCGCTAACCTGCAATTGCTTGGCGGTCATTTGGGTAAACCGGGTGCCGGACTTTGCCCGGTGCGCGGCCACAGTAATGTGCAGGGCAACCGCACAATGGGCATCGACGAAAAACCGTCAGCCGCCCTGCTGGATAGCCTCGCCGCGCATTTCGAGTTTGAACCGCCACGCGCCCAGGGCCATAACACCGTTGAAGCGCTCGCCGCGATGCTGCGCGATGAAGTCAAAGTGCTGATTGCGCTGGGTGGCAATTTAGCCGCCGCCGCACCGGACAGTCCGCGTACCGAAGAAGCATTACAGCGCTGCGGCCTGACGGTTCACATCAGCACTAAACTGAACCGCAGCCATCTGGTGCCGGGCAAAGCGGCGTTGATTTTGCCGACGCTTGGGCGCACCGAAGAAGATATGCAGGCCAGCGGGCGGCAGTTCATCACCGTTGAGGACTCGTTCAGCATGGTTCACGCTTCCGAAGGCATCGGGAAACCCATTGCTGATACACAGCGTTCGGAAACCGCGATTGTCGCCGGAATTGCTGATGCGGTTTTGGGGAATGAGAAACTCGACTGGCTGGCACTGGCTGATGATTACAATCTGATTCGTAACCATATTGCTGCCACGCTGCCGGGCTTTAAAGATTTCAATCAGCTGTGTGAAAAACCCGGTGGTTTCTATCTGGGAAATGCCGCCGCCGAACTGCGTTTTAATACGCCATCCGGCAAAGCCGAATTTAGCGCCGCCCCGCTCCCTGACTCGTTATTCGGTAAATTGAACGCGCCGTTTACGCTGCAAACTTTGCGCTCGCACGACCAATACAACACCACGATTTACGGGCTGGATGACCGTTACCGTGGCGTTTACGGGCAACGAGAAGTGCTGTTTATCAACGCAGAAGATCTGGCGGAACTTGGACTGCAAGACGGCGATTTAGTGGATATCGAAACTGTCTGGAATGACGGAATCACACGTAAAGTCAGCGGCTTCAAAATCGTGCCGTATAACATTCCGCGCGGCAACCTGGCGGCTTATTACCCGGAAACGAACCCATTGGTTCCTTTAAGCAGCGTCGGCGATGGCACGGGTACGCCAACGTCAAAATCTGTACCGGTGAAAATTAGCCGCTCCGCGTCCGTAGAAACTCAACGTATCGCCTGACACCCTGCATTTACCGGGTAGTTTTCAACTGCCCGACTTCCCGCCGCTAGTAAGTTACCAATTCGCAATAAATGCGAAATTTCTCATTAACAACTTTGCAATATCATAACGGAAGATTATGATAGCCACACAATTAACCATTTGGTTCGTTACGCGGTTTTATCATAAAGAAGCAAAAGGAAAACGCTTCGACAGGAGAACGTTATGGCAAGTTACACACCCCCTCGCGGCCTGGCATTAGGGCTGCTCTGGGTTCTCGGCGGGCTGATGGCGCTGATTGGCCTCGCCATTGGCATCGGCGGAGCGTATTTAGTCGCCCTTGGCGGAACCGGGTATTTCTTAATTATGGGCATCGTGATGCTCATTTCCGCCGTTCTGATTTTGAAGAAAAAAACCTCCGGCCTGGTGCTTTATGCCCTCGCATTTATTGGCTCAATCATTTGGGCCATCAATGATGCGGGCTGGGATTTCTGGCCGCTATTTTCGCGCCTGTTCACTTTCGCGGTGCTGGCATTCCTGGCCGCGATTGCATGGCCGATTTTACGCGCCGCCCACAGTCATGTGCCGGTAAAAAAAGGCCCGGCTTATGGCATCGCCGCCCTGCTCGCGGTGTGTATGCTGGTGAGTGCTGGCTGGATGTTTGTGCCGCAGGTGCAAGTCGCTACCAATGAAGATGTGCCGGTGAAACCGGTTGCGCCGAATGAAGCGCAAAAAGACTGGAAACACTGGGGCAACACCACTCACGGCGACCGTTTTGCCGCGCTGGATCAAATCAATAAAGGCAACGTTTCAGAATTGAAAGTGGCCTGGACAGCGCATACCGGGGATATTCCGCAAAGTAATGGTTCGGGTGCGGAAGACCAGAACACGCCATTGCAGGTCGGCGACACGCTGTTTGTCTGCACGCCGTACAGCAAAGTGCTGGCGCTGGATGTCGATTCCGGCAAAGAAAAATGGCGTTTCGACAGCCACGCGACTGCACCAAACTGGCAGCGCTGCCGTGGTTTAGGCTATTTCGAAGAAACCACACAGAAAGCCGCGGCAACGCTGGCTGAGCCCGCGCAACCTGCTGCGTGCCCTCGCCGCTTGTTCCTGCCGACTACCGATGCGCGTTTGCTGGCAATTAATGCCGATAACGGCAAGCTGTGCGAAGACTTTGGCGATCACGGTACGGTCGATCTCAAAGCCGGTATGGGCGAAGTCAAACCGGGTTACTACCAACAAACGTCCACGCCGCTGGTCGCTGGAAATGTGGTTGTGGTGGGTGGCCGCGTGGCGGATAACTTCTCCACCGGCGAGCCTCCGGGCGTGGTTCGCGCTTACGATGTGCATACCGGGAAACTGGCGTGGGCGTGGGATCCGGGTAATCCGGCGATTACCGGCCTGCCACCTGAAGGGCAAACTTACACGCGCGGCACGCCAAACGTGTGGTCTGCGATGTCTTACGACGCCAAACTGGGGCTGATTTATCTGCCGACCGGTAACGCGACGCCTGATTTCTTCGGCGGCACGCGCACGGTGCAAGATGACAAATACAGCTCATCTATCGTTGCGGTCGATGCGGCAACCGGACAGGTACGCTGGCATTTCCAGACCACTCACCACGATTTGTGGGACTTCGATTTACCGTCGCAACCGCTGCTGTATGACCTGCCAGACGGCAAAGGCAGCACCACGCCGGTCATCGTGCAGACCTCCAAACAAGGCATGATTTTCATGCTCAATCGTGAAACGGGTGAACCGGTCGCGAAAGTGGAAGAACGCCCGGTTCCGCAAGGCAATGTTGAAGGCGAGCGCTACTCGAAAACCCAGCCGTTCTCGGTGGGTATGCCGATGATTGGTAACGAAACGCTGAAAGAGTCGGATATGTGGGGTGCCACGCCAATCGATCTGCTGATTTGCCGAATCGAGTTCAAAGGCATGCGCCACGAAGGTGTTTATACGCCACCAGGCCTGGATCGTTCCCTGCAATATCCGGGTTCACTCGGCGGCATGAACTGGGGCAGCGTTTCCGTTGACCCGAACAACAGCCTGATGTTTGTCAATGATATGCGTCTGGGGCTGGCGAACTACATGGTGCCGCGCGCCAATGTGGCGAAAAACGCCAGTGGTATCGAGATGGGTATTGTTCCGATGGACGGCACGCCGTTTGGCGCAATGCGCGAGCGTTTCTTGTCTCCGCTGGGGATTCCCTGCCAGAAACCTCCGTTTGGCACTATGTCGGCGGTTGATTTGAAATCAGGAAAAGTGGTGTGGCAGGTTCCGGTTGGCACCGTGCAGGACACCGGCCCGCTCGGCATTCGTATGCATCTGCCGATCCCAATCGGTATGCCGACACTGGGCGCGTCGCTGTCTACGCAATCCGGCCTGTTGTTCTTCGCGGGTACGCAGGATTTTTATCTGCGCGCGTTTGATACGGCAAACGGCAAGGAAATCTGGAAATCACGCCTGCCTGTGGGCAGCCAGTCCGGCCCGATGACGTATGTGTCACCGAAAACCGGCAAGCAATACATCGTGATTAACGCAGGCGGAGCGCGTCAGTCTCCAGACCGTGGCGATTACATTATTGCTTACGCGTTGCCAGACGCGAAATAAGCCAAAAAAAAGCGGGTGCCCTGGCACCCGCTCTGTTTTTTACTTCACATCCACCTGGTAAAAAATATGTTTACCAAACGGATCCACTTCATAGCCTGTCACTTCTTTGCGCACCGGCTCGAAAATCGTCGAGTGAGCAATCATCACCGCTGGCATTTGGTCATGCATCATCTGCTGCGCTTCTTTATATAACGCCACGCGTTTTCCATGATCGTTTGAGGCACGCGCTTCAAGAATCAATTTATCAAACGGCTGGTAACACCACTTCGCAGAGTTGGAACCGCCATCGGCTGAACGGCAGGTAAACAGCGGGCCGAAGAAGTTATCCGGGTCGCCGGTTGCCGTCGTCCAGCCCATCAGCGCCGCCTGGTGCTCGCCGTCTTTCACTCGTTTTAAATACTCGCCCCACTCGTAAGTGACGACTTTTGCCGTAACGCCAATTTTCGCCCAGTCGGCCTGAATCATTTCGGCCATGCGTTTGGCATTCGGATTATACGGACGCTGAACCGGCATCGCCCACAGGTCGATCGTCAGGCCATTAGCGAAGCCCGCTTCCTTCAGCAGCGCTTTGGCTTTTTCCGGATCGTATTCGTAATCTTTCAGCGTATCGTCTGCGCTCCAAACACCCGGCGGTAACAGGTTTTTCGCCGCTGTTCCGGTGCCACGGAATACGGCGTCGATAATCGCCGGTTTGTTGATAGCCATCGCCAGCGCCTGACGTACTTTCACATTATCGGTCGGCGCTTTTTGCGTGTTAAAGGACAGGAACCCGGTGTTTAACCCGGCTTTTTGCATCAGGTTAACATCCGCGTTTTCCTTCAGGCGCGGCAAATCTGCCGGGTTCGGGAATGGCATCACCTGGCACTCGTTTTTCTCAAGTTTTGCGACACGTACCGAAGCGTCTGGGGTAATGGAGAACACCAGCTTGTCGATTTTCGCTTTGCCCTGCCAGTATTCCGGGAAGGCGGTAAACAGAATGCGCGAGTCTTTTTGATATTGTGCGAGGCGGAACGGCCCGGTGCCAATCGGGTCCATATCCACGCGCTCTGGCGTGCCCGCTTTTAGCATGGAATCGGCATATTCAGCGGAAAGAATGGAAGCAAAATACCAGCCCAAATCGGCAATAAATGGCGCTTCCGGGTGAGTCAGCGTAAAGCGCACCGTATTATCGTCCACTTTATCAATGGCGGTAATTAACTTGCCGAATTCAAGACTTTCAAAGTTGGAATAGTTTCCGTTGGAAACATTATGGTAAGGATGCTTTGGATCTTTCTGACGCATAAACGAGAAAATAACGTCGTCGGCGTTGAAATCGCGGCTCGGCTTAAAGTATTTGTTGCTCTGGAATTTCACCCCTTTGCGCAAGTGGAAGGTATAAACCTTACCATCTTCGCTGACATCCCAGCTTTCAGCGAGGCTTGGCTGCAATTCGGTGGTGCCCACTTTGAAATCCACCAGGCGGTTATAAACTGGCACCGCGCTGGCATCCACGCTGGTGCCCGAGGTATATAACTGCGGGTTAAAGTTTTCCGGCGATCCTTCAGAGCAATAAACCAGAGTTTTCGCAGCAACAGTGGAACTGACTGTTAGTGCCGCTATTATCAATGCGAGCTTTGTGGCTTTTCTTGTGATGTGAATGTTCATGTTTACCCTATTATTTATAATTTTCCTGACCCAGACAGAATAAAGCTTGTATGAAACAACGTAATACATAACATTAAATATCGATTGCAAACAAATGAATATATTCGTCCAAGAGGAAGTCATGGCATTACAACTAACAGAACAATTAACGCAACGCTTCTTCCGCTATCTGGCGATTACCAGCCAAAGCCAGGCGGGCGCGACCACGCTACCGAGCACTCCCGGCCAACATGAAATGGCAAAATTACTGGCGCAAGAACTGCGCGAGTTCGGCCTTGATGATGTGGTGATCGATGAGCATGCCACCGTCACCGCCGTGAAAAAAGGCAATGTTCCCGGTGCGCCACGCGTCGGTTTTATTACCCACATTGATACCGTCGATGTCGGGCTTTCAGCGGATATCTATCCGCAAGTTTTGCGTTTTACCGGCGACGATTTGTGCCTGAATAAAGAGAAAGATATCTGGCTGCGCACGTCAGAACACCCGGAAATCCTCGCCTATCCAAACGAAGAGATCATTTTCAGCGACGGCACCAGCGTATTGGGTGCGGATAATAAATCGGCCGTTACGGTAGTGATGACGCTGCTGGAAAACCTGACCGACGAGATGAAGCATGGCGATATCGTGGTTGCGTTTGTGCCGGATGAAGAGATTGGTTTATGTGGCGCAAAAGCGCTGGATTTAGCCCGCTTTGATGTGGATTTTGCCTGGACTATCGATTGCTGTGAATTAGGTGAAGTGGTGTATGAAAACTTTAACGCCGCTCATGCTGAAATTCGTTTTACTGGCGTCACCGCACACCCAATGTCCGCCAAAGGCGTATTAGTGAACCCGTTGCTGATGGCCCATGATTTCATCAGCCATTTTGACCGCAACCAGACGCCAGAGAATACCGAAGGCCGCGAAGGCTATATTTGGTTTAACGGCATGAACACCACGCAAAACGACGCCATATTAAAAGCCAATATTCGTGATTTTGATACGCAAAATTTCGAAGCACGTAAACAGCAATTACGCGATGTGGCGCAAATAATTGCCGCGCAACACCCTACGGCGAAAGTCGAAATTTCAATCAGCGATACTTACAGCAATATCAGTAATGCGATCAAAGACGATCGTCGCGCGATTGATTTGATTTTCGAGGCGATGAAAGAGTTGAATATCGAGCCTAAGATCATTCCAATGCGCGGTGGCACCGATGGCGCGGCCTTATCGGCAAAAGGCTTATTAACACCGAACTTCTTTACCGGTGCGCATAATTTCCACTCTAAGTTTGAATTTTTACCGCTGCGGGCCTTTGAGGCCTCATATAACGTGGCGCTGAAACTGTGCTTATTAGCGGCTAAATAAAACGATTACGGCGGGTAAAATTTACCCGCCCAACAAATATCATGCCCCGTTAATAGACGCACCGCCGTCAACCAGCGATGCTGTTCCCGTCACAAACGATGCTTCATCAGACGCCAGCCATAATACCGCTCGGGCGATTTCTTCCGGTTTTGCCACGCGTTTTAGCGCGTGCAGGCCGGTGATAAACGCCTGAGATTCCGCCGTATCATTCATGTCACGATACATATCGGTATCCACCGCGCCGGGTAATACAGAATTGACACGAATATTTTGTGGGCCAAATTCCGAAGCTAACGCCTGAGTTAAACCAATCAAACCGGCTTTGCTGGCGGCGTACGCGGCGACCTGTGGAAAGGCGAATGAATAACCGACAAAAGTAGAAGTAAAGATGACCGAGCCGCCGCCGTGTTTGAGCATTTCGGCAATCTGGTGTTTGGCTCCGAGGAAAGATCCGGTCAGATTGATGGCAACCGCATCGGCGAACCCTTCCGCTGAGACTTCGGTACTCGGGCCGCCTTCGCCCAACGTGCCTGCGTTGTTAAACGCAATATCCAGCCGCCCCCACGTTGCCACCGCTTTTTCCACTAACGCTTTGGCGTAGGATTCTTCGCGCACATCGCCCGTTACAGCAACCGCCTCGCCTCCGGCAGCTTTGATTTCATCAACCAGTTGAGCAAGTTCGGCTTCACGCCTGGCACCGACCACAACTTTCGCCCCTTCTGCGGCAAACAGCTTCGCGGTGACATACCCGATGCCAGAACTGGCCCCGGTGACAATGGCAACTTTATCGGCTAATCGTTTCATGAGAGAACCCCAGTGGAGCGGTCAGAATTTGACCGCTCATGGAGTATGGTATCGGGATGCGATTATTGCATTGTTGAATGCCCTCACCCCGGCCCTCTCCCCCAGGAGAGGGAGAAAATCGGTCAATCCCTTCTCCCTGAGGGTGAGGGCTGTTTTTGATTACGCCGTAATCTGTTCCATCGCCTGCAAAATACGCTTGTCAGAAATCGGATATGGCGTACCCAATTGTTGAGCGAAGAAACTCACACGCAGCTCTTCAATCATCCAGCGGATTTCCTGCACGTCTTCATCCACGCGGCGCGCTGGCGGCAGCTTATTCAGCCACTGCTGCCAGGTTTGTTGCACATGCTCGACTTTCAGCATTTGCACGCGGTCGCGATGCGGATCGACGGCCATTTTCTCGAGGCGTTTCTCAATGGCGTTCAGATAACGCAGCGTATCACCCAAACGTTTGTAGCCGTTTCCTGTGACAAAACCGCGATACACCAGGCCGCTCATTTGCGCTTTCACATCCGACATACCGAGCGCCATGGTCATGTCCACGCGCCCTTTCAGCCGTTTGTTGATGTTGAAAACAGCCGTCAGGATTTGTTCGACCTGCTTCGCAATTTCCACCACGGTGTCGTTAAGTTCCGCGCGCACTTTTTCGTGCAATGCCGCAAAACCTTCTTCGCTCCACACCGGGCCGCCCGCCTGCGCAATCAGCTTATCGACGCCACAAGAAATGCAGTCGTCAATCAAATCCATGACTTTGCCGTACGGGTTAAAGTACAGGCCGAGCTTGGCTTTGTTCGGCAGCTTTTCATGCAGATATTTGATCGGCGATGGAATGTTCAACAGCAGTAAACGGCGCAAACCGCGCCACATTGCCTGTTGCTGTTCGAGCGGATTATCAAACAGCTTAATTGCCACGCTCTCTTTTTCATCCACCAGCGCCGGGAACGCCTTCATGCGGTAGTTGCCGCGTTTCTGCTCGTAGCTTTCTGGAAGCTTTCCGAAACTCCAGATGTGCAGGCCGCTTTGTTCGATACCGTCGTCCGCCACCGCTGAGAGCGTTTGCTGGACTTTATCTTTCAGGCCGCCTTTCAACTCGGTGAGATCTTTGCCCTCTTTGAGTTTTTTATTGTGCTCATCAACGATGCGGAACGTCATTTTCAGGTGATCGGGCACCTGATCCCAATGCCAGTCTTCGCGGTCGATGGTGATGCCCGACATGCGGCGGAATTCACGCTCTAAACTTTCCAGCAGCGGCAATTCCAGCGGCGTAGCGCGGCCTAAAAATGCTTCGGCATAGTTTGGCGCAGGCACAAAGTTGCGGCGCACCGGTTTTGGCAGCGACTTAATCAGCGCAATGACCAGTTCGCGGCGCACACCGGGGATTTGCCATTCAAAACCAGCTTCTTCGACCTGGTTTAACAGCGGCAACGGAATATGCACCGTTACGCCATCGGCGTCAGCGCCCGGTTCGAACTGGTAAGTCAGGCGCAGTTTGAGGTTGCCCTGATGCCAGAAGTTCGGATAGTCGAGTTTGCTGACCTGTTCCGCGCCCTCTTTGATCAACATGCTCTTTTCGAAATTGAGCAGATCCGGCGTCTCTTTGCTGGCCTGTTTCCACCAGTTATCAAAGTGGCGAGCGGAAATCACATCGTGTGCGATGCGTTGATCGTAAAACTCAAACATCGTGTCGTCATCGACAAGGATGTCGCGGCGGCGGGATTTGTGTTCAAGTTCTTCAATTTCATTGCGCAACTTGAGGTTGTCGCGGAAAAACGCGTGGCGCGTTTGCCAGTCGCCTTCGACTAACGCATGGCGGATGAACAGCTCGCGACACAGCGCCGGGTCAATTTGGCTGTAGTTCACGCTGCGGGCGGCGACAATCGGCAAGCCGTAAAGCGTGACTTTTTCCGTCGCCATCACTGCGCCCTGCGATTTCTCCCAGTGCGGTTCGCTGTACGAGCGTTTCAGCAGATGTTGCGCCAGCGGCTCCACCCATTCCGGGTCGATACGCGCCGCAATGCGTCCCCACAAGCGGCTGGTTTCCACCAGTTCGGCAACCATCGTCCATTTTGGCGGCTTTTTGAATAAACCGGAGCCTGGGAAGATGGAGAAACGGGCGTTACGCGCACCGGTGTATTCCTGTTTATCGGCATCTTTCTGGCCGATATGGGAAAGCAAACCGGTCAATAACGCACAGTGAACGGAACGGAAATCAGCCGGTTCGCTATTAATCGGCAAGCCGAGTTCTTTCACCACCTGGCGCAACTGGGTGTAGATATCTTGCCATTCGCGCACACGCAGATAGTTCAAATAATCGAGCTTACACTGGCGGCGGAACTGATTAGACGACAGCTCTTTTTGCTGCTCGCCCAGGTAGTTCCACAGATTCACGTAGGCCAGGAAGTCCGACTCTTTGTCGTGGAAGCGACGATGTTTTTCATCCGATGCCTGCTGTTTGTCCATCGGCCGCTCGCGCGGATCCTGAATCGACAAACCGGCGGTGATGATCATCACTTCACGCACGCAGCCAAACTTCTGCGCTTCAAGCACCATACGCGCCAAGCGCGGATCGACTGGCAATTGCGCCAGCTGGCGGCCCGATGTTGTTAGTTTATAAACGCTGAGATCGGCATCGCTGGTGATCGCGCCGAGTTCTTCAAGCAGGCGCACACCGTCCTGAATATTGCGTTTGTCCGGCGCTTCCACAAACGGGAATGCGGCAATATCGCCAAGCCCGAGCGAGGTCATCTGCAAGATAACGGACGCCAGGTTGGTACGGAGAATTTCCGGGTCGGTAAACTCCGGGCGCGACAGGAAATCGTCTTCGGAATACAGACGAATACAAATCCCGTCTGAGACACGCCCACAGCGGCCTTTACGCTGGTTGGCAGACGCCTGTGAAACCGGCTCAATCGGCAAACGTTGCACTTTGGTGCGGTAGCTGTAACGGCTGATACGCGCGGTGCCGGGGTCGATAACGTATTTAATGCCTGGCACGGTGAGGGAGGTTTCAGCGACGTTGGTTGCCAGCACGATGCGGCGGCCAACGTGCGACTGGAACACGCGGTTTTGCTCGCTATTCGACAGGCGCGCATACAGCGGCAGCACTTCGGTGTGCGGCAAATTCAGCTTGTTGAGCGCATCAGCGGTGTCACGAATTTCGCGTTCGCCGCTCATGAAAATCAGAATGTCGCCTGCGCTTTCGTGGCCGAGTTCGTCAACCGCGTCAAAAATCGCCTGCAGCTGGTCGCGTTCGGTATCGTCGGCGTCTTCGACAATCGGACGGTAACGCACTTCGACCGGATAAGTTCGGCCTGAAACTTCGATGATCGGCGCATTATTGAAATGGCGCGAGAAGCGTTCCGGGTCAATGGTCGCAGAAGTAATAATGATTTTCAGATCCGGGCGACGCGGCAGTAACTCACGCAAATAACCCAGCAGGAAATCAATGTTCAGACTGCGTTCGTGCGCTTCATCAATAATGATGGTGTCGTACTGCATCAGCAGGCGGTCTTGCTGAATTTCCGCCAGCAAAATGCCGTCGGTCATCAGTTTCACCATGGTGTTTTCACTGACATGATCGGTGAAACGCACTTTGTAACCAACGCAACCACCCGGCTCCGTTTGCAGCTCTTCGGCAATACGGTTGGCGACGGTTCGCGCCGCCAGACGGCGTGGCTGCGTGTGACCAATCAGCCCTTTTAAGCCGCGCCCCAGTTCCATGCAGATTTTTGGCAACTGCGTGGTTTTACCGGAACCCGTTTCACCCGCCACGATAACCACCTGGTGGTCACGAATAGCGTCGTAAATATCCTGTTTCTTCTGGCTAACAGGCAGGTTTTCCGGGTAGGTGATTTTAGGACGCGAGGCTTCGCGCAGCAGAACCTTACCGGCTGCCGCTTCGATTTCCTGGGCCAGTGAATCTAATACAGCCTGTTGCGATTCAGGATTTTTCACCTTCTTCGCACCATGGATACGGCGGGAGAAGCGTTGTCTGTCGCGTAACATTAAGCCGTCGAGACGCGAGAATAATGAGGACAGCGAGGGTTTTATGTTTTCCATTGGGTAGTCATCTGGGCAGCGCACTGCCGGGTAAGTCTGTTTCGTCAATTAGCGCTAGATTACCACACCACGCCTTTTGACGCCTTGTTCAATAAAATCGAACATTGAGTTCGATATATTGCGCTATCACTGCAATCGGATTGTGAATAAAGTACCCCCATCATACTTCAAGCTGCATGTGCGTTGGCTTTCCTCGCTCACCCCAGTCACTTACTTCAGTAAGCTCCTGGGATTCACTGCGTCGCCGCCTTCATGCAGCTCGAATTATTTTGTGGTACACCACAGCAACGGGCAATCAGTCCCGAATGAACACAACAAAGGAATCACCCATGAGCAAAGTATTAGTCCTGAAGTCCAGCATCCTGGCAGGTTACTCTCAGTCAAATCAGCTGTCTGACTATTTTGTTGAACAATGGCGTGAAGAGCATAGCGCAGATGAAATCACCGTGCGTGATTTGGCCGCAAACCCAATCCCGGTGCTGGATGGTGAGCTGGTTGGCGCACTGCGTCCAAGCGATGCCCCACTTTCTCCACGTCAGCAAGAAGCGCTGGCATTGTCTGACGAACTGATCGCCGAGCTGAAAGCTCACGATGTGATTGTCATCAACGCACCAATGTACAACTTCAACATTCCAACACAGTTGAAGAACTATTTCGACCTGGTGGCGCGTGCTGGTGTGACTTTCCGCTACACCGAAAAAGGCCCAGAAGGCTTGATTACAGGCAAACGTGCTGTGGTTCTGACCAGCCGTGGCGGCATTCATAAAGATACCCCAACCGATTTGCTGGTGCCGTATCTGAACATTTTCCTGGGCTTTATCGGAATTACTGATGTGAACTACGTGTTCGCTGAAGGTATTGCTTACGGCCCTGAAGTGGCGACCAAAGCACAGACTGATGCGAAAGCGGCGATTGATAGCATCGTAACTGCTTAAGTTTCGCTGCATTTGGTGGATGACGCTTATTCACCCTACGAAAATCTAAATCATTGATGAAAACGGCAAACATTTGTTTGCCGTTTTTTTATTGTTTTAATTATTACAACAACATAAATATTAATAAGAAAGAAGAAACCAAAAACGATAATCCAAACCATTGTGTATAAAGTAAGGCAAATGCAAACAAGCAATTCATTGCCCACCAAAAGAAAATCCGTTTGCGCAGCCCATGCCAGTCATATTGCGGATAGCACAGTTTTAAAATAAAAATAGTTAATGTTGTCAGAATAATCATAACGTTATCATCCGTGAAACGCAGGCACACTCAATGAATGAGATGAGTTAAATCTCATTCCATCCGGGAATCAATGAATGGCAATATTAACTGCATGGATATTATTTTGCAATTAGTGCGATTTAATAAAAATATTTAATCTTTATCAACGAGTTGGGATTTATCCTAACAAGAATAATAGTCATGATGAATGTAATTACATTTATATATGTGAAAATCAGATTGTTTACGGGGATATTATGAGGGAGTTAAAAATAAAAATGGGCGGTATCAAACCGCCCATTTTCTTATGCTCAAACCAGAGACTTAGCCAATTAATGGCTGTGCTGTTTTCTCAACCAACGCCAGCAGAAGTTTAATATCTTCCAGCGTCACGATTGGATTCAGCAATGTCATTTTCAGACAGGTCACGCCGTTATGCTCGGTCACACCCACGTTCGCACGGCCTGAATCCAGCAATGCGTCACCAATCTTCTGGTTCAGCAGTGCGATAGCTGCATCATCCGCACCCGCCAGTTGCTCAGGACGGAAACGGAACAGCACGCTCGCCAGTTGTGGTTTCATCACCAGTTCCAGAGATGACTGTTCAGCAATATACTGTGCAACTTGTTGGGCCAGCGTCACACCGTGATCGATGATCGCCGCGTACTGCTTCTGACCTAACGCTTCCAGGCCCATCCACAGTTTCAGTGCATCGAAACGACGAGTGGTCTGCAAAGATTTAGACACCAGATTTGGCACGCCTGCTGCTTCATCGAACTCAGAGTTCAGATAAGCCGCCTGGTAGCGCATCAATTCATAGTGGCGAGCTTCTTTAAGCAAGAAGGCACCGCAACTGATGGTCTGGAAGTATTGCTTGTGGAAGTCCAGGGTGATGGAATCCACTAATTCAATACCATCCAGATAGTCACGATACTGCTCGGACATCAGCAATGCCCCGCCCCACGCGGCATCCACATGCACCCAAATCTGGTGCTGCGCGGCCAGTGCGGCGATTTCACGCAGTGGGTCGATTGCGCCCGCATCGGTAGTACCCGCAGTGGCAACAATCGCGAGGATTTGCTCGCCGTTTGCCTGAGCCTGCGCCACTTTCTCGCGCAGATCGTTAAGATCCATACGCGCGAACTCGTCAGTTTTCACCAGCGTCACAGACTGATAGCCAAGGCCCATCAACGCCATGTTCTTCTGCACAGAGAAGTGGGCGTTTTCAGAACACAGGACTTTAATCTTACGCAGATCGCCGACCAGGCCGTCTTGCTGGATAGAGTGACCCTGACGCGCAAAGAATGCGTCACGCGCCAGCATCAGACCCATCAAGTTACTTTGCGTGCCGCCGCTGGTGAATACACCGGCGTCGCCAGCCTGATAACCGACTTGTGCACGCAGCCATTCGATCAGCTTCATCTCGATGATGGTCGCTGACGGGCTTTGGTCCCAGGAGTCCATGCTCTGGTTGGTGGCGTTGATCAGCACTTCCGCCGCCTGGCTAATCACCAGGCTTGGGCAATGCAGGTGCGCCACACATTGTGGGTGATGCACCGACAGGCTGTCTTTTAAGAAATATTCAATCGCACGTTCGATAGCCGCCTGGTTGCCCAGGCCCTGAGGATTGAAATCCAGCTGAATGCGCTCGCGCAGTTCAGCCACGGATTTACCCTGATACATCTCAGGTTGCTGTAGCCACTGCACAACAGCCGCGCTGGCCTGTGCAATCGCCTGCTGGTAGGCATCAGTGCTTTCGGCTGAGCCTGCCAGAATCGGGTTTAGTTCGGACATCAGGTCACTCACTCCGCTCAAACAGGTTTGATGCCAGACGCCAGCAGCGCTTGCTCAAACTTATCGAGGAAAATAGCCAGCTCATCGTTAGTGATAAGCAAGGATGGCAGCAGACGCAGCACGCAACCGTTACGGCCGCCGCGCTCCAGAATCAGGCCAGCTTTGAAGCAGTTTTTCTGCAACAGTGCGGACAGCTCTGGGTCAGACGGGTAGCAACCCATGTGATCTTGCGCTTCGTTTGGTTTAACAATCTCGATACCGATCATTAAGCCCAGACCGCGAACCTGGCCGATAACCGGGTAACGTTTTTGCAGGTTAGCCAGTTGGCCTTTCAGCCATTCGCCCTGTGCCGCAACTTTGTCAGCAATCTTGTTTTCAGTCAGATGCTTAAGCGTAGTCAGGCCGGTTGCCATCGCCAGTTGGTTACCACGGAAAGTCCCGGTGTGGTGGCCTGGTGACCATGCGTCGAACTCTTTCTTAATACCCAATACAGCCAGTGGCAAACCGCCACCCACTGCTTTAGACATCACGATGATGTCTGGCTCAATACCGGCGTGCTCGTAAGCGAACAGTTTACCGGTACGGCAGAAGCCAGCCTGGACTTCATCGATGATCAGCATAATGCCGTGTTCTTTGGTGACTTTACGGATGCGCTGCAACCATTCAGCCGGAGCCGGGTTCACGCCGCCTTCACCCTGAACCGCTTCCAGAATGACTGCCGCAGGTTTGCGCACGCCACTCTCAACGTCATTGATCAGGTTTTCGAAGTAATAAGTTAATGCTTTAACGCCAGCTTCGCCGCCAATACCCAGTGGGCAGCGGTACTGATGCGGGTAAGGCATGAACTGGACTTCCGGCATCATGCCATCAACCGCTTCTTTCGGAGACAGGTTGCCTGTCACAGAAAGTGCGCCATGAGTCATGCCGTGGTAGCCGCCAGAGAAGCTGATGATGCCTGCACGGCCTGTGACTTTCTTAGCCAGTTTCAGCGCCGCTTCAACCGCATCCGCACCGGATGGGCCAGTGAATTGCAGGCAATACTCTTTGCCCTGTCCTGGCAGCAAAGAGAGAAGATATTCAGAGAACTGATCTTTCAACGGAGTTGTCAGATCCAATGTATGTAACGGCAAGCCGCTGGTAATGACATTTTGGATGCTTTGCAGCACATCAGGGTGATTATGACCAAGGGCAAGCGTACCTGCACCCGCCAGACAATCAAGATATTGATTATTCTCCACATCGGTGATCCAAACGCCGTTTGCCTGAGCGATAGCTAAAGGCAATTTGCGCGGATAACTCCTGACATTTGATTCAAATTCAGCCTGTCGAGCCAAATAGGTTTCATTGTTACCATTTAATGAATTAGCACCGAAACTATCAATACGGACTTTATCCGTCATCATATCTCTCCCACAACTGCCGGTTCGTTAACCCGCCGTTGAATAATTAAATGTAGAAAAACTGACCACTCTGTAAAAAACGCCGTCAATATAGGTTCTTTTCTCTCTCTACTCAATATTTTATTTTGTTAATCTCTGTATGTTGTCTTAATGTTTTTATCTTGTACTTATTTTATGAAAATCAGTGCGTTATATAATCAATAGCCGTAAACTCTGCCAAACCATGTTTGAGCAGAGTTAAAATCTGGAAGTGGGGTTTTTGCAGCGAGATCTTTCTTAGAAGGGTAAAAACTTATAAACATTAAGAGATATATTTTGAACAATATAATGCCCTGTGACAGGCATAATATTATTTACGCATCCACTGCCCATTAATTCCACGCACATATTCACCCGCCTGCGCACGTGCAACTAACTTTTGCCCGGCAAGTTCAGCGACCTGATTTGCCGAAATATTATTACTGTCCGCCAGCTTCTGATAATTTTCTGAACGCGCTTCGTTGATGCTTTTTACCAGCGCCAGCGTCTCTTTATCTTGCTTAACCGGCGCGATAAAGCCGCTTAATGTCTCCCCAACTCGCCCTTGCTGGCGGGCTTCAGTCAGCGTTAATGCTAAAGCCTGCTGGCTAATCAACACGCTCGCCAATAAAACACCCTTTACGATATTTTTCATCTGGCTTACTCCTGGCCGAACAAATCGCTGCGATTTTTCAGCAACGTTTCAACGTCTTTATCAACCTTAATATGAATCTCATGTTCAATTTTCACGTTCATATTAATGGTGATAGGTTCCTTAGGCGCGGCGACTTCGATACGCGGCGTGCATCCCGTTAACGTAGCAAGCCCTGAAATCATGAGCGTGGCGATGGCGATTTTCATTGTGTTTCCTCACAAGCTTTATCCCGCGTCTGACAACGCACATCCGGCAATTCGGTATGTTGCTCAAGCCAGGTTTGCAAATTATCCCCAAAACGCAGGCTGCGCCACAGCGTAAAGAGGTTTTCCTGATGACTATAGTTCAGCCGAACCGCATTCCTTTTCCCTTCAACCTGGCTTATGCCCTGCACATTCGCCTGTAAAGTTAACAGACCCAGATTATCTAAATTGATTCGGGTCCAGGAATGAGAAATTTCCATATAACGCAACCAGTTAACCGCCACCCCTGCAGCAATATTGTTTTCAACGATGGCATCCGCCATGTCCTTATCCAATCTTAGCGTCAACGGCCCTGGATTGGTGAGCCAGCCATCTTTAACAATCCATTGCGGATGATTGAGCCACAGCGGCAACGCGCCGTTCACGCGCCCGGACATAGTAAATTGTTTAGGATTTACCGCAGTCACCAGTTCGCTCGACGAGATATTTTCTAAGCGTAGCAACGCGGCGTCATGCTGCGGCAAACGGAGCTGTTGCACGCGCAGTTTGCCGCCAAGAATATCGACGTTAACGTTACTGAGCATCAGCGGCTGCGCTTCGCTCCACGGATACCAGCCTTCAAGATCGGCGGTAATATTGGTGGAGCTGAACTGATTTTTAACTTCGGCGATGCGCAGCGTCACCGGTCCATCCGTGCCCAACTGCCACGTGCCATTGCTAAAGCGGAATGGCAGCACAAAATCGACACCGTTAATTTGGTTATCGGGCATCCAGACGCTGCCGCTTTTCACCACGCCATGCCCGCCCGCTTCAAACCCTTGCCCCACAGCGGCGGAAAAAGCGACCTGTGAATACAGCGTTCCGTCTTTTAAGGTCATCTTCCAGTCGGCAGGAATCAGCGGCTGGAACACGGTCAAATCTTGCTGCGGCCACCAGGCGTTACCGCGCAAGCGCTCGCCATCCCAACGGCCATTGACGCGTACCGGGCCAATCGCTCCGGCATGTAAATCACCTTTGTACTGGAACGATGCAGGATCTTCGCCACTGACGCTGAACGTTAATATGGACGGTGGAAGCGTGCTGCCGCCGCTAAAGGTGGTTTCCCCGGCGTTGAGGGTGAATGTGCCATCAAAAGTCGGTGCGGTTTCAGCGCGTTGCCAGTGCAGCGGTTTTTCGAGTTTCAGGCGCGGTTTGCTGACTAACATGGAGCCGTACTGGAGCTTGTCGAACCCGGTAGAAAGTGAACTGAGTTCAATGACGCTATCGCGCCATTCGCCCTGCCCACCCACATCCCACTTCGCCTGCATCGGCGTGAACTCACCCTTGCCCCAGTATTTCCAGCGCCATAGACCGGCGTCGGGTAAAAAGTTGTCGGCGCGTCCGTCCAGGTGCAGCACAAAATTACCCATCTGGTTTTCGTGAGCGCGAACAATCGCCTGCAAACGCCCATCCACACCTTGTTGCGAGACACTCACACCCGCCAGCGGCCAGCGGATTTCATCGACATCAATCGAATCTATGACGCGTCCACGCGAACGTAAAAGCGCACCCGGGCGGAACAACAGTTTCGGATCAGAAATCGCGCCGCTAATTTCCCCTGGCAACACCGCGTAAAACACCATCCCATCTTGCTTCGCTTCACCGGTTAATTGCACCGGTAATGCGCTGTTTTCGAGGCTGAGTTTCCCTGGGCCGATATTCAACACCGCGTTGCCTTTGCCCGCGTTTCCCTGGGTAATGACGTTCATTCGCCCGCTGATCACCGCTTTTTCCAGCCCCAGCTTCCAGTCGTCTACTCGCAATGCAACGCCGCCACGCAACGGGAAACCCGCATACGGCCAGAACCACTGCCCGCCGTTGACTTCAAAAATTGTGTCGCTGATAGTCCATGGCAAACTCAGCAGCGCTTCGGTGGCATCGGGTCTGGACACCATAAATGCGCCCTCGTCTTCATTCCAGTCGAGCACCAAATCCACCAACTCCGGCTCTTGCGAAATATGCAATTTCGTGGACAGATGCCCTTTTTTCGGCACACCATCGGTCATCAGCGGCAAGGTCACGGTTCCGGCTAATTCGACCGGTTCCATCCCTGCCAGCGCCTGCACTTTTAGCTTTTTCAGCTCCAGAATCTGGCCGTTAAGTTCAGCATCAACTTTTAGCGATGGCCCGTCGTAATGCAGCGCTTGCTGCTGCGGAGAAAGTGATAAACGTAAAGCGCCGGAGAATTGTTGAAACGGCGTTACATTGACCCTATCTATAGTTAACAAGCTTTCAGGCAGTAAGGATTGCCACTCTTGTAGCGAGCGTGGCGCGGCTGGCCCCGATTGATCGAGAGGGATTTTACTCAGGCAATCCACATTGAGATTCAGCGTGTCGAGATGGATGCGCCAGCGTTTGGGGTGACTTAGCGTGGCGTCTTTGAGCGTGGCGAGTTCGCAATCCCCGGCCAGATAACGCAGATCGGGCACCAGAATGGCACCACGACTCAGGCGCGGGCTGGCCTCCATGGCGATTCGCGTCCCTTGCGGCAACCAGATTCCGGCAAGCGTCGGCAGCCAATGGGCTATAGTCATCAGTAGCGTTAACGGTAACAGAATGAGTATCAGCACCAACGCAATAATGGCTTTATATTTACCCTTCATGGGTGGTTAATATCCTGATTCAGCGACAATTTAAGCCGACATATGCGATGATTCTTACATGAATCGGACCGGGCGTGAAGGTCGAGCCTGGTTTAAGCGTAGCCAGGCCTGAGTGAACGGCAGAAAATCATCACTAAAAATAAATTTTAAAATTTGTAAGAAATTTTTAAGCGTGGTAATTTCATACTAATTTCTTTCTGGAGATAAGTCTCATGAAACTCGCAGTGTATAGCACAAAACAGTACGACAAAAAGTATCTGGAGCAGGTTAACAATGAATATGGCTTTGATCTTGAATTTTATGACTTCTTGTTAACGGAGAAGACCGCTAAAACTGCGCATGGTTGTGAAGGCGTTTGTATCTTCGTTAACGACGACGGTAGCCGTCCGGTTCTGGAAGAGCTTAAAAAACAAGGCGTGAAGTTTATCGCGCTGCGCTGTGCGGGCTTTAACAACGTCGATCTTGAAGCCGCCAAAGAGCTCGGTTTACCAGTGGTTCGCGTTCCAGCCTACTCGCCAGAAGCCGTCGCCGAACATGCTATCGGTATGATGATGTGCCTGAATCGTCGTATTCACCGCGCTTATCAACGTACCCGTGATGCCAACTTCTCTCTCGAAGGGCTGACCGGCTTCACCATGTACGGCAAAACAGCGGGTGTGATTGGCACCGGTAAAATTGGCATCGCGACGCTGCGAATTTTAAAAGGCTTCGGTATGCGCCTGTTGGCGTTTGATCCGTACCCAAGTGCGGCGGCACTGGAGCTGGGCGTGGAATATGTCGATTTACCGACGCTGTTTGCACAGTCAGACGTGATTTCCCTGCACTGCCCGCTAACGCCTGAAAACTACCATTTGCTTAACCGCACTGCGTTCGAGCAGATGAAAGATGGCGTGATGGTGATCAACACCAGCCGTGGCGGTTTGATTGATTCCCAGGCCGCGATTGATGCGCTGAAAAACCAAAAAATTGGTGCTTTGGGGATGGATGTTTACGAGAACGAACGCGATTTGTTCTTTGAAGATAAATCTAACGACGTGATTCAGGATGATGTATTCCGTCGTCTGTCGGCCTGCCACAACGTGCTGTTTACAGGCCACCAGGCGTTCCTGACCGCAGAAGCGCTGACCAGCATTTCCGAGACAACGCTTGAGAATTTGCGTCAGTTAGAGAACGGCGAGGCTTGTGTTAATCAGGTGAATTGATTTCGTATTGCCGCCCTCACCCTAACCCTCTCCCCCAGGAGAGGGGATAAACCATTTTCCTCCTTATCCCACAGGAGAGGGGACAAACCGCTCTGCTCCTTCTCCCACAGGAGAGGGGACAAACCGCTCTGCTCCTTCTCCCTCAGGTGAGGGGGTAAACCGCTCTGCCCCTTCTCCCTTAGGGAGAAGGCTGGGATGAGGGTGGTTTTAAGATTATCCTTACAGAATCACACGGCACTTTTTGCCAAAGTGTCGCCAACTCATTGATGAACTGAATAACTTAGGGAAAAGAGATGAAAAAATTAGCTTCTATCGCACTCGCAGCCATGGTTCTTGCAGGCTGTGCACAATCGGGCGATAAATCCGCTGTCACCGCGCAAGATCTGCAACATCACCGTTATGTTCTGCAAACCGTAGACGGCAAACCGCTGGACGGCATTAAACGCACGCCGGAGCTGAGCTTCGGTGAAAACATGCATATTTCCGGTGCGATGTGTAACCGCTTTATGGGCCAGGCGACGCTGGAAGACAGCACGCTGAAAGCGAAAGGTCTGGGAATGACCATGATGTTATGCGCGGAGCCGCAGCTTAACGAGTTGGATCACATGATTAACGATATGCTGACCAGCGGTGCAAAAGTTGATTTGCAGCCACAACAGCTAACGCTCAAAACCAGCCAGCATACTTTAGTTTATAAACTGGCCGATCTGATGAACTAAAACGCCCCACAGGTTCCGGCGGCAAGCGCGTTTTCACTACAGCGTTTGCCGTTGGGCATCGCACACATCCCGGTAGACGAACCGTCCAACTGACGAGCCACACTCAGCGTCCCACCCACCATTGCACAACTCGCCTGCCCCTGATTCGACATTGCCGCACGCATTCCCGGTGGAACGTGAGCCGCGGTGGCTTGTTGCTGTGGTTCACTACTACACGCAGACAATAAAATTGCCGCACAACCGACTAAAAACGCAGCGCGCATTACTTTTCTCCCCCTGAACGTTGCAAAACCTAAGAATCATAAGCGCTGGCGCGGCATTCCGTCGAGGCCGTAAAACCCTAAAATGTGTGTAATTTTGCAAACCGGATCACTTAATTGCGCAAAACTCACCCACACGCCCTTTTCCACGACCTCAATCAAAGCGCAACGCAGGACACAAAAGCGAAAATCACCTTTTGTGGGCTTTGCTAGAATTAAATGATTATTCTTCGGCTCGTGCAGGCATACGGGTCTTTTCGATTTCTTATTGTTGCGCAATGTAAGGGTGTCCCATGATCACAATCGACGGCAATGGTGCGGTTGCGTCTGTCGCGTTTCGTGCCAGCGAAGTAATTGCCATCTACCCAATCACGCCCAGCTCAACCATGGCTGAACTTGCTGATGCCTGGTCCGGGGACGGGCGACAAAACGTGTGGGGCGATACGCCTCGCGTAGTAGAAATGCAGTCCGAAGCCGGCGCTATCGCTGCGGTTCACGGCGCACTGCAAACCGGCGCACTCTCCACCTCATTTACTTCATCGCAGGGTTTACTGCTGATGATCCCGACGCTCTACAAACTGGCCGGGCAACTCACGCCGTTTGTCTTGCATGTCGCGGCGCGAACCGTCGCCACCCACGCGCTATCTATATTTGGCGACCATTCCGATGTCATGGCCATTCGCCAGACTGGTTGCGCCATGTTATGCGCCAGCAGCGTCCAGGAAGCTCAAGACTTCGCGCTGATTTCGCATATTGCGACGCTCAAAAGCCGCGTGCCTTTTATTCATTTCTTCGATGGCTTCCGCACTTCCCACGAAATCAACAAAATCGTCCCGCTGGCGGACAGCACCATTCTGGAACTGCTGCCGCAAAAAGAGATTGATGAACACCGCGCCCGTGCGCTGAACCCGGAACACCCGGTGATTCGTGGCACCTCAGCCAACCCGGACACCTATTTCCAGTCCCGCGAAGCCAGCAACCTGTGGTACGACGCGGTTTACCAACACGTTGAACAGGCGATGGACAGCTTCGCCGCCGCCACTGGCCGCCAGTATCGCCCGTTTGAATATTACGGCCACCCGCAGGCCGAACGCGTGATTATCGTGATGGGCTCGGCCATCGGCACCTGCGAAGAAGTGGTGGATGAACTGCTGACGCGCGGCGAAAAAGTCGGCGTGCTAAAAGTGCGTTTGTTCCGCCCTTTCTCCGCCGATCATTTATTAGAAGTGTTGCCAGAAAGCGCACGCCAGATTGCCGTGCTCGACCGCACCAAAGAACCCGGCGCATTAGCCGAACCGCTGTATCTCGACGTGATGACCTCGCTGGCCGAAGCCTTTAACCGTGGCGAACGCGAAACCCTGCCGCGCGTGATTGGCGGCCGTTACGGTCTTTCGTCGAAAGAATTTGGCCCGGACTGTGTGCTGGCCGTGTTCAACGAATTGAACCAGGCGAAACCGCGCCCGCGCTTTACCGTCGGCATTTACGACGACGTAACTAATTTGTCCTTACCGTTGCCAGAAAACACCCTGCCGAACCGCGCCAAACTCGAAGCGCTGTTTTACGGCCTCGGCAGCGATGGCAGCGTGTCTGCGACCAAAAACAACATCAAAATCATCGGTAACTCGACGCCGTTTTATACCCAAGGTTATTTCGTCTATGACTCGAAAAAAGCCGGCGGCCTGACGGTTTCGCATTTGCGCGTCAGCGAACAGCCGATTAACTCGACTTATTTGATTGATAAAGCAGATTTTGTCGGCTGCCACCAGTTGCAATTTATCGACAAATACCAGATGGCCGAGCGCCTGAAACCCGGCGGCATTTTCCTGCTCAACACGCCATACAACGCCGATGAAGTCTGGCATCGATTACCGCAAGAAGTTCAGGCGGTGCTGAACCAGAAAAAGGCGCGTTTCTTCGTGGTCAACGCGGCGAAAATCGCCCGCGAATGCCAGCTTGGGGCGCGTATTAATACCGTTATGCAGATGGCATTTTTCCATCTCACCCACATTTTGCCGGGTGACAGCGCGCTGGCAGAACTGCAAGGTGCCATCGCCAAAAGTTACAGCAGCAAAGGCCAGGAACTGGTCGAACGCAACTGGCAGGCGCTGGCGTTGGCCCGTGAATCCCTCGCCGAAGTCACGTTGCAGGAAGTGAACGAATCCAGCCCGATGCGCCCGCCGGTGGTTTCCGATGCTGCGCCAGATTTCGTCAAAACCGTCACCGCCGCGATGCTCGCAGGGCTTGGCGATGCGCTGCCTGTTTCGGCATTGCCACCAGACGGCACCTGGCCGCCAGGCACCACCAAGTGGGAAAAACGCAACATCGCCGAAGAAATCCCAATCTGGAAACCGGACATTTGCACCCAGTGTAACCACTGCGTTGCCGCCTGCCCGCACTCGGCGATTCGCGCCAAGGTCGTGCAGCCAGAAGCGATGGAAAACGCCCCTGCCGCGCTGCAATCACTGGATGTGAAATCCCGCGATATGCGTGGGCAAAAATACGTGCTGCAAGTCGCGCCAGAAGATTGCACCGGCTGTAATTTGTGCGTCGAAGTCTGCCCGGCGAAAGACCGCCAGAACCCGGAAATCAAGGCCATCAATATGATGTCGCGCCTTGAGCACGTCGAAGAAGAAAAGGAAAATTACGATTTCTTCCTTCAGTTGCCGGAAATGGAGCGCACCAGCCTTGAGCGTATCGACATTCGTACTTCGCAACTGCTGCAACCGCTGTTTGAATACTCCGGCGCGTGTTCCGGCTGCGGTGAAACGCCGTACATCAAATTGCTGACGCAGCTGTATGGCGACCGCATGTTAATTGCCAACGCCACCGGGTGTTCGTCAATTTATGGCGGTAATCTGCCTTCGACGCCGTACACCACCGATGGCAACGGGCGCGGCCCGGCCTGGGCGAACTCACTTTTTGAAGATAACGCCGAATTTGGTTTGGGCTTCCGCCTGACGGTGGATCAACACCGCGCCCGCGTGATGCGCCTGGTGGGTAAATTTGCTGACCAATTGCCTGCTGAACTTAACGAGCAGCTTCACAGCGACGCCACGCCAGAAGTGCGCCGCGAGCAAGTTGCTGCCCTGCGCCAGCATCTGGCCAATATCGACGATCCCGATGCGCGCCAGCTAATGACCGACGCCGACGCGATGGTTGAGAAATCAATCTGGCTGATTGGCGGTGATGGCTGGGCGTATGACATCGGTTTCGGCGGCTTGGATCACGTTTTAAGCCTGACCGAAAACGTCAATATTCTGGTGCTCGATACTCAATGTTATTCCAATACCGGCGGCCAGGCGTCGAAAGCCACGCCGCTGGGCGCAGTCACCAAGTTTGGCGAGCACGGCAAGCGTAAAGCGCGTAAAGATCTCGGCGTCAGCATGATGATGTACGGGCATGTTTATGTGGCGCAGATTTCCCTCGGCGCGCAGCTAAACCAGACGGTGAAAGCAATTCAGGAAGCGGAGGCGTATCCGGGGCCATCGCTGATCATCGCTTACAGCCCATGCGAGGAACACGGCTACGACCTGGCGCTGAGTCACGACCAAATGCGCCAATTGACCGCAACCGGTTTCTGGCCGCTGTACCGCTTTGACCCGCGTCGTGCGGATGAAGGCAAACTACCGCTGGCGCTGGATTCGCGTCCTCCGTCTGACGCATTGGCTGACACGTTGATGAAAGAGCAGCGTTTCCGCCGCCTGAATGCGCAGCAGCCGGAAGTCGCAGAACAGCTCTGGAAAGACGCTGCCGTTGATTTGCAAAAACGCTATGACTTCCTGGCGCAGATGGCTGGGAAAGCAGAAAAGGCGGATAGCGAGTAACGGTATAGAGGGTGGATGGCGCCAGTGGCTTATCCACCCTTTGAATTCATTTTTGTAGGTCGGATAAGCGCTAGCGCCATCCGACATTTTTGAATCTTATTTAAAGCTAATCCGCACAACATCGTCCGGACTGGATGGCTCTTTCTCACGGCTGCCCGGCTGTTTCACGCTGACATACAACTGCTGCCCATCTGGCGAAAGCGCTAGGCTATTTGGCAAGGCAGGCGTATCGATCGTTTCCAGCACTTTGTAGCTTTTCGCATCAATCACGCTGACTTTCCCGGCTTTGCGATGCGTCACGTAAATTTCATTACGCGTCGAGTTATACAACACATCCAAGCCCAACGGCACTTCCACTTTGTTGATGATTTTACTGGTTTTAGTGTCCACAACCAACAATTGCGGCGTTTTGGAATCGCTGATAAACGCACGGTTATTTGCGGTATCCAGCGCAATATTCAGATAGAAATGCTCGCCTTCGTTATCCAGTTTGGTGCGCGAAATCACTTTGTCGGTTTTGCTGTCGATAACGATAAATTCGTTGTCGGCATTGGTCATGTAAATGCGTGACGCTTTCTGGTCAATCGCCAGGCCCGTCGCCATTTTACCGAGATCTTTAATGGTATCGTGCAACGTGAGCTTGTCGCCGTCAATCACCCACAACACGCTCGACTCGCCCAATCCGCCCATATACAGCGTATTCGTCGCCTCATTCACCACTAACTGGCGTGGCATCAGCGGGCGCACGGTTTCGGTACGTTTAGTTTCGTCCACGACCAGTGACTTAATCACATCGCCGGTTTTGCTGTTAATCGCCGTTACCGCGCTGCTGGTGGTGTTGCCGAGGAACAGCGTACCGGTGGTCTTGTTGAGCGCCACACCGAACGGTTTCAGGTTATTATGAATCGCCTGAGTCACTTCCAGCGTTGCCGGGTCAAGACGATAAACCACCCCGCCTTTGTCGGTTTTACGACTCTGGGACGTGGCGACATACAACGCCGATTGATCCGCGCTGTAGGCCATTTCGTACGCGCCTTTGCCAACGGGTTTTCTTTCAACCGTGAATGAGGTGTCAGCAAACAGAGAACCGGAAAACAGCAGGCTGGAAAGCATCAAAGCAGGTAAAACGCGCAGGCGAGTTTGTGGGAGAGCAGACATAAATATCCTTATCAATAGCATGGAAATACCTTTAGCTAACAGAACGTTAGCTAAAGGCTGAAGCACTATTGATAATTATTATCATTTATAAATGAGAAAGTAAATCATTACACCTGCAAATAGACCATTTGAGTTTGCAGATACTCATTCAGACCGTGGCGGCCATCTGCCCCGCCAATACCTGATTTACGCCAGCCCGCATGGAAGCCCTGCATCGCTTCAAAGTTTTCACGGTTGATGTAAGTTTCGCCGAATTTCAGCCCCTTAATCGCTTTCATCGCGGTATTTAAATCGCGAGTGTAGACCGAAGAAGTTAGCCCGTAATCGCTGTCATTTGCCATTTCCAGCGCTTGTTCGAGCGTCTCAAAAGTGGTGACAGGCAGCACCGGGCCGAAGGTTTCGTCGTGCATAATCGCCATTTCCTGGCGCACATCCACCAGCAGCGTTGGCGGGTAGAAATACCCTTTCCCTTCCGGCGTTTTGCCGCCAATCAAGACTCGTGCGCCTTCGCTCACCGCGTGAGCCACTTTTTGCTCTACGCGTTCAAGGGCGGCGGCGTTAATCAGCGGCCCCATCGACACATCGTTGCGCTCGCCGGTATCACCAAAACTCACCTGCTTGAAGGCTTCGCTCAGGCGCGTAATAAATTCGTCGTAAATGCCTTTTTGCACATACACGCGCTCGGCACAGTTACACACCTGCCCGGTGTTAATCATGCGTGAATCGACAATCGCTTTCACGGCGATATCCAGATCCGCATCGTCCATCACGATAGCAGGCGCTTTGCCGCCTAATTCCAGGCAAACTTTGGTGATGTTTTTAGAGGCCGCCGCCATGATTTTCTCACCCGCGCCGACGCTGCCTGTCATGCTGACCATCGCCACTTTCGGGTTGCTCGCCAGTTCCTGACCCACCGTTTCGCCGCGCCCCAGAACCAGGTTAAATACCCCTTTCGGTAGCCCGATATCATGAACAATTTCCGCAAAAGCGATGGCGTTATTCGGCGTAAATTCGCTTGGTTTGATGACGATGGTATTGCCGGTAATCAGCGCTGGCGCGAGTTTGCGGGCAATCAGGAAGAATGGGAAGTTCCACGGCAGAATTCCGGTGGTCACGCCTAATGCGCGTTTGAACACCAGAATGTTTTCGCCAGGGCGGTCACTTTGCAGAATTTCGCCTTCGTAACGGCGCGCCCATTCCGACATGTAATCGAGATAATCGGCGGTGAAAGCCACTTCCACTTCAGCCAGTTGTTGGGTTTTGCCGCCTTCGGCAACAATCAACGCGCTGATGGATTTCGCACGTTCACGAATCCCGGCAGAAATTTTACGCAGCCAGCCCGCACGTTCGATAGCAGGCAACGCTTCCCAACCGGCTTGCGCTTGTGCGGCGGCGTCAATCGCATCACGCGCCTGTTGCGCCGTACCGTCAGGAATGCGCGAAATCAGCGCTTCAGTGGCAGGATTAATCACATCAATCCACTGATCGCCCTGCCATTGAACAAATTGACCATTGATATACATCGGGTGTTGTACAGGTGCAGTCATGACCGGCTCCTTTGTGTTCGCTGTTTTGTTTTATGTATGTAAAACATTTGTGAACACTTTAGGATTTAACAACCGCCATTCGGGCAAAACGGTCATGAATTGTGATGAGATTCAATAAAAACAACAGAAAGGAATCAATTTGGCTACATATCAGAAACATGAAAATGACCGTTTTCAGCACGCTGGTGTGAAAACGGTCATCGCAGTACGCTACAAGCCGCGCTCGTGCATCAATTGCGCCAGCGCGGCGTCATTAGCCAGAATTTCCCAGGCATTAATGACGGCCAACGGAATATCCACATGAGCAATAAAATCCCGCCCTTGCGGCCCGTAGCCGTTGGCATCGTCTCTGATTCGCGGAATTTCCCCCAGCGCCAACGACACGTAACGCTCAACCGGCCACAGCCCTTTTTTATCCGGGCCAAAAGTAGTTTGCGTTTCGTTGCTCACCAGACGCGGCACAAACCCGGGCCAACTGCGCCACTGCGGTTGATGCGTATCGCCCTGCCAGACGCGCTCAAACGTCGCCACGGTACGGCGCTGCATGGTCGGGTCCTGAATAATAATCGCGCGTTCCGGCGTGAGGTTCTGCTCTTGCATTAACAGGTGCGTAAAGCGGGCGTTCTCGCCGCAGTTGGTCGATTTCTCTTCCGTCAGCACTTTTTCCGCCGGGATTTTCCAGAACTGAATAGCGATATCTTTGATGATAGCCGCTTCCGCACGTCCGGTGGTTGGAATGGTGTTATAGCGGGGATGCTTTGCAATCGCGGCGTATAAAAATGTGGTGGAATGACCAATACCGCCGGTGATCAGCAGCGTGTGCTCGGTATTGACGGCAAGCTCACAGGCGGCGTCAATCGTGGGGATCACGGCATTGCCTGCGAGAATAATCATGTCTGCATCACCCACCGCAGGCGGCGCGGCAAACTCATTATGAGCAAGCCACTCGCCCAGCGTGTTGATGGCGTTAAGGGTGGTGGCCTGCAAAGCTGGAAATGTTGTCGTCAACATAACCCCTCCTTGTTAAAAACCAGCGCACATCATAACGCAGGCCGCACCGTGACTGTATAGGGTTGCTCTGAGACTTCGATTAGCCGGGCGTACACTTGCGCTTATCTACCCTACAAAACCGTTTTTCGTAGGTCGGATAAGCGCCAGCGTCATCCGACAAAATGGTTTACGCGAGCTTATAAACCCGCGTCTCCCACGGATGCAGCCGATAAACCTCTTCCACCTGCGAGTAGTTCCCCAACAGGAATCTTGCTGCTTCCAGCGAAAGCTCGCTCTCAGTCCAGCGGGCAGATTTCGACGACATATTACACAGCACCACAAATTCAGTGCCTTCCAGCACCCGCCGATAAGCATAAATTTGCGCGTGATCTTCCAGTTCCAGCACGTAGCGCCCGTAAATCAGCGTGCGTTCCTGTTTACGCAATTGGATTAATGCGCGATAGAAATTGAGCACCGAATCGGGATCTTGCTGCTGGCTGGCGACGTTAATCATTTCAAAATTGGCATTCACTGCAAACCACGGTTTCGCGTCGCTAAAACCGGCATTCGGCCAGGCGTTCCACTGCATCGGCGTGCGGGAGTTATCGCGCCCGGTATTGGTCAGAAAGGCGATAATCTCTTCTTCGCTTTTGCCCTGCGCGGCCATTTCGCGCCACATGTTTTTCGCTGACACGTCATCAAAATCTTCCAGCCGCTCGAAGCGGGTATTGGTCATGCCGATTTCCTGGCCCTGATAGATAAACGGCGTGCCCTGCATCAGAAAATAGAGCGCTGCGATGCACGTCGCACTTTCTCGCCAGTGGTGTTCGGTGTCGCCCCAGCGCGAAGTGATTCGCGTCAGATCGTGATTTTCAACATACAAAGCGTTCCAACCTTTGCCTTCCAGCGCTTCTTGCCAAGCGGTGAAAATCTTCTTCAGCACCGCCGGTTCCGGGCGCAAACCGGCTTCCGGTTCCCACAAACGCACATGCTCAAACTGGAACACCATGCTCAGGCGGTTGCGGTGCTCGCCCACCCACTCTTCGGCGTGATCGGCAAACAGGCCATTCATCTCGCCCACGGTGACAATATCGTAGTGCTGGAGCACGTTGCGGCTCATATCGTCGACGTAATCCAGCAGGCCGTCGTAGTTCAGGTGGCTTTTCATCGATGGCGCATAACGTAGTTTGTCCGGATTCGGCACGTCTGCCAGCAGCGGTTCTTTTTTCAGGTGCGCGATGGCATCGATGCGAAAGCCGTCGATACCTTTGTCGAGCCACCAGCGCATCATGTCGTACACCGCGCGGCGTACATCAAGGTTTTCCCAGTTCAGATCCGGCTGGCGGCGAGTAAACAGATGCAGAAAATACTGTTCGGTATGGGCGTCATATTCCCAGGTCGATCCTTTAAAGATCCCTTCCCAGTTGTTCGGTTCCGCACCATTTTTGCCGTCGCGCCAGGTGTACCAGTCACGTTTCGGGTTATCCCGTGACGAACGCGATTCCAGGAACCACGGATGTTCGTCGGAAGTATGATTCACTACCAAATCGATAATCAGCCGCATTCCCCGAGCGTGAACTTGTTCAAGGAGGCGGTCAAAATCCGCCATCGTGCCGAACTCGGCCATGATTTCCTGGTAATCGCTAATGTCGTAACCGTTATCGTCATTCGGCGATTTATACATCGGGCAGATCCAAATCAGATCGATGCCGAGGTCTTTGAGGTAATCGAGTTTTTCGGTGATGCCGTTGAGGTCGCCAATGCCGTCACCGTTGCTGTCTTTAAAACTGCGCGGATAAATCTGGTAGGCCACCGCCTCTTTCCACCAGTTCGCCATCGTTTACCTCCCGATTAATAATGCAAATGATTCATAAGGTTGTAGCTCAAGGCTGACCGCCAACTTGTCACGCGGCGCATAGTTACTAATCAAACATTCGCCGTGCCAGTTCTGCATGGCTTCCGGGATGTCGAGCGTCAGATGTTCTGCGGTAAAATTGTTGATCACCAATAAACGCTCGTCGTTGAGCGTTCTCAGCCAGGCGAAAACCTGCGGGTGATCTCGCAAAACTGGCTGAAAATCGCCGTACACCAGCACCGGATATTGTTTACGCAGAGCAATCATTTTTTGGTAATGCCATAGAATCGAATCCGGTTGTGCGAGCGCTGCCGCAACGTTGATCTCGCGGTAATTTGGGTTGACGGCAATCCACGGCGTGCCCGAGGTAAAACCGGCGTTCGGGCTGGCGTCCCACTGCATCGGCGTGCGGGCGTTATCGCGCCCGTTGGCATGAATGCCGAGCATCATTTCTTCATGGCTCACGCCTGCGTCCAGCCGCTCCTTATACAGATTCAAACTCTCGATATCGCGGTAATCGTCGATGGTCTCAAAGCGCACGTTGGTCATGCCGATTTCTTCGCCCTGATAGATATACGGCGTGCCTTTCAGGCAGTGCAGCGCGGTGGCAAGCATTTTGGCGGACGGTTCACGGAACTCGCCTTCATCGCCAAATTTTGATACCGCTCGCGGTAAATCGTGGTTGCTCCAGAACAGCGAATTCCAGCCCTGATGCGCCAGCGCGGTTTGCCATTTCTCGATAACCGCTTTAAAACTCATCAGCTCGAACGGCTTGCTGCGCCACTTCCCGGCGTGCTCGTCCCAGAACTCTTTGATGTGGTCAAACTGGAAAACCATCGACAGCTCTTCTCGCTCGGCCCCGCTATACAGCAGCGCATCGTCAGGGGTCGCACTCCATGTTTCACCGACGGTGACGAAATCACCTTTGCCAAACGTGGCGCGGTTCATCTGGCGAATCAGCGCATGAAGGTTTTTGCCGTTCGCCATGATCTGCGCGTCCACTTCTTTACCGATAAGATCGATAACATCCATGCGAAAACCGCCGATGCCTTTCGCCAGCCAGCGGTTCATCATGGCGTGGACTTCTTCGTGAACGCGTGGGTTTTCCCAGTTCAGATCCGGCTGACGTTTTGAAAACTGGTGCAGATAATATTCACCGCTGGCTTCGTCAAACGCCCAGCCGCTGCCGCCAAACCAGGAGCGAAAATCATTCGGTGGCCCGCCGTCTGCCGCCGGTTTGCGCCAGATATAGAAATCACGATACGGATTTTGTTTGGATTTGAGGGCTTCGATAAACCACGGATGTTCATCGGAAGTGTGGTTGACGACTAAGTCCATCAGGATGTGAATATCGCGCTGTTTGGCCTGCGCAATGAGGGTTTCCATTTCCGCCAGGGTGCCAAATTCGGCGGCAATATCTTCGTAGTCAGAAATGTCGTAGCCGTTGTCGTCCATCGGCGAGCGGTAAACCGGCGAGAGCCAAATCAGGTTAATGCCGAGCTGTTGCAGGTAGTCGAGTTTGCTGATGATGCCGTTGATATCGCCGATGCCATCGCCATTGCTGTCCATAAAACTGCGCGGATAGATTTGGTACACCACCGCGTTGTGCCACCATTTTTGTTCCACCGATTTCTCCTTGTAGATAGGGTCGCCCTCACCCTAACCCTCTCCCCAGGGAGAGGGAATCATTCTGCTTTCTCCTTCTCCCAGAGAGAGTGAATCATTCTGCTTTCTCCTTCTCCCAGGGAGAGGGAATCATTCAGCTTTCTCCTTCTCCCTCAGGGAGAAGGTTGGGATGAGGGTGGAATCCGCACAAACGCCCGCCCGTCGCGATTAAACAGATAACAATTCTCCGGCGGTAGCCGCAGGCCGATTCGCTGGTCGGGCTTAATTTCGAGCCTTAAAGTATGGCGCATTACCAGCGGTTCGCTACCGTAGCCGCTATTGACGTACAGCAGCGTCTCGTTGCCCATCTGCTCGACAAACAACACTTCGGCTTCGATATCCGCCTGCGCCAGTTCGGTAAGCTGAATGTGTTCCGGGCGAATCCCCAGTTGCACCGCTTGCCCCTCTGGCACGCCCGCGCCGTTAATTGGCAGTGAAATTTGCTGACGATTTTCCAGCAGCACATCGGTGCGCTGGGCGTTGCCATTCACAAAAACGCCGGGGATCAGGTTCATTTTTGGCGAGCCGATAAACTGCGCGACAAACATATTCGCCGGGCGGTCGTACAGCTCAAGCGGCGTTCCCACCTGCTCGATTTGCCCCTGGTTCAGCACCACGATGCGGTCAGCCAGCGTCATGGCTTCAACCTGATCGTGCGTGACATACAAAATCGTGGCGTTGATGCGCTTATGTAGTGCGGCGATTTCCATGCGCATTTGCACGCGCAGCGAGGCATCAAGGTTGGAAAGTGGTTCGTCGAACAAAAACAGGCTCGGCTCGCGCACAATGGCTCGCCCAATCGCCACGCGCTGACGCTGACCGCCGGACAAATCTTTCGGCCGACGATCAAGCAAAGGCTCGAGTTGCAAAATGCGCGCGCTTTCTCGCACTTTTTCATCAATCACTTTCACCGGCAGCTTCGCCATCTCCAGCGCGAACGCCATATTCTGGTACACCGTCATATGCGGATACAGCGCGTATGACTGGAACACCATGCCGATGCCGCGCTCGGAGGGAGAATCGTCGTTGACGCAAACGCCGTCGATGCGCATTTCGCCGCCGCTGATCTCCTCCAGCCCAGCCACCATGCGCAATAGCGTAGATTTCCCACAACCGGACGGCCCAACCACCACCACAAACTCGCCGCTATTCACTTCGAGATCGAGCGGTTTAATCACTTCAGATGCCGAGCCGTAACGTTTTTGAATTTTATCGAGCACGAGTTGCGCCATGGTTATCCCTTAATCGCTCCGCTGGTAAGCCCGCTGACAATGCGTTTCTGGAAGATGAGCACCAGCACGATAATCGGCAGCGTTACCACCACCGATGCCGCCATAATGCTGCCCCATGGCAGCTCAAATGTTGACGCGCCGCTGAACATGCTAATCGCGACCGGCACCGTGCGTTTGTCGCCAGAAATAATAAACGTCAGCGCAAACATAAATTCATTCCACGCGCCGATAAACGCCAGCAGCCCGGTCGTGACCAGCGCCGGAGCCAGAATTGGCGCGAACACGCGGCGGATAATGGTCCAGGTTTTCGCGCCATCGACAATCGCCGCCTCTTCCAGGTCAACGGGAATCGACTTCATAAAAGTGGTGAGCACCCAAACGGTGAACGGCAGCGAAAACGTGGTGTAAGAAAGCACTAACGCGCCGAGAGAATCGTACAACCCCAGGAAACGAACCAGCTCAAACATGCCGCTGAGCACCGCCACCTGCGGGAACATCGACACACAAAGAATGGTAAACAGCAGGAATTTACGCCCGCGAAACGGCACGCGCGCCAGGGCAAACGAGGCGGTAATCGACACCAGCAGGCAGATGCCAACGGTGATGGTCGCCACCAGCACCGAGTTCAGCAGGCTGCGGGCGATGCCGTTTTGCACCAGCGCCGTGACGTAGTTGCCCCAGTGGTAGCCGCTCGGAAAATAGGCCGGTAAAAACAGCTCCTGCCCGGTGCGAAGCGAGGTAATAATCGCGTAATAAAACGGGAACACGCAGAACAGAACGGCGAACGTCGCGCCGAGGAAAATCACCAGATTGTGGCCAAACTTGCGTTGCCGACGAGAAGTTTTCATCACCGTTTCTCCTTCTCGTTTAAGCGTGAGACGCGGATAAAGCAGGCAGCAATGCCCGCCACCATCATAAAGACCAGCACTGACGCCGCCGAACCCATGCCCATATCCTGATAGGAGATGATTTGCTCCCGGGCGTAGCCGGAAACGGACATGGTGGCCTCGCTATTGGAGGTCAGCACGAAGATCAAATCGAAGATGCGCATCGCGTCCATGACGCGGAAAATCAGCGCGACAACCATCGCGGGCATAATCAGCGGTAACGTAATCCGTTTAAAGCGCTGCCAGGCGCTGGCCCCGTCAACGCGAGCGGCCTCGTAAAGATCGTTAGGAATAAGCTGCAACGCCGCCAGCAACATCAGCGCCATAAACGGCGTGGTCTTCCAGACATCGGCAATCACTACCGCCCACATGGAAAGTGACGGTTCTGCAATCCAGGCCAGATGCGCCTGGTAGCCAAAAATCTTCGCCAGCAAATCGTTTACCACGCCGTACTGATCGTGGAACATCCAGCCCCACATTTTGGCGCTGACGATAGTCGGAATCGCCCATGGCACCAGAATCGCAGTGCGCACTAAACCCTGGCCGCGAAATTTCTGGTTCATTAAAAGCGCTAATAACATGCCGAGAACCAGCTCAAAACTAACCGACACCACGGTAAACCACAGCGTGTTGCCGACTGCCTGCCACCACAATGGATCAACCAAAACACCGCTGCTGTCGCCGTCATGCGTGGCGTAATAGTTTGCCAGCCCGACCATTTGGTACTCGGACGGATTGTCGAGCATGGCGTTGGTGAAACTGAAAAAGAAGGTGCGCACCAGCGGCCAACCCGCCGCCAGTGCAAGGAGCAAAAGTGCGGGCGCCACCAGTATCCACGCGATACGGTGGCGTCGCTGTTGATAGCCTGAATGCGCCAATTAATGCCAGTCCTTGCCTTTCACGCGCTCAAGGCGTTTTTGCAGATCCGCCACGGCAGTTTTGCCGTCGGTTCCGCCATTGAGCACTTTGAAGGTCACGTTAAAGATGGCGTTAGAGACGCGCGGATACTGGCTTTTGGTCGCTGTTGCCGGGCGAGGAACGGCATTGGCGAAGATGTCTTTAAACATCGTTAAATGCGGCGCAGCTTCCAGAACCGCTTTGTCTTCATAGAGTGCGGAACGCGTCGGGGCGAAGCCTAAATACTTAAGCTGCATCTTCTGCGAATCGGCATCGGTGAGGATTTTCAGCAGCGCAATCGCCGCGTCTTTGTTTTTTGTATTGGCGTTAACCGACCACTGCCAACCGCCGAGCGCGTTAGCCGATTTGCCATCCGGCCCGGCTGGCAACGGAGCCACGCCGACTTTGCCTTTCAGCGGGCTATCCGCGCCTTGCGACAATAGATACGCATACGGCCAGTTGCGCATAAACAGCGCATCGCCATTCTGGAACACGGCTCGCGATTCTTCTTCTTTGTAGCCCAACGCCCCTTTCGGCGTGATTTTGCCAATCCAGCCCGCGACCATATCCAGCGCGGCTGCGGCCTTCGGATTATTTATGGTCACGTTCCCTTTTTCGTCGATAAACGTACCGCCACCGTAGGAATCAATCCACTCCAGCGCATTACAGGTCAACCCTTCATACGATTTGCCCTGGAAGATCATCCCCCAGAAGTTTTTATGCCCTGCTTTGCGCTCTTCGTCCTGAATTTTGGTGGCGATACGCGTCAGATCTTCCCAGGTTTTTGGCGGCTGCTCTTTGTATTTCTCCAGCAAATCTTTGCGGTAATAAAGCACGCCGGTGTCGAGATACGCCGGAACCGCTTTAACCTTGCCGTTTACCGTGTCATTCGCCCATGGGCCGGGGAAGAAATCACCCTTCATGTCGCTAACGGCATCAGTTAAATCGAGCGTTTGCTTATCCAGCAGCCCGACCCAGATGGTGTCTGACTGGAATAAATCCACCGCCTTTTCATCTTTGGCGGCAAACAGTTGTTGCAGCAGCGCCAGCTTTTCATCAGACGCCGCCGGGAATTCGATGAACTCCAGCTTGTTGCTGGTCTGCTTCTCAAAACGATCTTTGACGTAGTTGCAGTATTCCTTACCGCCGGGGGAAATCGGGCATTCCATACGCAGGGTATCGGCAAGCGCGGCGTTAGAAACGCCCGCGAGCGCTAAGGTAATAAGACTTAACGTCAGCTTTTTCATTGTTTCCTCATTTGTTCAGACTGGACAGGAGGGAGGTGGAAAATAGCCACACCAATCAAAAAGCTAGTAACAATCAAGCAAGGCGACAACTTAGCCGCCTAATCTTTGTGCGAATTCTCGACCTGGTGCACGTATCGTTATTTTTTATTGAGCTTTTGCGTGGGACGGGCTACGTGACGCGCATACGGATATTAGCCGTACGAATTGACAAGAATTTATGATTGCCGTAAATTGCCAAGGTACGGCTAATAGCCGTATAAAATCCCTGGCGAAGGCATATTCCGCACCAGGTAAAAGTTTAGAGAGGTCAGTATGTCCAAAGTAGCGGTATTTCCGAATGACGGTCGAAGCGTCAAAAATGCGAGAGTTGAACTAAAAACTAGCGCTGACTTAAAAGATTTACTTCGTGAAGCGGCTGCAGCTGCGGGTTTAGATTTGAGCGCTTTTATTTTAAATGCGGCTCTGGAGCGAGCAGAAAGCGTGCTGGACAACCAGCGTCGTCGTCAGCTCTCGTCACAAAGCTGGCAACAAATTAATCAACTCTTGTCTGAACCTGCTGCGCCAACGTTAGCTTTGCAAGCGTTAATGCGGAGAAAAAAAGATGGAAGAGAGCCAAAGTAATATCAATGAAGTCATGGTGTACGCCTATCAGGCTGATATTACTTACCCAAGTAATAAGCATTTTGATTGTGGCAATGCAGTCATTAACTCTTATATACGCAACTCCTTAAAGAAAAGCGTTAAAGATGGGAACTGTGCTGCTAAAGCATTGATTGACGCCAACACAGGTGAATTGTTAGGGGCTTGTACTTTCACTGGCTATTGTCTCGAAAAAGAGAAGCTTGCAGGCGTGTTTTCAGCTTCTTTACCTAATGAAGTCAGTGTGATACGCCTGATTATGTTAGGTGTGGCTACGAAAGAACAAAACAAAGGCTACGGGCAAGACTTGCTTATGGAGTTTTTTGAGCAAGTTAAACTTATCCATCAATCACTGCCTGTGAAGGGTGTGTATCTGGATGCCGATCCAGCAGCAATTAACTTTTATACCCGGCTTGGGTTCGTGCAACTCAACGATCCGCCAAATGCATTTGGCGCAGTGCCGATGTTTCTTGCAATTCAGCATATCCTTTCGGCATAGAAAACCCGCACCTGAGTGCGGGTTTCTTTATATGTTCCGTGGATGTAAAAGTAATAAAGCACACAGTGGTTGTTTACCACTCCACCCATTCCCCGCCACGGTGACTACTCTCGCGCACCGTTTCGATAAACTTCATCCCCGCCAGCCCTTCGGCAATACCTGGCAGAAGCGGCGCATTTCCGCCGCGAATTTTAATCGCCGCTTCCCGGTAAATTTGCGCGAATCCTTCCAGATAACCTTCCGGATGCCCGGCGGGTGTACGGCACTGATGGCGCACAGAATCATGGTTATTGACGCCGTTACGCGTGACAACGTAACTGTTGCCATGATGAGGGTGGATTTCAAGGATTTCAGGCTGTTGCTGGCGGAAGCTGATGCTCGCCCTGCTGCCGACTATACGCAAACGCAGATCGTTCTCGAACCCCGGTGCCACCTGGCTTGCCCATAAACGCCCGCGAGCGCCATTGGCATAGCGCATTTCGGCGTACACTTCGTCATCCAGCACCCGACCCGGAATGCGCGTCAGCAGTTCGCCACGTACCACTTCCGGCTCCATGCCGCTGACAAACGCCGCCAGCTGCCAGGCGTGGGTGCCGATGTCGCCAATCGCGCCTGCTCCTGCGAATGCCGGGTTGCCGCGCCAGGACGCTTGTTTGTTATCCGTCAGCTCTAAACGGTCGTTCAGCCAGCCCTGCAAATACTCCACTTCGATGGCGCGGATATCGCCAATTTCGCTGTTCGCGATGCGAGCGCGGGCTTCACGAACCATCGGCAGTGCGCTGTAGTTATGAGTGAGAATAAAGTGGCGGCCTGTGCGGTCGATAACCTGTGCCAGTTCCTGCGCTTCAGCCAGCGTAACGCCGAGTGGTTTATCACAAATAACGTGAATGCCGTTTTCCAGAAACACTTTGGCAATCGGCACATGCAGATGGTTTGGCGTGACAATCGACACCACTTCAATGCCGTCTGGCCGAGCATCCTCATGCTGCGCCATTTTCTGCCAGTTGGCGTAATTACGTTCATCGGCAATAAACAGCGATTCACCGCTGCGTTTTGCCACTTCCGGTGATGATGAAAATGCCCCGGCGACCAGCTCAAACTGGTCATCAAGCCGTGCGGCGATACGATGCACGCCGCCAATAAACGAGCCTTCACCGCCGCCAACCATTCCTATACGAAGCCGTTTCATGGTTAATCCTCCAGCCCGAGCATGCGACGCACCGCAGACTTTTCGCTCTCATGCATCGCAAAGTCGTCAAAAGCATAATCGGCAACCGGAATAATATGGTCGGAGATAAATTTGGCTCCTTCGCGCGCCCCCGCCTCGCCTGATTTCAGGCAACACTCCCATTCAAGCGTAGCCCATCCGTCATAGTCATATTGCGCCAGTTTGCTGAAGATGCCGTTGAAATTGACCTGCCCGTCGCCCAATGAACGGAACCGCCCAGGCCGCTCCATCCACGGCTGATACCCGGCATAAACACCACTTTTTGCCGACGGTAAAAACTCCGCGTCTTTGACGTGAAAGGCTTTAATTCTCGCGTGATAGTGGTCGATAAAACCGAGGTAATCCATATGTTGCAGCAGCATATGGCTTGGATCGTAAAGTATGTTGCAGCGCGGATGGTGATCAACCAGCGCCAGAAAACGCTCAAACGTGACGCCATCATGCAAATCTTCGCCGGGATGCAGCTCAAAACAAACATCAACGCCCGCTTCATCAAAAGCATTTAGAATCGGCAACCAGCGGGCGGCGAGCTCACGAAATGCCTCGTCGATTAACTGCTCGTTACGCGGTGGCCACGGGTAAAAATAAGGCCAGGCCAGCGCGCCGGAAAACGTCGCGTGAGCTTTTAGCCCTAAGTTTTGCGAAGCGCGAGCGGCATGTTTCAGGCTGCTTACCGCCCATTGCTGGCGAGCGGCTGCATCGTTTGCCAATTCTGGCGGTGCAAATCCTGCAAAAGCGGCGTCATAAGCTGGATGCACAGCAACCAACTGCCCTTGCAAATGTGTGGAAAGTTCGCTGATTTCCAGCCCGATATTGCTTAATACGCTGCGAATTTGTGCGCAGTATTCCGGGCTTTCGGCGGCTTTGGCAAGGTCAAAAATATGCGGCAAATGGGTTGGCAATTGCACCGCTTTATAGCCCAAACCCGCCGCCCACGCGGCGAGCGTGTCGAGGGAGTTAAAAGGCGCTTTGTCGGAAATAAACTGTGAGAGAAATATGGACGGCCCTTTCAGGGTTTTCATTACAACATCTCCTTAATCAACACCGTGCGCTGTTCACGCACGGCAAGGTCAGCGGCCAGTACCACCGCCAGGCTGTCGATCGCCTGCTGCTGATGCTGTGCTAAGTCGAGATCCTCAACAATGGCTCGGGCAAAAAACTGCTGTTCACGTTGGCATAAAGCAAAATGATCAGGTTCATCGCTGGCACTCAGCCATTCATCCTGGTGGCTAAATTCGCCCTGCGCATTGAGTTCGGCATGATGCAAACGCAGAGATTCAGTGCGCGTGTGCGCTTCAACGTTAGCCGACTGCCCTTCACCGCCAGCCTCACGAGCCACAATGGAAACCGACCCTTTTGGACCAATCACATCCTTAATAAAGAACGCGGTCTGGCTCATCATCGGCCCCCAACCGGCTTCGTACCAGCCAACGGAACCGTCGTTAAAACGCACCTGCAACTGCCCGTAGTTAAATTGATCGGCTGCGATTTCGTCTGTTAAACGCACGCCAATGGCGCTTACCGATTGCGGGCTGGACTGCGTCATCTGGCACATCACATCGAGATAATGCACGCCACAATCGACAATCGGCGAAAGCGACTGCATCAGCATTTTGTGCGTGTGCCAGGCGCTGCCGCTGCTTTGCTGGTTCAGATTCATGCGCATCACCAGCGGTTTTCCTAAGCCGTGCGACAGTTCGATAAACCGCTGCCACGCCGGGTGGTGGCGCAAAATATAGCCGACCACCAGTTTCTTGCCGGCCAGCTTCGCGGTGGCGACAACCCGTTTGGCCCCGCTCACCGTGGTGGCGAGCGGCTTTTCGAGAAAGACATGGCAACCCGCCGCCAGCGCGATTAAAGCCAGCGCTTCATGGCTATCAGGCCAGGTGGCGATGCACACCGCATCGGCCTGAGTTTCTTTAATCGCCTGCTGTAAATCTTCAAACAATGGAACATCGGTCGCAAGTTGCGCCCGCAGGCGCACTTTTGAATCGCCGCGAGCCACCAGCCCGCAAAGCGTGAACTCATCCAGATGCTGATACGCCAGGGTGTGGGCAGCCCCCATATTCCCACAGCCCACAACCAACACGCGCAGCGGCTTATTTGCCATGCTGCGCACCTTCTTTGTACTTGAAACTAAAGAAGAAGATGGCTGCAATCACTACCGCCGCAATCGCTGGCATCCACCAGAATTGTTGCCATTGCAGCAAGCCTTCGGCTCCTTGCGCGGTGACGGAACGGTTAAATACCGCGCCGCTGATTTGCGAACCGATCAACATCCCGAGGCCGTAGGTGAACAGCACCAGCAGGCTTTGTGCTTGCCCTTTCACTTTGTTGCCCGCCACTTTGTCGGTGTAGATAAAGCCGATGACGAAGAAGAAGTCGTAGCACACTCCGTGCAGAATGATGCCGATGTAGATCATCCAGCGTGTTTCTTCGGTGATACCGAGGGCGAACATAGCGTAACGAGCGAACCACGCGAGCATCCCGATCAGCAGCATCATTTTGATGCCCAGACGGCGGAAGAAGAATGGAATCAACAGCATAAACAACAGCTCAGACATCTGCCCTAATGCCATCACGCCGCTAACGTTCTCGAAGCCAACCGCAGAAATAAACGGAGCGGCGTAAGCGTAGTAAGCCGCCAGAGGAATCGAAATCAGCGTGGCGCAAATGATAAACACCATGAAATGGCGCTGTTTGAGCAGTGCGAAGGCATCGGCACAAACCAGGTCGCGCATCGACAGCGGTTTGCCACGATCCGGCGCTGGCGTGTTCGGCAGCGTGAAGCTGTAAATCCCCAACACCACGGAGGCGATGGCTGCCAAAGTGAAGATGCCGGTGCTGTCTGAAAGGCCGCTGGTGCCGACGATAAGCCCCGCAACAATCCAGCCGATGGTGCCGAACGCACGCACAATCGGGAAGCCTTTTTCGCTGTTTGCCAGGCTATGGAATGCCACGTTATTGCTCAGCGCGATGGTTGGCATGTAGCACAGCATGTAGGCAAACACGACCCATAGCAGGCCGCTCTGCCCGCTTTCAAACATGCCCGGCAACCACCACAGCAGCGCCGCGCCGATGAGGTGCAAGACGCCGAGGACTTTTTGCGAAGCGAAGAAACGGTCGACCAACATGCCAAGCACGAACGGCGATAAGATCGAGGCGATTGGCCCGGTGGAATACGCGTCACCAATTAACGCGCTCAGGCCGAACTTGCCCATCACCACGCCAAGCGTGACATACCAGGCTCCCCAGACGAAGAACTCGAGAAACATCATTAACGACAGGCGCGGGATCACCCATTTGTGCGTGACCACTTGCGCTCCAACAGCCGACTGAGAAGACATAGATCCTCCGGGACAGAGTATTGATTTAAGGGTAAGAGGTTATTTTTGTAATCGATTACATTAACGTTTCATTAAAAATGTAATCGATTTCAGAAGGACTTCCATCATGCTGATGAATTATTTGATACCATTGATTGAAATCTGGAATGTGGTTCACATTTCAACCGATCGTGCGAAGGATCAACATGTCGATAGATAAAGTGGCGCGCATTGCCGGTGTTTCCACCGCGACCGTATCCCGCGTTTTGAACGGCAACCCCGCCGTGAAACCGGACACGCGCGACAAAGTGCTGGCGGCGATTGAAGCTTGTGAATATCAACCTAACTTGCTGGCGCGCCAGTTGCGCACGTCCCGCAGCCGCATGTTGCTGGTGCTGGTGTCGAACATCACCAACCCCTTCTGCGCCCGCGTGGTGCGTGGCATTGAAGAGGAAGCGGAAAAGCACGGTTACCACATTCTGCTGTGTAATTCTGAATCGCGCCTCACACGCGAGTCGGCCTATTTGCGCCTGTTGAGCGGCAAAGTGGTCGACGGCGTAATCACCATGGATGCCATCAGTTGCTTGCCCGGACTGACGACACTAATTGGCGATTCGCCGTGGGTGCAATGCGGTGAAGGCGATCCGGGTTATCGCGCTTCGTCTGTCACTATTGATAACTTTAAAGCGGCGGCGGCGGCTGTTGATCACCTTGCAACGTCAGGCTACAAGCGTATTGCGCTGATTAACGGCGATTTGCGCTATCTCTATTCCCAACAGCGTGAAGCGGGCTATCGCGCCGCCTGCGGTAAGAACTGGCAGGCGGTGGTTTACGCCGATAGCCTGGAATATCAGGCTGGCGTGCAGGCGATGGCGGAGTTGTTCACCATGCCGGAACCGCCGGATGCGGTATTTGCGATTTCCGATGCGCTTGCTGGTGGCGCAATGCATTACGCGCACGAGCAAGGCTTGCGGGTGCCGGAAGATGTGGCCGTGATGGGCTTTGATGGCGTGCCGTTTGGCTCGGTGACTTATCCCCCACTGACGACGATTGAACAACCGATGCATCAGCTTGGCGTGCGCAGTGTGCAATTGTTGCTGGAGCGGATTGATAACCCGGAAGCTGAAACCGTGAATGAGATTCTGGACTGGAAATTATTGGTGCGGGGATCGGTGTAGTTTTATTTGGCAAAAATATAAACGCTGAATCTGGATTCAGCGCTTTACTGATATTCCGTTATTGATAATCAATAATCCCGACCTGCTTCGCCATAAATAACTCATTGCGTTCGACAATTTCTTCAACCACTTTCCCTTCGGGATTAAAACGGAAATAAGTCAGTGCCGTCCAGGTGACATCTTTCCCATGAACATCAAAGCCATGCCAGGTATTAGAACCGCGCGCGACATGCTTCAAATGAACCACCACCACATTATCAGTCACCACTTCTTTACTGAATGTCGTTTCAATAGATTCATAGCGGTTAATAACATGTTCAAGCAGTGCATTTTTAAAATTTTCTACGCCATGAATCGGTGCGTCACAATCAGGACGATGAATAATAACGTCTTTATCAAAATATTCTTTTACACGCTCAGCATCTTTTCCATCAACGCAATATTTGAAGTATTTTTTCACTGTTTCAAGATTATTTAAGCTCATCGCAATAACTCCTGGTCGATTAATTAAAATCAAGTATAAGGAGGTTTGTGATATTCGTAAATAACATATATATTGCATGTGGTATGCAAAAAATGGATATCTTATGAAACTCGACAGACTGGAACGCTGGGCAACCGTCAGGCATTTTCGCCTGGCCATCGCCCTCTTCGAATACGGCAGTGTTCTTCACGCGTCACGTTCGCTGAATGTCTCGCAACCTACGGCCAGTAAGCTACTGCTCGATCTGGAAGATGCAGTCGGCGCAAAACTATTCTTAAGAAATCGCCGGGGAGTGACGCCCACTGAGCTGGGACGTGCGTTTGTGGACCGTAGCAAAATGGTGCTGGCACAACTCGACCATGTCTCGCAGGCAATCAGTGCACTGGGAACGGGCCATGCCGGAAAAGTGGCTATTGGCAGTTTATTAACCGGGTCGAGTTATCTGGTTCCGGCGGCGATTGCAAAATTAAGCATTTCACGCCCGGATATTCGCATTAAAATTATCGAAGGTGTCAGCGGAGAGTTATTACCGCGCCTGCTTTCTGGTGAACTGGATTTTTTAATTGGTCGATTATCTGATATTAGTTCCAGCGCGGTGGTTTCTCAGGAAGCCTTATTTAGTGAAAATGCTATAGTTGTCGCCCGCAAAGGTCATCCACTGGAACAAAATCCGCATGCCACCCTTGAGGAATTAAAAAAGGAAGCATGGATATTACCGCCAGTTGAAACCACTTTACGTAAGCAATTTGATCATACCTTTTACAATGAAAATATCGATCCGCCCCACGCCACTATCGAGACGGTTTCATTTTTCAATATATTATGGCTATTAAAAAAGACGGATTTATTAGGTATTCTGCCGCAGTCCATCGTAACGGATATAACTTATAGTAATGATCTTGTGCGCTTGCCGTCATTTGAACCGCTGATTCTGGAGCAGATTGGTATTTCCCGGTTAATGGGAACTGAACTCTCACCTGCGGCAACGGCGCTGGTGGAGTCCATTCGGAATGTGATGGCAAGTTCATCGGCGGAATAACTTAGGGGCAACGGTGCCGTTGCCCCTAGAAAACTAATTCAACGCTTCCGGCAACTTAATCACCCACAGCTCATTTTGTGACTCCGGTTTTTCCAGCGGTTTTAACGAGATTTTGGTCGCCACTTCTTTGCCGTCGCGGGTCAAATGGCCTTTGCCATCCACTTCATAATCGTCGGCTTTTTTCGCATCGGCATCCGGGTTTTCCAGCAACGGTTGCAGGCCGAAATCGTTGTCATTGATCACCGCAATGGTCTGGTTATCAATCAGCGTCATGCCTTCGGCTTTCTCCTGCTGCCAACCCAATTTGCGCAAATCGACAACTTCTTTTTTCTCCGCCAGTTTGATGCCACGCGCTTTCAATTGTGCGGCATCGTCAAACTCAGGGGCTTTTTCTTTATCGAAACTGCTTAAATCGCTCGCCTGGCTGAGATCAACCACATACACCAGGTTGCGCATCACTTTGTTTTTATCGCCGCCCTGTTCGATTAACAGCAGGCGGTTGTTATCGAGCGCGACGATATCGCCGATTTTGGCGTCTTTGGCCTTTTTATAAACCTCAACGTCAATCGGGTAGCCGTACATTTCAGTTTTGCCGGTTTCCGGGTTGAAGCTCACCAGGCGGGTAAACTGGGCCGTATTTTTAGTTTTGCCATCGATATCCAGGGTACTTTGCACCGCCGCGATAATACGCCCGTCTGGCATACGCGTGATGCCTTCAAAGCCACGGTTGGCCTGACGCCATTTGATAATGTTTGGCAAACCGCCCGCCACGCCCTGCTCGCCTTGTTCCGCCTGCGGGCCGTGCTTTTTGAGGATTTTGCCATTGCTGTCGATATTGATAATGAACGGGCCGTATTCATCGCACAGCCAGTAACCGCCTTTGCCGTCTGGCGTGATGCCTTCGGTATCCAGCCCGCGTTTATCGCTCGGCAGTTGCTGCAATGTGTCGCTCAGGGCGATTTCATTGGTCGCGCCAATCAATCCTTCCGGTAACGGCAAGCCGCTAATTGGGCCGTTTTCATCATGTAATGCGTGGGCATCGCTAGCCTCGGCTTTGCCGTCGACCACGCGGATGGTCATCAGCAATGGCGTGAATTTCGGATTGGCAAAAATCTTCGAGTCCTTTTTGCCTGATTTCGGTGAATCGGCATTGGGGCCGCGATCGGTTACTGTCGCGAACACCAGCGCATCGCCATCTTTACGGACAAATTGCAGCCCTGAACCCACGCCAACGGGCAGGCCATTTGGGAAGTTTTCGGCGTATGTGCCTTTGTATTCGACATGGTCGCCCTGCGGGAAGGTGACAACGTAACGATCAATTTGCGGCTCCGCCGCCTGGCTTGCCAGAGAAAAAAGTGAGGTCAATAACAGCGCAAAAGGTTTTAATTTCATGATGTTCGCATCCCTTATTTTGGTCATCGATTTATAAAGCAGCCTTATGACAGAAATATGACGGAAATAAGTCCGCTAAATTTCCCGCTCCAAATGCCGATAACCCTGTCAGTGCTGGCTGAAACGAGTCAGGTCATTTTTATAAACATAAGGGTTTCGTATGTCCGTCAGGCGTTTTTCGATTTTAGTTTTCAGCACCTTACTGCTTATTTTCTTAGCCAGTACCGCCTCCAATATCTGGTCTTTAACTCGTAGCAATCAGTCTCTGGATAACGTTAACCGTGAAATTCGCGTGGTGTTGTCGGTTATCGACCCGATTAACCATAGCCGCACCATGCGCGTTCGCGCCATGGAAGCGTTAGAAGAACGCGAGCAAGGTTCCAGCGATCAAAGTCAGCTGGCGCTGGATGGAGCAAAAGTCGTTCTCGGCAAAGCCAATTCTGCGTTCCAGGCCTATCTGGAAGCACCAAAACAGCCCGGCGAACAAACGCTGGCAGAGGCGTATCAAAGCGCATTTGTGAATTATCGCGAGCAAGGTTTGCAGCCGTTACTTGATGCGGTTGCCGCCAATGATGCGCAACGTGCTCGCACGCTGGTGACAACCACCCTGCCGCAGTTAGATAAACAGTTTGAAGTGGCGCTGGATAAGCTGCTGTCGTTTCGCGAACAGTACGCGCAACAGCTTAATAAAGATGCGCAATCGGGCTTTAAGCAAAGCCTGGTGAGCATCGCGATTTTTGCGCTGATTTTCGCCATTATTCTTGGCTCGGCATTCCTGTTACTGAAAAAACGCGTGCTTAATGAATTGGATAAAGCCAAAGCGCATTGCACTGAAATCGCGAGCGGCCTGCTGCACACGCCGATTGTCGCCACCGCGAAGGATGAAATTGGCGCGATGATGCGCGAGTTGGAACAGATGCGCGTTTCGCTGGCGAGTATCATTGGCCAGGTGCGTGAATCGAGCCAGACGGTGGCTTACGCTTCCGAAGAGATCGCCGCCGGGAACACCGATCTTTCTGCCAGAACCGAAGAACAAGCGTCGTCGTTGGGTGAAACCGCCGCCAGCATGGAGCAGCTTACCGTGACGGTGAAATCCACTTCTGAGAATTCCCATCAGGCCAGCAAGTTGGCGAGCGGCATGTTGGTGGCGGCCAATGATGGTAATGAAATTGTCAGCGAAGTGATTGATTCAATGCGCAATATCGAGTCCAGTTCCAGCAAAATCGACAACATTATCAGCATCATCGAAGATATCGCTTTCCAGACCAATATTCTGGCGCTGAATGCGGCGGTTGAAGCGGCGCGAGCGGGCGAACAAGGCCGTGGTTTTGCAGTGGTCGCCAGTGAAGTGCGCAACCTGGCGCAGCGTTCGTCGGTAGCCGCGAAGGAGATCAAAGAGCTGATTGAGCTTTCTGGTGAGCAGGTGAATATCGGCAGCAATCTGGTAAATCGTGCGGGCGAAAGTATGCAGCGAATTTCCAACGCCATTAAGCAAGTGACCGGATTGATGGAAGAAATTGCGGTATCGACCGGTGAGCAAAGCCGTGGCATCGAACAAATCAACCAGGCCGTGGTGCAAATGGATGTGGTGACGCAGCAGAATGCCGCGTTGGTAGAGCAGGCTTCAGCGGCGGCGATGTCTTTGAAAGAGCAGTCGCAGGCGCTGAATGAGACGGTGGCGGTGTTCAAGCTGGCGTAATTTGTTGTCGGGTGACGCTTCGCTTAACCGACCTACAAAATCAAATCATGCCCTTGTAGGTCGGGCAAGCGTAAGCGCCCCCGACAAAAACCGTTTACCAAACCTTTTCGGCAAGCTCCGTCACCAGACGCACTTTGTCCCACTGCTGCTCAGGCGTCAGGCTGTTGCCCTCTTCTGTCGAAGCAAAACCGCACTGCGGGCTGAGGCAAATCTGATTGATATCAACATACTGCGCCGCTTCGTTGATCCGCGCCTGAATCAGCTCCGGGTGTTCCAGTTCGCCATTTTTAGTCGTCACCAAACCCAGCACAACTTGCTGATGGCCCGGACGCACAAAGCGCAGCGGCGCGAAATCGCCGGAACGGTCGTTGTCGTACTCAAGGAAGAACGCATCGACGTTGACCGTGCCAAACAGCACTTTTGCCACCGGCTCGTAACCGCCTTCTGAAATCCACGTCGAGCGGAAGTTCCCACGGCAAACATGCAGGCCGATAACCAAATCGTCAGGCTTGTCTTCCAGCGCTTTATTCAGCACATCGGCGTAGATTTGCGCCAGTTGATCCGGGTCGTCGCCGCGCTGGCGAATTTCTTCACGCTGCGCGTCCGAGCACAAATAGGCCCACACGGTGTCATCGAGTTGCAGGTAGCGGCAGCCTGCTGCGTAAAATGCCTGAATCGCATCGCGCCAGGTGGCGGCGAGATCGTCGAAATACTCTTTTAAATCAGGATAGACGGTGCTGTCGATGGCATTACGTCCGCCACGGAAATGCAGCACGCTCGGGCTAGGAATGGTCATTTTTGGCACCGCGTTGCCGCTGATGCTTTTCAGGTAACGGAAATCTTCCAGCATCGGGTGTTCGCCAAAGCCCAGTTTGCCGACCACTCGCACGCTGTGCGCTTTGGTTTGCACGCCGTTGAACTGAATCCCCTGCTCTGATTCATAACGTTCCACGCCTTGCAGGCCGTCAAAAAAGTCAAAATGCCACCAGGCGCGGCGAAACTCGCCGTCGGTTACGACGTGCAAACCGCAGGCACATTGCTGTTCAACGGAGGCGCGAATCGCGTCATCTTCCACTTTACGCAGTTGTGATGCGTCGATTTCGCCCGCAGCAAAAGCCAGGCGGGCGTTTTTAATGGTCGCCGGGCGTAAGAAGCTGCCGACGATATCGGCACGGAACGGGGCGCGATGAGTGGTGGTTTGTGTCATGTTTTTTCTCCTTCCCTGGCTAATTAATTTAGGCAGGTGATAATTCATTATTTGAACTTATGGCCATCTGGACGGCTAAATCATGAAGTTGAGAATGGCAGATGCGAGACATGAGAACAAACGAAGATCTTTCATGGTTATTGAAAATAATTCATGTTGTTAAGGTGATGTGAATTGCAAGTTGATCTGCATCACACTTTGCCGTCTAATATGACGTCCTGTTTTTGAGCCTCCCGATTATGATTGTTCGCCCGCATCAACACTGGTTTATCCGCTTATTTGTCTGGCATGGTTCGGTTCTACAAAAAATCTATTCACGCCTGTTACTGAACCTCGCGCTTTCCATTAGCGTCATTTTCTTTCTCCCCTGGTATGAAACCCTCGGCATCAAGCTGACCACCGCCCCGTTCAGTATTCTCGGCGTGGCGATTGCTATCTTTTTAGGTTTCCGCAACAGCGCCTGTTACGCCCGCTTTAACGAAGCGCGCACGCTGTGGGGGCAACTGGCGATTACGCAGCGTTCATTTTTGCGCGAGGCGAAAAGCGTGCTGGGTGAAGATCAAAGCCAGATCAGCGCGCTGGTGAATTTGCAGATTGCGTTTTGCCAGGCATTACGGCTGACGTTGCGTAAGCGCCCGGTGGAAGAAACACTGAAAAAGTATCTTAAGGAAGAGGATTTGCAGTGGGTGATGAAAAGCGCAGCGCCTTGTCATCGCATTCTGATGCTGATGGGCGACTGGCTTGCCGATAAACGCAAGCAAGGGCTGATTTCTGATGTGGTGTGGAGCAGTCTGAATCATCATCTTAACGATCTTTCGGCGGTGGCCGGAGGCTGCGAGCGCATCGCGGGCACACCCGTACCGTTTGCCTACACGCTGATTTTGCACCGTACCGTTTACCTGTTTTGCATTATGCTGCCCTTCGCGCTGGTGACAGATCTGCATTACATGACGCCGTTCTTATCGGTGTTTATTTCCTACACGTTTATTTCTCTCGACACGTTGGCCGAGGAGTTGGAGGAGCCGTTTGGCACCGAAGACAACGATTTGCCGCTGGACGCCATCTGCAACAGCATCGAGCGCGATTTACATGATATGGATGGAAGCGAGGACTTGCCGGAGAAAGTGCGCCCGAACCGCCATTATCGGCTGAGCTAGGCGCACTGATTATTTAGAAATAGTTAAAAAATTGGGCCGACGAAATCGCGTTTGCCCAACGGCACACCCGCCTGGCGCAGAATGTCGTAAGCGGTTGTGAAGTGGAAATAGAAGTTCGGCGTGGCGAATTTGTACACGTAGCTGCGAGCGGTGAAACGCAGTTCGTGTTCGCGCGCCATCACTACGATTGGGCGCTCGTCATCGCCGTCCAGCTGAGCGTCGGTAATGCCCTTCATGAACTCAACCGTTGCGGCAATGCGTGCCTGAAGTTGGGCGATGGTAGTTTCGTTATCTTCCATCACCGGCGCGTCAACGCCTGCCAGGCGAGCAACACCGCGCTTCGCCATATCCGTAGTGATTTGTACCTGGCGCACCAGCGGATACATATCTTCTGCAAGTGCCGCATTCAGCAGGCTTTCTTCTGTTTTGCCGTTCTCTTTTGCCCAGTTGGCGGCTTTATCAAGAATCGCAGATAAATTGTTTAAACCGAGAATAAACTGAGCGTTAGTTTCGCTGTAAATCGACATGGTAACTTCCTTCAGGGATGACAAAAGTGGGCCAAGATTACACTCAGTTAGCGTCTCTCGGATAGCAAATTCACGCCTCAGTTAAAGCTAAAACCTTCGTCAGCCCAACCGGTTATTCCGCCAATCATAATCTTTACCGGGCGACCCAGACGCGCCAGTTTCAGTGCGGCGCGATCGGCTCCGTTGCAATGCGGCCCGGCGCAATACACCACGAACAAAGTATCGGCGGGCCACTCGGCCATCCGTTCAGCGGAGATATCACGATGACGCAAATGCAACGCACCGGGAATATGGCGGCGAGCAAAAGCTTCTGGCGAGCCGACCACATGCAACAGCACAAAATCCACATCCTCTTCTTTCATCGCGCTATGCACATCATCGCAATCTGTTTCGAGATTCAGACGCTGGAGAAAATGAGCAGCAGCAATTTCAGGCGCAGCGGCTGGATAATCAGTAACATAACTCATAGAACCTCCTCGTGTGGGTGAGACACCACTATACGCGGGGCGCGAGTTATGTCGAATGGCTCTGGCGTTACAACGAAAAATTGCAATAACGTGCCCCATCATTTCGGGGAAAAGCTCGACACCACACCCGGCGCTTACCGCAAGACATTTACTTCAAGTAACGAAAAAATGATTACTTCACGCGAAACAACGTGATAGAGATAACGGCATTATTTTGACAGTTAGCAGATGAATGTATCTGGAGAAGATATGCGTAAATTGAATGTATTTGTTTTTTCAGCGGCTTTGATGGCCGGTTCTTTGCCAATGGCGTTTCCGGCGTTTGCCGCAGATGCACCGGTTGCAGCTCCCGCCCCTATAGCGACCCCTGCCCCGCAAAGTTCTTCTTTTGATATCCAGGAGTTCCACGCCGATTACAAGCCATTCAAAATTGGCGACATCGTGCCGGATTTGTATCGCACCAAGGAATACCAGATTGACGCCTGGAAAATTCGCCACCTCCCGGCACCTGAAGCAGGCAGCCACTGGACGTACATGGGCGGCAACTACGTGTTGATTACTGACGCGGAAGGCAAGATTTTACGTGCGATGAAAGGCGAGATTTTTTACGGCCACTAACAGAACAAACCCCGGCATTGCGCCGGGGTCTTTTTTTATGCCACACGCATCGCTTTGATTTTTGAATAACCGTACTCAAAAATCATATCCGTGGTGCACATAAAGACAATCACATCACCTGATTCACACTCAGCAATCGCTTCGTTTAATTCCACATCAAAATCTTTCGACAGTTGCGGCATTAGCATCTGCATATCGCCCGGATAATCTTCATCTTCATCGGCTGGCATATCTTCAATTTTTGAACCGCGAACCACGTAAACCAACAGATTTTTGTCATCGACGACAATCGGTGCGCGCAGGTGCTTGCCGGTAGGATGCTTAGCCATGTTTATTACCCTTTTACTGAAAGCCGAAATTTGGCGCTATCCTCGCAAAAGATGGCATGAAAAGACAGCCCCGGACTAAGCTGATGGGTATCAAAACTGAAACTGAGGTCGCTATGAATAAGAAAATGCCTGCTCAATGCCACTGTGGTGCGGTCGCGTTTACCGTTGAACTGACGGACGGATTCAATACTATCCGCCGCTGCAATTGTTCATTTTGCCGGATGCGCGGCGCGGTTGCCGTTTCGGCGCAGCTTTCCGGCATTGAAGTGATTAAGGGCAAAGACAAACTCACGGAATACCGTTTTAACACGGGCGAAGCGAAGCATTTCTTCTGCTCGGTATGCGGCATTTACACCTTCCACCAGCGCCGCTCTAACCCCGAACAATACGGCGTGAACGTCGCCTGCATCGAAGGCGTTTCGCCTTTTGATTTCCCGGAAGTTCCCGTATCGGAAGGAGCACATCATCCAAAAGATGGCGGTGGCGGTATTGCGGGGTATTTGACGTATAGAGTGGCTGAATAGCGACAAACGCAGGGAAATGTAATGACGGAATTATCCTTTTCGCCGATTTTTGGAATTTCCGTCAAAGTGCCTGATGCAAAGGGGCGCAAGCCCCTAAATCTAATTAACCACGAAGGATTAATCCAGGAACTGAAGGTTTAACCCGAAGAAAATCTGCCAGTGAGGCTGTCCTGGCCCCCGGTCTGCAACCGAACCTTGAGGCTCCACAAAGAAGTTGTAAACGGTTTTATCCTGCTTGATAACCTGCCCAATACCTAAACCCAGCGGTACACTGTAGCTATCATTCTGGAAGTTATAGACCCAGATAGGCGCCGCTCGCAGATAAGTGCCACCACCCAATTGATAGAATAAAAATGGCTGGAAAGTACCCAAATTCACGTCGCTGCGGTTGTCTTCACCGGCAAAGCTATGCTGCCATGAGGCCAGATAACCGTACTGGAATTTTGGCGAACTGGCATCGAAGAGCACGTTGACCAGGCCTGCAGACCATTTTTCTGTTCCCAGCGCATCTTCAGTCGCAGTCGGCGCCGTAATTTGCGGACCGAAACCAAAACTCACTGCCGGATTGCCGGTATCAATAAGCCATGACGCAAATAAGTTCAGATCCCCTAAACCTGTTTTATGACCACCACCAGGCGCAACCGGATAGGTATTAATCGGTAGCGAACCACGCAACAGCCATTTGCTGTCACCTAATGAAAAAGGCTGCGCATAACGGAACCAGAACTGATTGGCATCCTTATCCGTACCGCTCACATCCCCGATGTAATAGTTCTGCATATTAAATGCAGTCATATTCGCCAGAGGGTTGTTTGCCTGCGCCGCATCCGGGGCATGCTCTTGCGCAGCTAAGGCATAAGATGAAGCAAGGCATAATATTGAAGGTAAAATCGAGTAGGAAAGACGCATAGGATTACCTGAAGTAAACCCCTGCAACCGCGACGCCGCAGGGGAATTATTTATGGTGTAACGATGTTGAACCAGAACTCAAACTTGTCCATGTAGCCCAGCATCTCATCGAGCTTCGCCCCGTTACCGGTGACTTTCACTTCGCCTTTATCTTCAGCCTGCTTCAGGGTTTCTTCTTTCAGGATGATCTTATTGAGCGTTTCACGGTTAAGCGTAATAGTCGCATCCGCGTCTTTCGCTTCAGCACCTGCGGTATGGTTCAGTACGCCATTTTCCAGCTCCAGTTTGTACTTGCCGCCGTCGCTGCCGAGATCGATATTAAACACCGCTTTAGCGCTTGCCGCTTTTTCACCATTGATGTGAACCCCGAGGTAATCGAAGAACATCTCCGGCGACATGGCTTTCACCGTATCCGGGCTTGCGGTATTTGGGGTCGGCAATTTCTGAACCCCATTACGCAATTCCTGCGCGCCGGTCAGGTAGAAGTTACGCCATGGTCCAGACTCTGCCTGATATCCCAGTTGCTCGAGTGCGTCAGCTTCCAGATTACGTGCCGCCTCGTTGTTTGGATCGGCAAATACGACCTTACTGACAACCTGCGCAACCCAGCGATAATTACCCTGTTCGTAATCCGTTTTCGCTTTTTGCAGGATGTTATCGGCACCGCCCATGTACTCGACGAATTTCTTCGCGGCTTCTTCTGGCGGCAGTTCATCGAGTGTTGCCGGGTTGCCATCGAACCAGCCGAGGTACAGCACGTAGGTCGCTTTAACATCGTGACTCACCGAACCGTAGTAGCCACGGCTTGCCCAGGTTTTCGCCAGGCCTTCAGGAAGTTTGAAGTTAGCGGCAATTTCATCACGTGTCAGGCCGGTGTTTGCAAGGCGTAAGGTCTGGTCGTTGATATAGCGGTACATATCACGCTGACCTTTCATCAGATTAACAACGTTTTCATTCCCCCACGTCGGCCAGTGGTGCTGAGCCATAATGATTTCGGCTTTGTCACCCCAGCGGTTAATGGCATCGTTGATATATTTCGACCATGCCAGCGGGTCACGAATTTTCGCGCCGCGCAGGGAATAGGTATTGTGCAGGGTGTGGGTGACATCTTCCGCAGCTTCGATGAGTTTTTTCTCTTCGATGTACCACAGCATTTCGGACGGTGCTTCAGAGCCAGGCGCCATCATGAAATCGTAGGTCAGGCCGTCAATCGTCTCTTTCTGTCCGGTTTTGGTGATGTAGTTCGTCGGGGCGATTAATGTCACCGTCCCGGCAGAAGTCGTAGTACCCAGACCCGCACCCACCTGGCCTTTAACATCAGGCTTCAGCAGGTTGCCGTACATGTAGCTGGCGCGGCGGCTCATGACGTTCCCCGCCATAATGTTCTCGGACACGGCTTCATCCATAAAGCCTGCCGGGGCGTAAATCTTCACCTTGCCTGATTTCACGTCAGCTTCGTCGACAACCCCACGCACACCACCGTAATGGTCAACGTGGCTGTGGGTGTAAATCACCGCGACCACAGGTTTATTGCCACGATTTTTAAAGTACAAATCCATGCCGACTTTTGCTGTTTCAGCAGAAACCAGTGGGTCAACGACAGTAATACCCTCTTTACCCTCAATAATGGTCATATTGGATAAGTCGAGATTACGGATTTGGTATACACCCTCGGTCACTTCAAAAAGGCCGCTGATGTTAATTAATTGGGACTGACGCCACAGGCTGGGGTTGACACTATCCGGCGATTTATCCCCTTCTTTAATAAAGGCATATTTCTGCGGATCCCAGACCACATTCCCCTGCTCGCCTTTTATGACATCAGTGGGAATTGCAGCAATAAAGCCTTTATGTGCGTTGGTAAAATCGGTGTTATCAGAGAAGGGAAGTTGGTTATAGAGTGCATCATTGGCTTGTTTTGTTGATGCCGTTGCCTCTTTGGGGGCTTCCTGCGCAAACAGTGGAGTCAGTACTGTGGATGAAAGCAGCCCTGCCAGAGCAAGACTTTTGACTATTAATTTAAGTCTCATTTCTATTCCTCATAGGTGATCCCTCAAATTACTCAGATTATCCGAGTAGTTACATCGAGTAATAATTCATTGGTTTAAATAACATTTACGACTATGGAGTATTGTCGTTTTTAAATATAACCAAGGAGTTACATTTCGCCATATTGGAATACAAAATATTAACACTTAAACTTTTGCTGGTTCGAAGTTGTCAGGAGTAAGGTCGCAGGCTGGTATTGCGCGTAGTCATACCATTGACGTTTGGAGACATTCAAACAGCTTGATTTGCACGTTTGTGGCTAGCGTCTTTCCCGCGCATAGCGGACTATAATCGCCAAGCATTTGTCCGCTGTGTGCCAGGAGCGGACTCAATGTAATGCTATCCGTTAAATCCTTATTCGATGCGTTCCACATTTGGATGACGCTCGGTTGCGGCTTCATGGAAAATGTCACCCAACCAGCCGGCAATCTCGCCTTCTGTCATATCGTCTGGTATAGCTATGTCATAAAGTCGAGAAAACTTTCTCTCCGTCAGGTCAGCACGAAATACCAGCCATCGTTCATTCTTACGTTGAACGCCAATATGCCGCCCAAAAACGTTATATATCAACATATGCAATCTCCGATCATACTAATGAGTCCCTGAATCTATGATATATACGTCAGAGAAGGCCAGTGAGTAAATCGTATATATATGAAAGGCCAACGTCCGTTGTTCGCTCACAGCGGACCTCATGGTCTTGTATCCAGTCCGCTCCGGGTCAGGAGCGGACTGTACGAACATGGCGGCAGGTCAGATATTTAAAAGCTCATGTTCAGCTTGGATGGGATATTCAAACTATTAGATCTTTATGATGCGTAATGTCATCACCATCTGTCACCACGCTGATTTATCTCGGTAAAAGAAATACGCGCCTTTGCGCCCAGTTCAGACGTAAAGTAAGAAATATTCAGTCAGGAATATTAGTTTAGCGGAGTGATTATATTTTGGAAAAGATCCAGGCGACTGCGGTTAAATATATCAAGCTGGGAGAGGGAGGCGAATGGGAACATGAGTGCCTGACATCTGGCATTATTAAGTTTGGGTACCACGAGACGCCCCATCAGATGTGCCTTGAGGGGAAGTGGGAGGAAGTGAATAAAGTCTGGTTAAAAGTAAGGAAAAATAACCAGTCCACTGCCACCAGTGATGTCAGGCAGATAAGGACGTTTTACACCGCCACCCCCGATATACTCTTCATTACGTTCAGCCAAGGGTTATTGCATTGGTGCCAACCTTCCGGAGAGGTCACCGAATTGGATGATGGCAGCAGAACCCGCTCCACAGTGAACGGATGGCACAGCCATAGTCTGGCCGGGAACCTTCTCTCTCACTCCATCCTGAGCGGTGCTTTACTCGCTACACAGAATTACCGGGGAACCATCTGTGATGTGCATTTGGCCGATTACGCCCTGCGAAAAATCAATGATGAGCAATCGCCGGAAATCATCGACGCGGATATTGCTGAAGCTCAGTACCTGAAAGCTATTAACAGACTGTGTAGTTTGCTTACCTGGCAGGACTTTGAGTTGCTCGTAGATCTGATTTTCTCCGCCAGCGGATGGAGAAGAACCGGGAGCCTTGGCAGGACACAGAAGACGGTCGATATTGAGCTTGAGCTTCCCACCACCGGAGAACGGGCATTTGTGCAAGTGAAGTCTGTTGCTGAGCAGTCTGTATTCTCTGAATATCTGTCAATGTTCCAGACAAGTAACAGCTATGATCGGATGTTCTTTGTCTGGCATCGAGGTGCATTGAGTGAGGATCTCCGTGCTGAAGGCGTTACTATGATTGGGCCCACGAGGCTTGCAAAACTCATACTGGACACCGGGTTGGCGGGCTGGCTTAGAAATAAGGTTTCGTAATAGCCCGGTACCTTATCGGTTACGAGCATTTATGCTAGAAGATGCATTTTCTTGCTCTGTGTAGTGGATAACTAAATTTGGCCACTTTCTAAGGTATGTTAATTTCCGCTGATCGCTCTTAGCGGACCCTCAGTACCATGCCCCTTCCGCTCCGTGCCAGGAGCGGAAGTTCAACTTTTTACAGATCCTCAGCACAACGTTTTCTCCACGCCACAACACATCTTAAAAATATCGAATCTGACGCCCATCACAAGCGTCAGACAGGCAGCGCGCGATCTTTAACGACCGTTTTCATCACCAGCGTTGAGGTAAGTCTCTGCACGCCTGCTAAACCGGAGAGTTTTTCATCATACAACTCCTGAAAAGCCGGCAAATCCCGGGTGATAACGTGGAGCAGATAATCCGGGTCGCCAAACAGTCGCTGCGCCTGGATAATTTGCGGTATCTCTTCTACCGCCGCCTCGAAGGCGTTGACAGCCTGTCGGTCTCCCTCGCGCAAGGTAACGAAAACTATGGCTGAAAAGCTTAGTCCTAATCTGGCCGGATCCAGATACGCCCGGTAGCCGCTGATCACACCTTCCTGTTCAAGCGCTCTGACCCGACGCTGGCAGGATGACAGGCTGATCCCTATCCGTTCCGCCAGGTCAGTGAGCGAAAGTCTCCCATCTCGCTGGAGCTGCGCAAGAATATTGCAGTTTGTTCGATCCATTCCTGAAAACCTCCCGACTCTCATACGTTTTTGAGCTTTATATGAAAGCACATTCCGTATTAAAAGCGATATTCTTTCTTCTCTTCCAAACGTATCAGACAGGTTAAGGTTTTCCTACATGCAGGTTTCAGTAATTGATAAAAGACCGCTAAGAGATGGGGTCAATAAGGATAACGGCATATGTCACTGAATATGTTCGTTGCATTCTGGGCTGTTTCCGTGCTTTTCGTTATCACGCCCGGTGCCGACTGGGCTTACGCCATTTCAGCCGGCATCAAGGGACGCCGTGTTGTACCAGCAGTTGCCGGTATGCTAAGCGGCCATCTTGTTGCAACGCTCATCGTGGCAGCGGGAGTCGGCTCGGTCATTACGGGAGCGCCGGGCGTGCTGACCGTTCTGACCGTGGCCGGGGCTGGCTATCTGCTCTGGCTCGGCATAGGCATGCTGCGTCACCCGTCCGCGCCAGCGGCGGGGCAGAATGGAGATGCCGGTTCGCGAATGAAGTGGGCGCTCAAGGGCTTTTGCATCAGCGGGCTTAATCCAAAGGTCTTTCTGCTGTTTCTGGCCCTGCTGCCTCAGTTCACCGACGTCCACGCAGCATGGCCGCTTCCGCTGCAGATGATCGCGCTGGGGCTGTTACATGTGTTCAGCTGCGGCGTGGTCTACCTGCTTGTGGGCTATGGCTCCGGCACGGTGCTTCGGACGCGCCCGCGTGCGGCGCAGAATGTCAGCCGGATTTCGGGCGGCCTGATGATTATTATTGCGACCCTGCTGCTGGCAGAGCAGTTTCTCTGACGCACGACCAAACAGGATAATTAACAACATATCATGCAGCAGATACCCTATGTGCGCTGCGGCACGCCGGGGGTCGAAGGCATCTGGCAAATCGACAAATACAATTAAGCGTTGCGAAAATCAGTATTATCGCACCCGCAACAACCTTTATTAACCCAACGAGTTAACAGAGAACACCATGCCATCAATCACTCTGACATACCTGAAAAAACTCAAGCAGCGTGGCGAGAAGATCACCATGCTCACCTGCTACGACGCCACGTTTGCACACGAGTTGAGCACGGCGGGCGTTGAGATGCTCCTCATCGGCGATACACTGGGGATGATTTTGCAGGGCCATGACAGCACCTTGCCGGTCAGACTGGAAGATATGGTTTATCACACGGCCTGCGTAAAGCGCGGAAACAACGGTGCCTTCGTCATCGCCGACCTTTCTTTCATGACCTGCTCCTCGACAGAGCAGGCCCTGCACAGCTCGGCACAGCTGATGCAGGCGGGTGCCCAGATGGTCAAGATTGAGGGCGGGGAGTGGCTGTGTGACACGGTGCAGCAACTGACGCGCAACGGCATACCTGTGTGTGCTCATATCGGTCTCACCCCGCAGTCGGTTAACGTCTTTGGTGGATTTAAGGTTCAGGGTCGTGACAGCAAGCAAGCAGAAGCGTTGATCGAAACCGCGAAAAAGTTTGAGCAGGCGGGTGCGGCGATGGTGCTGGTTGAGGCAGTACCGGCTTCGCTGGGAAAAGCGTTGAGCGAGGCGGTTTCAATACCGGTCATCGGCATCGGTGCTGGCCCTGACACCGACGGGCAGGTACTGGTTCTTCACGATATGCTTGGCCTGAGCATCACCGGCAAGGCACCAAAATTCGTGAAAAATTTCATGAGGGGACAGGATGACATTCAGGGCGCGGTAAAAAGCTACATTGCCGCTGTCAAAGACGGTAGCTTCCCGGCACAGGAACACTGCTATTCTGAATGATTTATATTAAAAGCCGCTTATTGTTAGCGGCTTTTTTAACGCTGCTAAACCAATTCTTCAAATGAGGTTTTATGAAAATCAGAAGGTTCACTAAGGGGGATGAAATTGCGTTATTCAGGGTCTTTTTATCATCTGTACATACCATCGCATCACACTACTACACACATGAACAATTAGAGGCCTGGGCTCCACCAGATATCGACCCCGAACAATGGGCCAATCACATGAAGGAGCTGCGCCCCTTTGTTGTTGAAGTGGATGGTGAAATAGCTGGATATGCAGATGTTCAGACAAATGGGTACATTGACCATTTCTTTGTCTCGGGAACCTACCCGAGACAGGGAGTAGGGACACTACTGATGAATTGCATTCATGAAGAAGCCAGACAACTTGGAATTGCTGAACTTACTTCAAATGTGAGTAAGGCTGCGGAAGAGTTCTTTCTACGACACGGCTTTCATGTAGTGGAACGGGGTTTTCCAGTCCGTCGTGGCGTGACACTACAAAATGCACTGATGCGGAAATATTTGGCGAAACAATAGAAAGTTGCATGCAGGAAAGCTCATTATCTATGGGTTAAAATGCTCGAATGCATTCCTGTTTCTCACTTTGCTTATAAGGATATTGAAGAAGTTATTATGGATTCATTTAAAATTGGATAAGTCATTATAAGGATATGCCTACAGGCTTATCCTTATAATTGGCATAATAAATTACTGCATTTCGGGATAATCAATATATCCTTCGACACCACCGCCATAATAGGTTGCCGGATCGGCATTGTTCAGTGGAGCCCCTGTTTTAATACGGTTGATGAAGTCCGGGTTTGCCAGAATCATCTGTCCGTAAGATTCCAGATCCGCAAGTCCGGACTGGATATCATCACCGATGTTTTCTCTGCTTTTCCCGGGGCGATTCAGTATCAGCGACTGTGTCCATAATGCCCGCAATTCACCCAGCAGTGTCTCATTGCCCATATGCATAATGTGCAGGTAGCTCAGTCCGAGCTTATTCAGCTCAGCAACCAGGTAACGATAAAGCGCCGGACCTTCTTCACCTTCATTAATACCCCAAATCTGGCTGCCCGGGGATAAACGGATCGCGGTTTTGTCTGCACCAATTTCTTCTGCGATAGCTGCCGCCACCTCCAGCGCAAAACGGGCACGGTTCTCGATGGAGCCGCCATATTCATCGCTGCGCTGGTTGGCGCTTGGTGCTAAAAACTGGTGTATCAGATAGGCATTAGCACCGTGGATTTCCACGCCGTCGGCACCGGCCTCAACCGCACGCCGTGCCGCATAACGGAAATCAGCAACCGTGTTGTGGATTTCTTCCGTTGTCAGTTCGCGAGGCACCGGAATATCCTGCATGCCGGTTGCAGTAAACATCTGTACACCGGGGGCAATAGCGGAAGGAGCCACGCCCTGACGGTGGTGCGGCGTATTGTCAGGATGATTCATGCGGCCGGTATGCATAAGCTGGATGAACAGATGACCGCCTTTATTGTGAACGGCTGAAGTGATTTGTTTCCAGCCAGCCACATGCGCGTCGGTGTAAATGCCGGGCGTCATTAAGTAACCCTGTCCGTCATCGCTGGGCTGTGTCCCTTCTGCAACAATAAGACCCACCCCGGCGCGCTGTGCGTAGTATTCAACCGCAAGTTCAGCCGGCGTGCCGTCATATTCAGCACGGCTACGGGTCATCGGGGCCATCACCAGACGGTTGTTCAGCGTTAAATGCCCGAGTTTGAACGGGGTGAATATTTTATCCATTTTTCTTTCCTGTAGCCTGATAAGAAGATAGGTCGGTAAAACAATGCAGTATTACTGCCAATAAGCTGAAAAGAATGACTGCGCTGCTTTTGAAATTTTATAAATGCCTTTACAGGCGCGGGCGCATATTTCCACTGAACATCCCGCCACGGAAAACTTTTGCCGCCGGGTCAGTGGTGAAGAGCACCAGATCAGTGGTATCCAGCGCGGTGACGGTGTGAACGTCGTCGTCTTCGATAATAATGCTTTCACCCGTATTCAGAATGGCATCACCAATCCGGGCTTCGCCCTCAAAGACATATAACAGGCGCACCACATTACTGACCGGAACAACCGGCAGCTTCAGCTCGCAACCTTCAGCAAGCCGCGTGTCCTGTATCCATGTCTGAGAACGAAAAGTTAACGGCGCGTCTTCAGGGCCGGCAATCAGCCGCCAGTTATTGTCACTGTAAGGCGTGCCAAAGTCATGAAACTGAACCTGTGGCGCCAGGTCGTTTTCAGAGGGACGGATGAATATCTGCAGACACTGCATTGATTCGCCTTTTTCACCCAGAATACGTTCCTCATGCTGGAAGGTGTGCCCGGCGTTCATAAGCATCAGTCGGGTATCAGAAATTTCCTCCTCATTACCTACCGTGTCCAGATGCAGCATTCTGCCTTTACGCATGTAGGTGAGAATTTCATCATCTTTATGAGGATGCATGGAAATTACCGTACCGGGTTTGACGTTTGCCTGGTCAATACGGCCGATTGCACCGATACCACTGTCGTCTGAATCCTGCACCATTCCCGGCCAGAGAATATCAATACCGAAACCGCCAGAGCCATGCTGATGTTTACTGCTGTTTTCAATTTTAAGCATTGTCGTTACTCGCCTGTCAGGGAAGACTGACCCGCACGGAAGGCGTAAACGCTGCCGCACGAGCCTGCTGGCTTATTTATTACTGAAAGGATTCCATTAATACCTGGACCAGTTTCTCACCTTGAGGTGTTGCCCAGCTTCCTGCCAGCTCAGCAATCAGCTGGTTGGTTGTGGTCAGGGTAATGCCATTTTTGTCCATGCGGCGTAGCGCAATCTCATCAGCCATTTTGGTTGGTGAAGCACCGGCGTCAGCAACGACCTGCACGTCAAAGCCTGCAGCAACCAGCGTCAGTGCCGGGTATACCGTACAAACGTCATTGGTCACGCCCGCGATAATCAGTTTCTTCCTGCCAGTCGCCTTAACTGCGGCTGCAAAGTTCTCATCATCCATGGCGTTAACGATGCCGAGGCGTTTGATTCTTGCTTCAAATTCTGTTGGCAGAATGGTTTTCAGTTCTTCAACCAGCGGGCCCTGTGCATACTCTTCCATGCTTGAGGTCAGTACCACCGGCATATTCAGAATTGCAGCAGATTTGGCCAGCATCAGCGCATTACGTTTCAGTTCTTCAAAAGGCATGGATTTGGCCCAGCCCATAGTGCCGACCTGATGGTCAATTAACAGCATGGCAGCGTTGTCTGCGGTGAATTTTTCAAAACTCATGATAGTTATCCTGTAGGTTATGATTAAGCACCTGATACTTAACAACTCTTATCAGGATTTAAGCAGGCGTTTTTTTATCTCCCCTGCGAATAATCAAAGTATAGCCTGTTAGTTTTTGGGATAAATAGTTAATATCAGAATTGAATATTCCACTCATGGCACAATCAACATGGAACTTCTCAACCACATGTCTTACTTTGTCGAGGTCGTCAAAGCACGCAGTTTTCGTGGCGCTGCTGAAGCCCTCGGCATGCCTAATTCCACGCTGTCGCGTAAGATAAACGAGCTCGAAAAGTTTATCGGTCTCAGGCTGTTACATAGGACAACGCGTAAGATTGAACTGACCGAAGCCGGTCTGATTTATTACGAACGAAGCCGGCGCATCATTGATGAAGCGCGTTTGGCACATGAACAACTGGGTTCTCTCCTGGCTCAGCCGCAGGGCATGCTGCGGGTCTCTTTACCAGCCGATTTTGCGGTAGTTATTCTCGCGCCGATTATCAAAGCGTTCTCAGATTGCTATCCGGGTATCAGCTTCGATTTTGATTTAACACCGAGAAATGTTGATTTGGTGTCAGAGCCCTATGATCTGGCTGTGCGCATGGGAAGTCTGCCCGATTCTGGCCTCATTGCACGCAAGCTCGGGTCGCTTACACGCAGCCTTTACGCATCCCCCGACTATTTAGTTCAGAATGGCACTCCCGGTAACCCTGATGAGCTGACGGATCATGAATGTATTGGTATGCGGCAGGATAAGCCCGGTCAATGGCACTTACAGCGCGAAGAAAACCGGATAAGCATCAGAACTTCCGGGCGTTTTCAGATGAACAGCATTGGTATGATGCGTCGTTTTGCCTCAATGGGAGCAGGCATTGCGATTTTGCCTGACAAAATTGTCGGGGAAGACGTTGCGGATAATAAACTGACCCGGGTATTGCCTGACTGGAAGGGGGAAGCGGTCACGATTTATGCTCTGACTGAAACGCGACTGCTACCCGCGAAAACACAGGTGTTTATTGAATTTATGCGTGAGAAGCTGAGTGAGGAAGCTGACTGACGCGCATTATGTTGCCCTCCAGTGAAAAATGAATACTTAATGATTTTAGGCTTATTTTTCACCTCAATAAGCCTGAGAGCCTTATACCATTGTTGGCACGGCGTTTGGTTTAGTGCCAAACTCCCCCGCGACTAACATCATGCTGTATTATTCAACGTGAGCAGGTTAATGGTCGCAGGTTTGTTGTTCTTTTCGTTCGACTTTGAGGATTCCTTTATGCCCCCCTTTCATCAACTTACAGCAACCAGTTTGGGCGGCCAGCTTATCTCAATGGCCGACTACGCGGGTAAGCTGGTTCTGGTGGTGAATACCGCCAGCCATTGTGGCTTCACGCCGCAATACGCTGGCCTTGAAACACTCTACAAGAAATACGCCGCCCAAGGATTGGTGGTGCTGGGTTTCCCCTGCAATCAATTCGGTAAACAGGAACCCGGCGGCGCCGAAGAAATCGCGCAGACCTGTCACATTAATTACGGCGTGAGCTTCCCGATGTTTGAGAAAGTGGAGGTCAACGGCGCCGCTGCACACCCGGTGTTTCGTTACCTGAAAGACGAATTGCCCGGCGTGCTGGGGGGACGGATCAAGTGGAACTTCACTAAGTTCCTGATCGGGCGCGATGGCAAACCGCTCAAGCGTTTTGCACCGTACTCCACCCCGGAAAAAATGGAAGCAGCAATCCTTGCTGCACTTGAAATCTAAGTCTTCCTGTCATTCCAGATTTTAATCGGCACCCACCCCAATTTAAAACTAACGCCCTTCTCCAACCCGCCAAATCTTCTCCGCGTAGCGCCCGACAAGGGCTAGCGAGATGGCGAGCAGCAGGAAGAAAATCACCTTATTGGTGTCATCCCAGAACATTTCGAAATAGCGCGTGTAGAGATTAATCCCAAGAAACGTCAGGCCAAATCCGCGCAGCATACCGTCCTCGGTTTTCAGGCTAATCCAGATACAGGCAATCGCCGCCAGCGCGAATAATAATGACCAGTGCAGTAATTCAATCTGGCGCACGCTTTGCCAGACGTCGAAGTCATAATTGCCAAATATCGACAAAATCCACAACGCGATAAACAAATATAGCAACCCCATTGCTTTACTGACGCTGAATAAATTACGTTGCTGTAAAGGCGTTTTCAGCACGTAACAGGCCGCCAGTAATACGCCGCCAAATAATACAAAGCGAATCGGGTAATTCATGCCAAGCCAATAAGCGCCCCAACCGGAAGCGTAGCCTGTTGACGTGCCGAAATAGCTGCCCAACGCCAATAAACAGAATAACCAGATAAGCCCGGAACGGCTCAAATAGCCAATTGCGGCGTAGATTGCGCAGCCGAGTAAAAAGAGTGGTGCGACATTGCCGCTGCCGGTATCCAGTGCCATGCCAACCTGCGATAAACATAACGCGGTGAATAACACGCCGAGGAATAAAATAGCTTCATTGCTGTAGCGTTTTTCCGGCGTGAGTTTTTGCCGACGGAAACCCCAGAAATAAAGTGCGGCGGCGATAATTGCCAGAATCACGGCGCGGGTGACGTAGCCAAAATCGAATAACAGAGCCATCAAATATTCGTCGGCGACCAGGCTTCCAATAGCAATAATCGCGCAGGCCAGCGCAATCCAGAAGGCGTAACGACTCAGGCGCTGCCAGTCGAAAAGTTGAATTGAGAGATTTTGCTGCAACCGCTGTTGCTCGGTTTCGTCGAGAACCCCTTCTTTACGCCAGCCTTCCAGCGCGTGCCGAATGACTTTTTCCTGTTTGCGTGTCACTTTCATAACGGTTTTCCTTACCTGATTTTACGCATTACGTTACAACATATTGTCGTAATCTATGAGAAGCACAATTCTGAATCATTAAGACTTATATTTCATTTTAGCCGGAGGAAGAGACATGCAGGACTGGAACCCCGCCCTTTACTTGCAGTTTGAAGCTGAGCGCACACGCCCGGCTGCCGAATTAGCCGCACGCATTCAACATCCCGAAGCGCGGAATATTTCTGATTTAGGCTGTGGCCCCGGCAATAGCACGGCGCTATTACATAAAGCCTTTCCACATTCGACCGTAACGGGTGTCGACAATTCTCCGGCGATGCTGGAAAAAGCGCGTGTCGCACTGCCGAATTGTCAGTTTGAGAGCGCCGATATCGCCCACTGGCAACCGGCGGTGAAACAGGATGTGATTTATGCGAATGCGTCATTGCAATGGCTGGGGGATCATTCGTCGCTGTTTCCACACCTTGCCGCGCAACTGGCTGAAGGCGGCGTGTTAGCGGTGCAGATGCCGGATAACTGGCAGGAACCGACGCACACATTAATGCGCCAGGTGGCGGCTGAATTAGGTCAACCGGACTCCGGGCGCGAAGAGTTGCTGCCCGCGCAGCAATATTACGATCTGCTGGCGCAATCAGGTTGCACGGTGGACATCTGGCGCACCACTTATTTCCACGTCATGCCATCGGCGCAGGCGATTATTGAATGGCTGAGTTCGACCGGGTTGCGCCCTTATCTGGCGGGGTTGGACAATATTCAGCAGCAGGCCTTTTTGGCACGTTACCACTCGCTTTTGCAGCTGGCTTACCCGCCGCAGCACGACGGAAATGTGCTGATGCTATTCCCACGTTTGTTTATTGTGGCGCGCAAAACTACAGCGTAACGCCCATCTGGCGCAGCGTTTCCACATCCTGCAATGGGGCTGCGCCAAACGAACGGCGGTATTCACGATTAAATTGCGACGGCGATTCGTAACCCACTTGCCAGGCAACGTTCGCCACATCCAGGCTGCCGGTCAGAAGCAATCGTCGCGCTTCAAGCAGGCGGATCTGCTTTTGATATTGCAACGGGCTCATAATGGTCAGCGCTTTAAAGCGGTGATGCAGGCTCGATGAACTCATCCCGACACGTTTTGCCAGCTCGTCAATTTTCAGGGGTTCGGCAAAATGACGCTTAATCCACGCCAGAGCTTCGTTTACGCCTTTACCCTGCGTCCACGCGAGCGTCTGTTTCCAGAATGCCGAACCCGCGGGGGCTGTGACCAGGCGATAAAGGATTTCCTGTTTGACGAGTTTTGATAAAACCGGCAGGTCGTCAGGCGCATCCAGCAGTTTAACCAGGCGCAAAAAGGCATCCTGTAACGCTTCATCTGATTGCGTGACCCAGGCTCCGACATTCGCCACTTCTTGCTGTTTTTCTGGCAGGGTGATTTGCAAAGAAACGATTAAGTCGGCGATTTCTTTGCTGTCCAGATCGATACGCAAACCATAATAAGGCGCGGATTCACAAGCTTGCGTGACCTGCCCGGAAACCGGCATATCGACTGCTGCCAGCGAATAACTGCCCGGCCCATACTCAGTGACGTTGTCACCGATTAACATCTTTTTGCGCCCCTGCAACACGATGCACATCGAGGGTTGCAACATGCCGCGATTGAGCACGGTCGGCTCAGGCATGCGCACAAAACTCAGCCATGGCAACGCCGTCACAAAATCACGTTCCGACGAGCCACTACGCTGATAATGTTCCGCCACGCGCTGGCAGAGTTCCGCTAAAATGCGGCCCTCAGGCCGCTGAATATTCACTTCTTCTGGCATATCAATGCCCCATAATGGCTTTCGGTTCAAGATACCCTTCCAGCCCGTAAGTGCCAAACTCGCGCCCAAGCCCTGATTGTTTAAAGCCGCCAAATGGCGCATTCGGTTCGTCATAAACACCGTTTACAAACACCCGCCCGGCAATTAACTGGTCCGCCACCGCTGCGGTACGCGCCGCATCTTTGCCGCTCACATAAGCTTGCAAGCCGTAAATCGTGTCGTTGGCGATTGCCACAGCCTCGGCGTCATCTTTATAAGTGATTACCGATAACACGGGGCCAAAAATCTCTTGCTGGGCGATAGTCATATCGTTGCGAACATTAACAAAAACAGTCGGTTTCACATAGTAACCGCGTTCGAAACCTTCTGCGCGCCCTTCGCCACCACACAGTAATTCAGCACCTTCTTCTATGCCCTTGCGGATGTAATCCTGCACGCGTTGAAACTGCTGCGCCGTCACCGAAGTACCGATGTTTTCGCCCGGAACCAGCTGCGAAATATGTTTGCACAGTTGCGTTTTCACCGCTTCAAGTTGGCTTTCCGCCACCAGCAATCGGGTGCCCGCAATGCACGCCTGGCCGCTGTTCCACGACATCACCTGTAACGCGAGCGGAATCGCCCGTTCCAGATCCGCATCGTCGAGCAGCACATTGGCTGACTTCCCACCCAATTCCAGCGTCACACGTTTGAGCGTATCCACCGCGCCACGAGCAATGGTTTTGCCAACAACGGTTGAGCCGGTAAACGAAATTTTAGCAATATCAGGATGACGGGTAATTTCCGCCCCCACCACGTCGCCACGCCCGGTCACAATGTTAATCACGCCATCCGGCAAGCCCGCGGCGTGCAAACATTCGGTGATCAGCGCCGTTTGTTGGGCGCTCATTTCGCTGGGTTTAATGACGGCGGTTGAACCCGAGGCAATCACCGTTGAGAGTTTGCCCGCAATAAAACCGTAATTTGCGTTCCACGGCGTGATCAGCCCGACAACACCGTGTGGTTCCATCACCACGTTTGCGCCGCCGACGCGGGTTTCAAAAGCATAGTCGGCAAGAATATCGCGCATTTGTAAAAAACCGAGGTAAGAACGTTGAACGGTACTTTCTGCAAAGGATCGCGGGCAACCATACTCTTCAACCATGGTGTCGATAAGCTCGGTTTCGCGAGCTTTTAGCGCATCATGCAATTGTTGCAACCAGGCCATGCGCTGTTCACGCGTTGATAGACGCATCGCCGGGAATGCAGCTTTCGCGGCGGCAATGGCGAGGCGCGTATCGTCCACATCAGCCAGTTGAACCTCGGCAATTTTCTCTTCGTTAGTCGGATTAATCAGGTCGATGATTTCTACACCGTGCGGGGTAACAAACTGGCCGTTGATATAGATTTTATTGATGGTTTTCATGTTGCGCTCCAGGTGTGTTTTGACCGGTTCAGTGTCGCCTGGAGGCTGGTTTTTCTTTAGAGCAATGCTGTCAGATGATTGCACAATCCTGCAAATGTGCCGGATTATCCCCTCAGCCGCAGCGGTGGTAATTGGTCAAACACCGAGCGCAGGCAACTGCCCCACATATTGCGAATCTCGCTGAAATACTCGTGTTGCGCGGTGATGGCGTATTGTTGTGAATCGTCAAAACTCTCGGCCTGATACATCATCACATCCAGCGGCAGGCCAACGGATAAATTCGAGTTGAGCGTCGAGTCCATGGAAATCAACGCGCACTGCACCGCCTGTTCCAGACTGGTGTCGTAACTGACGATCCGGTCAATGATCGGTTTGCCGTATTTGCTTTCGCCAATCTGGAAATACGGCGTGTCGCTGGTCGCTTCGATGAAATTCCCTTCGGCATAAATGTGAAACAGGCGCGTGGATTCGCCGCGAATTTGGCCGCCGAGAATAAACGTGGCGGTGAAATCTGCCCCGTCACGGGCGATTACCTCTTTTAAAGTTTGCCCCACCAGAACGGCGGCGTCGTAAAGTGAGCTGACGGTGTAGAGATTTTGCGTGGTGGCGTCTTGTGCGCGGTGTTGCAACAGGTTGATGACGCTTTGCGTGGTCGCCAGATTACCGGCACTTTGCATGATCAGCGTGCGGTCATCGCCACGCTGGAAGACGTGCAATTTTTTGAAGGTCGAGATGTGATCAACGCCCGCGTTAGTGCGCGAGTCGCTGACAAAAATCATGCCGCTGGCTAAGCGCATGGCAACGCAGTAAGTCATAGTTAATTCCTGATGTGAGTTATTGCTGGCCCTGCATGCGCTGCACCGCCGCCACCGTTTCCATCCCTTCGTCGCCACCGCCAATGCGCACGCCGCGCACCGGGCAGGCATCGAGATAATCAAACCCCACCGCAAGCTTCAGGTGGTGGCAGGTATTGCGCGTGTTGTTGGTGATATCAAAACTGTGCCAGCGCCCTTCTACCAGCGCTTCAACCCAGGCGTGCATCGCCACATGCGCGCTGTCCGGCGTGTAGAGATAACCGCTGATGTAACGCGCCGGGATATTCAGGCTGCGGCAACAGGCGACAAACACATGCGCGTGATCCTGGCAAACGCCCACGCCAGCCTCGAATGCCTGCGCGGCGCTGTCTTTAACGTCCGTGCCGCCCGGCGTATAGGGCATGCGTTCCAGCACTTCACCCATCATCACCGTCAGGCTTTCCAGCGGCGCGGTTTCGCGCCAGTGCAGATTGGCAAAGGCCAGAATCGCGCCATCCGGCTGCGTTAACGGCGTATGGCGCAACCACACCAGCGGCGAAAGTGCTTCGTGAGTGCCATCGTCCAGCGCTTCTCCTTCGGCAATTTCCACCACGCCCGTCGCTTTAATGCTGATCGACTGATGCGGACGGTCGAGCGTCAAAACATGCAGAATATTGCCAAAAGCATCGGTGGTTTGTACCGCCTCTTCCGGTAGCGCCAGCTCCCAGGAAATAATGTGCTGATGCAGCGATTCCTGCGGCGTGAGGCGCAAATACTGCGTGCTGTGCTTAACCAACTCGTCATAGCTGTAATGCGTGCTGTGTTCGATTGTCAGTCTCATTGTGCCTCCAGATAGGTGTATTGGATGCTTTCGGAAATCGCGTTGACCTGGCTTAAAAAGCGCGTCAGCCAGGGTTGCAGGCCGGAATCTATGACGTCATCCAATGTGCTAAAGCGTAGCTCGGCATGCAGAACATGCGCCAGGCGGCGTGGTGCGTTGGCGCTGTGGCCGCCAATCAATTCCAGTTGGTTGACCACTTCTTCGATGCACGACCGCAAAGAACGCGGGCTTTCGCTACGTAATATCAGCAAATCAGCCACCATTTCGCGCACCAGTTGCTGCTTGTAGATACTGTGATACGCCTCGCGCGCACTCACTGCGCGCAGCAAAGTGTCCATGCGGTAATGCTCGCGCACGGCGTCCGGGTCGTTATCCAGCAGTTGGTTTTTCACGCCCAATAAACGCGCGGTGCTGTCGGCGCGTTCCAGTAATGTGCCGATGCGGATAAACGACATCGCATCGTTGCGCAGCATGGTGCCAAACATCGCGCCACGAAACAGGTGTGAACGCTCTTTCACCCAGTCAAAAAAGTCATCGGCATTGCTGCTGTTGACGCCTTCTTTGCGCAGCCGTTTCATCTCAATCCACGCCGAGTTGATGCTTTCCCACACTTCTGATGACAAGCTACCGCGCACCGCATGGGCGTTCTCCCAAGCCGACTGGAAACAGCTATAAATGCTGCTCGGGTTGCGGGTATCCAACGCAAAGTAGTCGAAAATCCCCGGCATGGTGAGTTGCTGGTAATACTCCCAGTACGCAGCCCCGCTGCCGGTTAAATTCAGCGGCACCTGCAAATCCTGATGCCCGGTTTCGCGAAATGGCATCATTGATAAACGGTTGGTGACGTCTAATACGCGGGCAATGTTTTCAGCGCGTTCCAGATAACGAGCCATCCAATACAGTTCACTGGCGGTGCGGCTTAGCATGATGTGTCGTCCTCCAGAACCCAGGTGTCTTTGGTGCCGCCGCCTTGCGATGAGTTCACCACCAGCGAGCCTTTTTTGAGCGCCACACGCGTTAAGCCGCCTGCGATTAAGCGCGTTTCAGCGCCATACAATGCGAACGGGCGCAGATCGATATGGCGCGGTGCCAAGCCTTCTTCGACAAACGTCGGGCACGTTGACAGCGCCAGCGTGTCCTGGGCGATATAGTTTTGCGGGCGAGCTTTGAGCACCGCGCGGAAGGCTTCGATTTCCGCTTTGCTGGCCGCCGGGCCAATCAACATGCCGTAACCGCCTGCGCCGTGGACCTCTTTCACCACCATTTGTTCAAGGCGAGACAGCACGTAACCGAGTTGATCCGCATGGCGGCACTGCCAGGTGGGCACGTTATTCAGAATCGGTTCTTCGGAGAGATAAAAACGGATCATGGCGGGCACATAGGGATAAATGGATTTGTCATCAGCCACGCCGGTGCCAATCGCATTCGCCAGCACCACGCCGCCAGTGCGATACACCGACAGCAAACCCGGCACGCCAAGCATCGAATCCGGGCGAAACGCCAGCGGGTCGAGAAACCCATCGTCCACCCGGCGATAAATCACGTCGACTTTGCATGGCCCCAGCGTAGTGCGCATAAATACCGCGCCCTCTTTGACAAACAAATCCGCGCTTTCCACCAGCTCGACGCCCATTTGTTGCGCCAGGAAGCTGTGTTCAAAATAGGCGCTGTTAAAGCGGCCTGGCGTGAGAACGACGACGGTCGGGTCATTAACCGGCGAGCTTTCCCGCAGGGTTTGCAGTAGGTGCGAAGGGTAACGTTCGACCGGGCGAATGCGCTGTTGGGCGAATAATTCTGGGTAAAGCCGCATCATCATTTTGCGGTTTTCGAGCATGTATGAAACGCCGGACGGCGTGCGCAGGTTGTCTTCCAGCACGTAATATTGCCCGTCGCCGCCGCGCACCATATCCACGCCAATGATGTGCGCGTAAATATCGCGGTGCAGGTTGATGCCCTGCATACACGGCTGATACTGGTCATTTGCCAGCACTTGTTCAGCCGGGATCACGCCCGCTTTGAGGATATTTTGATCGTGATAGATATCGTGCAAAAAGAGGTTTAGCGCCTGCACCCGCTGGCGAATCCCGGCATCGAGCATCGCCCATTCGGCGGCGGGAATAATGCGCGGCACGCTATCAAAGGGAATTAAGCGCTCGGCCCCGTCTTCGTCGCCATAGACGTTAAAAGTAATTCCGACGCGGTGGAACAACAGCGCCGCTTCCTGCTTCTTGCGCATTACCGCCGAACTGTCGGCACGCTGTAGCCAGTTCCAGTAATTGCCGTAATGGCCACGATGATTGCCGTCGAGCGCAAACATTTCATCAAAAAAAGACGCAGCACCAGGGTCCATATTGATCATAATTCCCTCGCTTAAGGTCATGTAGCCGTTTCATGATTTAAGCAGGAAATATGCCATGTCAGTTTTAGTGCATTTTGCGGGGGGATTTGCGCGATTTGGTGGCAAAAGACGCGGGCAAAAAAAAGAACGCACCGTGACGGTGCGCTCTGAGGGAAGTTATTGCGCCGGACATTGCGTCCAGCGGGCGCGCAAAGTGTCATACGCCCAGTTATAAATCACGCTATATGGCAGGAAGAACAGGAAGAATCCAATCTCAACCATAAACGCCTGCAATAAAGAAATGTTCAGCATCCAGGCCGCCAGCGGCAGGCCAATCAGGATAAAGCCTCCTTCAAAGCCCAGCGAGTGCGCGATGCGCAAAGGCAAGCGGCGTTTTTGCCCGACCGGGAAGAACTTGTCGAAACCGGCGTTATAAATCATGTTCCACACCATCGCGACGGTCGACAGCATGATCGCCAGCGCGCCCATCTGGAACAGCGGCTTATTCATAATCCACGCCGCCAGCGGCGCACAGATCGCAATGGCGATAACTTCAAAACCCACCGCGTGGATAACGCGCTCGGCAAATGTTCTTTTTTGGGACTGCATCATTCAACTCCAGATTCACTTTTAGCAATAGGGCTATGGCACGCATTATCATCGGTATTAGTGGTAGAGTTAAGTGATTAGCCATCGACAAAAGCGATACATCCGTCATACTTCGAGTTGCAGGTGCGTTGGCTACGTTTACTCGCCCGAATCACTTACTAATGTAAGCTCATCGGGACTCGTTCACTTGCCGCCTTCCTGCATCTCGAATTATTTTGGATGATAGACGATGAATTACTCTCCCGAATCTCTTGAAGCGTTTTTGCAGGCAGTTGAAACCGGATCGTTTTCTGCGGCGGCGCGCAAACTCAAAAAAAGCCAGTCGACGGTGAGCAGCGCGATTGCCAATCTGGAGGCAGATTTAGGTGTCACGTTATTTGACCGCCAGAGCCGCCAGCCCGCGCTCACCGAGCAGGGCAAACATGTTCTGCCGTATATCCAGTCGATAGTGGCGGCGAGCGAACGGCTTAATGAAGTCTCGGTGCGCCTGGCGGGAAATGTCGAGCCACGCCTGAGTTTTGTGCTGTCGGATGTCTGGCAAACGACGCATCACGAGTCCATTCTCCAACGATTTTCGCAGCGCTTTCCGGATATCGAGTTTGAGTGTTTGATTGCTGAAGATGAGGATGTGATCGACCTGATTCAGATTGGTCGCGCCCATGTTGGCGTGTTGCGCGTGCAGCCGCGTTACCCGCTGGATGTGACGGTGGCGCGTTTGCAGGTTGGCGCGGAAATGGCGATTTTTATTCACCGCCAGCATGAGTTAGCCCATTTGCCGATGGTCGAAATGGACACGTTACAAACCGTGCGCCAGCTCAGTTTGAGTACTTTCACCGACCCGATGCGCAATAAAAGCGGCGGCCCGATGTGGTCGTCACCTTCGTTATTGATGTTGTTAGAAATGGCGGAACAAGGGTTTGGCTGGGGGATTTTGCCGCGCTGGCTGGTGGAGCAATTTGGTCACGATGTGTTGCAAGAATTGCCGGTGGCGGGCTGGCCGCAGCGTATTGACGTGGATGTGTTGTGGTCGAATAAAACGCCGCCAGGCCCCGCCGGGCGTTGGATGATCGACCAGTTGCGGGCGCAGAATTAAAAACGGGGCATCAAATGCCCCGTCGGGTTTTGTAGGTCGGATAAGCGCAAGCGTCATCCGACAATCAAAGATTACTTGCGCTTCGGCATCGTCTTCAACAACTCGTCCGGGCTGATGGACGCCACAATATCGCTGCCCGGCAATGGCATCTTCAGGATGTGATTTTTCATCTTGCCAATCACGTGCATCTCACACGGGCGGCAATCGAATTTCAGCGTCAACACTTCATCCTGATGCACCAGCTGCATCGGCGTCGCTTTCCAGCTTTTCACTGAACCTTTCGCCTGTTTCGGGCATAAGTTAAACGCAAAACGCAGGCAATGTTTAGTGATCATCACCGGCACTTCGCCCTTTTCTTCGTGCGCTTCATAAGCGGCATCAATCAGTTTCACGCCGTAACGCTGGTAAAACTCACGCGCTTTATGGTTGTAAACGTTGGCGAGGAAAGTCAGGTGTTCTTCCGGATAAACCGGCGCGGGAACGCTGACCGGCTTACGGGTTCCACGCTGATATTGCTCAATACGCGCATCCGTCAGCGCATCAATCACTTCACGGCGCAGTTGGTTGAGTTGGCTGTTTGGCACGAATAACGGCGCAGGCAAATTCAGGTCAACTTTACGAGCCTGATACATGGTCTGGCCGAGTTTTGCCAGGCTATCGCGCAGGCTGGAATACGCTTTTTCCGGGTTGTTCGCCACGTCGAACTGCCCTTCCAGCGTTTTCGTCACGCTCACGCCGTCTTCGCAGGTTGCGGTTAACACCAGTTGTTCTTCCCAACCGCCGAGTTCCAGATCCACACGGATGCGGCGCTCGCTGGAGGTTTTGGTCAACGCCTGCTGCCAGTTGTGGTCGAGGTTGCGGTTTAGCGGATGGTTCGGACGGACGTTTTTCAGCGTTTCCGGCATTTCATTCGGCCAGACGCGATACTGATTTTTACCGGTTTTTTCCACGGTATTGGCGCGGAAGCCGACGATATCGCGCTTGATCAGCACGTTCAGGCCATCGCCGTTGGTCAGCGAATCGGTCACCGTCACATCGAGGAAATCTTTGCCAACCTTCAGCACTTCACCCACCGGCAGGCCAATGTATTTCGGCGAATCAAACGCGCCGATGTCGATTTTGCGCTCGTTAACGAAGTAATCCGTGCTGCCACGGTGGAAGGTTTTATCCGGCGACGGAATAAAGAAGTGCGAGGTCACGCCAGAAGAAGCGCGAACTAAATCCGTGCGCTGCTCCATTAATTCATCAAGCAACTGGCGATAATATGAGGTGATGTTTTTCACATAGCTCATATCTTTATAGCGCCCTTCGATTTTGAAGGAACGCACGCCCGCATCCACCAGCGCCGCCAGGTTGGCGCTCTGATCGTTGTCTTTCATCGACAGCAGGTGTTTTTCATAAGCCACCACGCGGCCCTGATCGTCTTTTAGCGTGTACGGCAAGCGGCAAGCCTGGGAGCAATCACCACGGTTTGCACTGCGCCCGGTCTGAGCGTGAGAGATATTACATTGGCCGGAATACGCCACACACAACGCGCCATGAATGAAGAACTCAATCGTCGCGTCAACGTTTTCATGAATGGCGCGAATTTGGTTGAGGTTCAGTTCACGGGCTAAAACGATTTGCGAGAAGCCCGCATCAGACAAAAATTTAGCTTTTTCTACACTGCGAATGTCGCACTGGGTACTGGCGTGCAGCTCAATCGGCGGCAAGTCCATTTCCAGCACGCCCATATCCTGCACGATCAGCGCATCGACGCCAACCTGATACAGGTCGTGGATCATGCGGCGCGCAGGCTCGAGTTCGTTGTCGTGCAAAATAGTGTTAAGCGTGACGAAAATCTTCGCTCCATAACGGTGTGCAAACGGCACCAGTTCTGCGAGATCGTGCAGGCTGTTGCCCGCATTATGGCGTGCGCCAAAACCAGGCCCGCCAATATAGACCGCATCCGCGCCATGCAGAATGGCTTCGCGGGCGATGGACGTGTCACGGGCTGGGCTGAGTAATTCGAGATGATTGGCGTGCAGGCGCATAGTGGGTCTATTTTCTGTGTTATGGACGAAAGGCGGCTATTGTAGTCAGAATGGACGCGTAAGCATATACCCGGCAGCCCGTTGGCTGGCGTTTGGCGAAAATCGACCTTCTACGGCGAGCCATTTTTAATTATAATTACAGGAAAAATAATTACATAATGTAATCACATTAGGCTTATTGATGTAGATGCCTTCTGAATGATTCGGTTAAAGATGATGGGAAATGACAAAAAATATAGAACACTCAAAGCTTTATCAATCTGAAGGCGTCAGGCTGTTATACAACAACTCATTACCGGGCATTCTGATTACTTTCGTTGCTTCCAGTGCTCTCGCCTTCACATTCATTGATGACACGAATTTCAATGACAAATTCGCCTGGTGGCTGGTGATGAGTTTGATCCTCATCATGCGGGTCATTGATACGCGTATGTGGTTAAAAAGTAATGCAGAATTTAAAACCAGAAAGACCTGGTTACTGCGTTTTGGCTGCGGGTGTTTGCTTAGTGCAGCGATGTGGAGTTTGTACGCTGTCATCTTCTACCCCCAATTCTCGATTGAAGAATTAAGCACCACTAATGTGATTCTCGCCGCTATGGCGGGCGGTGCCACCAGTATTCTTTCCGGCAATCTGCTGCTCGCCTCGTTTTACAACATTCTTATTTTAATGCCCATGTCGATATTGCTGCTGATGCAACCGGAGCAATATAAAATTAATCTCGGCGGCCTGGGAATTTGCTTTACCGCCATCATGATTGTCTCGTCTGTTCGTTCGTCAAAATACATCAAAGAAGCGATATTACTGCGCTACAGAAACAAAAAACTGGTTTCACGTATGGAAGAAACCATTCGCGTCAGAACGCGTGAAGTCTACGAAATATCCAATAAAGATTCCCTCACTGGGTTGTATAACCGCAGCGCGTTTTTATTAGCCGCACAGAATGTTGAGCTGGAATTTAAAGAGCAAAAAATCTCGGGCTTTTCGATTTTCTTTATTGACCTTGATGGCTTTAAAAACATTAACGACACACTTGGGCACAATGTCGGCGACCGGGTGTTAGTCGCGTTAAGCGACCGATTGAAGAAATTTATTGATAGCGGGAATTTAATCTGCCGTTGGGGAGGCGATGAATTTATCCTGCTGTTGAAAGAGCATTGCCCGGTTTTAATCAGCGAACTGGCCGATAAAATCATCGAGAGCCTGTCACGCCCTATCCGCCTGGATGAGCAAAACGTCACCCTGAACGCCACTATCGGTATTTCAGTTTGCCCGGAACACGAAAGCTCAATTACGCGGCTTATCCAACTGGCGGATATCGCTATGTATTCGCAAAAGGGCAAATATCCGGAGCGTTTAGCTTTTTACAATATGGGGCTGGAGCGCGATCTACATCGTAAAATCACGCTAAATGAAGCGCTAAAAGGCGCGCTTGAGCGCAATGAATTTCGCCTGATGTATCAACCGATTGTCGATGCCACGGGCCAGGTCGTGAGTTTTGAAGCCCTGATGCGCTGGCGTTATCAGGAAAAAGAAATATCCCCGGTCGAATTTATTCCTTTAATGGAGCAAAGCGGGCGCATTGTGCAGACCGGGCACTGGGTATTAGAAGAAGCGTGCAAAACCCTGGCGCAAATGAATAAGCACAATGCAGGAATTTGCATGTGCGTGAATATTTCGCTGATTCAATTTTATGACAAAGGGTTTGTGAATAACGTGAATCGCCTGATTGAACGTTACGCCATTCCCGGCCATTTACTGCATCTCGAAGTGACGGAGTCGATATTCCAGTCCGATCAAATGATGATCAACCAGAAAGTCAGCCAGTTGCAGCAGCGCGGCGTGAAGTTCTCGGTGGATGATTTTGGCACCGGATATTCCAGCCTGTCGGTTATTCAGAATATGAATATTGATTACATCAAAATCGACCGTTCGTTTATTCAGAATATCGAGCTGAAAGGCCTTTCGATTGTGCAGGCGATGATGAATATTTCCCGCAGCCTTAATTTCAGCGTGATCGCGGAAGGCGTGGAAACCGACAAACAACGCCAGTTGCTTGAAGAATGCGGCATTCCGTTTATGCAGGGCTATTATTTTTCACGCCCGCTTGAGCGCCAGAACGCATTGGTTTACCTCGATCAGGCGCTTGAGTCACCTCCTGTTGTTAACGGCTTGTAAATCTATAGCGGGGTAATGCTATAGTTTTGCCGTCAACAATAAGGAAAATAAGATGCGCTCAATTTCGATTCCGTTACCCACGGTTTTGGCAGGGTTTGTTGCGGTATTAGTGGGTTACGCCAGTTCAGCGGCGATTATCTGGCAGGCCGCAGAAGCTGCGGGTGCCAACACCATGCAAATCGCAGGCTGGTTGACGATGCTGGGTATCGGCATGGGAATCAGCACCTTAGCGCTGACGATTTGGTATCGCACGCCGATTCTGACCGCATGGTCAACGCCGGGTGCTGCGCTACTGGCTACCAGCTTGCCGGGCCATTCACTCAATGAAGCCATCGGCGTGTTTATTTTCGCTTCATTTTTGATTCTGATTTGCGGCGCAACGGGTTTGTTCGCCCGCCTGATGCGCCTGATCCCTTCAACGCTTTCCGCCGCCATGTTAGCCGGTATTTTACTGCGCTTCGGCCTTGATGCTTTTACTTCGCTGCAAGGCAATTTCTTAATGTGCGCCAGCATGTTGCTGGGCTGGTTGCTGGCAAAAACCTGGGCTCCGCGCTACGCCGTGGTGGTTGCGATGATCGTGGGTCTGGTGGTTTGCCTGGTCAGCGGAAATCTGCAAAGCGGCAGCGTGCCGGTCGCGGTGGTGATGCCGGAATTCACAATGCCGCATTTCTCGCTTTCCAGCCTGCTGGGCATCGGTGTTCCCTTCTTCCTCGTCACCATGGCTTCGCAAAATGCGCCGGGCGTTGCGACGTTAAAAGCGTCGGGCTATGACGTTCCGGTGTCGCCATTGATTGTCGTCACCGCGCTGATTGCCCTGATTCTGGCTCCGTTTGGCGTGTTTTCCATTTGTATCGCGGCGATCACCGCCGCAATTTGCCAGGGCAGCGAAGCGCATCCTGACCCGGCAAAACGCTGGCTGGCCGCCACTGCGGCTGGCGTGTTTTATTTGCTGGCGGGTGTGTTTGGCGGTTCGATCACCACGCTGCTCACGGCCTTGCCTGTCGCCTATATTCATACGCTGGCGGGGCTGGCGCTGCTGAGTACCATCGCCGGGAGTTTGTATCAGGCGCTTAATCATGAACGCGAGCGCGATGCGGCGATTGTGACGTTTCTGGTCACCGCTTCGGGCGTGAATTTGCTGGGGATTGGTTCGGCGTTTTGGGGGTTGGTGGCGGGCGGAATTTGCTACGCCCTGTTCTCATTTACTCGTCGCGCGTAACTGCGATGGCGTCACGCCAAGCGTGGCTTTAAAGCGGTTACTGAAATGGCTTGCGGAGCTAAACCCACAGGCCATCGCGATATCCGTCAGTGATAACGGGCTGTTTTTCACTAATTCTTCAGCGCGTGACATACGGCGGAGCATCACATATTGATGCGGCGCGAGCTGGGTCGATTGCTTGAACATTCGCGCAAAATGAAACTCGCTTAACCCCGCCTCCAGCGCCAGTTCGCTCAAGGTTAACGGCTCGCTAAGGTGCTGTTCGATATACGCCTGAATATTGCGTAACACCGCAGGTGCCAGCCCGCCACGCACATCCGGCAAGCGCCATTGCACGTTGCTGTAATTCTGCACCATGTGGGTCATCAACAAGGTCGATGCGGTGCTTAACATCAAATGGTTCGCCTGCTGCTGCCAGTCGCTGCTTAACAAAAAGTGGCGATACAGCTGCGTGATACGCGGGTCTTCGCTAAAGGTTTTCTCATCCAGCTGAATTGCCGCCGGGCTGCGATCCCAGATTTGTTCGGCGATATGGCGCAGATGTTCGTCGGTGCAGTACAGATGCACAAACGAAAACTGATTACGGATATCCCAGGTCGTTTCACTCTCTTCCGGCATCAGGCAAAAGCGATCTGGCCCGCCGCCGTTTTTCCAGCCTGCCGACGTTTTCTGATAGGTTTCATAACCTTCATTCACGTACATGCTCAACGTGTGGTGGTTGCTGCATTGCGTCACACGATCGAGGCTATTGGACCAGGCCGACAGCTGAATGCCAGAACCTAGCTGCACGTTATCTTCCAGCACCGCGTTGTGCTGGCGAAGATTTTCAAATGCGTGATAGGGCTGGGTCATGGCGCGTTACCATCAGGTTGGGAATGACAGTTTAAGGAGTGCGCGCGCCTGTTACCAGCCTTTAACAAATTGCCGGGCAAATAAAACCGCAAGAATATGCAAGCCGCGCAACCACGTGAAAGCATTAACGCTCGGTTTGACGAATACTCCCGCAATCCGTTTGGGGAGATAACAAAATGAATGCATTACTTTATATTTCGGTGGTGGTGATTTGGGGCACAACCTGGCTGGCGATTTACATGCAGCAAGGCGTGGTGTCGGTGCCGGTTTCTATTTTCTGGCGTTTTGCGGTGGCAGCGGTGGTGATGCTGGTGGTTCTGTCGGCGATGGGACGTTTGCGCCGTATCAGCCTGCGTGACCATCTGTTTTGTATGCTGCAAGGCGGCTGCGTTTTCGGCTTTAACTTCGTCTGCTTTTATCATGCGGCGGCATACATCAGCTCCGGCCTGGAATCAGTCATTTTCTCGATGGCGGTGCTGTTTAATGCGGTCAACAGTATGATTTTCTTCCGCCAGCGCCCGAGCAAAAACTTGCTGCCTGCGGCGGTGCTCGGCATTGCCGGTGTGATCGCCCTGTTCTGGCATGATTTAGTCGCCACACAACTCGCGCCTTCGTTGCTGTTGGGCATTGGTTTAAGCGCCCTGGGCACCTTCGGTTTTTCACTGGGGAATATGATTAGCACTCGCCATCAGCGCCGTGGGCTTGAAACGCTTTCCACTAATACCTACGCGATGTTTTACGGCACCATTATTATGGGTGTGCTGGCGCTGGTTCGCGGAGATTCGTTTATACCGGAATTGACGCTGCGCTATCTTGGTTCGCTGTTCTACCTGGCGATTTTTGGTTCGGTGATTGCGTTTGGCGCTTACTTCACGCTGGTCGGGCGCATTGGTGCCAGCCAGGCGGCTTACAGCACCCTGCTGTTCCCGCTGGTGGCGCTGAGTCTTTCGACGATTTATGAAGGGTATGTCTGGCACAGTAATGCGATTATCGGGCTGTGTATGATTTTACTCGGCAACCTGGTGATGTTCTCAAAACCGGGGATGTTTAGCGCCCTGCCGTGGCGCAAACGGACGGCGTAGAAAACCAAAAAAGGGAGCCAGGCTCCCTTTTCTCATTTACTGCTTCTGTTCGGTATCGAATACCGTGGCGTCGGTCGCCAGGTCATCGACCACTTGCTTGAGCGTATCAATTGTCATTGGGGTATTTTCGTTGCTCAGGTCTTTACCTTCCCCTTTGCGCACCACACGCATCACGGTTTTGTTGGTCGCCGCATCAATTAACTCAGCCTCAAAGTACAGGTTGGTGTCCATGGTGCGATGCCCGGTGGCGACTTGTGTACCCGCTACGACCAGCGCGATTGGCACCACTTCGTAGAATTGCAGACCTTCTTTAGAACAATCCACCGCAGTAATGGCACCACGGAAAATCAGGCTATGCTTGCCCGGCGTCGTCACCAGCGGCTTACGTGCTGCGGCCGCCGCTTTAAGCTGGGTGTTGGTGTAGTTTAATAATCCATCCAGTACTTTTTGCCCCACCTGCGTTGATGGTTTTGGCACCGGATAATAGGTGACAGGGTTATAAACCAGGCTGTCGTAATTACTGCCTTTAAAATCAGGATCAATCCAACGCATAATATCTTTGCCTGAGTTGGATTTTGTTTCCTGTAGGCCAGAATAATCTTTTAGAAAACCTGAGTATTTTTCAGGCGCGGGTAACTTAGAAGCACAACCCGTTAGCGCTAATACTCCCGCCAGACATGCCGCTTTAAAACAAATTGATGTACGCATTATTACTCTTACTCCCTGTAGATTTCATGTAAGCGTGCGCGTTATAACAACAAAGCCCTGGGAATAATGAGGTTTAAATGCTACTTATTTCAAATTCGGAAATTGCTTGTAAATTTTGTTTCAAAAGCATGAATGACGAAAAATTAACAGTTTAGTTGCAGATGAATTAGGATTAAGCGTAGGTAAAATAACAGGAGCAGACATGACACCTCATCTACGGATTGCTCGACCGGTGACAAATCTCAGCCAAAGCAAAGAGATGTATTGCCTGGGTTTAGGCTTAAAAGAAATCGGCGAGTTTAGTGAGCATGATGGTTTTAGCGGCGTGATGCTTGGGCCGGAGGATGCAAGCTGGCACCTGGAATTCACGGTTTGCCACCGCCATCCCGTGGAGCCTGCGGCCACGGTTGATGACTTATTGGTGCTTTATTACCCGGATAAAGACCAATGGCAAAAAACCTGTCAGCAAATGCTGAATGCAGGTTTTTTAACCATTAATAGTTTTAATCCGTATTGGGATGTTGCCGGGCGTACGTTTATTGATCACGATGGTTATCGCATTGTGTTACAAAATCGCGCCTGGCCACCCGCTTAATTTTTACGCACCAGCATCGTTGCAAAGCGTAATTTAATCCGATTCCCTTGTGCGTCGGTTTTATGCAATTCGCCGACGTCTTCATTGTATTTAATTAATTCCCATTCCGCGTAGTAATCACGTAATTCGCCTGTTTTAAAAGCAAACGGGAAACCGACATTACAAGGAAAATCTTCGGTATCCATCGCGGCGACAATTAAATTATAAGCCCCCGCTTTGGTGCAACGCTGCATATTTTCAATAAGGCCGGGGATGGTATTACGCTCAAGAAACATCATCACCACGGTTGAAAGAATAAAATCATATTCACCATCGAATTTTAATGCGTTCAAGTCCACATTATCAGTGGTGATATTTTTCAGCCCTTCCGCTTCAATGATTTTATTCAGATTGCTGATACTCATTGGGTTTTTATCCCAGGCGGTAACATCGAACCCTTTCTGATTCAGATACAAACTGTTGCGCCCGCTCCCACAGCCCAGATCCAGCGTTTTACCCGGCGAGACGATCGTTGCTGCATTTAGCACATCAGAATGGGTACGCGTTAAGCCGTATTTCTCGGTGTAATAATTTTCAGAAAGCATTTTAATTTATCCTTTTTGCAGGCCGTTCAACTCGCAACAGCAATTTCCCCTGATAAAGCAGGATAACCGTGCGCAGCAGTAGCAGGCCAATAATGAAATTAGTGAAGATAAACAGCGGCACCGCGAGTGCGGTAAAAAGCCCGTCATTACTGGCATGGCTAAGGTGCAGCGCTGTGCCAGCAAGGGCTGAAATACCAAATGAGAAACTCCAGAACGAAGCATTAAACGGCTGCTTCAAATACCAGGGCATCAGGCGGAGCATAAACAACAATTGCAGTAGACCGTAACCGAACAGCATTTTGGCAAAGAAATCAGGCTGGCCGTCGTTGACACTCAGATAAGCGTTACAGGCGACCAGGGCGGGTGCCAGCTGAATCCCAAGCGCTGTGCGAGCTGGCGGCGGGAGTTCCCCGGCGCTGCGTAAACGATGCAAAATAGCGGGTTCCAGGCTTAACCATGAAAACACGCCCGCGCCGAAAAACAGAATCCCCAAGTCGTGATATCCCAACGCCCCGCAGGCCATCGCGCTGATAAAGTTATTGGCAACGGTCGGCAAATATAATCCGGGTGTGGTGTCAGTATGCGGGTGGCTGCCACGCCATAAACCGGCACTCTGCCAGGCGGCATAAGCCAGTTGCACCACCGCGCCGAAGGCAAACAACCCCACCGCTAACGGGCGAATATAAGGTGCGATAGCAATTGAAACCAGCAAGGTGGTTGCCGGAAACAGGCTGATAAAACTGCCCTTTTGTGGATGACGGATTTCGTCGAGAATCGTTTGTGGATATTTCACCAGCCGCACCACAAATGCCAGCGCCAACGCCAGCCAGATGGCGATCGCCAGGCTTTCAAATGCCTCGCCAATCCGGGGGGAAACCGACCAAATCGTGGCAGCATAACGCCACGCAAACCCCATCCCAATGGTCCCAAGCACCATCCCAAAATAACCAGCCGGGAGATTGAGCATGGTGCGTGTTACTGATTTATTCATTTCGTTTAAATTATAAAATGTATTTTAGATGCATTTTATGCGAATGCGCCGCAGAACGCCATATGGGGATTAATCTGCTACGGTTTAAAAGGGAACTCTCTGGGATAAAGCGATGAACAAGTATCAATTAACCGGCGACTCGCGGCTGCACGACTATCTGGTCGACGGCAAAAAACAGCAGGTCAAACTGTGGCAAGTGGTCGCGCTTTACGATTTCAGTGATGTTAAAACCGGGCAACTCGGTGGCTGGATTGAATGCGAAGACAACCTCAGTCAGCACGGAAACTGCTGGATTTATGGCGGCGAAAGCGTGGTTTACGGCGGTTCAAGCGTTAATGATGACGCACAAATTCATGGGGAATCCACCCTTTGCCACCAGGCGCACGTCAGTGGGCAAAGTGTCGTGAAGGAATCTTTAATCAGCGGCGAATGCCGAATTTACGATGCTGCTCGCATTCTTAATGGCAGCCAGGTGATCGCCGTTCGTGGGCTAACCGCCGACAACGATAAACTGCTGCAAATTTATGGCAACGCCACGGTAAATGCCTCACGCGTGGTTCATCAGGCTCAGATATTTGGCAACGCCGTGGTGAATAACGCCTTTATTGAGCACCGCGCTGAAGTCTTCGGCCAGGCGATTCTGGAGGGCAACGACGAAAACAATATCTGGGTTTGCGACTGCGCTCGCGTGTTTGATAACGCACGAATTATTGCCGGACGCGGTGACGACCAAATCCCCACCATTCGTTATTCTTCTCAGGTTTACGGCAACGCGCTTATTGAAGGCGACTGCGTCCTCAAACACCAGGTGCATATTTTCGATGACGCCACGCTTATCGGCGGCCCTATTCAGCTCGATAACCAGGTACAAATTTACGGCCAGGCGCGAGTCACCGGGAACGTTCTGATAGAGAATAATGTGCAGATTTACGATAAAGCCGCGGTCGACGGCCTGGATGGCGAGCTGATTCATATTCGCGGCATTAAAGATATTAATGGCGAACAGCGTGTTACGCGCTCGCCGTTTTATGGGGTGTTTTAAAGCTTTTCGATTATTCGCCCATAAATATTCTGATCGTGAAACTCGCCGTTAAGATATTCGGCTTGTTTCAAACGCCCCTCAAGTGCAAAGCCATTGCGTTGCGCCACACGATTGCTGGCGGTGTTGCTCACAATGCATTTGATAACAAAACGGCGCACCAGGCCTTCATTTGCATATTTCTGCATCACCGCGTCTAAGGCGCGGGAAATCACACCTTGCCCAAGAACATTCTCATCGAGCCAATAACCGATGTACGCCGTTTTGTTGGTTGGCTCAATTTGGTTAAACGAAACCACGCCGATCATATTTCCATTGAGCCTAATCAGAAACATTTTGGCGAAACCGCGATGATGCAGAATGTAATTTCCCTGGGCCATTTTGCGTGAATCTTCTACAGAGATGACATATTGCGGCCAATCCATCGCCGTTTGTAGCCAGGCTTTATTCTTTTGCACCAGCGCAAAAATTTCATCAGCGTGACTTTCATGAATGGAATGCAGCGCAATATTCTCATCCACTGTAATCACATCATCCGGCCAGTTATCTGAATCCCGCACCCATCGTCTCCTTCATTAATCATGTTCTGTGGAAAATAATGGTGCAGAAATCCACGCTGCACCAGCGGCGATCCCCACCATTGCCCAATTGTATGTAACTTTACAGCACTCACGCGGCTTTAAGGCCTGGTATAGATATTGCTTAACATCTTTGTAACCCAAAGGAGACTGAGATGAAAGCGATCATAATTGGCGGCGGCATTGGCGGACTTTCGGCAGCAATTGCCCTGAAAAGATGTGGCATTGCCACGGAAGTCTATGAAGCGGTGAAAGAAATCAAACCCGTCGGTGCGGCGATTTCAATTTGGCCCAATGGCGTGAAATGCCTGAACTGGCTTGGCATGAAAGAGCCACTCCAAAAATTGGGCGGGCCGATGGAATTTATGGCCTACAAGGAATTTGTCCACGGCCAAACCTTGACGCGTTTTAGTCTCGATCCTTTAATCAAAAGTGTTGGCGAGCGCCCTTACCCGGTGGCGCGGGCAGAACTGCAAGACATGTTGATTTATACTTATGGCCGCGCAGATATCCAGTTTGGCAAACGCGTGGCGCGTATTGAAGAGTTCGATGGCGGCGTGCGGGCCTGGTTTGAAGATGGTCATGTCGCCGAGGGTGACGTATTAATTGCCGCCGACGGCACCCACTCGGTGATCCGCCCTTATGTATTAGGCCACCAGACCGAGCGCCGTTATGCCGGTTACGTTAACTGGAATGGACTGGTGGAAATTGACGAATCTATTGCCCCAGCGAATCAATGGACGACATTCGTGGGTGAAGGAAAACGCGTTTCGTTAATGCCCGTTTCCGGGAATCGCTTTTACTTCTTCTTTGATGTGCCGCTGGAGAAAGGTTTGCCAGAAGACCGCACCACGGTGAAGGTGGATTTAACCCGTTATTTCGCTGGCTGGGCAGATCCCGTACAAAAACTGATTTCTACAATTAACCCGGAAACCACAAATCGCATAGAAATTCATGATATCGAACCATTTATGCAACTGGTTCGCGGGCGTGTTGCACTGCTGGGTGATTCAGGTCACAGCACCACGCCAGATATCGGCCAGGGTGGATGCGCCGCCATGGAAGATGCCGTTGTGCTAGCGATGGCATTGCAAACTAACTCACTAGGGGTTGAAGATGCGTTGTTACGCTACCAGGAAAAACGCGCTTATCGCGTTAAAGATCTGGTACTTAAAGCGCGTAAACGCTGCGATGTGACCCACGGCAAGGATATGAACATCACCCATAGCTGGTATGAAGAATTGAAAAGCGAAACCGGCGAGCGCGTGCTTTCCGGGATGTGTGAAACCATTCTCGGCGGGCCGTTGGAATAGATTTTGGTTCTGGTCGTGTCGGATGACGCTGCGCTTATCCGACCTACAAAACCCGACACACAAAACTGACGTCCGAAGAATAAGCGTCATCCACCATAAAAAAAGCCCCGCATTTTTTACGGGGCTTCATCAGTTATTTCATAATCCGGTCATCAACGTATTTACGTTTATCCGGCGCTGGCGGGAAGTAGTGATACAGCCAGGTTTCACTGATGGCATCGCCCTGGCAGCGCAGGAACATGCGCATATCCACCGGGGCCGTTGAGTCGTCCGTTGGATACCAGTCGAACAGAATCCGGTAGCCGTCGAATGGCTCCACGTACAGAATTTCAATTTGACGGGCTTCGCCGTTAGACAGCGTAATCACCGGCTCGATACCTTTCGGTGCCGCGGCTTTCAAATCTCCGCCGATGAAATCAATCGCGAAACGGCGCGACCATTTTTCCGGGAAGTGTTCACCTGGCGCCCAGCCTTCCGGGAAGCTGCCCATACCGGTGCGTGTCGCGTAAACACGTGCCAGCGGCGACTGGATTGGCGGCAAACCGCTCCAGTAGAGTCGGTATTTAAACTCCAGCTCGTCACCGGCTTTGACCGGTTTTTCTGGCTGCCAGAAGCAGACGATGTTATCGAGCGTCTCACCCGTGGTTGGGATTTCCATCAGGCCGATGGCGCCCTTGCCCCACTTGTTCAGCGGCTCAACCCACAGGCTTGGGCGTTTGTTATACCAACCCATAATGTCCTGATAATTGGCAAACTCGTGGTCGAGTTGCAGCAAACCGAAGCCTTTCGGGTTGTTATCGAGATAAGCGTTGAACTGCAATTTCTGCGGATTGTTCAGCGGGCGCGTCACCCACTCGCCGTTGCCACGCCACATCGCCAGGCGATCGGAGTCGTGAATTTGTGGGTGAATGGTGTCGCACATGCGGCGTTCGTTGGTGCCACAGGCGAACATACTGGTCATCGGCGCGATGCCCAATTGCTTGATATCTTCGCGGGCATACAGGTGATTATCGACATCCATCACCACGCGTTCGGCTTCGCAATTGATGGTGAATTTGTACGCCCCGGTGACGCTTGCGCTGTCGAGCAGTGCGTAAACCACAAATTTGGTGTCGCCCGCTTTCGCGGTTTCAAACCAGAACGAAGTGAAGTCCGGGAACTCTTCAAGCTGATCGGTATAAGTGTTCACCGCCAGCCCGCGTGCAGACAGGCCATATTGATAAGTGCTATCGACCGCACGGAAGTAGCTCGCGCCGAGGAATGAAACCACGTCGCGACGCGCCAGTTCTGGCGCTTTGAAGGCTTTAAAACCCGCAAATCCAAGATCGATCTGGCCTTCGAGTTGTTTGGTGTCTACGCCCGCATCGTTATAGTTGAAAAGCTCAGGGCGGAAGTGAATCTCACGCGCCTGATGGGATGCCGGGTCAACAGAGAACATGCGCACACGGCGGCGGAACCCCATGCCAACGTGGAAAAACTGCACGTCGAGCTGGCGGTTTTCGATGTTGTTCCACAACGAATGCTCGGCGTCATACTGAATCGCGTTATAAGCCTGCGGCGTTAAGTTCGCCAGCGTATCAGGCAACGGGCGCGGTTTGCCGACCCAGGGTTTCTTCGACAGGTCATGAGCCATTGACTGAAGCACGGAGAAATCGAATTCAGTGGTGCGACCATCGGCAATTTCGGACTCGCTCGCATAAGCGGCACGGGAGAACAGCGTGGCAATTGAAGTGGTGCCGCTGACTGCGGCGAGAGCCATTGAGGCTTTGATAAAACGTCTACGGTTCATGCCTGAAAGATTGTCCTTCATGTCGATGTGTTTCGCTCCGCGCGGGGCAGAACAACGGCAAAATCTAGACCGCACACTCTAGACAAAAATCACGACAAATCCAATCACCTACACAGAGCTTTACGCGCCGGGAAGCATTATTTTCATGTACATGGGAATACGATGAAAAAACGGCCCACAAAGTGGACCGTTTGTCGGACAAAAAACTTACTTCACCGCGACATCAATACCAGGGAAATACTTCTTCGCAAGTGTGGTGATCGTGCCGTCGGCCCGCACTTTGTCGATAGCCGCATCCAGCTGTTTCTTGGTTTCTGCATCGCCTTTACGCAGGCCATAACCGATACCGCTGCCCAGAATTGTGTCATCGCTGACAGGTTTGCCCACAAAGCCAAAACCTTTGCCCTGCGGCTTGCTCAGGAAGCCCGCCTGGCCTGCTGCGGACATCACCAGCGAGGCGTCAATACGCCCGTTGAGCAAATCACCCCACGCCATATTCTGGTCTTTATAAGAAACGACCGTCACACCGTGTTTTTCCCAATGCTCTTTCGCATAGGTTTCCTGAATGGAGCCTTGCAGAACGCCGATGGTTTTACCTTTCAGGCCTTCCGCTGTCGGCTCCATGCCGCTGTCCGACTTGCCCACCAGCTGCGAAGGAATACGGTAGATTGGCTGGGTGAAATCGACACTTTTACGACGCTGTTCGGTGATGTTCATTGCCGAGTTAATCGCATCAAACTTCTTCGCCACAAGCCCTGGGATCAACGCATCAAACGACGTCTCAACCCATGAGCATTTCAGGTTTGCCGCTTTGCAGATAGCGTTACCCAAATCGATATCAAAACCTTCCAGTTCGCCCGCTGAGTTACGGCTCTCAAACGGCGGATATTCTGCTTCCACGCCATAGCGCAATTCGGTTGCCGCAAAGGTAGAAAAAGAAGCACACAACCCAACTAACAAACTTAATGCATAAACTTTTTTCATTATGACCTCTTATCAGCGTGGCTTAACCTGGCAAAGTGCCTGCGCACCCGCACGTAACGTAGCTTCATCTTTCGCAAATGACAAACGAATCAACTTATTGTCTGTCCCATCGGTATAAAACGCGGAGAGCGGAATGGTCGCCACGCCGTATTGCGTAATTAAACGCTTCACCATTTCACTGTCAGATTCATCACTGAAATGATCGAACTTCGCCAGCAGGAAGAATGAACCGGCGCTCGGCAACAGTTTGAACGGCGAATCCACCAGCAACGACTGCATTAAATCGCGTTTGCGCTGGTAAAACGCCGCCAGCGATAAATAGGTGTCCGGGTTCGTCATGTATTCAGCAAATGCATATTGCATCGGCGTATCCGCAGAGAACATCAAAAACTGATGCACTTTGCAGATTTCGTTCATTAATTCCGCCGGAGCCAGGCAGTAACCCACGCGCCAGCCGGTAACGTGAAAAGTTTTGCCGAATGACGAAACAATCACGCTGCGTTCGGCCAGCGCCGGATGCGTCGCCATGCCGTGATGACGCTCGCCATCAAAAACGATGTGCTCATAGACTTCATCGGACAGAATAATGATGTCGGTGTTACGCGTCAGTTCCGCCAGCATATCCAAATCTTGCGCACTGAATACCTGCCCGCTTGGGTTGTGCGGCGTGTTGACGATAATCATGCGGGTGCGCGGGGTAATGGCGGCACGCACTTCATCCCAGTTGACGGTGAAATCCGGCAGCGCCAGCTTCAAAGCCACGGGAGTTGCGCCTTGCAGACGGACAATGGGCGCGTAGCTGTCAAAAGATGGCTCGAAGTAAATCACTTCATCGCCCGGATGCACCAGCCCGCTAATTGCCGAATACAGCCCTTCACTGGCGCTGGCGGTAATTAAAATTTCATCATCAACGTCGTAATTTGAGCCGTACAGCGTGGCGACCTTTTCCGCGATCAGGGTTTTTAACGGCCTGAATCCGGTCATCGATGCATATTGGTTATGGTTGTCCTGCATCGCTTTGCTGACACCGGCGATTAATTTCGGGTCTGGCGAAAAGTTTGGCGCGCCCTGTGAAAGATTAATGGCGTTATGTTGCGCCGAGAGTTGGCCGATAACGGTAAAAATGGTGGTTCCAACATCCGGTAATTTTGAACGAAATTGCACCGGGGTTTGCATAGTCATGGCCGCTCCTGTGAATGCGCGATTTGCATAACTATTCAATCTGTAACAGGTTGCTACCACAAACGAATTGTTGTCATAATTGCCATGCAAAAAACTCATGGCTCAGCGGAGAGCAACCGAATATGCGGCGCAATTTTCCCCTTAATACTGTGGATGCTTTCCTGGTGACGGCGAAACATTTGAATCTCACTCACGCAGCAAAAGAGCTTTGCCTGACACAAGGTGCGGTCAGCCGTAAAATTTCAACGCTTGAGGAATGGCTGGGGTTTTCGCTGTTTGACCGCCACGCCCGTGGCTTGCATCTCACCCCGCAAGGCAGCGCCCTGCTTCCCGAGTTACAGCAAGCCTTCGAGCATTTACTCAACGTGGCGAGCGATGCCGCGCACAAACCGAGTGTCATCCGCCTCAAAGCCCCGACCTGCGCCATGCGCTGGCTGGTGCCCAAACTGGTGCAGCTCGAAAGCGTGTCGCCGGATATCCAGGTCGCGCTCACCACCACCGTTGAACACGGCGTGAATTTCAATAACGAACCCTTTGATGCGGCGATTATTTTTGGTAAACCTTCCGCGAATGGCACATTGCTGTTTGAAGAAAGACTCACGCCGGTCATCAGCCAGCATTTGTTGCCGGATGGAGAAATAACGCCCGAAGATTTGAGCCGCTACACCTTTCTGCACCCTACACGCGACCGCACCGACTGGTCGTTATGGTTTGCGCAGAATGTCCCTAACCCGCCTGCTATGAATAAAAATCAACACTTCGACACCATGGACTTAGCCATCAGCGCGGCGATTCAGGGTTTTGGCATTGCGATTGCCGATGCCACACTGGTGGCGGAGGATTTGCACCGTGGACGGTTGGTACAGCCGTTCGCCGGGAGCGTGAAGACCGGAGCGTGTTATTGCCTGGCGTTGAAGCCCGGGGAGGATGGTCATGCGGGGCTGGAGGGGTTTAAGCGGGCGCTGTTGGCGGTTAGCTAGCCGAGCTGTAAGCTGGATCTGCGAGCCCTGCTTTTTTCCGTTCACCCGTAAGTTTACCGTTCCTACATAGATCAGCGGACGGTGAACGTATCAAGGAGAGAACGCCCTCTCCTTGATAATCCTGGCGTCCGGCAAGTCAATCGCCGCTTTGCGGTAAACACCGTTTTTCACCCAACATTCGCGGTCGTTCGCGACTCGTTCCCGACGATCGCTCTCTCACGTGGCTCCCGGCCACGTGACCCCGACTGAAGGGTAAAAAACGGCGCGATTGAAGCCGGAACCGAAGGTCAACTTCAAAACAAAAAGTCAAAACCCAAAGGCGACACCGAGCCGGTTTTGACCTTGTTCCCGGTATAAATTGCCCCAGTGTTCCCCATAAGTCAGGGTTGAGCTGCCGGGAGCAGCGAAAGAGAGCGATCCGCCGGGAGCGTGTCGCGAACGACCCTGATGTTGGGGATAAGCTGGGGTTTACCGCTTGCGGCAATTTAATGACCGGGC
>NZ_QZWH01000013.1 GCF_003601925.1 Buttiauxella izardii
CATAACAGTATCTACAAAACCTCATCAGACAAAAACTCTACAGACTAATCTCCACTTCATGCCGCGACCCATCATCTTTCAATGGAATGCGATCGTCTACAAGCCACGTCTCATCAAGCTTCACTCGATATTGTCCTTCCCCGCGCATTGCCTTGATCTGATACTCACTACCACCAAACCGATAAACCAGGCTCACCGATGGCCAGCTCTCTGGCAATAATGGATGAACGGTTATCGCATCACCGTGGCGCTCAATCCCCAGCAGCGTTTCGACAATTAAGCGATACGCCCAACCTGCCGAACCGGTGTACCAGCTCCAGCCTCCGCGCCCGGTGTGCGGCGCAACGCTGTAAATATCCGCCGTCATTACATACGGTTCGACTTTATAACGCTCGACCGCATCGGGCGTCAGGCCGTGGTTTATCGGGCTTATAAGCGACCAAAGTTGCCACGCTCGCTCTATATTGCCGCTACGGGCAAAAGCCATCACCGCCCAAATCGCACCGTGGGTATATTGCCCGCCGTTTTCTCGCACACCCGGAAGATAACCCTGAATGTAGCCAGGATTTGGCCCGTTGCCGTTAAATGGCGGAGTCAGCAGTTTGATTAGCCCAGCCTCGTTATCCACGAGACGCGAGTCCAGCGCCTGCATCGCTTGCGCACAACGCTCGGCGCTTCCCGCCCCGGAGAGCACCGCCCAGCTTTGGGCAATCGCATCAATCTGGCACTCTTTCGCGTTTTGCGATCCCAGCGCTTCCCCGCTGTCGAAATAGCCCCGGCGATACCACGCGCCGTCCCACGCTGCTTTCTCAAGGTTGATTTGCAGTTTTGCGGCTTCTTCGCGGCAAATTTTAGCCATATCGTGATCGTTGATTTTCTCGGCAAGTATCGCAAAACGCTGCAACACATCGTAAAGGAAGAATCCGAGCCAGACGCTCTCGCCCTTGCCTTTCAGCCCGACCAGATTCATACCGTCGTTCCAGTCGCCAGCGCCCATCAGTGGCAAACCGTGTTGACCAAAGCGCAGCCCATGGCGAATGGCGGCAACGCCGTGTTGCCAGAGCGTTTCTTCAAGGGCGCTGATCACCGGTTGTTCATAGGCCGACTCTTCCCCTGTCTGCAATTCCCGACCCTCAAGATATGGCAGAGAATGTTCGAGCAAACCGATATCGCCGGACGTTTCGACGTAGTGGCAAATCGCCAACGGCAGCCAGAGATAATCATCAGAACAGCGGGTGCGCACACCATTGCCTAGCGGCGGATGCCACCAATGTTGCACGTCGCCTTCCACAAACTGGCGTGATGCGCAGAGCAGGATTTGCTCGCGCAGCCATTCCGGTGCGGCGTGGCTTAGCGCCAGAGTGTCTTGTAGCTGGTCGCGGAACCCGAACGCCCCGCCGGACTGATAGTAACCGCTGCGAGCCATCAGGCGACAAGCGATGGTCTGATACAGCAGCCAGCCGTTGGCGAGCAAGTTAACCGACGGATCGGGCGTCGTCACAACGATTTGGTCGAGCATTTGATGCCAGTAACTGTGCACATTCGCCAGCTCGCTGCGGGCAGCGTCTTCACTCAGATACTGGTTAATCAGCGATTCCGCTTCATGCGGATTCTGCCCGATACCCAGCACAAAAATAAACGTCCGTTGGTCGCCGTCAATCAAGGTTGTGGCTGATTGAACCGCCCCGCAAGGATCGAGTCCCGCGCCAGTTTTATCAGACAACATGCGTTGTTGCATGGCCGCCGGATCACGCTGCGAACCATTGCGCCCGAGGAATTCCCGTCGGTCGCCCGTCACCGAACAATGAACGCCGGTGACTGCAAAGAAAGCCGTTCTTTCCGAACCGTTGCTGTTGTAGAAATTGTTCGCCAGCACGCCGCAGCCGCGCCCGGTTGTCGAGCTGCGCGTCACAACGTGCATCGCCGATTTGCTGCGCGATTCGCCGAGCGCCCATTCCACATAACCCGTTACTGAAATTTTGCGCGTGCGTCCGGAGGTATTGCTGAGCGTCAAAATGGCGATTTTTACCGGTGCGCGTTCCGCCACCAGCACCGTCAGTTCAGTGTCGATTCCCGTTTCACGGTGAGCAAAAACGCTATAGCCGAAGCCGTGGCGAGAAAGATAATACCCGTTGCCACGTACCGGAAGCGTGGTTGGCGACCAGACTGCCCCGCTTTCTTCATCGCGCAGATAGTACGCTTCACCGGAACGGTCGCTGATCGGATCGTTTTCCCACGGCGTAAGCCGATATTCATGGGCGTTTTCGTACCAGGTATATGCTTGTCCCGCCTCTGAAATAACCGTACCAAAACTGGCATTGGCGAGCACGTTGGCCCACGGCGCAGGCGTCTGATCGTTTTCATTGAGGGTAATCTGGTATTCGCGGCCATCTTCCGAGAAGCCGCCGCGCCCGTTGAAATAGACCAGCGCGCGGGTATCAGGCTGCCACGGATCGTGTTGATTGGCGGGAATTATCGAGCGAGGAACAAACGCCGGTTGCGCAGGAATTGTCGCCTGTAGACGCTGATTGAGCTGCTCTTTCAGGCCGCCCGCCCGGTCGTCGAGCACAATTTGCGCCACGCTCAGCAACAGCAGTCGATCTTCCGCCGACATATGCTCGCCATTACGCACAAAAATGCCGCCGGGTTTATCAATCTGGCTGGCCTCAGAACCCGCCATCAGCAGTTCCAGTATTTGATTTTGCAACTCCTGCTGATAGCCGCCTGGGTTATCGTTAAGAATCACCAGATCCACCGCCAGCCCTTTCAAACGCCAGTAATGGTGCGCCTGAATCAGGGTGGTGATCAGCAAGATACTTTCGTCGCTGGTGACGTTCAGGATCACAATCGGCAGGTCGCCGGAAATCGACCAACCCCACAGGCCGGACTGCCCGCGTCGGTTACGGCACAACGTTTTCGCATCTGCTCGCAGCTCGGGGCCAGGGAACAGCACCGCGCTGGCAAGGCGGTTAAACAGCGTCGCGTCGTCTTCGTTGGCGTTTATCTGGCGCAATACAATCTGGCTATGCGACCACGCCAGTTCAAACACGCGGTCGGCAATCGGATGGTCGTGATATTTTTCAATTAACGCCTGGCTTTGCTGACGGCTTTCCGTCACGCCATAAATGATATCGACCGTCACCGGAATGCCGGGTTGTAAAACGATCGACTGACGAATAGCCAGGATGGGGTCCAGCACTGGCCCAACGCTATTGGTCAGCACGCCGCTTTGCGCATTTGCCAGCGCGTTGGCTGGCGTTCTCCCTCGCCCAAGGAATTTGGCGCGGTCGGTTTCAAAGGAGGTTTCGTTTTGTGGCTGGCCATGAACCACCATGGTGTGGAACATCCACGGGCAACGTTCATCAGGCGCACGCGGGCGTCGGTGGCAGAGAATGGCGTGTTGTTCAGGAAGCAACTCAGTCTGAATAAACAAATTACTGAACGCCGGATGCGCGAGGTCGCTCTCTTTCGGTGCCAGCACCACTTCAGCGTAAGTCGTCAGTTCGATGGTGCGTGGCTGCCGCCCACGATGCAGCAGCGTGACGCGGCGCAGCTCAATATCATCTTCCGGTGAGACAACAATCTGCGTTTTCACGTTAACCGTTCCCGCCACCAGCTTGAACTCGGCTCCCGCGTCGGTAAATATCGCATCATACTGAGTAACCGGCTCACCGAGCGGCTGCCAGGTATTGCTCCATACTTCTTTTGTGACAGGGTCACTGATGTAACAGAATGCGCCCCAGTTATCGCAGGTCGCATCGCTGCGCCAGCGGGTTAACGCTAAGTCTTTCCAGCGGCTATAACCGCCACCGGATTGGCTGACCATCAAATGATAATCGGAATTCGACAGCAACTGGACTTCGGGAATCAGGCTATCTACGTCGGTAAACTCGCGGGTTTCATACTGAACCGGTTGCAACACCCCTTCGTGGGACTCGAAATGACGACGTGGACTGTATAGCTCAACGGCGTCAGGCACCCGTTCCTGCAAGAGTAAGCGAGCCGACTGGAAACTCGGGCTGGTCATAAATCTGTCCACCATTGGCGCACCTAACAGCACATGAGAAAGTGCCTGGAAAGCCATGCCCTGATGGTGCGCCATCCACGAACGCACCACGGCATACATCTGGCCGCTGGCGAGGCGTGACGGCGTATAATCCAGCGCTTCGTAGAATCCATATTCGCCGCGCGCGCCGTTTTTTTCGAGATTCAGCAGATTTTCACAAGCTTTGTGAGGCGAGATTGTCAGCGCCATCATCGTGGCGTATGGCGCGATCACCATGTCATCCGCCAGGCCGCGACGCAAACCCAGACCCGGCACGCCGAAAGCGTGATACTGGTAATTTTGCAGCGCATCGAAGGAGTAATAACCGGACTCGGAAATCCCCCACGGCACGCCCCGCTCCTTGCTCCAGTCAATCTGGCGTTTCACCGCCGACTGGCTCATCTCTTCCAGCAAACTGCCCGGATAAGTCGGCATCACCAGGTTCGGCATCAGGTATTCAAACATTGAGCCACTCCACGACATCAGCGCCGTTTCGTTATCAATGGTGGTGAATAGCCGCCCCAGCGCAAACCAGCTTTTCAGCGGCAACTGATTCGTGGCAATCGCCAGGAAACTGGTCAGGCGAATTTCTGACGGCAGTAAATCGTAATGGCTGTTGTCGAGCTTATTGTTATCGCAGTTATAACCGACGCTGAGCAGGCTGGTGACTTCGTTATACAAAAAGACGAAATCCATGTGCGCGTGTTCAATCAGCCGCTGTTCCAGTTCGGTAATAATATCCAGACGCGTGCGGGCCTGGCGGATCACCGCTTCTGGCGGCGTCCCTTCGCCGGTATGTTTTGCCTGCGCCAGCCATGACAGCGTGGGGAGTGAATCACCGTCCCAGGTGGCGGGCAGCCAACTGAGAAAATGCGTCCATTCATGGCAAATCAGCACCAGTTGACGCTGAAGATGTTCCACCCAGCGGCGGATGCGCCCGTCTTCATGATGACAAAGCGCATGCAGGCGATTGCTCTGCGCGCGCATGTTTTTTAATTCAGGAAACAGCAATGCCGGATGGAGCGTGGCGGCGGTTTTGCAATGGTTACGCAACTGGCGCAGCGAAGTGGGCGCATGCTGCCCCCAGGTTTTCTCAAGGATTTGTAACGTGTCATCCAGCCCCATCAGCAATTGCTTCGCGTTGAGGATGGGCTGGTTACGCAGCCCTGTTAACCCCGCGCTGAGGGTGAGCAAATGCCCGGCCATATTGCCGCTGTCTACGCTGGAGATATAACGCGGATTGAGCGGCACTAAAGTGCGGGTGTCGTACCAGTTATATAAATGGCCGCGGTAATGCTCCATTTTATCCAGCGTGTCGAGCGTCAGCGTGATGCGTTGCAGCATTTCCCCTTGCGGAATATAGCCAAAATCCCAGGCCGTCAGGTTCGCCATCAGCGACAAACCGATGTTGGTAGGCGAGGTGCGGTGAGCAATCACCGGTTGCGGGATTTCCTGATAGTTATCCGGCGGCAGCCAGTTTTCCTTCTCGGTAGCAAAGGTTTCAAAAAAGGCCCAAATCTCACGGCTGCTCTGGCGCAGCAGACGGGTATTTTCTGCATTAAAGGAGATGTTCTGGCGAATCGGTTCGCGGCTTAGCCAGCTCAACAACAACGGAGCCAGGCACCACAGCACGCCGATCGGCACGGCAAAAAACAGCAGCATCGGCGCGAGAACCACCGTCAGCGAAATCAGCGCAGTACCAGTAACCACATTGAGCCACATGGCGCGATAAAAACGCAGCGGTGAGGTTTTTGCCCCCTGCGTACTTTGGTCAAAACTGGCCCACTGATTCAGGTTGTGATGGCTAATCCCCAGCCGCCATAGCGTGACGACAATCGCCTGAATGGAATACCCCGCCTCATGAGGCAGCGTGATAAACCCGAGGCCAATGCGCATCAGGCGTTTAACCCCGCCCGTAGAAACCAGTTTGAGGTGTTGCAGGAAAGGCCGACGCGCGGGTTTGTTGAGAATATCCTGGGCGATAACCAGCGCGGTGGGCAGCAGTAATACCACTGCCAGCACAGTCAGCCAGTAAACAGGATTCGGCACCAGCAACATGGCGCAAAACAGCAGGATCAGAAATGACGGTGCCACCAGGCTGCGGCGTAAATTATCAAGCAGCTTCCAGCGTGAAAGTGTGTTCAGCGGGTTTTTCTCCCGCGAGCCATCGGCTTTCCTGACGCGCAATTTAAGCCAGTTCAGCAGTTGCCAGTCGCCGCGGATCCAGCGGGTGCGCCGTGAAACATCGGTGAGGTAATTATTGGGATACTGCTCGTAAAGCAGCACTTCACTGAGCAAACCCGAGCGGGCGTAACATCCTTCGAGCAAATCATGGCTCAGCACTAAGTTTTCCGGGCAGGTATTGTGCGTCGCCTGGGCAAACGTATCGACGTCGTAAATGCCCTTACCCACAAACGAGCCTTCAGCAAATAAGTCCTGATAAATATCTGACGACATCATGGAATAAGGATCGTTACCCGGCACGTTACTGCACATCGCGGCATAACGCCCCTGCCCGTTTCGCGGGATCTCTTCTGCCAGCCCCGGCTGCAAAATCCCGTACCCTTTCACCACCCGCTGTTTTACGGGGTCAAAAACTGGGTGATTGAGCGGATGCGCCATCGTAGCGACCAGTTTATGCGCCGTATCGCGCGGCAACACGGTGTCACTATCCAGCGTGATGACGTACTTCACCCCGGACGGAGGGCTAATCACATTGCTGTGGACTTCGGAAAACTGATTGGCGGCTTCGCGTAACCAACTGTTTAACATCGACAGTTTGCCGCGTTTTCGCTCGTACCCCATCCACACGCTTTGTTGTTCGTTCCATTGCGCTGAACGATGCAGCAGGAAGAAAAGTGGCTGAGGAACCGACGCATAGCGGCGATTGAGATTCTGCATCTGCGCTTCGGCCCAGTGCAATAAATCGGCGTTTTCCGGGGCATTTTCATCGGGTGAATCGGCAAAATCGGTCAGCAAGGCAAAGTACAGGTTTGGCGTGTTGTTACCGAGATAACACACTTCCAGGCTGTTAAGCAGCTTGTCGATCCCTGCCCGGCTGGTGAGCAAACAAGGGATGACCACCATGGTGCAAAACTCCGCCGGAATGCCGGTTGAGAAATCCATGCGTGGCAACGGCAGCGGCGAGCGAAAGCGCGTGGTGGCTTCACTGAGTAAATTGACCGCAAGCTGGCTAATCAGAACCACCAGCGGTAACGCCAGAAGCGCCAGCGGCCAGTTCATACCTTGTTGATGAGTGTGAGATAAAATGTCGGCGGTGAACGCGGTCGTTATCAGGCTCAAACTACCCAGCCAGGATAGCAACGGAATTTGGTTGAAACTGTGGCGCAGCCGCACCACCCAGGACGTATTCGCCCCAAGCTGTTCTTCAAGAGCTGCGCGCCCCTCACCGATTAAGTAAAAGCCGACGTGATGCGCGGGCGTTGCGGCATCGGTGGCTTGTGCCATTTCCAGAATATGCGCGGCGACTTCCGGTTCGCTGTGATGGCTGTGCCGGGCGAGGATTTCAATAATGTGGCGATAGTGGTCGCGGGTATCAAAATGCATCGCTGGGTAAATCCCTGAAGGATCCTGGCGCAGCGTTTGTTCCACCAGGCTCATGGCTTCGGCAAAATCGGCCCAGTTGGTTTCACTCAGCAGACGTAAACCGGCGATGCTGTTGCTGACAGAAAGCTGGCTCGCGGCAAGTTGCTGGTTAAAGCGATGAATCAGGAAATCGGTAGTGACGCCCGTTTCCGCCAGCCGCTGCTCGACCCAGGTCAGCGGCAAAGAGAGCATATTGCCGCGCCCCTGCAAACGGCGCACCAGCTCCGCCACAAAAGCGCTGCTTAATGGTGGTCGCGAACGGGCCATATCGGCAATCACCATGATCAAATCTGCGGGCGTGTTTTCGGCACATTCAAATATGCGCGTCACCCACACATCCGCCAGGTTGCGCTCTTTCTGCGCTTCGGCCACTTCGATGCTAACGCGGCGTAAATTCTCAATCAGCGCCAGACGCAACATGCCCGGCAGCGCCCAAAGCTCCCCGAGCGTGAGCGGCGTCACCTGCTGATACGCGGCGATATAACTTGTCAGACTGGCGGCGTCCCAACGCCCATCGGCATGGGCAATGGCTTCCGAGGCAATATCATAAATTCGTGGGCAGTTATGCGGAGCGGCGAGCGGCGGCAACCCTTTACCAAAGTTCTTCGGCAAGTGATGGCGAACCACGCGGATCTGTTCTTCGATCAGATAATAGTTATCGAGCAGCCATTCGCCCGCAGGCGTAATCCCGGATTTCTCACCCGCATTCAGCAAGTAACAATTGCGGGTAATGATGGCTTCGTTATCTTCCAGGCGCTTAAGCAAATAGTAAGGCAGCTTCGCGGTGGCTAATTTATGGGAACGCGCCAGTTTCTGTCCATAGCGCTCCATCTGGGCACCTGAAAATAGCTCGGCTTTAATAGGGCTTTCATTGGCAGGTTGAGTACCTAGCCAGTCCGTAATTTCGGGATGCACTTCCAGTGGCTTACTCGTCGTAAGCCACTGTTTAAGATTAAATTTCATGAATTTGCTCATCGGGCGATATGAACGCGCAGGAGCAGTTGTTGAATCAGATCAGAAACGTTCTCTCAGGATGGGGTGTCAGGCATCAGGGATCTAACAGCTGCAAGAGTGTTGCTAATAAGTATAGTTAGGCTTTCAGGGAGTGAGGTGCACTGTAGCACGCCCTGGATAAATAACGCACAGTTATGAATCACAACAAATTATCACTTCACAAATAAGGACTTTGGGCGATAAAACGGCAGCACTAACCGACACATCCCACTACGCCTCTGTGCCATGCTGATGGTGTTTTTTATCGGATAATGGAGCAGTGATGATCACATTATGCAAAACCTGCGGCACGTCCTACGAGATTGCCGACTCCCATCCAGAACATTGCAAAATTTGCGAAGACGAGCGCCAGTATGTGCCGGTGGCCGGGCAAAAATGGGTGACTCTGGAAGATGTTTGCGCTTCACATTCTAATAAATGGAAACAGTACGAGAGCAATCTTTTCAGCATCCAGACGGAACCTGATTTTGCGATTGGTCAGCGTGCTTTTATTTTGAGAACGCCGGAAGGCAATATTCTGTGGGACTGCATCGCCACTCTCGACGACGCCACCAAAACGCTGATTGCCGCTATCGGCGGGCTGAGCGCTATCGCCATTTCACATCCTCATTACTACACCACTATGCAGGATTGGGCCGCCGAATTTGACGCCCCGATTTACCTTCACGCCAGCGATAGCGAGTGGATTATGCGCGACAGCCCGCACATTGCGCTTTGGGAAGGTGACTCTCATAAGCTCAGCGAAGATGTCAGTTTGATTCGTCTCGGCGGGCATTTCGCGGGCGGCACCGTTCTGCATTGGGCGAACGGCGAAGGCGTTCTGCTTACCGGGGATATAGTGCAGGTCACGCCCGGTGCCGATGCGGTTTCATTTATGTGGAGCTACCCGAATATGCTGCCGCTGCCCGCTGCGACGGTCAGCGATATGACCCACCGCCTGAGCACCGTGAAATTCAACAAGCTCTACGGCGCATTTGCTGGAAAAGACATCCCGGCAAACGCGGATGAAATCGTGCGGCGTTCAGGTGAAAAGTATATTGCTTGTTTGGGGTAGTGATTATTGCGTCACTCAAACTGCCAATATAGCGGCGTGCCGTAAACTTCCACGAAATAATCAATCACTGCCCGGACATTTAACGGGGGATGGCGCGCGTTAGGATAGATAGCGGCTATATGCTGTGGTTCTGTTTTAATCGCGGCCTCAAATTCCCCCATCACTTTGACGAGGTCGCCTTTTTTAAGGCTGTCACCTATCAGCCAGTCGGGAAATAGCACTAATCCCATGCCGCCCAGCGCACAGGTAAATAATGTTTCTGCATTATTAGACGTCAATAAACCGGTCAGCGGGTAATGCGACCAACTGCCACCGCGCTCCCTGAATAACCAGCGATTAGCCCCCGACGATCCTTTATAAACCAGACATTTATGTTGGCTCAGTTCAGCGGGTAATTCTGGCATACCATATTTTGCAATGTAGCCTGGCGAGGCAGCCAGATGATAATGCTGAGTCCCAAATACGCGAGCGTGGAAAGAGGAGTCCGTCAGCGTGCCAATCCTGAAAATCAGGTCAGAAGCATCCTTGTGCGGGTCGATATAATCATCGGTTTGCGTCAGTTCAATCAAAAGCCGGGGATAGCGGGATGAGAGTTCAGACAGCCACGGCGCGATATGGCGCTGACCGAAAAATACCGGGGCATTAATCCTTACCAGCCCTGCCGGTTCCAGGGACCTGTCCTGCATCTCTCGACGGGCTTCACTCAATTGTTCAGTCATGGTGCGGGCGTATTCAATAAATAACCTTCCCGCCTCGGTGGGAATCACCGCCCGGGTATTGCGGTAAAAAAGCTGCTGCCCAAGCGTGTCCTCAAGTTGCAGGATCACGCGGGAAATCATCGACGCAGAAACCCCTTCACGCCGGGCGACGGCTGAAAAACTCTGCTCGTCAAAAACACCAATGAAAAATATCAGCGTGCGAAAATTAATGGTGCCCGGATCGTACATTATCCTGATTCCTGCAATAGTGTTTCCTGAATTATACCGTTTTTCATGATGACTAGCTGCTATAGCATGCTCCGCCTGAATCACTGGAGAACGTTATGCAGCTTTTATTAGTTTTACTCGTCGTAGCAGGCGGAATGGGGTTGTCCGTTGAAGCCGGATTATTAGGCCCGCTGGGCAATGAAGTCGGTGACTTATGGGCAACGTTCAGCATTTTCGGCGTCGGCGCAGCGCTGACATTTCTGCTGATGCTGTTCTTTAGCCCCCGTAACAGCCCGTCGTTCTTTTCTCAGCCCGCATGGACTTTACTGGGCGGGATTCTGGGGCCGGTATATGTCGTCATTCTGACCGTCGCCGTTCCCACAATCGGCATTGCGATGACGATGATTGGCGTGCTGGCCGGGCAAGTCTTTAAAAGTCTGGTGATTGACCACTACGGCCTTTTCGGAACGGCTCATCGGAAAATTGACGGTAAACGTATTATTGCTTTGATTTTTATAATTGCCGCCCTGCTTCTTGTGGCAAAAGGCTGAGATGAAATGATGACTATTTTAATGATTATTCTTGCGGTTATTGGCGGCGCGTTCCTGAGTATGCAAGCTGCCATAAACGGAAAATTAGGCAGCCACGTTGGCGTGTTCCGCAGCGCATTTCTGACGTTCTCAGTTGGCGCACTGCTCACCGCCCTGCTGATTTTCTTCTTCGAGGAAAAGCATGCGCTGACCTTGCTGGACGTGCCGAAATGGCAGTTGCTTGGCGCGTTTTGTGGTGTTCCCTACATTGTGATTATGGTTCTGGCCGTGCAGCGAATCGGCGCGGCGGTAGCTACGGTTGCGGTCATCTTTGGACAGCTGGCAATGAGCATGCTCATTGATCATTTTGGCTGGTTAGGCAATGAGGTGATTCACTTCTCGGCGACCCGCCTGGGCGCGGTGATTTGCCTCGGCATCGCGCTGTTCTTTATTTACTCAAGCAGTAAAACCAGCGCCAGGCTCGCAGAGAAAAGTTTGGGTTAAGTGATGATGAATGCCCGTGACAACCATACCCGGCTTAACCACCAGCGCAGCGTCTTGCGAATAGTGTTCCATCAGCGACTCGAAGTCTTTTGCTGAAATAGCTCTGTCACACGATTCAATTATTTGACGTAGCGGATGAGGGTGCATGTTCATGTCTCCTGGGTTTTAGCCAAATGAGTAAGAGGAATTAAGACTACAGTTCAATCGCCATTTCCATGCAGCGCAGATTTGCCTGAGCAAGCCTGGATGAATAGTAACTTTCCTGAAGAAATATAAAGCCATGCTTTTCATAAAACACTTGCGCGTTGGGTGTCGAGGACAAGGTTAATCGGGCAAAACCTTGTTTACGAGCCTCACCTTTTATTGCCTCGAGGACCTGACTGGCGAGGCCTTTTCCAATGTGATCTGGCGACGTGAAAATCGCCTCCACACTCCCCGTAGCAAGATCAAGATAGCCCGTTGCCACAGGTTTAGCGTCTGGCCCTTCAATCACGAAGAAAGGGTTTTCTAGAATGACCGATCTGAAACTTTCAGGCATCTCGTCAGGCGTCCAGGCTTGAATGACGCTTGATTCATAGCTTTGCGCACATCCATGCCGAATAGCCAGGTTTCTGACATTCCAACATTCCTCTGCTTCATCGGGTGCAGCGAGTCTGATGTTCATGGTTTTCCTTCTCAGTGATAGCGGGCAGTAATTTATGTTTACCATCGGGGCGGTTTTGAGCGATAAGCAGAAATTCCATAATTTACATTAGACAACCTGATGAGCGTTCCATTCGTCGCGCGTGATTTCCCAAAGTTCGGAGTCCAGCAGACCGCTGACATATTCTCTCTTTTCAGTCCTGATAAGCCGCATGCCGCTACTGTCTGAAATACGTCTGGAACGGCTATTGAGAGACGCTTTCGGCGCACGCAATACTGTCTTATTTAACGTATTAAACCAGTAATCCGTAGCTACATTACTGGCCTCACGCATATAACCCTGCCCCTGATATTCCGGGGCTAACCAAAATCCACGGTTATTATCCTCTACGTCATAAAGGCAGATTAAACCCATGAGTTCGTCAGGGGCCTCTCGGTGTCTGATAGTCCAGAACCAGGCAATACCTTTTTCAATATCAGGTAGGGCAACGTTATTGACGTAATTCTCAGCACCGTTATCAGGATAAGGCCATGGTACTGAGGAGACCATATAGCGAACTATCTCCCAGCGTGGATAAAGCACCTGAATCTGTGAGGCATCTTCGGCTGCTAATGGCTTTAACAGCAAGCGTTCTGTATGGAGTTGTGGTATTTGCATACGCGCTTTTCCTTTCCGAGCAAGATATCTATTTCTGTTTTGCCAGTTCGATAGTTACTTCAATTTATCTGAATGGACAGAAAACATCCATGCAATAGGAGGTTTAGTCAGCATCGGTCGAATGAAAGGACAGAGATGAGTGAGGAACGGACCTATGATGTTTAGAAACTGCGCGATTTGCAGTTACGCAATAAAGTAAAGATGGTTAATTTCGATCTGACTGGCCTCATCACTGGACATTATTTCCGCATGTGCTCTTTCGTCCTGACTGAAAAGTACGATTTGCACGGAGCGAGTGCAATCAACACGGCAGAGACTGGCACAGAGGCACCACAATTGTTTATCCACAGAAACGGGGGATAAGCACATGGGTAATGGACAGAAAGTGCTGTCTGTCGAATCTGCCGGGGATTTATACTGACAGCCATGATCATCACAGAAAGATATGGGATTGCAGATGTCTGTTGAATGGGTGGGTGTAGCTGATAGTGCTGTTAAAATCGGGCTGGGTGCGTTAATCACCATTGTTGGCGGTTGGATTACATTAAAATTAACACACCGCCATGAAATCAGGAAAGATGCAGTGGCTCAACGACTGCGAGATATAGAGAAAAAAACAGACCGCTATATAGATTTCCTTTCTTCATCGCAATTGCTGATGCAAAAATATCTTTATGATTCATGCGACCCAGGCAGTGAGGATTACACCGATTATATGCGGTTGCATAATATTGTGAGTCTCACATCCACGTCAGAATTGCGAGTCTATGCTTTTGATACTCAAGCAAAAGTATCGCAAGTTATCCTGCTCAGAAAACCCAGTGATCTTATTGACTCCTGCCGTGATGCCGCGAGAAATTCCGTTTCTGTGCTTCAGGGCGTAGTGAGTGCCGAATTGCTTCAGGATAATGCTGCGCTTCAGGACAAACCACATGCATGGTGGGCGTTCTGGCAGAGATAAGGCAGAACAGTTATTTGTTGTAGGTATCAAAGCCTAACTGAAATGCTAGGTCAGCCAGCTCAAGTACAGCCTTATTTCCATCTGGAATTTTCCTTGCCATATCATTACGGTACTTAAGATTGGAAATAATGGCATCGTTTATGTTTTCGCCCTTTGCAGCTGCATCACTTCCAATATTGCACATGGAGATCAGCTGCTTTTCCGAAGACCGAAAATCGTAGGCACTGCTTGGTGTAATCATTGCTGCACGGATTAAAGATGAAGCGATGGACTCGCATCGCTCTGCCGCTCCAGCTGCACTGACATACATGCAGCCAACAATAATGAGAGTAGTAATAACTTTCATTGTGAATCCTGTCTTTTAAGGGTTAGGAATTTTACCAGATGCAACTATTGGTCAGAAACACCTGACCAACCAAAAGCGCGCAGTTTTATGCCAAAAATTAAACACCTGAAAGTCCGCTCCTGGCACAGAGCGGACGTCAGCATTAGTATCCTCTCTAATGCGCTAACCGGGCAAAGCTTGGAAAATCCGCCGGACCGCGAAAAGATACGTTCCGCGCCTTACGTCTAGGTTTTGATGGCAAACGGCCAGGTTAATTCCTTCAGCCCGCATTCGGTTGCAGGTTGTTATACCGTGGACGACTTACTGCTGTTCTGAACATGATGTCAGAACATACCCTCTTTCAGTAGAACCGGAAACATATGCGAACCCGGGTTCACCGAAGTGCATGCCGGCAACAAGTAAATGTTGACGAGCGGCCTGTTCAAGAATGGTTTTTCTAGTTTTCGCTGCCTGGGCAGGATCATAGTCAAAAGAAATTGAAACTTCCGGACGGGCTGACTGAATATGCGGATAATGGACAATGTCACCCCAGATGAGCAGGCTTTCGTCGCAGGAACTGATCAGAAAGCCGGTGTGTCCAGGCGTATGTCCCGGCAGGCTTACAGCCTTAATCCCCTCACTAATTTCTGCTTCATTAATAAAATTCAGCACAGGGCCATAAGCTTCCAACGTGCGACGAACCAGCGAACCGGCCAGCTGTACGCGTTCACTCATGAGTTTCAGCTTGTTTTCATCCTGCCAGAATGCTGCTTCATCACGACTCAGGAAAATTTTAGCGTTTTTGTATGTTGGCTGGCCATGCTCATTCAGCAGACCGCCGATGTGGTCTGGATGTCCGTGAGTGAGTAGAACGGTATCTATATCGTCTGGGTTAACGCCTGCCGAGAATAGGTTTTTTTTTAATTCGCCTCCGGCAGAATTCAGTCCTCCCCTACCTGAATCAACCAGTATGACGCGTCCCTGTCCGCGAATGAGGTAGAAGTAAATATTAATATCATTGGGAGCTGTTACGCCTGACTTCTCCTGAATTTTTCCTGCCTCGGTTAAATCAATTCCTGATAGTAAACCCAGGCTGGCATTCATTCGCCCGTCGCTTATTGCGGTTACCGCGTAATGACCAATTTTTTGTGAAAGAAAAAGCGATGTCTCCATAGTGTCCTCACTTGATGAAAATAAAATTATAATCTTCAGCTTCATTCGGTCCGTGATATTTAGACCAACTAGTAACAGTCGCTGGCAAGTCAGTGTCACGGTTTAAAGATATTGAAGTTAAACGCCTGATGAGACTATGATAATTTTCGACTCAGTTGAGACCAAAATTGTTGTGGACATAAAATTACTGCGTTCTTTTGCCACCGTTGCCTTATTCGAACATGTCGGACAGGCAGCTGAAAGGCTTCATATTTCTCAATCCCCACTCAGCAGACAGATCCAGCAGCTTGAAAGTGAATTAGGTATTACGCTTTTTCATCGTGATAAAAAGCGATTACGGCTGACTGAAGAGGGAAGAAAATTTCTGAATGAAGTAACGCCTTTTTTACAACATCATGATCGCCTGAAAGATTACGGTCGGCATCTTTCGCATGATTATGCAGGGCGACTGGATATTGGTTATGTAGAAGCGGCACTCCATTCCCGGCTTCTTCCTGAGGCAATTGCACAGCTTGGGATGGGACATGAAGCAGATATCCGCCTACATGCTATGCGTTCAAAGCAACAGATTGAACATCTAAAGGAAAGAGCCATTGATCTGGCCCTGCTGCATACGCCACCTGAAGCTAATGGCATGTTCTGTCAGGAGAAAGTCCTGACAGAACATCTATTATTGGCTATGCCAAAAGAAAGAAGACTCGCTGCTCCCAGCCCTGATGATCTCAATGGCCAGTCGTGGATAGCAGATCAGGAAAACCTGAATCCTACGGCGCGGGCGCGACTGCTCGCCGCATGTCAGAAAGGCGGTTTTCGACCCAATATCTGTCTGGAAGTCAATGGGCCACTGGCCGCGCTGGCCTGCGTGGAGGCTGGGTTGGGTTTTACTTTCATACAGAAAAGCCTTGCGCGGATTGTTCCGGATAATGTTGCTCTAGTATCACTACCCTGGCTACCGCTTGAAATCACCCTTTTTGCCGTGTGGCGGAAAGAGGAAACAAGACCGCTGACAAAACGTTTTCTGGCTACTCTGGGACTGCACTGAAGCAAGAAGGTGATTTCCGGACTCATAAATGCATCGAATGACAGTTTTTATGTTCCTGAATATGTAATAGCCCCATCGCAGAGTGACATCTTTCTCTTAAACAGAGTTACTCACGCTGGGGTGGGCATAACGAGAGAAGTTATCTTTTAACCTCTGTATTGGAATCGTCAAAAAACATTTCCAGCCTGCATTTCTGCACACCGTCATCATTGAAATTACCCGGCGAAAGCCATTTCGCCAGCGAGTCTTCTATCTTCGGCCATTCGCCGTCGATAATCGAAAGCCAGTCTGTGTCGCGGTTGCGCTGTTTACGGGTCATAGCCTGGCGGAATCTTCCCTCAAAGGTGAATCCGACTCGCTCTGCCGCATTCCGTGAGGCCAGATTCAGCGAGTCACAGCGCCACACCACACGGCGATATCCCAAAGAAAAAGCGTTCTTCAGCAGCAGATAAATGGCTTCTGTACCCATCGCCGTTCTTTGCATTAGCGGCGACCAGGTGACATGCCCGATTTCCAGCGCACCATTGACGGGATCAATATTGCTAAAGCAGACCACGCCAACAGCCTGTCCATTTTTTGCATCTGCCACCGCCCATGCAACTAGCTGACTATCTTCGATTTTATGCTGCACCCAATCCATCATTTCTTGCAGATTTACGGGCATTTCTGCACCGAGCCAAGTCCAGTCCCGGTCATCCTTTGCCTGCGAAAATGCATCGAACAGCGCTTCGCTATGGCTGATTTCTAGCGGTTCCACATTACAATGCTGACCATTAATCAGGCAGTTATCCGGAAAAGTTACCGGCTGCCAGTCGGGTAAAGCAAAGCCAACGGGCTGACCGTATCTATTGGTATTCGACATAAGTTCTTACCAGGCCTCAGGTTCTCTAAGCATATGGACAATATTACACGGGCTCATCACCCACCCGCCTTTAAATCCTTCCGGGAGCGGTTCGACCGCATCGCAGCGAACCACGCCCGCATCCGCAAGCTGCTTTTCTGCCAGCTTGAAATCCGGGGTAAACAGTTCAAGCCAGACTTCGGCCTGGCTTAGTGCGGGCGCTTCGTCTATCCATAGCCGATTTGGGCCAAGGATAAACCCGGTTGCCGGGGCTTTATCGGTAATCTCAGGAAGCCCGAGAACGTTACGATAGAATTCGATGGTCTGTTGAAACTGGTGCGGCGGGACTTTGATGGCGATATCAATTCCACCGTTAATTTCTGCGTTCATAAAGTGTCTCCTGATGGGATTCAATCATGTCAGCCAGATTCTTTGGGTAAACCAGATCCTGCGTTAGGTGTAATTCGTTGATACTCCACCAATGATGCTCGCTGATAATGTTGATTTCATTGTTGCTCCAGCGTTCAGTGTTGATTTCATTTCCACTGACACGCACCACGTAATACTTTTCCAGTGCTTCAACCGTTTCGCCGCTGGGGAGTTTCATAATGAAATTTCTTTTGGCGACGGGCTGCCCGATATCACTGCATAAAATGCCGGTTTCTTCATGCAGTTCGCGGATGGCGGCTTGTTCGAATGATTCCCCTTCCTCGACGCCGCCGCCCGGCGTTGCCCAATAGGCTTTCCCCGCCAGGGCGTCGTCCTTGTGGGTATATTTGAACAGTAATACTCGTCCGTTTTTATCGATAATCAACAATCTGGCCGCGGGTCGTTGTCTCACTTCTGTTCTCCTTTATCCCCTGCCCGTTTATCGGCAGAAGATCTGCACAAAATGTAGTCGATACTTTACTTTCCTGACACCTGGCCTAAAATAATCCCCTTCATTTCTTCTCCAGAGGTATTCGTCCAATGCGCCATTGATGCTGCCGTCTGTCTGACGGCCAACGTTGTTGCCCCGATTCTTCGGGTCAGTTTCTGGCATCTGTGGAGTAGTAATTATGACGAATATATCTATCGCGCTGGAAAGCGTCGCTTTTACTTTACCTGACGGCACCCCGCTGTTCTCACAACTTAACGAAACTTTTGACTCTCGTCGCACTGGCCTCGTCGGGCGCAATGGCGTGGGAAAAAGCGTGCTTTCGCAAATTCAGGTTGATGAAAACGCTGACATAGTCATGCATTCGCTGGCGGTAAACTCCCCTTCCCGCCGCCAGATTGCTGAGCTAAAAGATGTGCAACTGCCCTTCGTTACGCGCTTTGATTTTCCGCTGAATCTGACCCTAACCGCCCAGCAACGCATCGGCGTTGTCGGGAATAATGGCTGCGGGAAATCTACGTTGTTGAAAGTTCTGTCAGGGAAAGTCGAGCCATTAGAAGGAAGCTGCCATGTTGTTGAGCAGCACGTCTGGCTGGATCAACATCTCGCTATGCTCAGCCATTATCAGGGGGCGTTGATCGTGGTTTCCCATGATGAAGTCTTTCTTAACCATCTGAATTTAACGGAACGTTTATCACTTTCGGCAGGGAACTGGCGTTTTGCCGCGTGGTAGTCGTAGGTCGGATAAGCGCAGCGTCATCCGACGGTCGCAGTTAAAAAGTTTGCCAGTTTCCTTCCGGGGTATTTTTAATCAGTTTAGCCAGCGCCGGTTGCGAACTGGCAGCCGTAGCGCCCTTTTGATCATCAGCCAAACGCAAATTACTGGTTCTTTCTTGCAATGCCACGACCTGGTTTTTGAGAACATCGGAGGACTGCGCGAGTTCATCCACCACCGCGGCATTACTCAATGTGACCTTTTCCAGCTCCGACAAAGCAATCGTGATTTGTTGTATTCCTTTTTCCTGCTCGTTTGTCGAAATAAAAATATGCTCCATCAGCAGATTAAGATCTTCTGAACCGCCAACAATGGCCTGCATATTTTTTTCGGCTTCGGACACCAGTTTTGCCCCCTGCATCACATTGGTGTTTGTTGTTTCAATGAGCGATTTAATGTTTTTCGCAGACTCAGAACTCTTCTGCGCCAAAACTCTGACCTCGCCTGCGACCACCGCAAATCCTTTACCGTGTTCCCCTGCTCTGGCGGCTTCCACCGCCGCATTCAGGGCCAGGATATTGGTCTGAAACGCAATGCCGTCAATGATGCTGATAATCTCGGTCATTTTCTTCGAGCAATGAGTAATCGACACCATATTCTCTGTCAGCTTTTGCATTAATTCGCTGCCGTGGCCTGCTGATTTATGGGCATCGCTGGTGATGGTGTTCAACTGACGCATGTTTTCCGCATTGCTTTTAGTTCCAGCCGAGATTTCTTCCATGCTCGATGCGGTTTGCATCAACATCGCTGATTGCTGTTCTGTTTTAACGGAAAGTTCGGCACTTTGGTTAGCCAGCGTCCCGGATAATGCGCTTGCTGAATGAGAAGATTTTCTAATATCTTTGACCAGATTAGAAATTTCGTTTGAGAGGCTGTTGATGCCGGGAATTAATTTACCCGCGCAGTTATTACCAAATTCGCGAATGGAAATGGATAAATTCCCGGAGTTGATTTCATCAATGTTTCTTTTTACCTCATTAATCGGTTTTACAAGGTATTGAGTCATGTAAAGCCAGAGGAATGAAAGCAATATCAACCCGACCACATTGAGCAGGAGTAAGAAAGTCAGACTGGCTGATAATAAATACGCCATGACATCAAGTGTCGCCAGTGAAGCTGCGGTAAAAACAATAATTACGGTTCTGACGCTGTAATTGTTAAGCATGTTTTACTCGGGAGAGTATTTTGTGTGTACTTTATTTATTGCGGGTATTGCCAGGAATTCCAGTCCTGAAATGAAATCGAAGCTATCTCCTGACATAAGCAAATCAAGAAGTTTTTTACACTTGTTTACACATGCGGTTTCGGCAAATTAAAAAACGGTGGATAACGATTACGCTTATCCACCGTACAAAAACGCATGCCATCCGACACCTGTTATTTCGCGTTTAAATCTTCATCAGGCCAGTATTTGTAGCCGTTAATCATCGCCTGGGCGGCAAGACCTTTCTCAGTGATCTCATAAACATCAACTGGTTTTGGTGCGGAAATAGTGCCCGGTGCCACGGCGCTGGCGGATGCGCCAACCGCTGGCAAACCTTTGTCGTCGTATTTTGCCGCCGCATTTGCATCCGCGCCGACGATATAACCATTCTTGACGAAATCGCTCAGGGCGTTGCTGTCATTGAACACCAGAACGGTGCGCAATTGCTTCACGCCCACGCCGACGCCTGCCCCGGCCTGAGCCATTTTCATATAAGTGTCTTTACCCGTCTTGAGATCTTTAACCACGCCATAACCGCTGCCAAATCCAAATACCAAAATCTTGCTGCTGTTATTGGAGAAGACGGCATAACCTTTGGCTTTAAGAATTTCACTTCGGGCTTCAGGATGAACCTTATACAGTTTCGATAACGTATCAATACGCATTTGTTGGATGGTATTTCGTTGCTGGCTGGCGGTATCACCTTTCGCGCTACAACCTGCGATTGCCAAAACAGCAATAAGAATCAATTTTTTGTAATGCATGTGCACCCTAAATCAAATAGACAGTCGGCATGCTTAATCAGTAAGCATGCCGAAAAGAGCGCGCATAGTAGAGGAACGAACCGGTAAACTTATTAATTTTTCGTGCTTGTTCTGAATCTTTATTGTTTATTTTTGAATAAATGAATGCTGGATTTTATGAGTTAGTTTTGAGACTCGTCACCAATTCCAATTGAGAAGGGTCACAACGAGCGTGATGAGTAATATGACGACCATCACCATATGGTTTCCTGAAAACTCACGTAAAGCGTCGAGGTTTTCTTGATTGCCAGCGTTCAATTTGGTGATAGCATCCTGTTTACTTTCTGCAAAAAAATCCAGGTGATGCTTTTTAAAACCCTCTTGTTTTAGCTTTTTGATGTCATCCTTATCCAGTGTGCTTTCAGCGAACACTTTTGAAGTGCCTTCTTTAAAATAAAATACATACTTTTCCATGCTGTTCTCCCCCTTAAACTGCTATCAAGAATAAGGTCATTTTACTGTGAAAAAATTTAACTCAGTCAAAGTTTCAACACGTTTATAATCAGTAAAATGGCTCAGATAAACCTGAGCGAGTTTATTCAAAGGATCCATTTTCATGACGTCCCCATTTACCCTATTCGCCGCAGGCAGTTTACGTCTGGCCTTCACACCCTTACTTGCGCAATTCACTCAGGCGACCGGCATCGAAGTCGCAGTTCAGTATGGCCCGGCGGGCTTGCTGCGTGAACGTATAGAAGCAGGTGAACGCTGCGCGCTTTTTGCATCGGCTAATCGTGAACACCCGCAGCATTTACTGGCAAACGGCAAAGCCTCACAAACCCACACTTTCTGCTGGAATCAACTGGCGTTAACCACACTACAAGATGGTGACTGGATGGAGTTGTTGAGCGCGCCGGCCTTGCGCATCGGGACTTCCACGCCGGGTTGCGACCCATCAGGCGATTACACGTGGGCGTTGTTCGATGAGCTCGATAAATACCAGCCAGGCCTCGGTCATCAACTGCGCGAACGCGCGATTCCCCTGGTGGGCGGTCGCGATACGCTGCAAATACCAGCGGGTGAACTCGCAAGCGCGTGGATATTGCGCCAGGGATTCGCTGATGTGTTTATCGGCTACGCTCATTACGCCAATGCGCTGATGGGACAAACTGATATTCGCTGCGTTACGATCCCTGCTGAACACAACATTTTGTGTGAGTATCAGTTGGCGACGCTCGAAAACTCCCGTGAAGTGAATCGGCTAGTCGATTTTATTCTGAGTCATGAAGGGCAAGCAATTTTGGCGACGGCGGGCTTTTCTCCCGTCACTTCTCAATCTTGAACAGCGGGGCAATAAACGGGGTGGCGTTATTCTCGATGTGGATTTTTCGCAACACTAAACCATAGGCCTGATGCATATTTTCCTCGGTCACAATGGCGTCGGTTGGGCCAGCCAGCCATTTTCCTGCGGGTAAAAGCAGCAGCGTGTGAGTCGCCACCTGCAACGCATGAACCGGATCGTGTGTGGTGAAAATAATGCCGCGCTGCTGGCGGTGCGCCAAATCGCTGATCAACTGCAACACCACTTGTTGATTGGCTAAATCCAGGGCCGAACACGGTTCATCAAGCAGCAGCGTTTGACTCGCCGTCACCAGCGCCCGGGCGATCATCACCAGTTGTTGCTGGCCGCCGGAAAGCGAACTAAACGTGCTGGCGGCCAGATGTGCAATGTTTAGCTGCTCCAGCGCCTCGATGACGGCCTGTTTATCTTTGCGCCCCGGTTGCGCAAACAGCTTCACATATTGAGCGCGCCCCATCAGCACCACATCGCTCACCGAATACGGGAACGGCAGGTGAGAATGTTGCGCCACAATGCCCACGCCGCCCTGCTGTTCAACCTTCCCGCCCAGCGGCTTAAGAAACCCCGTGAGTGTATCGAGCAGCGTGCTTTTACCCAACCCGTTGCGCCCGAGTACCGCCCAAATTTCTCCACGCTGACAATGAAAACTCATCGCCTCAAATAGCGGTGAATCGTAGCCGTATAACAACTGCTGAACGCGTAAATCCCCGTGTTTCATCGACGCCCCCTGCGGCTTGAGTGAACTAACAGCACCGTAAACAGCGGTGCGCCGACTAAAGCCGTGATAATCCCCAGCGGGATTTCCGCCTGCATCAGCGTGCGGGCAATATCGTCGACGAGGATCATAAAACCGCCGCCGAGCAAAAACGCCGTGGGCAGCAAACGGCGATGATCAACGCCGACCAATAGACGCGTCAGATGCGGAATAACCAGCCCAACCCAGGCGATGCTGCCGCTCACCGCCACCTGTGCGGCGACCAACAAAGCACAGCAAAGCAGAACGCAGCGCCGCAGCGGAACCACGGAAACGCACTGCGCTTGCGCCTCTTTATCACTGAGCGATAACAAATTAATGCGCCAGCGGAGCTTGAACAAAACCCCTGCGGCAATCGTCACCGGAACCGCCAGCAACCAGACTTTGTGCCAGTTCGCTGTGGCAAAACTGCCCAAAAGCCAGAACACGATATTAGGCAAAACCTCTTCGGTATCGGCCTGGTACTGAATCAAGCTCACCAGGGCGGCAAAGAAACCACTCATAATGATCCCCGAGAGGATAAGAATCAGCGCATTTTCCCGCCCCTGCAACGCCGCAATGGCATACACCAGAATCAACGCACTCAGCCCGAAAAAGAACGTTGATCCCATCATTAACAACGGGTCAAGGCCGAGCAAAATCGCCAGTGTGCCGCCAAATGCGGAACCCGATGTGACGCCGATAATATGTGGGTCAACCAACGAATTATGAAACACCCCTTGCAAGGTCGCGCCGCACAACCCCAGCGCACCGCCTGCCAGCAGCGCCATTAAAACGCGCGGCAAACGGACAGACCATATCACCTGGTTTGCGATGCCCGATGTTTGCGAATAATGAGTGAGTTGATGGAGAACTTCGCTTAACGGCAAGGGATAATGCCCCAGACTCAGCGAGCCAATACCCAGCGCCAGCACAGATATAGCGAGTGCCAGCTGCCGGGTAATAAACGCATTACTGCTGAGCATTTGGCTGCCAGTTCACGCGGTAAAAACGTTGGTAATAATCCTGGGCTTGAGCATCGACATCGACATTTTTATAAGCATCAGGGTAAAGCTTTTTCGCCATCCACAACTCACCGATAGCCAGCGCTTCCGGCATCGGGTAGCCCCAGGCTTTCACATATTCCGGCATCAGCCAGACGCGATGATTTTTCACCGCATCAATACCCTGCCAGTTTGGATCATTCAGGATTTCTGTCACCACCTGCGGGTAACGATCCTGGACAAAAATCACCTGCGGATCCCACTGCAACACCTGCTCAAGAGAAACCTGACGCGCCCCTTTCACCGTTGCGGCGGCCACATTTTGCGCTCCGGCGTGTTTCATCATCAAGCCGGTATATTTACCGGAACCGTAGGTCATCAAATTCGGGTTCGCCATATAAACACGCACTTTGTTGGCTTCAGGAATATTCGCCACCGGCGCATTAAATTTGGCGCGAGCATCAAAGGTATATTTGATCAGGGCTTCGCCTTGCGGTTTGCGCTCCACCACATCGGCGATTAAACGAATCCCCTGCTTCAGCCCTTCGTTATACGCCTGCTCTTCATCGGCCATGGTGGGGTTCATTTTGTCTTGCTGACCTTGGGCGTCTTTTCTCAGGGACACCGCCACCACCGGAATACCGGCATTCTGAATCTGCTGAATCATCGCCGCAGGCGCATAGTTAGCGACGAACACCACCTGCGGATGAATCGCCAGCAGGCTCTCGATATTCACCTCGGTAAGATCGCCAGGCGTTGGCAATGAGGTAATGGATGGCATAAAACGGGCGAATTCAGGGCCGAGCTGCTTTTTCCAGCTGGTCATCACGCCTGCAATATCCTTTTGCGCATCGAGTTGCACCAGAAGATTCAGCGTCTGGTGCTGGAGAACAACCACCTTGTTGACGTGATCTGGAATTGTGACCTGGCGACCAAGCTGGTCGGTGATAATTCTGTCGGCGTGAGCGGAAGTTGCGAAGAACGCGCTGGCACAAACCAGCGTGATATGACGAAGAGTTAACATAAGTGCCATCTGGATAAGGAATGATTTCGATATATATTAAATTATATAACGATGGCTCTGGCAACCGATTATCGCGCCTTGTTGCTTGTCCATTGCGGCATGGCTGTTATCCTACGCGCCAGTTTTTCAGCTAAAGACATGTCTTATGAAATCGCCAACGCCCGAATGTTTGCTCTCCGTCCGCAATCTGACGCACTGTTTTTCCGGCAAAACGCCGCAGGTAAACGGGGTCTCTTTCGATATTAATGCGGGCGAGTTTGTGTCGATCATCGGGCCAAATGGCAGCGGTAAGTCGACTGTCTTGCGGCTGATTATTAGCGAGCTGCAACCCGCCAGCGGTGAGATTGTGATTCAGGGCAAATCGTTGCGCAGCATGAAACCGCAGGAACGCGCCCGTTCCGTGGCTTTTCTGACACAACATGACAACGCCGATCTGCGCCTGACGGTGAGTGAGTATGTGGCGCTGGGGCGTATTCCCTGGCAGGTCGAATATTCCCGCGCCGAGCATGAAAAAATCATTACCGATGCGATTAACGACGTTGGCATTGCGCATTTGAAGGCGGTTTCTTTAGGGAAATTATCCGGCGGTGAACGCCAGCGAGCGGGTTTTGCGCGGGTTTTAGCCCAGCAACCCGCGTTGTTATTGCTGGACGAGCCGACAAACCATCTCGACCCGCTCGCCCGCCACCAACTGCTGAGCCTGATCAAACATAAAAATATGACGACGCTTGCGGTGCTGCATGACCTGGAATTGATCCAACCTTTTTCTGACCGGGTTTTGATGATGAATCAAGGGGAAATGGTTTGTCGTGGCACGCCAGCGCAAGTTCTCGACTCCGCCTGGCTTGAGCAGGTTTTCGGCATGCAAAGTTTGCACGTTACCCATCCGACAAGCGGTAAAACGCTACGTATCTTCGAAGCACTGCCTTCTGAAATGAAGTAACTCATCATAATTTGATCTGAGCAGATCTATTCACCCAATCAATTCCTGTATGGTGCAGCGGCTGGATTTATTCCGCTTGTTAAGTGAGGTGCAATTCCTCATAAATCAGGAGTCTATGTGAACAGATTTACTATCATGGCGTTACTGGTCATGATTTCCGGTTATGCGGGCGCTTCCGGTTTCCCGGTGACCATTGATAACTGCGGGCAATCAATGACGTTCACCAAAGCGCCAAAACGCATGGTGGTTCATGATATCAACATGGCAGAAATGGCGTTCGACCTGCATCTGCAACCGCAAATGGTTGGCGTGAGTGGGATTTCTGGCTGGTATAAAAACATCCCGGCATTTACTCGCCTCCAGGGCTCGATTCCTGAAATCGCCCCAAAAGATCCTTCCATGGAAACGCTGCTGGCGGTGAAACCCGACCTGTTCTTTGCCGGCTGGAACTACGGTTTACGTGGCGATGTCACGCCTCAGGCGCTGGCAAAATTCAATATCAAAACCCTGGTCCTGACTGAAAGCTGTATTCGTGTTGATAACCATCGCCCGCGCGCCAGCATGGATTTGTTGTACGGCGACATGTTGCGCCTGGGGAAAGTGTTTGGCAAAGAAGAAGCCGCGCTGAAACTGGTAAAAAGCTGGAAAAAACAAGTTGCCGATATCAAAACCAAAACCGCCGGGCTGAAGCCGATGCGCGTTTTCCTTTACGATTCTGGCGAAGATAAACCCTTTACCAGCGGCGCATACGCCATGCCAACGGCAATTATTGAAGCGGCTGGCGGGAAAAACGTCATGGATACGCTCAATAAAAGCTGGGCGACGACCAACTGGGAAAGCGTGGCCGCCAGCGAGCCAGAATTTATTATCCTGATGGATTATCAGTCTGATTATAACGGCGGTGCTGACGGGCTGCGGCGCTTCCTCGAACAACATCCGCTGATGAAAAACACGCCTGCGGTGCGTTACCACCGTTATCTCAAATTGAAATACCAGGAGCTGACGCCGGGGCCAGCGAACATCACCGCCATTAATAAGCTCGCCCGCGCACTCTATCCCGCTGCATTTAACTAATGACGCGTTACTGTCTGGCGTGGATTTTCGCCTCGCTGTTGCTGGCGGGGTTTATCCTGCTTAGCGTGGCGACCGGCAGCGTGCCGCTGTCGTTTTCAGACGTATTAAAAGCGCTGGATTTAATGCACGGCGGCGTCCCGGAAATGGTGAAAAGCATCGTGCTGGAACTGCGTCTACCGCGCACCTTGCTGGGGGTGATTGCCGGTTCCGGCCTGGCTTTGGTTGGCGCACTGCTACAAACCACCACGCGCAATGACCTTGCCGACCCGTTTTTGTTCGGCTTATCTTCCGGTGCCTCGGCGGGCGTGGTGCTGGTGATCACCCGTTTTGGCGACAGCTTTGGCACCTGGACGCTGCCCATCGCCGCTTTCGTCGGCGGCATGTTATCCGCCGTGGCGGTGATCATCATCTTTATGTCGCAATCACACAAAGGCACTGAAAAGCTCATTATTTGCGGGTTGGCGGTGTCGTTTTTATTTGGCGCATTAACCAACTTCCTGATTTTTTCCGGCGATCAACGTGCCGCAAGCAATGCGCTATTTTGGGCGTTGGGAGGATTAGGCTTTGCCCGTTGGGAAAACCTCGGATTTGCCGCCGTCGCGCTGGTCATACTAATAGTTTTGATTTACCGACGCTGGCAGGCGCTGGATGCATTACTGGCGGGGGAACAAACGGCATGGTCATTGGGAATTAACGTTAATCGCCTCAGAACAGAAGTGTTTATCTGCTGTTCGATGGCTACCGCCATTCTCGTTTCCCTGACCGGGGTGATTGGTTTTGTCGGATTGATGGTGCCGCATTTGGCGCGGCCCTTTTCGGGTGTGCGCCACCGGCGTTTATTGCCGCTGGTGGGGATGATGGGAGCGATATTACTTTCCGCAGGCGACGTGCTTAGCCGCACCCTCACCGCCCCTCAGGAATTGCCGATTGGGATTATCACCGCGGGTGTCGGCGGCGTGTTTGTGTTGGTGATTTTATTACGCCGCACCAGTTAACCTTCACGCATCTTTGCGGCGGTTGCCAATCCACTCTTCAATCTGAATCGGCAAGGCTTCCGGCGCTTTTCTGAACATGCGGCGTGCGAGATCTAACACCGTATGTTGCGCCAACGCTTCTTCCATTCGCTGCTGCGCCACCTGCATTACATGGCGCACACCGCAAATTCCTTCACAAGCCCAGGCGGGCGCGGGTTCATCAAATATCGCCATGCGCTGGCGGATTTCCTTACAGTCGAAAATAGATTTTTCACCGTCGATGGCGGCAACAATATCCAGCACCGTTATCTGGTCAGCCGGTTTCGCCAGGCGAAATCCCCCGCCTTTTCCTTCTGTGCTTTCAACCAGTTGGGCTTTGGAGAGCTTGGTGAAAATTTTAGCCAGGTAATCGTACGGGACATTTTGCAACTCAGCGATTTCACGCACGCTCATCTCACGCCCGTCGCCTTTGCTGTCTACCAGACACATGAGGCTGTGGATGCCATATTCCACGCCTGAACTGTAAAATGCCATAACTTCTCCGCCCAATTGATTCTTAGTTAGATAATAAATCCTTCCTTGTACTGACGCAATTCCTCGCGCTACCAAATCTCAGTTAAGTTTTAAATATTAAATAAATTCATCCAGTTAAATTCAAACCTTACAGATGAGCACGTAAAAGCCTTGAAAACATTAACTACGACAAATATGATCGCAGTTAAGAAATCCAATGACCATTGATAGACCAGGGATAAATCATGAAACAACAAATTCTCATTTTGGGTGCCGGTTTTGCAGGTATGTGGGCCGCTCTGAGTGCCGCGCGCTTGACCGACGATCGTGATGATATTGAAATCACCGTGCTGGCTCCGCAGCCTGAACTGCGTATTCGCCCGCGTTTTTATGAAGATGGCGTGCAAAACTTTGCCGCCCCGCTGTTGCCGTTATTTGCCGCGACGGGCGTGAAGTTTATTGCCGGTTCGGCCAGTGAAATTGATGTGGCGAGCAAGCAAGTCTGGTATCACACCGCGCAAGAGCAGCTTGCGGCGCTGCATTACGACCGTCTGGTGGTGGCGACCGGCAGCCAAATCAATCCGATTTTCCCAGGTGCGAAAGAGCACGCATTCGATGTCGATCAACTGGAAAGTGCGGCACGCTTTGAGCAGCATTTAAATCAACTGGCGCAGCAGCCAGAAAGCATTGCGCGTAATACCGTCGTGGTTTGTGGCGGCGGGTTTACAGGTATCGAACTGGCGACGGAATTGCCTTCCCGCTTACGCACCATTCTGGGCGATGGCGCATCGATTCGCGTCGTTATCGCCGACCGTAGCCCGGTAGTTGGCGGGCGTTACAGCGAAGATTTGAGCGATGTGATTACCCAGGCCAGCGGTGAATTAGGTGTTGAATGGAAGCTGAATGCGGAAATCGCAGAAATCAGCGAACGCGGCGTTAAATTCAAGAATGGCGATTTTATCGAATCAAATACCGTGGTGATGACCATGGGTGTGCAGGCCAGCCCGCTGACTGCGCAAATCCCCGCTACACGCGATGCGCAAGGCCGTTTGCATGTTGATGAAAACTTAAAAGTGGTGGGACAGGAAGATATTTACGCCACCGGCGACGTGGCATTTGCCCGCACCGATGACAAAGGCAACACCGCGCTAATGACCTGCCAGCACGCGATTATGCTCGGCCGTTTCGTCGGTAATAACGTAGCCGCCGACATGCTTGGCGTGGCTCCGCATCCCTATCGCCAGGTGAATTACGTGACGTGCCTGGATTTAGGCGGTTTTGGCGCGGTGTACACCGAAGGCTGGGATCAGGTGGTGAAATCCACACGTGCCGAGGCGAAGAAAATCAAAGTCGCGATTACTAATGAATTGATTTACCCGCCGAAAGCGGAGAAAGAAATTGCCTTTGCGGCAGCCGATCCGTTGGCACCGTTTGTTTAACCGATAAAGCGTTGTACTTCTTTCAACCACGAGGGTAAATGGCTGCGATACCAGTTCAGATAATGGTCAAGCTCAGCTTTATGGTTGGTGTGCAGAATATCGATAACTTCTGTCACTATCCATAATTTGCAAATAGCGATCTCCTGAGCCAGCGTGGATGAAATAACCTGGGGTGAAACATCTTGGTAGCGTTCTGCAAAATGAATGAAATCCGAGATGTTTCCCATCCCTTTAATTAAGGGAGCCAGGTCTATCGCCGGGCTGCCGGTGCCAAAGCGTTCCCAGTCAAATAACACCGCATCCCCTTTCTGCCTGATTCCCCAATTCCCGGCGTTAGTGTCACCGGAGATCAACATTGTCGGGTTGAACAGGCAGGCACTTAATTTCGCAATATCGAGAACAATCGCAGCCGCACTTTCAGGTAATTTCAGCAACTCCAGCGCGTTAAGGGTTTTATCTTCACACCATCGGTGGTGCTTAAGGCTCCAGCTTTGATTCACAGGGTAACGATGAATACGCGCAATCATTGCCAGAATATCATCGCGCTCGGCTAGCTCATGCTGGCTAATGGACTGCGGGATATATTCCAGGCATAAGGTTTGCGTTGCAGCATCGCGGGATAAAAGCTCTGGAACAGCGATGCCTGCTGCGCGAAATTCAGGAGCGACCTGATGATAAAACTGAAATTCAACGGCCGAAACGGGCTGTTTAATGATGCAGTCAAAGCCATGAAGTGAGGCGAGGCGAACGCGTGCAGCGCCCATTTTTGCCAAATCCTCATTCATATTGATGACCTCGCCTTCAATTATTCCTGCCCTTTCTTACTCTGCCAGTTCGCCCACGGGCTATCAGCCGGAATATCATCTTCAATCTCATTGGTTTCTAAAGAATCGACATACAACTCTTCGACTTCTTTGCGTGCCCACGGCGTGCGGCGCAAAAACTTAAGGCTGGATTTGACGCTCGGGTCGCTTTTAAAACAATTAATGTTGATGCGTTTGCCGAGTTCTTCCCAGCCGAAACGGGCAACCAGCGCATTAACGATGGCTTCAAGCGTCATGCCGTGTAGAGGGTCTTTTGAAGGGTTGGTCATATTGAGTCCAGTGATTCTAAAAAATTGCGCATACCATAACAAAATAACGCAGATTCATCTTTCTTTCCTTCCGTGCCAACGACCTGTAGCCTAGCCGGGCGATATATTCATCTAGAGAATGATAAGGACGGCATAATGAAAAAAACAGTATGGACTCTTTCACTTGCCCTGCTCGTCAGCGCTTCGGTGCTGGCGGAAGAAGTAAAACTCCCGGCCCCGATCACCGCACTACAGAAGCAAGGCTTTGAGCTGAAAGGTGAATTTAAAGGCCCCGGCGATATGCCCGGTTACGTGATGCAAATCCAGGGGCAAGGCACCACCGTGTTTCTGACGCCCGACAAACAGCACGCCATCATGGGGAATCTGGTGGATGCTACGGGGAAAAACCTCAGCGATGAGCAAGTCGAGAAATGGGTTTATGCGCCGATGGCAAAAGAGATGTGGCAAAAGCTTGAGAAAAACCACTGGATAGCCGTAGGTAAAGCAGACGCGCCGCAGGTCGTTTACGCCTTTGCCGACCCGTATTGCCCGTACTGCACACAGTTCTGGAACAATGCGCAGCCGTGGGTGAAATCCGGCAAAGTTCAGCTGCGCGTGTTGATGGTTGGCATGTTGCGCCCCGACAGCGGCCAGAAAGCCGCGGCAATTATGATGGCGAAAGATCCGGCGAAAACACTCGCAGATTACGAAAATTCCAAAGGGAAAATGGAGCTGAAAATTCCTGCCACCATCAAACCTGAAATCACCAAAGCGCTGGAAGACAATCTCGCGTTGATGGATGAATTAGGGGGAACGGCGACGCCTTCTATTTATTACCTGAATAAAGAAGGCCGACTGCAACAAAATCAGGGCTTGCCTGATGAAGAAGCCATGAAAGCGATCATGGGCAGCGATAAATAGCAGTTTAAAGGTGACGTTGTCACGTCACATTGCCAGGACTGGCTTGCAACGTCGCCCTTCTACTGCAAATTCCCGTAAGGCTTCGCGCCAGTTTTCCAGTGCAAACACTTTCACTTCCGGTAACTGGCTTTTTGCCAGCAGCGGCCAGAATTCCACAAACCACTGCTGCCATTCGTGCGATTCAGTCACGGCTAACGTATCCCGTAGGTGGAAACGCTGGGGTTTAGCCTGAGCGCCGCGAGCGTCATAAGGCTGCCCGCTCAACAAACCGTAGGAGACAAAATCAGCATCCGCGTTTAACTGCGCCAGCAACAATGTGGCAAGCGAATCACCGACCGCATCGAACAGCACATCAACCTGCCGGGCGAACGCACGCAAAGCCGCATGGTCATCAATCAACACGGGCGTTATGCCATTTTTCTGCAACTCCGCTATTTGCCCTTCACTACGGCAAACGCCGAACACCTGCGCCGCGCCCTGCATCAGCGCCCATTGCGCCAGCAGCGCTGCGCAAGATGAGCTCGCCGCAGTCAGTAACACCGTTTTCCCGTTCACCGGCCATTTTTTTAACATCACCAATGCCGCCAGCGGATTGATGTACCCGCGAGCAGCCAGAAGATCGGGAATAAAATCAGGCACCGGAACCGCCCAAAGCGCTGAACAATCCAGCCAGCGTTGCCAGGTTCCATCGCCTCGCAACGGCAAGACTCGCTGGCCAATCATTTCGGGACTGTCGGCGTCTATTATCACGCCCACGCCTTCATAACCCACGACACGAGGCGGCATCACGCGATGACGATAAGCACCGGTAACGGGAATTAAATCGGAAGGATTAATCGGCGCATAACGCATTTGCACGCGAAGCATGCCGCAGGGGCGCGGTGAGATTGTTGAGTGTTCGAGCGAAATAACCTGTTCAGGCTGGCCGAACTGGCGAAACCAAAGTGCGGAGTTATGCATAAAAAAATGCCTGTAAGCAACGTTACAGGCACTATATCAAGGTTTTGTCGCTCAGATTCAATCGCATAACGCTGCGCTTATCCGAGCGACAATATTATTTTACAGCCGAATTAGCAGTAACGCGCCACCGCAGCACGCATGCCGAGGTTTTGAATCGCCTGTAAATCTTCGCTCACTTTAGCCACCAGACCCGGAACTTTAGTCAGGTCTTGATCCCAGTGAACGCTGTCGCTCAGCACCGCTTCAACCAGCTGCTGCTCGTTGATTTGTTTGTCGCCCAGCGCCGCCCACAGTTGCTGATAACGCACCAGCCAGTGCTCGTCATCCTGCAGCGGATAAGTTTCTTCGCCACGCTCGCCTTTATAGAAAGCAATCAGCGCCGCCAGTGCGAAAGTCAGACGTGGTGGCAAAGTGCCGTTCGCCTGCTGGCCAGCCAGCAATTGCGGCAGAATACGGGTGCGGAACTTGGTCATGCCATTGAGCGCGATAGACAGCAACTGGTGCTGAATGTACGGGTTCTGGAAACGGCTGGTCACGGCTTGTGCAAAGGATTGCAGCTCATCGCGTGGCAAATCCAGCACTGGAATGATCTCTTCCGCGATAGTTTTTTCGACGAATGCGCAAACTTCCGCATCGTTCATGGACTCGCCAACGGTGTTCAGACCCGCCAGGTAAGCAACCGGCACCAGCGCGGTGTGCGCACCGTTCAGGATCGCCACTTTACGTTCTTTATACGGTTTGATGTCGTCAACAATCAGCACGTTCAGAGAGAGTTTATCCAGACGCAGTTCTTGCGCCAAAGACGCTGGCCCCTGAATCACGAACAGATAGAAGTGCTCTGCCGCCGCCAGGAAGCTGTCTTTGTAACCCAAAGATTCTTCAATGGCAGATGCTTCATCGCGCGGATAACCGGTCACGATGCGGTCAACCAGCGTAGAACAGAAAGTATTGGCGTCGTTCAGCCACTGGGTAAATGCCGCTGGCAGTTCCCACTCTTGTGCGTAACGCAGCACCAGTTCTTGCAGTGCGTCACCGTTGTAATCAATCAGTTCGCAAGGAATGATGATCCAACCTTTATCCGCAGCGCCGTTGAAGTGGGTGAAACGCTCGAACAGCAAACGCGTCAGTTTCGCCGGGTAGCTTACCGCTGGCGCATCTTCAAACTTGTCGCCCGCGTGGTAGCTGATACCCGCTTCGGTGGTGTTAGAGAACACGAAGCGCATGTCTGGGTTATGAGCCAGTTTCAGGAAGGTTTCATATTCTTGATATACATTGATTTCACGGTTCACGGAGCGAATCAGGCGCGCGTCGCTGACCGCTTCACCCTGCTCGTTCAGGCCGCGAATAATCGTGGTATAAAGCCCATCCTGAGTCGACAACGACGGCGGGAATGCGCTGTCGATAGGACGTACGATAACAACACCCGCGTTCAGGTCGGTGTGTTCGTTAAGCAAATCGACTTGCCAGTCAATGAAAGCACGCAAAAAGTTACCTTCACCAAACTGGATAATACGTTCAGGATATTGAGCGCCAGGGAAGTCTTGACGATTAAGTGTTTTCACTATGTTGTTCCTTGGTGAGTACAGGATGGGCGAATAAAAATCCTCTCCAAACTATCAGAACTTAACAATGTGAAACCCCGTTTTGATCAAACTAAAGTTATTATACCAATTTTCTTAAGCATCTCTGGTCATGGGTGCGACACCAGTCACAATTGTCATGCCATCGCCCCGCACCACTGAAAACCACCAGTGAATTTGGTATAACATCTACTGAGTGATGTTGCTAACTCAACTCAGCGAACTGGGTTTGTAACGCTTCAAGCAAGGCATAACGTTTGCGGTATTCCGAACGTTTTTTGCTGGCAATTTCATTCAGATATTTTTGCGGTAATGACAACGGCAGGCGGTAAAGATGCTTATTGTATTTTTCGCCTCCCGTTGATTCCCAGAATTCATTATAACTGGCGTGAAAATGCTTCCCTTTACTGAGGCGATAACGCAGCCCACGGAATACATGGCCGTCATTGCTGACGCCATAAATTCCTTTAATTCCTTGTTGCGCCGCTAATAGCCACAAAACCTCCATCAGCAGACGTTTAGGGAATAAACCGTGACAGGCTTTGGTTGCCGCTTTTATGGCGTCATGCGGCACACTGCGATGAGCACCTTGTAACCCGCCAATGAATATTTTGTCACCGGCCACGCAGAAGGTTAACGCCGCAAGTCGGACGCCATCCATGTTTAGCCAAAGCGTGCTCTCACCTTCCCGTTCCGCGCCCAGAGCGGTACTGACGTTGATTTGTATTTTTTCACCGTCTTTGCCGTCCAGCGCCAGCAGTTCGATTTGCTCGGGTGACATCAAGCCATATGCCAGCGTTTTACCGCTCAGGTTTTCAACAAACTGATAATGATTGAGAATGGCATCGACACGTGCGCAAGCATTCATGCCCAAATGCAAATAATGGCGATGGATTTTACTTGGCAGTGTTTTTTGAGCTTTTAGCAATGTCGAAAAATAGCTCTGCTGCGCCATAGAATTAAAGAAACGCAATGTCTGGCGGGGAGCAAGAAGAGTGCGCAGCAGGAATTTCGCCCGGTATGACTTTTCATGCCAGATATCACAGGGCGTTAATTCCCCGCTCACCAAAGCCATGATAGTGGAAACCCCTGCATTATTTTTTTGCAGTGATGGATGTTGGTCCAGAATAGTCATTTTGCCTCCAGGCGGTAAACTCTGCTTCACTCGAAGTGAATTCCTCAGGCAAAGTTTATTCGCTGGAACCTATACGCTTTTACAACAACTTTATAAAAATTCCGGCTTGAGCACTTTTCAGAATAAGTGCTTCAAACCGCGAATAATCTGGATTCAAGGCGAGCGTTAAATCGAAGCCGCCATATCTTGCTGGGTGATGCGCGACGTACTGGTCTGATTGCGACCATTACGCTTGGACAAATAGAGATATTTATCCGCTTCCGCCAACAGCGAGTTAAACGCATCATGCAGGGTTTGCTTTTCAGGCGTGGCCGTTGCCAGGCCAATACTGACGGTGATGAAAAGCGACTGTTGCTGATAACGAAACGCCGTAAGCTCGATGGTCTGGCGAATTTTCTCGGCGATCGCCAGGCCTTTTTCTTCGCTGCAAGTGCTGCAAGCGACCACAAATTCTTCGCCGCCCAGACGCGCCACCAGCCCGTCTTCCCCAACCACTTTACGCACTTGAGCGGCAAATGAGGCCAGAACCACATCGCCACACTCATGACCAAAGCTGTCATTGATACGCTTGAAATAATCGATATCCAGCAGCATCACGCACAGCTTTTGCTTGGGCAAATGCTTGAGCGGGATTTTAGTTTTGAGCGCTTCATACAAACCGGAACGGGAATAAACGCCGGTGAGATAATCGTAATCTGCTCGCAAAGAAGTTTGTTGAATCAATCGGTTAATCGCATCCACGCTCACCGAAACAATCAGCGGGCAAATCGCCATGGTGGCGATGCCAAGGCGTGCGGAAAACATCTCCGTCACCATCAGCGGTTGGTTCTGATGAATCACGACAATCGAGTTGGCCACCAGAATGATTTCCGTGCCGCCGGTTAAAAATGTTATCAGAGCCGTAATCGGCAGCGGATAACGAATCGCGCACCAGATTAGCGCGGGTAGCGGAAACGCCAGGCTCCCCGCTCCACCAATCACCACGGAAGCCATAACAGAAACGATCACGGCGACCAGCGGGTAGATTTTCGACAATTGAAACGCAGGCAACTTATCCCACTGCGGCCATTTTGCCATCAGCAAGAAAGGCATCATTAATACGCCCGTCGAAAACTGTTCACTGAACCAGTCGGCGAACAGCGAGAGGAACTGGCGGTAATCCGACGACGGCCCCGTTGATCCCACCGAGCCTAATAATGAGCTGAGAACGGCACCAATCAGGCAGGCATAGAAAAGATTAAAGGCATTCAGCGCCCAATTACTTTCATCCTGCGTTCTGGAATAACGCAGCAATAGTCGCGCGACAATAATAATAAACATCATATTTGATAAGTTTATTATCGCCGACTGCCATCCCCAATGCGTGGTAAAGGCATCGTAAAGAATCATTGCGCTATAACAGAGGAAGTAATAAATCGGCCGATTGAGGAACGGCGAGCGCACAAAAATCGCCGCCAGCACCGCATTCAACGGCCAGAAAAGCGACAGCTCATCAATCAGGCGAAGCGATGCGCCGAAAAAGTAAAACAGTGTAGTAATAACAAAAATATTAATGGCGTTAGCCAGCCGTTTTTCAGGCGAAAAAAACATCATTCTAGCGAGATTAGCCATGCTAATTTGACTCATATTTATGCATGCACTTCGGAATGGTTTAATACAACTGCATGAGTGCAAAAAATAATTTTTAGCTTAGCATATTTTATCTGGTGTGACCTGTTGCCCACCAGATATGCCACGCAGCAGTATCAGAAGATGGAACGGCCGATGCGCTGAGCTAAAATCTCAAGCGCTGCGGTTCCGGCCAGCGAGTTACCCGAGGCATCCAGTTCCGGGCACCAGACCGCAATAGACATTTCATTGGGCACAATCGCAATGATCCCGCCGCCGACGCCAGATTTCCCCGGCATCCCGACTCGATAGGCAAATTCACCGGCACCGTCGTACATGCCGCTGGTCACCATCAACGCATTTATCTGCCGGGCCTGCTGCGCAGTAATAATCGGCTCATCAAGATGCAACGCCCGCCCCTGGTTTGCCAGAAACAGAAACGTTTTCGCCAGCTCCAGGCAGCTCATTTTCAACGCACAGTAATGGAAGTAATTGTGCAATACGGTAATCACATCGTTATCAAAATTACCGAATGATTTCATCAGCCAGGCGATGGCGGCGTTGCGTGCCGAATGCTCAAACTCTGATTTCGCCACTCTTGCGTCGTAAGCCAGGTCGGGTTGCTCCGCCATCGCGCGCACCACTTCCAGCATGCGCTGCTTCGGCGCACTCAGGCGGGTTTGCAGCATATCGCACACCACCAACGCGCCCGCATTGATAAACGGGTTGCGCGGTTTGCCTTGCTCAAGCTCCAGTTGCAGCAACGAGTTAAACGGCTGCCCGGAAGGCTCTTTACCCACGCGCTGCCAGATTTCATGCTCATCGTAGCGCCCCATCGCCAGCGTCAGACTCAGCACCTTCGAAATAGACTGAATCGAGAAACGCTCGCTTGCATCGCCTGCGCTAAACATTTCGCCATCGACGGTACACACCGAAATCCCGAGCTTATCACCGGGAATTTCAGCCAGAGCCGGAATGTAATCGGCCACTTTGCCACGCCCAATAAGTGGCCGAACCTGCGCAAGAATATCTTCCAGCAATTGATTATTCAGTAAACCTGCCAACGTAAACTCCCTGGCTGGTGAATTTTGAGGGCATGAGTATATCAGAAGCTAGTGGCGGTCTTTCCAGACTGTCTGCACATTACAAAACTCATGCAGCCCAAAATGTGAAAGCTCGCGCCCAAAACCACTTTTCTTCACGCCACCAAATGCGACTCGCGGGTCGCTGGCGCTATAGCCGTTGATAAACACACCGCCGCATTCAAGACGCACAGCAAAGTCGTCCGCAAGCTGAGTATTTGCAGTGAATAGCGTGGCAGAAAGGCCAAAATCGCTGTCGTTTGCCAATTCCAGCGCATGTTCTGCATCCCGGGCGACGGTGATTGCCGCGACCGGGCCAAACAGCTCTTCACGAAATGCCACCATCTCCGGCGTGACATTACCTAAAACGGTCGGCGCATAATAATTCCCTTTTCCGGCGATTTTTTCACCGCCAAGTAACAACTTTGCGCCCTGCTCAAGTGACGTTGTCACTTGATGGTGTAATTCATCACGCAGGTCGTAACGCGCCATCGGGCCGATATAAGTCGCATCAATTGTCGGGTCGCCAGTTTGCAGCGCCTGAACCGCCGCCACGAATTTCTCTGTGAAAGTCTCGCCAATCCCTTCTTCGACAATAAAGCGTTTCGCTGCCGCACAAACCTGCCCGGTGTTCTGAAAACGCCCTGCGACTGCCGCCTTTACGGCTTCATCCAGGTTCGCGTCATTGAGCACAATAAACGGATCGGAACCGCCTAACTCAAGCACACACTTTTTCAAAGCACGACCCGTCTGTGCGCCAATCGCCGCACCTGCACGCCCGCTCCCGGTGACTGTGATCGCCGCAATTCGTGCATCGTTAATGGCATGACTCACACCTTCCGGCGTGACGTTAATCACGTCAAACACGCCTTGCGGGAATCCCGCTTCGGCAAACATCTGCTTGATGAATAACGCAGTGCCCATCACGTTTGGCGCATGCTTTAGAACGTAGCTGTTCCCAGCCAGCAGAATCGGTACCGCGCCGCGCAGTACTTGCCAGAGCGGGAAGTTCCACGGCATCACCGCCAGAATTGCGCCCAAAGGACGATACTCAATCACCGCCTGTTGGTTTTCCACCAGAGTGGCTTCGGTGGCGAGCATCGCCGGGCCGTGTTCGGCATACCAGTCGCAGAGATTGGCAGTTTTCGCCACTTCGCCACGCGCCTGCGCAATTGGCTTACCCATTTCTGCGGTGATCATTTGTGCCAGTGCTTCGGCGTGATTTCGCAACGCTGTACCCAGATTGCGTAATTTAACCGCACGTTGAGCCACAGGCACATTTCGCCAGGTTTTAAACGCAGAATGATTCCCCGCCAGCATCGCATCGAGTTGTTCCCGCGTTGCAAACGGCTGCGCTGAAAGTTGCTCGCCGGTGGCTGGATTAATTGAAATAGCGTGATCGTTCATGATTTCTCCTGCGTTCGATTTATGCCTTTACCTTAAACGCCCGTGACAATCATGAAAAATGAATAATAATGAGCGAGTCATTCACGTAACGAGAAAGGTTTATGGATCTCACGCAGCTTGAAATGTTTAATGCGGTGGCAGAAACCGGCAGCATCAGCGCCGCCGCGGTGAAGGTGCACCGTGTGCCGTCAAATCTCACCACGCGCATCAAACAACTGGAGGCGGATCTCGGTGTGGAATTGTTTATTCGCGAAAACCAGCGCTTGCGCCTGGCCCCCGCCGGGCATAGTTTTCTTAGCTACAGCAAACGGATTCTGGCTTTAGTCGATGAAGCGCGGATGGCGGTTTCCGGCGACGAACCGCAGGGCACGCTGCCGTTAGGTTCGCTGGAAAGCACCGCAGCGGTGCGTATTCCTGGCCTGCTGGCGATGTTTAACCAGCGCTTCCCAAAAATTCAGCTCTCCCTAGCCACCGGGCCTTCAGGCGATCAAATTGATGGCGTACTGGACGGGCGTTTATCCGCCGCCTTTGTGGACGGCCCGATATTGCATCCGTCTCTCGAGGGAATAGCGGTTTACAAAGAAGAGATGGTGATTGTCGCCCCGGCGGAGACGGCGGTGATTACCGACGCGAAACAGGTCAGCGGCACCAGTATTTATGCTTTTCGCGCCAATTGTTCCTACCGCCGACATTTTGAAAGCTGGTTCCACGCCCAGCACTCGGTTCCGGGTAAAATTCATGAAATGGAGTCGTATCACGGCATGTTGGCGTGTGTGATTGCCGGAGCGGGAATTGCCTTGATGCCGCGCAGCATGCTCGAAAGCATGCCCGGCAGCCATCAGGTGTCGATATCGCCGCTGCCAGAAGAGTGGCGATACCTCAACACCTGGCTTATCTGGCGGCGCGGGGCGAAAACCCGACAACTCGATGCCTTTATCGGCTTACTCGAACAAACGCCTTAGCGCAAAATTTCTTTTCGCAGCAGTATCTTGCCGATTAAATAGGTGGTCGCCTGGCCGGACATTAGCACTCTGTCGCCCAGCAGTTGGCAACGAATATCGCCGCCACGTTGAGAAACCTGGCGCGCCAGCATCTGCGTTTTCCCCAGCTTTTCGCCCCAGTATGGGATCAACATGGTGTGCGACGAACCGGTCACCGGATCTTCATTCAATGCGGCCTTCGGTGAAAAGAAGCGGCTGACAAAATCATAGCCTTCAATCTGCGCCGGGGCGGTGACACACACTTTTTGGTCAAGCTTGCGCATCAGTTCGAAATCCGGATTGATAGCTTCAACCTGCGCCTGGCTTTCGAGCAGCACGGTATAAGTGCGCCCCAGCCGAACTTCCTGACACTCGCTGATACCGAGGCAATCGAGCAAAAGTTGTGGCGGTTCAACCGGTTCGCTGCCTGATGCCGGGAAATCGAGCGTTAACCAGTCGCCGTTGCGCGTCACCGTTAAAGGGCCAACGAAGCACGTATCAAAATGAATCGTCGCTTCCGGGTAATTCAGATATTCGAAAATCACATGAGCGGTTGCCAGCGTCGCGTGACCGCACAGATTGATTTCCCCTTCCGTGGTGAACCAGCGCAATTCAAAACCGCTGTCAGTAGTGATAAAAAACGCCGTTTCCGACTGATTATGCTGACGCGTCATCGACAGCAAGGTTTCATCCGGCAGCCATTCGGTGAGTGGACAAACCGCCGCTGCGTTGCCGCCGAAAGTCGTATCGGTGAACGCATCCACCATATAAAAATCAATTTGCTGCATCGCATTATCCCTCTTTATGAATCTATGACTTCTAACATGCCACGGCTGATGTATTTATCAGAACAATAAAATGAGAGATAAATCACAAATCGGTTGTATGGGTGAGTTGATGGTTTTATGATCGCCCCCTCACCAAACCTTTCATTTATCAGCGCGAAACCCATTTATGACAACAAGCAACGTATCACGCAAAACGGCGTGGTTACGCGTCGTTACTCTCGCGGTCGCCGCCTTTATTTTTAACACTACGGAATTTGTTCCGGTCGGTTTGCTGTCTGACATCGCCGACAGTTTTGGCATGCAAACCGCGCAAGTCGGGATCATGCTGACGATTTACGCATGGGTCGTAGCGCTGATGTCGCTGCCGTTTATGTTGCTCACCAATAAGGTTGAGCGTAAGCGGTTGTTAATCTGCATTTTTGCGCTGTTTATCGCCAGCCACATTGTCTCTTTCGCCGCCTGGAACTTCACGGTGCTGGTGATTAGCCGCATCGGTATTGCATTTGCCCACGCTATTTTCTGGTCGATTACCGTTTCGCTGGCGATTCGTATGGCTCCGGCGGGTAAAAAAGCCCAGGCGATGAGCCTGATTGCCACGGGTACGGCGCTGGCGATGGTCTTAGGTTTACCGCTCGGGCGCATGGTCGGGCAATATTTCGGCTGGCGCACCACCTTTTTGGGAATCGGCGTCATCGCCGCCCTGACGCTGTTCTACGTCATCAAGCTGCTGCCAAAATTGCCAAGCGAGCATTCGGGTTCGCTGAAAAGCGTGCCTGAGCTATTTAAACGCCCGGCGTTAGTCAGCTTATATGTGCTTGTCGCCGTGGTCGTGACCGCGCATTACACCGCCTACAGCTACATTGAACCGTTCGTGCAAAACGTCGCGGGATTGAGCGCCAATATGGCGACGTTCCTGCTGTTAGTGCTTGGCGGTGCCGGGATTATTGGCAGCGTGATGTTCGGTAAATTGGGCAACCGCCACTCGTCAACGCTGGTTAGCTGCTCAATCGGATTGCTGGTGCTGTGCCTCGCCTTGTTGTTACCTGCGGCACAAAGCACCGTGAACCTCACCATTCTGTGCCTGTTCTGGGGCATCGCGATTATGGTGATCACGCTGGGAGTGCAGGTGAAAGTTCTGGCGCAGGCATCGGATGCGACTGATGTGTCGATGGCGTTATTCTCAGGGATTTTCAATATCGGGATTGGCGCAGGCGCGTTAGTCGGAAACCAGGTGAGCCTGCATTTTGAAATGTCGAGTATCGGGATGGTGGGTGCGGTTCCGGCACTGATTGCACTGGTAGGTTCGGTATTAATTTTCCGACGCTGGCCGGTATCGCTTGAAGAACAACCTGGCCATTAATTGAATTGAAAGGGCAACGGTGTTTTGCCGTTGCCCTTTTGTTTAATTTGCCGGGAAATGAGTCACTATTTCCAGGATGCCGTTAATAATAAACTGCACGCCCATACAGACTAATAAGAAGCCCATCAGGCGAGAAATCGCTTCAATTCCGCTCTTGCCCACCAGGCGCATAATTGCCCCTGAACTGCGCAAACTGCCCCACAAAATCAAACCCACTAACGCAAAAATAAGCGGTGGTGCCACCAGCACAACCCAATTGGAAAAGTTCACGCCGTGCTCAACGGTTGACGACGAACTGATGATCATCGCAATCGTCCCCGGCCCCGCCGTGCTTGGCATGGCGAGCGGCACAAAGGCGATATTGGTATCCGGTTCTTGTTCAAGCTCTTCAGCTTTGGAGTGCGCCTCTGGCGACTCGTGGGCTTTTTGTTGCGGGAAAAGCATGCGGAAACCAATAAATGCAACAATCAACCCGCCCGCAATCCGCAAACCGGGAATGGAAATACCAAAGGTATTCATCACCACCTGCCCGGCGTAATAAGCAACCATCATGATGATGAATACATTAATCGACGCCATCAATGCGGTTTTGTCGCGGGCCTTTTTGTTCATATCTCCGGCAAGCCCGAGGAACAATGCTACTGTAGTCAAAGGGTTAGCCAACGGTAATAACACCACCAACCCAAGCCCAATAGCCTTTACCAATTCCATCATCTGCTGTCCTTAATTTCGGTGTCTTTTTGCGCTCTCGAGTATAGCAGCCTGCTTGCTCTACATGGGTTAGCAGAATTGTATCAATCGGCTTTCGACTGCAATCGCTGATAAATACTGACTACAATCCATATAAGGACGGCATTCACTAATGCTGAACCTATGAACATCAAATAACCCACAAAGTTATCCCAGCGATCAGCGCTTATATCACCTGTATATTTTGTGACAAGTTCCAGCAGAATACCTTCAGGTAAGAAGGCGTAGCTTGAAAAAACAATGATTAAATAAGAGCCAAAAGCCGCCAGCCAGCAAAGTACGAATTGATGAGGTTTCATTAATATACCTGTACCGTTCCAAAAGCAGTTAATAAGGCCGTAACCTTAAAAGCTGCTGTTTTGAGCAGACTTTCACGCAGAATGGTAAAATCAGAATTTCGCGGTAATGTGATACATCCATTGCTTCGCCCTTCATACCCCGCAGGATGCAACCGAAAATTCCCCCGCTGCACTTCTTCAATGAACGTGTGATCATCAATTTGGCTATCATTGCGGTATAACGCGAACCATATAGCGCGATCTGACCCTGAATATTCAGAAGAAATAATATCTTTCACCATTGTGCCTATTCCACCACGGCCACGGCTAACTATATAATATTGACCAGGTGGAAGTGGGCCAACATCTTTGACCTTAATTGAATCTGGATTATTTCTCATCGGCCCTGCATTGCTTGAATACGCAGGAAAAAAACCAATACCCGGGCAGCTTAACGTTGAAAGTGCCCCACCGTTTAAATGAAAAGTGCAACGGATCATCGGTCATTCCAGGAATCAGTGAAAAGGATATTTCCATCGCAGTGTTTCCATGTGATTTTTTCGTAACGTAATGAAACACCTTCAAGGTGATTATGCTTCTCAGTAGCAGGGTTTTTAATATCGTGCATCATCGGGCAAACTGATACTATTTTTACGTTTTCGAGTAACATGTTAAAGTATTCAACTTCTTGTCCGGCATCATCAATTTTATACCACTTAATTTCAGCAGATTTTAGCGTTTGGCCTTTCGCTACTGCTTTATATAAATATGGGCTAGATGAATCAAATTCCTTTTCAAAGGAAAGCGCAGAATGAACGCGAGTTCCGGTTATTTTTCCTGTATTGTTGTCAGTAGGTAAATGCAGACCATGTCCAAATCCCAAAATCTCGATACTGTGTTCACGGTCTTTCACATTAACTGAACCTTTAATATCAGCCCCGCCATCGTCTTTAAGCCACAGATAAGCTGGAATAGCCATTTTAATTCCCTTTACGGTCTTTGAGATTAATTATGTTAGCACTATGACAGCCAGCGAGAAACCGTAAATAATTAATTTTTAATGCATTCACCAAAACAATGATAAAGATTCCAATATACATAACATGGATAAGTTTAGCTCATAAATAACTGCATTAAGGGGAGTCATTCGACTTAACAGAGAATATTGAAATGAACGATAAATAATATCAGATCAACAGATGCAACAAATAATCATAAACCCAGAAAATAATAATGATTAGTTCAATTCTTCGCTTGCGTCCATCGTCTTGATGCTTGTTTCAGGATATTTTTGATAATCCATTCAGTACCCTCTTTTTCTGAAATCTTTCTCTGGTTGGTGTTGTACGGTAGACCGCGCTGAATCCATTTCTTGACGGCTTGCGGTGTGTAGTCATACCGCCGCCCGATTTCCGACACGGTGATAAAATTTTCTGATTTCATGCGTAATATTCTCTCTGGTTATAACGCTGCATATTTTTATGTATTTATGGTGTGGTTTGCGCTAGAGCAGAATCCGATCAATTGTAAATAAAACAGTAACATGGAAGTAGCAATGATTGGAAAAAATACGAGGGATTTTTCGGGATTGATAGGCGTAGACTGATGAACTGAACCAACTTTAAAAAATCACACATGACTGAAAGAATGCGCTCTTGAAACTTCCCAAAATTCAATGAGTTGGAAAGAACCTAAATTAAATATATGAGAACCCTAATTGATGTAGTTATTCATTCGAGATATCATTAACTTCAATTACTTAGCGATATTATTTAACATTCGCTGCCTTTTAATCCTACACATACGGGTACAGCGTGTGACCGACAAACATCCCGAGTTTTTATATAAATATCGGTCTATCAACTTAATCAGTGATGCAACTTTATCCGTAGAAGAACGTTTAAAGAATGATTATTCAGTTCAGAATCTATTAGATAATAAAGCAACATTTTCAAGCCGCCTAAACTTCAATGATTTGTTTGATTCTAAAATAGAACTTGTCGAACCTACTCCGCAAGAGTTCGAAAGTTTAATACCCCTTTTGTTGAAAAGTGTAAAGGATGAAACATATCTTCGTAAAGACGTTCAATACATTGCGGAAACTCCTGAGAAACTTGAGGAATTAAAGAAGTCTATGCTAGGTTCCCGTGTGCATGACATTACCAGCAGCGTGGATAACGGTAAGTTCACAAATTCAGGCATCAAATACCTTCATAGATTCAGGCAGACATTTAATGACCTGATTGATAGTTATGCGTTTATATCACTATCAAGTAACAAAAATAGTAATTTAATGTGGTCACATTATGCCGATTCTCACAAAGGGTTTTGCATTGAATTTAAGGGTGAATATATTGCGGCTACCGAAGTTACTTATGAAAAAGAAATTCCCAAATTGAACCTAATTGATCTATGTAAAATGTATTTGAATCTTGAAAGCAATGAGCATATGGGTGTTCTTATTTGGCAAGCATTACGCACAAAACTTGTAGAATGGGAATATGAATCAGAATATAGATTCCAACTGTCTAACGATATGGCACCACGATTAATAAAAGGCGCTCTGTGGATGAACTACGATTACACGCCTGACTTTGTTGAGTCAATTATATTCGGTTGGAGAATGCCAGTAGAAATAAAAAATTACATCATCGAGCATATGCCACCAAACACTAAATTTAAGCAAGCATACCCCGACCTAAGCACCATTGAGATAATGGACTATCAAGAATGGTTGGCTTTGAGTCGGTCCTGATATCGGCGTTCGCGCTCTGCCTTACCATCAATGAAGTGTTCCATTGATTCAGCAAAGGTTAGCGCTTCTTTTCGTACATTACGTGGGGCGTTAACGATGTTCACCGTGTTAACAGTGTTGTGTACCGTTACGGGGCGCTGTTCCAGTTTGTACAGTCTTGCGTTGATACCCTGGATTGATGCGCGTTGCTGGCGGGTGAGTGCTTCCAGATAGGCTATGTGTTCATCTTGTTGGTGAATGTGCTGTTCTGCTTTCAGTAGTTCGAATACGTAGTTCATGATTTCTCTCTTGTCTGTCGTGGGCGTTCTGCCCTTCCCCTTTATTTATCCCTCTATATAGTTACGCTTAATCCACGCTGTATATTTAAACAGTACAACGTAAAAACCTAACCGCTTGTTTATGGTGTGACCAGATAAGAAGGAAACGAGAGGTTTTTTGCGATGTACGTCAATAAGTCAAAGTGTTTATAGTTGACGCCTGGGAAGCCCGAGGAACAATGCTACTGTAGTCAAAGGGTTAGCCAGCGGTAATAACACCACCAACCCAAGCCCAATAGCCTTTACCAATTCCATCATCTGCTGTCCTTTATTTCGGTGTCTTTTTGCGCTCTCGAGTATAGCAGTCTGCATGCTCTACATGGGTTAGCAGAATTGTATCAATGTTAAAAACTGAACCGTTTTAGCTATTCGTGTCATCACCGACTCATAACGTTGACTTATGGTTGCCTGAGCAATAATATCTGCCGTGATTAAATATACTTGCCTGGGCAACCATAGTGAAAGACAAAAACGATCTGTTTAACGAAATGATCCCTCTCGGGCAACTGATCTATATGGTTAACCAGTACAAGGAACGCCTGCTTAACGAACATCTTTCCCCACTGGATGTCACTTCGTCACAATTTAAAGTGCTCTGCACTATCTATCGCGAAGAATGCATTACCCCCATGGAGTTGAAGAAATCGCTTTCTGTGGACCTCGGTGCGTTAACCCGCATGTTAGACCGCCTGATTTGCAAAGGATGGGTCGCGCGCTTACCGAATCCCAACGACAAACGGGGTGTGCTGATAAGACTGACTCCTGATGGAGCCAAACTTTGCGAGAAATGCCGCAGCCTCTTGGGGAAAAGCATGCACCAAGAACTGATTAAAAACCTGACAGCCGACGAAGCCGACACGCTTTATCACTTGTTAGCAAAGGTATTACCGTAAACCTGGAATGAGGTGAAACGATGTCCAGACGGAACAATGATTCAATAACAATACAAAGCATTTTGGACTGGATTGAAGAGAACCTGGAAACCCCGCTCTCCCTTGAGAAGGTTTCGCAGCGTTCTGGCTACTCGAAGTGGCACCTGCAAAGGATGTTTAAAAAAGAGACCGGGCATTCATTAGGCCAATACATCCGTAATCGAAAACTGACCGAAATCGCGCTCAAGTTGAAAGAAAGTAACGAGCCGATTCTTTATTTGGCGGAGCGCTATGGGTTTGAGTCGCAACAGACACTCACCCGCACGTTCAAGAATTACTTCTCTGTGCCACCTCACAGATTCCGCGTTGCATGTTCAGGTGGCGAAGGAAAGTACATTCACCCGCTAAATCATTAAAACAGTTAAAAACGCTATGCAACCGTCTGGTTAACCAGACACCGAGGATTTATGAAACGTTTTATCTCCGCAGCGAGCCTGCTACTGATTCTGGCTTCCGCAAACGTTATGGCGGAGCAATCAGGCAATTTCAGCACCACTCAGGCGAATCACGGCAGCATGATCATTCCACCGTCTGATAGCCGCGCACAGAACAGCAACACCATTGGCGATAAGTCAGAATTCCTGGGTACGCCGTACTACCAGGAAAACACACTGTAATTCGGATTGGGCGGGCCTCTATTTTGCCCGCCCCTTTTAATTCACCGCCGCCCGTCTCACTCGCAAGCCAAACACGTTGATATACAGCCCGCCCATAATCAGCGCGGCACCGATCAATTGTGTCATCGACAGCGTTTCATCCAACAACCATGCCGCACTGCCCATTCCGACGACCGGCACCAGTAATGATAACGGAGCGACACGCCAGGTTTCGTAGCGCCCCAGCAAGCTCCCCCAAATCCCGTAACCCACAATCGTTGCCACAAACGCCAGGTAAACCAGCGAAAGCACCGTTGTCATATCAATGGTTATCAGGCTTTGCCACATCAGCGCCGGGCCATCAAGCAGGAAACTGGCGACAAAAAATGGAATGACCGGAATCAATGCGCTCCAGACCACCAGCGACATAATCGGCGGGCGTGCTTCCAACTGCATGATCTTTTTATTGAAGATGTTGCCACAAGCCCAGCTAAAAGCCGCCGCCAGTGTGAGCATAAAACCCAGTAAAGCGACCTGCTGCCCGCCGAGACTCCCTTCAATCAACACCAGCACACCGATAACCGCAAGCGATATCCCCGCCAGTTGCTTGCCTTGTAGGCGTTCACCAAACACGCATGCACCGAGAATAATGGTGAAAAATGCCTGCGCCTGGAGAACCAGCGACGCAAGTCCGGCGGGCATCCCGAATTTAATCGCACTAAAGAGAAACGCAAACTGCCCGAAGCTAATCGTCAGTGCGTACGCGGCCAGCAGACGAAAGGGAATTTTAGGGCGCGCGACAAACAGCAATGCGGGGAAGGCCACCAGCAAAAAACGCAGTCCGGCCAACAACAGCGGCGGCATATTGTGCAGCCCCATCTTAATCACCACAAAATTCAGTCCCCACACCACAACCACCAGCATTGCCAGCAGCCCATCTTTGCGCGTCATACCCTGCCCCTGTGTTATTGCGATTTTGTTAAAATCTACGTATTCATCCACATAATAAATAGATACAGATCGCACTTTTCTCTGTCAGTACAGAGAAAAAATTAACATAAGCACAACCTATACTTTGTTGATCCTTCATGATAAATCTGATCCCCCCAAACAAATTCATTCTAAAAAAACGATAAAATGGTTTCCCTGACAAGACGTTTTTCTGGCAAGCAACTTTCCATCAGCGTTTTACTGCTCTCTTCTCTGCTTCTCACAGTCGGGCGCGGTTTAACACTGCCGTTCATGACTATTTATCTCTCCGAGCAGTACGCCATGCCGCTACAAGAAATCGGTATGGCGCTGACTATCGCCCTGACAGCGGGAGTCGTGTTTAGCCTGTGGTTTGGGATACTGGCCGATAAATTCGACAAAAAGATGTACATGCTGCTGTCGATCATTATTTTCCTCGGCGGGTTCGTTGCCATTCCGCTGGTGAATAGTGCCGTGTTGGTCGTGGTGTTTTACTCGTTGATAAACTGCGCTTACTCGGTCTTTGCCACGGTGTTGAAAGGCTATTTTTCCGATGTGCTGGAAATTCACCAGAAACCGAAAATCTTCTCGCTCAATTACACCTTCGCCAATATCGGCTGGACGGTCGGCCCACCGATTGGCACGCTGGCGGTGCTTTACAGCACCAACTTACCGTTCTGGTTATCCGGCTTAACCGCGATCATTCCGTTTATTGTGATTAGCCGTTACGTGCACAGCGTGCCGGTGAGCGAAACGCAGGAAAGTAGCGTCAGACTCTCGCCGGTTCAAATGCTTAAAGATAAGGCGTTGATGTATTTCACCTTCTCGTCTTTCCTCGGATCGCTGGTGTTTGGGTCTTTTGCCGCTTGTTTATCCCAATATGCGATCGCAGTTTCAGACTCGGATCTGGCGCAAAAAGTCGTCGGCGTCGTGTTGCCCGTGAATGCGTTTGTGGTAGTGGTTTTTCAGTATATGGTCGGCAAAAGCATTCGCCCGGACAATATCAAAAAGCTGATGGCCTACGGCACGTTATTCTTTATGGCAGGGCTGGCGGGCTTTATGGTTTCGGGCGATAACCTGCTGCTGTGGGGGATTTCTGCGGCGGTGTTCACCATCGGAGAACTTATCTTCGCACCGGGCGAATACATGCTGGTGGATAACATCGCCCCGGCGGGACTGAAAGCGAGCTACTTTTCTGCCCAGCAGCTCGGCTGGTTAGGTGGTGCGTGTAACCCGCTATTCACCGGCCTGATGCTGACATGGTTCCCACCATCAATATTATTTGTCGCACTGATGGTGGCGATTATGCTGGCGTACTGGATGGTTGTGAAAGGGATGGCGGTGAAATCGCAGTTGGCTTTGAATTAAATGGTGCATGACGCTAGCGTTTATCCAGACTACAAACCGAATCGTAGGTCGGATAAACGAAGCGTCATCCGATAGAACTACTTCAGAAATTTCCGGTACTGAATAAACCCAGGCTTATCCGCCATTTTGTCGTATAACGCCTGGCCCGCCGCATTGGTTTCATGAGTATGCCAGTACACGCGCCCGCAGCCTTTCGCCTGCGCATGCTGGTAAACACCTTCAATCAGCGCCCGCCCCACGCCTTTTCCGCGTGATTCTGGCGCGGTAAACAGATCCTCCAGATAACAATGATCCTCTGCCGACCAGGTGCCACGGTGGTAAATTATGTGGCTGAACCCGAGCATTTTCCCCTGCTCATCGAACGCGCCCAGGGCAAACATTGGCTCAGACGCATCCAGCATTCGTTGCCAGGTGAGCTCGCTGATTTCTTCGCTCAGTTGCGAATTGTAGAACGTTAAATAACCCTGCCATAACGGCAGCCATGCAGCATGATCGCTGGCATCTAGTGGCCTGACGTTTACCACCGTTCTACTCGCTGTTGGTCGAGGGATTTTTAGACTTGCTCGGATCTGCGCTAATCCCTGAGTCTGCACGCCGCCCGGCATATTCTCATCCGAGAGCCATATTTCAAATGCCTGTTTAATCTCTGGCCATTCGCTATCAATAATTGAGAACCACGCGGTATCGCGCGTGCGCTGTTTATACACCACCGCCTGGCGGAACAGCCCTTCATAACGGAAACCAAGGCGTATTGCCGCATGGCGCGACGGGCCGTTTAGACTGTCGCACTTCCACTCGTAACGGCGATATCCCAGCTCAAAAGCATATTTCATCAGCAGAAAATGGGCTTCGGAGGCCTGTACGGTGCGCTGTAACAGCGGCGTATACATCACAAAACCGACCTCCACCACGCCGTTCGCCGGGTCGATGCGCATCAGCGACAGTGTGCCAACTGCGCTGCCACTTTGGGAATCGACAACCGCATAATGCAGCGGGTCGTTGCTCTGCGTCGCGCCTTCGATAAACTCCGCGAATTGCTGCTGCTCACGGAACGGGCCAACGCTCAGATACGTCCACCCTCGGTCATCTTTCGCGGTACTCCACGCCGCCCATAAATCAGCGGTGTGAATACGAGATAAAGGCTCAAGGCGGCAATAGCGCCCTTCCAGCGTAATCCGCTCCGGGCGAGGGCATGTTTTCCATTCGCAAAGAGAGTTGCCCACAGGTTGCTGATATTCATTTGTCATGCCAGTCAATTCAGGCCTCCACGGGCGCAATAACGATAAGTTACCTGAATATAAACAAGTTATGGCATAACAAAAAGGACCATAATTTTTGTGATTTGGTAGGCCATGATTCAGGGCTACTTGTGTTTTACAACCTTGATGGTTTTTTTGTCCAGATAACGGGTCGTAAAAAACAAACATATGGAGGCTACAGTGTAAGACAGCAACATTAGAGATACTCTCAATGGATTCCCGGCATACCATAAAAAAATGAGTAAAATTGAAACAGCAAAATATATAACCAGAAACAACCACTTTGTGACAACACTCATAATAAATAAGGATGGCGTCATAATATATAAAATATAGAAAGCAACAAACCCAAGTGTCACCCCATGGCTTACTGACTTGTAATTTTGAGTATAAAAATAGCGCCCACAGTCGTGAATAACTATCATAATAAACACAGCAAACGTAGCAGCGCTAATTTTAATAAGAAATAGCAATCTTTTATTTTTCATTCCACTCCCCATAAGTCATCAATTCAGATTCTGTAATGGGTTGTGAAATACTATTGCTATCGATATCATTAATTACTTCATTGACTTGCGTGTTAGAGTAGTTTCCAGCGGAAGTTGAGAAATAGTAACTGTATTTTTTACTTGCAAATAAAGCCCCTCTCAGCACAAAAAAATTATCATAACAATTGCTGACATCAGAGACGCTGCTTACCGATCCCCCAGCCCACTTTATCCCTGTGCGAACAACATATTTAATGTCTCGATTTGACCTATAGGTATCTACCGCAAAAGGAATCTGCCCAACTGCATCTGTCCAATATGGAACCCCATTGATCATAACCATTAAGTATCCATCACCACCTTCTGCACTAGATTTCCAGTCTCCAGGCATGTATTGGTAATACGAAGCTGACAAACGATCAATTGAAGAAAAATCTACGATATCCTGCCAGCTAAAATGCCTATAAGCCGGATAAGTTTCAGGAGCATCGTTCAAATAAATCAACTCATGATAGTTATCAGCCAGGGGTTCAAACCACTGCCAGGCATAATTGTCATAAAGCTCTTGTGCAGTAAGAATTTCAAACTTCTCGTCAGTCCCTTTCTTTAGGGTTAGCGCAAACAGAATATCGCCATTGCTTCGGGTAATGATCTTACAGCCGGGAATGGTACAAGTTTCGACATGGTTCTCTGCTGCGGGGCGACTCTTTGCTTTGAATGTCAGATAAGTTTTATTCGCTTCGGTTGTAAAGGTATACCCCTTACCATTTATTTCGTGAATGAATTCCTTCAAAATATTTCTCCCTGTTAATATTAATCCCAATAAAATATCGGGACGATATTAATTCAGAGAGAACATTTATCCTTCATTAAAATTAACTTCCGGGATTAATTATCTTAAGAGAATGTGTCTAAATCGCCACCAGCCCCCTGACCCCATCCGTTTCCATATCTCCCCCCGCGCCACGCTGAATAATTGAGCCGCGCGACATCACTAAATAATTATCGGCAAGTTCCGCCGCGAAATCATAAAACTGTTCAACCAGCAAAATCGCCATATCTCCTTTGGCGGCGAGGCTGCTAATAACCTGACCGATCTCCTTAATCACTGAGGGCTGAATGCCTTCGGTCGGTTCATCGAGAATTAATAGCTGCGGCTTGCAGGCCAACGCGCGGCCAATCGCCAGTTGTTGCTGTTGCCCGCCGGAAAGGTCACCGCCACGCCGCTGCTTCATCTCTTTTAGTACCGGAAAGAGCTGATAAATTTCTTCTGGCACCTGTTTAGCATCGCGCCCGGCAAAGCGCGAAAGCCCCATCAGCAAGTTTTCTTCTACCGTCAGACGCGGGAAAATCTCGCGCCCTTGCGGCACATAGGCAATCCCTGCCTGTACACGTTGATGCGGTTTACGCGCCGTAATGTTGTTTTGCTGCCAGTTTATGGAACCAGATTTCGCCGGAATCAGCCCCATCAAGCATTTCAGCAGTGTGCTTTTGCCTACGCCATTACGCCCGAGCAAGCAGGTGACTTCGCCGATTTTGGCTTCAAACGAGACGCCGCGCAGAATATGGCTGCCGCCGTAATATTGGTTTAACTCGTTGACTTGTAGCATAAACCACCCTCATCCCAACCTTCTCCCTGAGGGAGAAGGAGAAAACCATACGATCCCCTCTCCAGGGGGAGAGGGTTAGGGTGAGGGCGTAATATCCCCCATCCTTTTATCGCCCCAAATACACTTCAATCACCTGCTCGTTGGCCTGCACTTCACGCAGCGACCCTTCCGCCAGCACTTGCCCCTGATGCAGTACCGTCACATGGTCGGCGATGGTTTCCACAAAGCCCATATCGTGCTCCACCACCATCAACGAATGCTTGCCCGCCAGCCCACGAAACAGCTCGGCGGTGTATTCGGTTTCGGCGTCGGTCATGCCTGCGGCGGGTTCATCGAGCAACAGCAAATGCGGTTCCTGCACCAGCAACATGCCGATTTCCAGAAACTGCTTTTGCCCGTGGGACAGCAGCCCGGCCTTACGGTTGCGCTCCGCGCCTAAGCGCAAAGTCGTGAGCATTTCGTCAATACGGTCGCGCTGTTCGGAATTAAGCTTCGCCCGCAAACTCGCCCACACCGATTTATCCGCTTTCTGCGCAATTTCCAGGTTTTCAAATACTGTCAGCGCTTCAAACACCGTTGGTTTCTGGAACTTGCGACCAATGCCGCATTTAGCGATATCCGCCGGCTCTAAGCGCATTAAATCCGTGGATTGATCATAAAACGCCCTACCGCTTTGCGGTTTAGTTTTGCCGGTAATCACGTCCATTAGCGTGGTTTTCCCGGCACCGTTTGGGCCAATCACGCAGCGCAGCTCGCCCACACCGATATTGAGCGACAAATCTGTCAGCGCTTTGAAACCATCAAAACTGACGTTGATATTTTCCAGCATCAGCACCGGGTCGGTCTGGTCGCGAAAACGGTCGGCTTCGTGCTGACGGGTAAATAGCGGTTCACCAGGTTGCATCATTTCTCTCCCTTACGCAGCAGGCCAATCACGCCGCGCGGTAAAAATAGCGTCACGACGATGAAAATCAGGCCGAGGAACAGTTGCCAGTATTCCGGCACCGCCATGGTGAAATAGCTTTTCGCGCCGTTGACTAAACCCGCGCCGAGGATCGGGCCGATCAGCGTCCCACGCCCGCCGAGTGCTACCCAAATGGCGGCTTCGATGGAGTTAGTCGGCGACATTTCGCCGGGGTTAATAATGCCGACTTGTGGCACATACAACGCCCCCGCCAGCCCGCACAACACGGCGGAAAGCGTCCACACCAGCAGTTTGAAACCTTTCGGGTCATAGCCGCAGAACACCAGGCGGTTTTCCGCATCACGCACCGCCGTTAGCACGCGGCCAAATTTGCTACGTGCTAATGCAAAACCGATTCCCAGACTCGCCAGCAGCAGTAAAACCGTGGCGATAAACAGCGCGATGCGCGTGCCGGTTGCGGTAATTGGCATCCCTAAAATGGTGGTAAATCCGGTGAAGCCGTTGTTGCCGCCAAACCCCGTTTCATTGCGGAAAAACAGCAACATACCCGCGTAGGTCAGCGCCTGGGTCATAATCGAAAAGTACACGCCTTTGATTTTTGAGCGGAAGGCAAAGAAGCCAAACACCAGCGCCAGTAACCCCGGCACCAGCACAATCAGCGCCAGCGCCCAGGCAAAGTGCTGCGTTCCCCACCAGAACCACGGCAGTTCATCCCAGGAAAGAAACGACATAAACGCAGGAAGCCCGTCACCAGCGGCCTGGCGCATCAGATACATGCCCATCGCGTAACCGCCGAGGGCGAAGAAAATCCCATGGCCGAGCGACAGCAAACCCGCATAGCCCCACACCAAATCCAGCGCCACGGCAACCGTCGCGTAACACAGGATTTTGCCGACCAGCGTGAGCGTGTAAGTGGAAAGGCTCAGCGGATGGCTGGCGGGCAAAAGCGTCAAAAATGGCAGTGTCAGCATCAACACCACAAGCAGCGAACCCAGCGCCATAGAAATGCGCGGCGCTTTACGGGTTAACGTTAACGTCAGCGGCTGGCTCATCAGTCAATAACCCTCCCTTTCAGGGCGAACAGGCCTTGCGGGCGTTTTTGGATAAACAAAATAATCAGCACGAGGATGAGGATTTTGCCCAGTACCGCGCCAATTTGCGGCTCGAGTATTTTGTTGAAAATCCCCAGCCCAAATGCCGCAGCAACGGTGCCTGCCAGTTGTCCGACGCCACCGAGCACCACCACTAAGAATGAATCGATGATGTAGCCTTGCCCCAGTTCCGGCCCGACGTTACCCAGTTGCGAAAGCGCCACGCCACCCAAACCCGCGATGCCCGAACCCAGGCCAAACGCCAGCATATCCACGCGCCCGGTTGGCACGCCGCAACAGGCCGCCATCGCACGGTTTTGCGTCACAGCTCGCACATTCATGCCTAATCGCGTTTTGTTCAGCAGCAGCCAGGTAAACAGCAAAACCAACATCACAAAACCAATCACCACCAGGCGGTTCCACGGCAGAATCAGGTTTGGCAACACTTGAACGCCACCTGAAAGCCACGCCGGATTCGCCACTTCCATGTTCTGTGCGCCAAACACCATGCGCACAATTTGAATCAGCATCAGGCTGATACCCCAGGTTGCGAGCAGTGTTTCGAGCGGGCGACCATATAAATGGCGAATCACCGTGCGCTCCAGCGCCATGCCGATCCCGGCGGTAATGGCGAACGCCACCGGCAGCGCGACAATCGGGTAAATCGTCAGCCATTGCGGCGCATATTGCTGAAAGGCGCTTTGCACCAGCCACGCGGAATACGCGCCGAGCATCAGCATTTCGCCATGTGCCATGTTAATTACGCCGAGCAAGCCGTAGGTGATCGCCAGCCCCAGCGCGGCTAACAGCAAAATAGAACCCAACGAAATCCCCATAAACGCCTGGCCGAGAATGTCCCCCAGCCATAAACGGTGCTGGATTTTGTGCAACCCTTCGCTTGCGGCTTTGCGCATCTGCGGGTCAGATTCGGTTTGTGGATCGGTCAGCGGTTTAAGCAACGCCTGCGTTTCCGGCGCGGCGGAATGGCTCAACAGTTCCACGGCGTTCAGGCGAACTTTGGCATCCGGGCTGGCGAGCTGAAGTTGAGCAATTGCGCCTTCAAGAGCGGTGCGAACGTCTTCGTCAGTCTCGACTTTAAGTCTTTGTTCCAGCAATGGAAGCTGGTCTGGCTGCGCCTCGCGCTGCAACGTTTTAGCCGCCTGCAAACGTTGCGTGACGTTGTCACTCACCAGTTGATGACTGGCGAGCGCGCTCCCGACCAGAACGCGTAACCGGTTAGTCAGACGGACTTTTTTATCGCCAACCACCAGGTTTTCTTGCCCTAAAGCGGTAAGTAACGGCAAACGTTTAGCGTCCGGTGCCGCCGCCCAGTTTTGCAGCAGTTTCGCTTGTTGCGTGCGATTGGCCGCCGCAAAATCCTCGGCATCTCCGGCACGGGCGAAACACGGCAGCAGCCAGGCCATGATTAACAGCCAGCGTACATATTTCATGGGCGTCTCCTTGAACTCGGTCGATCCCCTCTCCCTTGAGGGAGAGGGTTAGGGTGAGGGGGATTAGCGACGGACGCCCTCACCCCGGCCCTCTCCCCCTGGAGAGGGAGAAAACTCGCTAGTTGCTCGCCATTTTCACCGGCTCGTCAGACTTCTTGTCGTTGCCGGTGATAAACGGGCTCCACGGCTGGGCGCGCACCGGGCCTTCGGTTTGCCACACCACGTTGAACTGGCCGTTGCCTTCGATTTCACCAATCATCACCGGCTTATGCAGATGGTGGTTGGTGGCGTCCATGGTCAGCGTAAAGCCAGACGGCGCTTTAAAGGTTTGCCCGGCCATCGCCGCGCGTACTTTGTCCACATCCGTGGTTCCGGCTTTTTCCACCGCCTGCGCCCACATATGAATGCCGACATACGTCGCTTCCATCGGGTCGTTAGTCACAACGGTGTCGGCGTTCGGCAATTTGTGGGCTTTGGCGTAAGCCTTCCACTCGGCAACAAACGCTTTGTTAGTTGGGTTATCCACGGACTCGAAGTAGTTCCACGCCGCCAGGTTGCCGACCAACGGTTTGGTGTCAATGCCGCGCAGTTCCTCTTCACCCACCGAGAACGCGACCACCGGAACGTCAGTCGCTTTCAGACCCTGGTTTGCCAGCTCTTTGTAGAACGGCACGTTGGAATCGCCGTTGATGGTGGAGATCACCGCGGTTTTGCCGCCAGCGGAGAACTTCTTAATATTGGCCACAATGGTCTGGTAATCGCTGTAACCAAACGGGGTATAAACCTCTTCGATATCTTTATCCTGCACGCCTTTTGAGTGCAGGAATGCGCGCAGGATTTTGTTGGTAGTGCGCGGATAAACGTAATCCGTGCCCAGCAGGAAGTAGCGTTTCGCCGCCCCGCCATCTTCGCTCATCAGGTATTCCACCGCCGGGATCGCCTGCTGGTTCGGGGCTGCACCGGTGTAGAACACGTTTGGCGACATCTCTTCGCCTTCATATTGCACTGGGTAGAACAGCAGCCCGTTCAGCTCCTCAAACACCGGCAACACAGATTTGCGCGATACCGATGTCCAGCAACCAAACACCACCGCCGCTTTGTCCTGGCTCAGCAACTGGCGCGCTTTTTCAGCGAACAACGGCCAGTTAGACGCCGGATCGACGACCACCGGTTCGAGCTGTTTACCCAGCACACCACCTTTGGCGTTGATGTCCGCGATAGTCATCAGCGCCACGTCTTTAAGCGGCGTTTCAGAAATCGCCATCGTGCCGGACAGCGAGTGCATAATCCCCACTTTGATGGTGTCGGCAGCCTGAGCGCTAAACGCCAGACCCATGCTGATAACGGACGCAGAAAGCGCAAAAGCTTTAACAAATGTACGACGGTGCATAGTCTTCACTCCCAAAGTGTATTAACGAATAACCCCATGTTTCGCTTGATGAAGCATGTGGAGAGTAATCTGACGAACCTCTTTCTGACTTGCGGCAATATGGTCGTGTAAGCGGCTTTGCGCCTCCTGAGTTTGATGGTTCAAAATGGCGAGCAAAATCTGCCCATGCTCGAGATAAGTGGCACTTACGCGCGGGCGCTGGGTGAAATCCAGCCGCCGCACAATACGAATTTTTTCGGTGATATCACGGTGAACCCGCGCCATTTCTGGGTTTCCCGCCGCTTCGACCAGCGTCATATGGAAAACCTCATCGTGGCTGGCGACTTCCCCGCCGTCGGGCAACTGCGGCGCATCAATCCAGAACTGCTTCAACGCCTGCAACGGCAGCGGGCGCACTTCGGCAGGCAACGCACACAGCCGTTTTACCGCTTCAAGCTCCAGCACAATGCGCAGGTCGTAGAGTGATTCGAGATAATCGAAATCCACCGCTTTTATCTGCCAACCGCTTCGCGGCTGTACTTCGACATAGCCTTCCTGTTCAAGGGCATACAACGCCTGGCGCACCGGAGTGCGGCTAGCCGCCATGCGCAGCGCGATGTCGTTTTCGCTAAAGCGGTCGCCGGGTAGTAACTGGAAATCAAAGATTTCCTGTTTTAGCTGGCGGTAGATGCGTTCAGCGATGCCTGCTGGTTTTTTCATTGGCATTGGAGCGCCCTCACCCTGGCCCTCTCCCCCAGGAGAGGGGATTGCCCCGTTTGCTCCTTCTCCTGAGGGAGAGGGGATCGTCCGGTTTGCTCCTTCTCCTGGGGGAGAGGGGATCGTCCGGTTTGCTCCTTCTCCTGGGGGAGAAGGTTGGGATGAGGGCTTATCACACCGCATCCAGCCACAACAGCGCATCTCCCGGCCCCACCGGGCGGCCTTGCTGGCAACTGATGCGGATCACCGTGCCATCACACGGCGCGGCAACCATCAGCTCCATCTTCATGGCTTCCACCACAATCAGCGGCTCGCCTTGTTTCACGCTCTGCCCCGGTTCAACGAGGATCTTCCAGATATTGCCGTTCAAATCCGCGCTGACTAAATGCCCTTCCTGGTCTTCTTCCACTTCTTGTTCAGCAGACATCGCACTCGCCACGGCGGCGGTTTCCTGTTCCTTCCAGTTCGCCACTTCGCGTTCGAAAGCCGACTGCTGGCGGGTGCGGAAATCATCGATATCTTCAGCGTTGTCAGTCAGGAATGCGGTATATGCCGCAAAATCAAACTCCACCTCTTCGATACGAACCTGCGCGCGCCCTTCGCGGAATGCAGTGCGGAATTCAGTCAGCTCATCTTCGGAAACCGGGTAGAAACGCACCTGGTCGAAGAACTTCAACAGCCACGGCTCATCGCCAAACTGCTCGTTTTTAAGGAATTTGTTCCAGATAGGCAGCGTGCGCCCGACCAGTTGGTATCCGCCCGGTGAATCCATGCCGTAGATGCACATATACATGCCGCCAATACCGACGGTGCCTTCCGCCGTCCAGGTTCTGGCCGGGTTGTATTTCGAGCTAAGTAAGCGATGGCGCGGGTCGAGGGGAACCGCGCAAGGAGCGCCGAGGTACACATCTCCCAGGCCGAGAATCAAATAGCTGGCGTCGAACAGGATCTGTTTCACTTCGTCGCGGTGTGCCAGGCCATTGGTGCGCTGAATGAAATCAACGTTATTGGGCAGCCACGGCGCATCGGCACGCACGGTTTCTTTGTAACGCTCGACGGCGGCAAGCGTGGCGCTGTCTTCAAAGGCCATCGGCAGATGCACAATGCGTGAAGGAATTTTCAGTTTCGTCACATCGCCGAGTTGCTTTTCGAGGCCGAGCAGCAACGTCAGCAACTGCGACTGCGAAATATGCTGGCTGTCGTAGCGCACCTGTAGCGAACGCACGCCCGGCGAAAGCTCTTCAATGCCGGAAACGCCCGCCTGTTTGATGGCTTTCATCAGCAGGTAAATGCGCAGGCGCAGCGCCAAATCCAGCACGTTGTCGCCGTATTCAATCAGCACGTAGTTATCACCCGCCTGGCGGTAAACCACCGCGGGTAGCTCATCTTGCTGTGGCAATTCTGCGAGGATTGCCGCACTTGAGGTGGTGGTTGGCGTAATGGACGGATGTATGTCTGGCAAATTCAGCACATGCAGCAGATTAGTGACCGCCACATCCTGAGCGATTTCCAGCGATTGCGCATGTTCAAAGGTGATGGCGTGGAAGCGAATAAGGTCGCCCGGTTTCACCTGCCCGACTTTCCATAATTCAGCTTTGGCGATTGTCACCGGGCAAACAAAGCCGCCAAGGCTTGGGCCGTCGCGGGTCAAAATCACCGGGAAATCACCGGTAAAATTCACCGCACCAATGGCGTATTCGCAGTCGTGAACATTGGAAGGATGCAGCCCCGCTTCGCCGCCGTCGGCCCGCGTCCATTCCGGTTTCGGACCAACTAAACGTACGCCGAGGCGGTTGGAGTTGTAGTGAACCTGCCATTCGGCATCAAAGAAGGTTTGCATGGATTCTGGCGTGAAGAAATCTGGCGCACCGTGTGGCCCGTACAACACGCCAATTTCCCAGACATCGCTGTACTGCGGAATGACCGCCGGTTCCGGCGTTTGCGGCAGTGAAATCGGTGCCGGTGTGGTGCAGGCTGTCAAGCACGGTTGGGAAATCGCCAACACATCGGCCACGCGCAACGTGCGCCCGGCGTGGCCGCCAAATTGCCCGAGAGCAAATGTCGAACGGCTACCGAGATACACCGGCACATCAATACCATTGCGTACCGCCAGATAAGTGCGGCAACCGGACGTTGCTCGCCCGAGTTTTAGCGTCTGCCCCGCTTTGACGATCACCGGCTGCCAGTATGGAACGGCTTCGTCATCCAGCGTTGCCGGGCAATCTGCACCCGTTAATGCGATGGTGGCCGCGCTGTGGAAACGCAGCGTCGGGCCTTGCAGTGTAAATTCGAGCCCTGCCGCAGAAGGATGATTGCCCACAATGCGATTGGCGAGACGGAACGCAAAATCGTCCATCGGCCCGGACGGTGGCACGCCGATATCCCAGTAACCAAGGCGGCCAGGGCTGTCCTGCACGCTGCTCCAGGTGCCGGGTTCCAGCACTTCAATGGCGTGAGCCTGGTAAACTACGCTGTCGAGCAGGCGCGTCCACATCATTCCGGCTTTAAATTCAGCCAGTTGTACGATTTGGCGCAGGTAATCGAGGTTGGTGGCAATGCCGTGCAAACGCGTGGCGGCCAGCGCCGTGTTCAGTTTACTTAACGCCTGCTGACGATCTTCACCGTAAACGATCACTTTGGCGATCATCGGATCGTAGAACGCGCTGACTTCGCTGCCGGTGCTGACCCAACCGTCAACACGCACATCTTGCGGGAAATAAACGTCGGTCAGCACGCCAGGGCTTGGCTGGAAGTTTTTCAGCGCGTCTTCGGCGTAAATTCGCACCTCGATAGACGCACCTTTTGGCGCTTGCGCCATGCGCTGCCAGTCAAGCGTGACGCCGGCGGCGACGTTGATCATGCATTCAATCAGATCCAGCCCAGTGACCATTTCCGTCACCGGATGCTCAACCTGCAAACGAGTATTCACTTCGAGGAAGTAAAACGCATCACGAGCGGCGTCGTAGATAAATTCCACGGTGCCCGCGCTGCGGTAATTAACTGACTCGCCAAGTGCGACGGCGGCGGCGTGAATCGCTTCGCGGGTCGCCTGCGGTAAATTTGGCGCGGGCGTTTCTTCCACCACTTTCTGGTTGCGGCGTTGTAGAGAACAATCACGTTCGCCCAGTGCCACCACTTTGCCTTTGCCATCGCCAAAAATCTGCACTTCAAGATGACGGGCGCGGTCGACAAAACGTTCGATAAACACGCCATCGTCGCTGAAAAACTGCTGGCCCATGCGTTTAACGCTCGCCCAGGCGTCGCTTAGTTCTGTTTCATCTTCACAACGCGTCAGGCCAATCCCCCCGCCGCCTGCGGTGGTTTTCAGCATCACCGGATAACCAATTTCTGCGGCGGCCAGTTGCGCTTCTTTTAGCGTTAACAGCAAGCCGGTTCCCGGCGTCATCGGCACATCGGCTTTAAACGCCAGTTCGCGGGCGCAGTGTTTCAGGCCAAAATCGCGGATTTGTTCAGCTGTCGGGCCGATAAACACCAGCCCATTTTCATCACACGCCTGCGCAAATTCAGCCCGTTCGGATAAAAATCCGTAGCCGGGGAAAATCGCCTGTGCGCCGCTTTGTTTAGCCGCAGCAATGATTTTCTCGATATCCAGATAACTTTCCGCCGCTTTCTCGCCGCCCATCGCAATCGCCACATCGGCATCTTTCACATGTTGCGCATTGGCGTCGGGTTCGGAGTACACCGCCACGCTGGCGATGCCCATTTTTTTCAATGTCTTAATGGCGCGAACGGCAATTTCACCGCGGTTGGCTATCAATACTGAGCTAAACATGGTCATCTCCTCAGGCGTTGTGGTGACGGGCAAGCCAGGCTTTCCAGCCGCCCCACGCGGTAATATCCGTGGCGTCGTTTAGTGCTGCGGGTTCGCAAATAAACCCTTTCACGTTCCTGCCGTCTTCAAGTGTCAAGGTGCCAATCCCCAGCGGTGCGGGGATTTCTGCGACAAATTCGCCGAAGCGCGCCAGTGGGATATCCCAAAGTTCCACGACAATCGGCTGCCCGGCATCGCTTTTGGCAAGGCCTGGTTTTGGCGGTTGAGTGTTGGCAAGCGCGTAAAGGCGGTAATTGGCAGCGGTGCGTGATTCTTCGATAAACACCGCGCTGCGCGTGGTGAGCTGGTGGTTGAGTGGCATTCCGCGCAGATGTGCGCCCACGACCGCAACTCGCACGTGATTTGGTGAAAGAGTTGCGGCATGGCTCGCAAAAAGCGTTTTATCCGTGGCACCCAACGGCAGGTTCAGCGCCTGATGCCAGCTTTTACCGAAGTGACTCAGCGCCTGGTCATGCCATGCGGGAGCAATCAGCGTGATACCCGCAGGCAAACCATCGGCGCGGAAATCCCCCGGCAACGCCAACGCGCAGAGATCGGCCAGGTTAGTGAAGTTGGTGTAAGTGCCAAACTGCGAGTTGTATCGCACCGGCTCCTGCGCCATTTCATCGAGGGTATGAATGGTTGGCGAAGTTGGCACCACCAGCGCGTCAAATTCGCTGAGTTGGGCGTTAATTTTCTGCGCCAGTTCTGCGCGGGTATATTCCGCCTGCCAGGCATCGCAGGCGGTGTAGTTCAGGCCGTTTGCCACAATACCGCGCACGGTGGAGTCCATGGCTTCAGGCTGATTTTTGAAAATATCCCCCACGGCGACCGTGCGCTCCGCCACCCATGCGCCGTAATAAAGCTGTTCGGCAAGTTGGTTAAAGGCGGTGAAATCAATCGGCACCAGCTCCGCGCCCTGATGCTCAAGGCGTGCCAGCGTTTTGGCAAACGCCGCTTCGCTGTGTTGGTCGCCAAAAAATTCCAGTTTGTCGGGAATGGCAAAACGCGGCTTTTCACTAAAACGTGCCGGTGCGGTTTGTGGGTTTTTTCGGGAGTACGGATCTTGCGGATCGTAACCACCCGCGACGGCGGCGACGATTTCGGCATCTTCCACGGTTAATGCAAACACCGAAACGCAGTCATTCAGGCGACACGCAGGCACTACGCCAGCGGTGGAAATCCAGCCTTTGGTCGGTTTCAGGCCGACGATATTGTTGAAACCCGCCGGTACGCGCCCGGAGCCAGCGGTGTCGGTGCCGAGTGCGAAACATACCAGTCCGCGAGCCACAACCGATGCGGAACCCGAACTGGAACCGCCGCTGACATATTCCGGTTTAAAGGTGTTTTTGACTGCACCAAATGGGGAACGCGTGCCAACCAGCCCGGTGGCAAACTGGTCGAGGTTAGTTTTGCCCACCACAATCGCCCCCGCCGCTTTTAAGCGGGCAATGACCGTGGCATCTTTTTGGGGTGTGTAAGTAAATGCAGGGCATGCGGCGCTGGTAGGCATTCCGGCAACATCAATATTATCTTTAACCGCAAATGGAACGCCTAATAAAGGAAAACTGTCAGCTTGTTTTTTGCCAGAATTAATCGCCTGAAAAATTGTGGTTAATTGTGCATAGATTTCGTCAGGCGTGGCGATATATATCCAGGCGTTATCCTCACGGGATAAATCCGCGTCTAATTGCTGATATGCCGCCACAAGCTGTTGCGGTTGCTGGCGATAACTTGCTATCCATTCCGATAAAGTTGCTACTGACATAAACTGGAATCCCATCTGGTATACAAGATGGGATGAATAAAGCATTTAGCATGCCAAATATTTAACGTGATGTTTTGTAAAGAGTTAGCGCGCGGTAATAATATTTACTTATATTATTACCGCACCGTTGTGGCGCGTTATTTATTATTATTTAACTCGCATGGTGCAATTACCAATTCACTCTCACACCAAAATTACCGGAATAATCCCGGCGATGTTCTGAATCTAAATCGCTGGTTTGGTTAACCGCCAGATACAGCGAAGTGGCTGAATTAAGGTTGGCCGATATTCCCGCCCCCACCTGTAGCGCTTTGCTGCCGATGGCGGTGTTCACGCTGTCATCCCCCAAATAGAGCTGCGCGGTATGGTTCGCACCCTGCCAATAATTGACGTTGATCCACGGCAGGATTTTTTGCGCACCCGAGCCGTAATTGCCCTGAAGCCGTAGCCCGATTCGCCCGGTGTAACTCGTTTCGTCGTTGTAACGGATAGACGACACGGCGTCGTGGCTGTTATCCAGCGAGAGGTTTTGCACAATGAATTGCGCCTGGTGTTCCAGAGTGATGTTATCGAACGTCAGTAATGGAAAACCGCTTTCAATCGAGGCCGAACGCAGATTGCCGTCGATATCCGCATTCATGTTGCGTTCGGATTCTTGCGAGCCGGAAAGCCAGGTGTTCATCAGTACCGCGTCGATATACGCCTGATTTTGCCAGAGGTGTGTCCAGTACGCGCCGAGGCTGTAACCGTTGAGCGTCGTGGAACCCGCCGCTCGGTTTTGCTCGCCTTCAACAAAACCGCGCACGTCGCCGTCGAGCCGCGTGAAGCCAAAGAACAGCCCGAAATGATCGCTCTCGCTGGCGTAGAAATCTTGCCCAAGCTGCACGCCGCCGACGTTGCCCTCAAATGACGGGGAAACATCGCCGCGCCAGTGTTGGTCGGTATGCGAGCCGAAAATTCGCCCCCAGCTACCGTTGGAATGACCGTTGCCGTTTAGAAAACTTTGCTCGCCCTGCCGTTCGTGGAAGGTTGAGATTTGCGTCAGGCCGATGTTAAACGCCAGCGGCGTCAGGGCGCTGTAAAGCGCGACTTCTTCGCGATACAGAGGAATGACTTTGGCTGGCTGTTCCGGTGTGGCTGGTGGCACTGTAGGTGGAACGCCAGGTTCGACTGGAGGGGTGACAGGCTCACTCGGCTCTGCTGGCGTTCCCGGATTCGTCGGCACACCAGGATCAACGTCAATCGGCGGCGTCGGTTCCGTTGGCGTTTCAGGCTCTGTAGGCGGAACGACGATCAGCGAGTTACGCAAGAACCAGTTATTCTCCGTGCCAGCTGCCACACCACCTCGGAACAGGCGATATTCATAAGCGCCAGCGCTGACCTGCCCGCCAGAAAGTGCGAAAGCATTTGCGGTGGTGGTTGCGCCATTCACGGTATCAATCAGCAAGATGCCATTCGCCAGAACCGCCGCGCCGGGGCCGGAAACATTCACCACCTGCAACTGCGTACTGCCGCTGGCCTGGCCCCCGGAAATCGTCACTTTGTCGGAGGGCGAACTGTCATCGCCCAACACGGTTTGCAGGCGAATCACGCCGTTTTGCCCGATATAATTCCCGTTGATGGTCAGGTTGTCTGCCGTTGACGTGCCGCCGTTGGTTAGATCAATCACGCCCGCGTTATTCACCGTAACCCGGTTCCCGGCGACCGCAGGGTTAATTTGCGCGTTGCTTTGCTCGCCTGCCAGCAACTGGCTGCTGGCATCAATGTTAATCGCGCCCGTTCCCGATGCGCTGTCGCCCAGAATTAATGGTGTGTCGAGCGTGAGCGCCGCGCCGTTGTTGAGATTCACCGTTTCAAAATTCAAAAAACGGCCTGCATTGCGCGCAGCGGTGTTATCAAGTTGCAGGCTGTCGTTGCCTAAACCGCCATCCAGCACATTACTGTCGCTCAGTTGCGCACTGGTCAGGTTGCGCAAAATCGCGCTGTCTTCCCCCGCATTCATTAGCACCGAGCCTTGAACCACACCCGAGTCATGCCAGATAAACTGGTCATTGCCTGCGGTAAACAGCACGGCGATTCCGTTGCCGCCAGTAATATTTCCGCTGTTGTTCACCACGTCTCCCGGCGAGTTTTCCAGCCAGATGCCGTAATAGCCACTGCCGGATGTGAGGCTGCCGGAGTTGTTGATAATGGTCGCGCCATAATCGTTGGCGACCGCACTGCGTCCTGTGGTAATGCTCCCCAGGTTATTGACCGTGCCACCCGCCGAAAGATAAGCGCCATAAGCGCTGGCGGCATTTATCACGCCCGTTGATGAATTGGTAAAGATACCGGGGCTACCAAAATAAGCGCCGTTAGCGTTAAGTGAAGCCGTGGTGATGGTGCCGTTATTGGTCGCCGTACCGCCGAATGTCGCCCCCACATTATTGATGCCGTTGGCACCGACACCCTGCGTGGTAATCGTGTTGTTGTTGATCAGCGTATTGTTGTCACCGTTGGCTTCAAGCCCATGCGCCGTAGCGCCGAGGGTATTAATGGCGCCGTTATTGGTGAGCGTATTCCCCCCACTTTGCGCGTAAATGCCATCGGCTCCATCACCCGTGGTGGCAATTGTGCCGTTGTTGATGAGCGTGTTATTGCTGGCACTGTTGCCGGAGGTATTGGCGATTCCCGAGGCGTTAGCGCCGCTGGTGTTAATCACACCGGACGCGCTATTGGTGAGCTGGTTGGCATTGCCTTCGGAGAACAAACCCTCAGATTGAAAACCCGTGGTCACGATGGTGCCGAAGTTGGTTTGCTGATTACCATCGCCACGGGAAGAAAGCGCATCAAAAGTGTCGCCAGAGATGTTGATCGTGCCGAGGTTTTGCGCGCTGCTGTCGGTATAGATGAGCGCGCCATTGTTGTTGCTTATCGTCAGCGTCGCGCCTGATTCCACCAGAACGGATACCTGGGAGCTGTTAGTTTGTGCAACGATAGGTTGCGTGACGGGAGTAGGATCGGCGCTGCACGTGGTTTGCTCGCCGCTGGCCGGAGTGAAATTGTCGCAGGCGGCAAAACTGGTTTCAGAATCCAGAGCCAGCAACACAACGCAAATCGAGGCAGTTATAAGTGGCTGCGGCACTTTGAAATATTGACCTGCCATTAGAAAGCCCTAATGCAGCGAGTTATTTCAAAGTGTAGATGGGCTTTGGAAATACAGAAGAATTTCCCGCCTCATTGGCGGGAAATGATTGGCACGTAAATTCTCAAACAGCAGGAATAAAGCGAACCGCGGTGTTTAATTATATCGAGTGCGATTAGAATCGGTGGCATTAATCAATACATTCAATGGCACAACTCAACATGCTAAATGAGGGATTGTTTCTGAATAGCCAACGGACTCTGTTATGGGTATTAGTATGAGAAGTCGATATTTTTTAGTCTTTGTCGCAAGTATGGTAGCAATCATGCTGATCGGATTTTGCGCTCGGGGCTGGTTCTGGCGAGGTTTTTTAAGTGATGTCACTGTTGTGGTTTTGCTGTTCTCGCTGCTTCAGGTTTGTTTCCTGAAAACGCCATGGAAAGTCGGTATTTGCGTACTAATTTTCAGTTTTTCCATTGAGATTGCTCAGTATTACCACGTAGTCGACGTTCTTGGGATTGAGAATAGAACATTAAGAATTCTGGTTGGTAATTACTTTGACTGGCTTGATTTGTTCGCCTACTTCGTCGGCTTCTGTATCAGTGTGTCCATACCTTTTATTGCTAATACTGTTGCGCCATGCAGGCAGAGTTAAACTAACAGAAGGATTTCCCGCCTCATTGGCGGGAGAAATGATTAAATAATAGTGCCGCCTTTGGTCAAATCTTCACGGCGTTGTTCAACTTCCGCTTTGTGATGATGCCCTTTTTGCGCAATGGCATTACGTAAACGCTGTTGCTGTTCGTAACGTTCTTCGCGGCTTAAATCGGTGTCGTCACTCAATACAATTAGCAACTCATTCATGTGCTCAATAACATTTTCAGTGATTGCTGCGTCTACGCGCGCAATGACGTCTTCCAGATGTGCCATAGTTTTCTCCTTAATATTTGTGCAGATACCCTAACCTTTTCATGCGTTATGGTGCAACTGAAGCAGGTTCGCCTACTCATTATTGATACAAAACGCCGCTAACGCCCCCGCTAATGCCGAAGGATTTTCCCATGACATAGAATGCCCACAGTCTGGTAATACTTCGGTTTTAATGTTCAGGCTTTTTACTTGCGTGAAGTCTTGATCGGGTAACGATTGTTCACCAAAGAGCAGCGTCTTTGGCTTATCCAACTGCGCGAAAATATCCATCCAGTCATTGCCGTTTATCAAGCTATTCGCGCCGCGCCAGACAGCCCACGCTGCAGCCGCTGATAAACTTCCCGCCCAGGGGCCGTTTTCGCTCTGAATGATCGAATGGTGCAGTTCTGCGACGTAATCCGCTTCACTCTCGCTACAAATTTGTTTGCTAAAGAAGCCACCGCCAGGGTGGAAATTTGGCTCCGAAACGACCAGGCCGCATAATCCATCAGTCAATTTCTGTGCAGCTTCAATCGCGATACTGCCGCCCATGCTGTGGCCATAAAGGAAAAATGTATCCAGTTCGAGATGGGCCATAAGTTCGGCAACCACTGAGGCTTGCGCTGTAATTGAGTAGCTAAAATCTTCTGGTTTCTCACTGTATCCGTAACCCGGAAGGTCGATAAGAATTGCTCTTCTCCCGGCAAAATTCTTATCCGCAACGACTCGCGGATATTCATATGACGACGCACATCCGAGGCCATGAATAAAAACTAAAGGCGTACCGGTTCCCGGCAAATCCTGCCAGCGCAAACGGCAGTTGGATTGAGTTGAGAAAAACGACCGCATATCACCACTCCTTTGAAGATATTAAAAAGCTGGCCGCAGCCAGCTTCACTTTTGTAGATACTGTTATGCC
>NZ_QZWH01000014.1 GCF_003601925.1 Buttiauxella izardii
CTCCCCCAGGAGAGGGAGAAATCCAATCCCCTCTCCCTCAGGGAGAGGGTTAGGGTGAGGATGGTCTTCCCCGCTCGTAACAAAAGAGGATTTATGTCGTTACTCGCAGCACTGAAAACCTGGCTCAAAACACAAAAACTCGATGCGGTACTGATCTCCTCACGACAAAACAAACAGCCGCATCTGGGGATTTCAACCGCTTCCGGTTATGTCCTCGTCACTCGCCAGCATGCGCATATTCTGATGGATTCTCGCTATTACACCGATATCGCCGGGCGCGTTCAGGGCTACCAGTTACATTTGCTGGATGCCGCGCATAGTGTGGCCTCGATTATCAACCTGCTCATCAAAGAAGAAGGTTTGCGTAATATCGGCTTCGAAGGCGATCAGGTGACCTGGAAAACCGGGAATCAATTGCGTGAAATTCTGTGTGCAGATCTGCACAGCATCACCCTGGACGACCTGCGCAAAGTTAAAACCGCTGATGAAATCCATAAAATAAAAGCCGCCTGCCAGATTGCCGACCAGGCCTGCGAACACATCCGCCAGTTTATTCAACCTGGCATGCGGGAGCGCGAAGTCGCCGCCGAACTTGAATGGTTTATGAAGCAGCTCGGTGCTGAAAAACCGTCATTCGATACCATTGTTGCCAGCGGCGAGCGCGGCGCACTTCCCCACGGCAAAGCGTCGGAAAAAGTCATCGAAAGCGGTGAGCTGGTGACGCTGGATTTTGGCGCCCAACACCAGGGTTACTGCTCCGATATGACACGAACTTTTTTAGTGTCCGGAAAGTACAGCCAACCCCAGCAGCACCCGCTTTTTGATATTTACCAGACGGTTCTGCAAGCCCAGTTAGCCGCGATTGCCGCCATTCGCCCCGGCGTTCCCTGCCACGCGATTGATCACGCGGCTCGTAATGTGATTGATGCCGCCGGGCACGCGCATCATTTCGGGCACAATACCGGCCATGCCATCGGTATTGAGGTTCATGAAAACCCTCGTTTTTCCCCCACTGACACCACGTTGCTTGAGCCGGGAATGTTGCTCACCGTGGAACCGGGAATTTATCTGCCAAACGAAGGCGGCGTGCGGATTGAAGATGTGATTCTGGTGACCGAAACCGGCTGTGAAGTTCTCTATACCATGCCAAAAACGCTGCTATTTACAGGAGTTGAGTGATGGATTTATCGCTGTTAAAAGCCCTAAGCGAAGCCGATGCCATCGCATCTAACGAGCAGGAAGTGCGCGATATTTTGCTGCAACAAGCGCGTCATTACGATAAAGAAGTGCAGTTTGACGGACTCGGTTCCACGCTGATTCGCCTGAACCAGGCAAACGGCCCCAAAATCATGATTTGCGCCCACATGGACGAAGTCGGATTTATGGTGCGCAGCATCAGCCGCGAAGGAGCCATCGACGTTATTCCCATCGGCAATGTGCGCATGACCGCCCGCACCTTGCAGCCGGTTCGCATCACAACTCGCGGCGGTAAAAAAATCGCTGGCTTGCTGGATGGCGACAGTAACAAAGGTGAAATCAGCAACCTGCGCGTGGATATTGGCGCAGTCAGCGGCGAAGAAGTTGAACAAGCGGGAATTAACCCCGGCGATTATGTCACCTTCAATACGCCATTCAGTGAACAACCCAACGGGCGCGTGATGGGCAAAGCGTTTGATGACCGCCTCGGCTGCTGGCATTTACTGGAGCTGCTGCGCGAGCTGCACAACGTTGAGCTGGATGCCGAAGTCTGGCTGGCTGCCACCTCCAGCGAAGAAGTGGGTTTACGCGGCGGGCAAACCGCCACACGCCTGCTAAACCCGGATATCGCCATTGTGCTGGACACCGCCTGCTGGGCGAAAAACTTTGATTATAGCCCGGCCAACCATCGCCAAATCGGCAAAGGCCCGATGATGGTGATGTACGACAAAACGATGATCCCCTCGCCGCGCCTGACGCAATTCGTCGAGCAAGTGGCAGAGGAAAATGCCATTGCGCTCCAGCGCGATATGTTCAGCAACGGCGGCACCGACGGCGGCAGCGTTCACCTTTCCGGTTACGGCGTGCCGACTGTGGTGCTTGGCCCACCCACGCGCCACGGCCACTGTGCCGCGTCGATTGCCGATGAAAACGACTTAAAGCACACCCATCAGCTTTTGGTGGCACTGGTTAAAAAGTTAACCCGCTCAAACGTAGATCGCCTGAAGGATTTCTCGCGTTGATGTTCTGCGAACTGGAGTAATTTATGCTCAAAATTGAATTTATCTGCCCGTTGCCCAACGGCTTACATGCGCGTCCGGCGTGGGAATTAAAAGAACAGTGCGCGCCCTTTGCCAGCGAGATTACCTTTTTCAACCACCGTCTGAATCAGCATGCTGATGCTAAAAGTTCGCTAGCGCTGATCAGCACCGGCACGCTGTTTAACGACCCGTGCAGCCTGGAAATCAAAGGTGCGGATGAGGAAAAAGCCTGGCGCATTCTCGAGCCGTATATTCAGCAGCGTTTCGCCGATAGCGACAGCGAAATCCTGGCTGCGCCCCCGGAAAACACCCGCCCTCTCCCACGCTCGCTGCTGCGCCTGAACCCTACGCTGATTTACGGCAGCGGGATTGCGCCCGGCGTCGGCGAAGGGCAGTTAATGATATTCCGCCCCACCAGCCTTGAAGCGTATCGCAGCCAGGCTGCCAGCGTGCAGGACAGCACTTTACTCGAGCACAGTCTGGCCACACTTGCCGAGCAACTTAACCTGCAATTGAGCGTACTGGACGGGCAAAGTAAGCCGATTATTAATGCCCATTTGTCGTTAATTCAGGATAAAGAATTTGCCGGAAATATCCGCCGCCAGATGGCACAACACCGCCTGAGCCTTGGCGCTGCGACCATCGAAAACATGAATGAGGTGTGCAACAAGCTTGCCCAATCGGCCAGTGAATACCTGCGCGAACGCGTATCGGATATTCAGGATATTACGGTGCGCCTGCTGCAAATCGCTTATCCGCAAGTGACCGCAGGCAAAGTGATCACGCTGATTGAGCCGACAATTCTGGTGGCTGACGACATCACGCCAAGCCAATTTTTAAGTCTCGATAAAACGCTTTTGCAGGGCATGGTGCTGGCGAAAACCGGGCGCACTTCTCACACTTTAATTCTCGCGCGAGCGGCTGGGATTCCCGTGTTAAGCGGGATTGAAACCGCGCAGGTTCAGTATCTGGCGGGTGAGCCAGTGATTATTGATGCCAACGGCGGCGTGCTGGTCACTCAGGCGAATGACGCGGTGCGCGGCTATTATCAGGTCGCCAGAAATCTGGCCGAACTGCAAAGGCAGCAACAACTCGCAGCAGCGGGGTTAAAAGCGCAAACCGTTGATGGCGTGGAGATAGAACTGGCGGCAAATATCGGCACCGCGCTGGAAGCCCCGGCGGCGTTTGCTAATGGTGCAGAAGGCATCGGCCTGTTCCGTACCGAAATGCTGTTTATGGACCGCGATTCAGCGCCCGACGAGCAAGAGCAATTCGAGGCTTATCAGCAAGTTTTGCTCGATGCGGGCGAGCGCACGGTGATATTCCGCACCATGGATATCGGCGGCGACAAAAAAATCAGTTACCTGAATATTGGCGAGGAAGAAAACCCGTTCCTCGGTTATCGCGCCGTGCGTATTTACCCTGAATTTACCGATTTATTCACCCAGCAACTGCGCGCAATTTTGCGAGCGGCGGCGTGGGGCAATGCGCGTTTGATGATCCCAATGGTGCATACGCTGGATGAAATTTTATGGGTAAAACAGCAGCTGAATAATGCGATTGCCGCGCTTAAAGAAGAGGGTTTGCGCCACGCTTCGTCGATTGAATTAGGGATCATGATTGAGGTGCCGTCGGTGTGTTTCATCATCGACCATTTCTGCGACGAAGTGGATTTCTTCAGTATCGGCTCCAACGATATGACGCAATATTTATACGCCGTCGACCGCAATAACCCACGCGTCGCGCATCTCTACAACCCCATCACGCCATCGTTTTTACGCATGTTGCGCCAGATTATCGACGTGGCCCACAAGCGCAACCGCTGGGTGGGGATCTGCGGCGAACTCGGGGGTGAAACACGCTACCTTCCGCTGTTGCTCGGCCTGGGCGTGGATGAATTCAGCATGAGCAGCACGCGCATTCCGGCAGCCAAAACGCTGCTGCGCCAGTTGGATTTATCCGCTTGCAAAGCCCTGGCGACGCAAATTTGCGAATGCCGCAGCGGCGAACAAATCGAACAACAGCTCGATCAATTTATTCTGCCGCAGCAAAGCAAGCCGCTGCTGGCGCGGGAAAATATCATTATCCCTGCGCCGTTCAGCCGCAAAGAGCAGGTGATTCAATACTTGTGCGGCAATCTGGCGGTGCAGGGGCGCACGAATAATCCGCAAGAACTGGAAGAGGATATCTGGCAGCGCGAAGAAATCGTCACCACCGCCGTCGGTTTTGGCGTGGCGATCCCGCATACTAAATCGACGCATATTCAGCACTCCAGTATCAGTATTGCCCGCTTGCCACAGGCGATCGACTGGGAATCGGACATGGGCGAAGTCGAGTTGGTGATTATGCTGACGCTGGGCGCGAACGAAGGGATGAATCACGTAAAAGTGTTTTCACAACTGGCGCGTAAGCTGGTGAATAAAACCTTCCGTCAGGCTTTATTTGCCGCCAACAGCGCCGATGAAATGCTGGCATTACTGGAAAGCGAGCTGCAATTTTAAAGGAAGCGGTCGCGATATTCCCCCGGCGTGACGCCAAATTCCCGTTTAAACAGGCGACTGAAATAGTCGCCGTCCGGGTAACCACAGCGTCGCGCCACTTCATTAATCGTCAGATGGTATTTCTGTAAAATCATTTTCGCCTTCGCCATTCGCACCCAGCGCAAATAATCGACAAACCCCATATTCCCCTGCTGCTGAAATAACCGGGAAACATGATTGGGCGTGATATTAAATAGCGTCGCGGTGTTTTCTCGCGTCACGTCACGGGCATAATTATCCTGAATCCAGGTGCAAATACTCTGATAAAGAAATGGCCCGCGAGCCAGTTTATCCGCAGCCGGATCGTTAAGAATCTTGCGGCAGCACTGCAATAAGCTCAGACACAATGGCTGGATAATTTCCTGGTCGTTCGGGCTCGCGCCCAGGCTGGTCAACGCCTGAAGCAAATGCACCAGTTCGCCGCGATTATGATGCGGAACTTCGCATTTGCGCACCCGCTGAAACCCCGACTGCGCGGCGCGTTTATCATGAAAAGTCAGGCTTAAATAAGCAGGAGCAAAAACGATTCCCAGCAGCAAAACATCTTTATTCCAGGCCGGTTGATTCACGCCGTTCGCCGGGATAAACAGCAAGTCGCCCTGCCCCAGCGCCTTTTGATCCGGCTCCAGTAAATTGCCGTATTCGCCACGCAAAACCACTTCCAGACGAGGGAATTTAATGCTGTAACTCCCTGCCGGAATGCTCGATTGCAAACGCGCAAACCAACAGCGCTTAAGCTGGCCGGGGTTTAACACCACACCACTGAGTAGCTCGGCAAAAAAACGCTGTTCGGCGGGCAGAGTGGTTAAGGGCATGGCGGGTGTCCGTTGGATGGTAGAGGTGCAAGAGTATCCAGGTACCGCGTACATTTAAACCTTTGAGTTTTGGTTTTAATTAAATACCCATTAGCTCTTGTATTCGTATTCACATCAATTCGTAACTAAAAACTCTTTCAGTAATTATGGATTCTAACTGGTCTTTATTAGTATCAATAAAAAGACATTTATTATTCCGTAGGCCGTTCATTCCACGCGTCATGCGCTAATAAATTGCCATCTTTATAAAGATGCGTGATCTTCTCATATGAGTTCCACAAATCAGGAACAATCGGGTCATAAATTTCAATTTTGAAATTGCCCCGCCTCCCACTCCTCCACCATTTCATCGGTCACCTCTTTCTTATAACAAATAGGTGCATATCCACCTTCTTTACTCCATGCGCTGCGTCCGCCGCACTGGCGGCCATTTCTCATGCTGTTATAGGGGCAAGGGCAGTTGCCGGGATATTCTTCAATGGAGGCGTCGATGATTTGCTGTTTAATTTGGTCTTTGTTGTGGGCAGCGTTCGCCGGGTTCGCAATGCCAAATATTGTTGATGCGGCGATTAACAGGCCGATGAGAGCGGAGCATTTCATGTAAGCAGATCCTTGCTGGTAAGATTTCAAGTTCGATTCCGGACAAAACCTTACTCCTTAGCGCTTCCGCTAATTCAATTCTACGTCACAAATCAATCAGTTAAATATCATTTCACTATGGCTAAACCATAAACACTGAACACAATAAACAATCAGTTCACTATTAGTTCCGGGTTTGTAGGCCTATGCTTCGGCTATCAAATACGGAGGTCAATATGAACAGTACAAAACGTTATTTAATGCAATTAAAAGCTCAATTTGAACGCGAAGGCCAGGCGCATAAATTGTTAGGGTTGATTTGGCTTTCGCCGCAGCAGCGCTATGAAATATTGAAAGAAATTATGTTACCGGTCGCAGTGAAATGAAAAAGGCTTAACGGCGGGTAACGCTGATTTACCCGCCCTTTATCACTACCCTTTTAAAAACTCCAGCAAATCGGCATTGACCCGGTCTTTCTCGGTGGTGCAAATCCCGTGCGAACCGCCTTCATAAATCTTGAAGATTGAGTCTGGCAATGTCGCCGCCGTCACTTTGCCGCAGGTTTCAAACGGCACAATCTGATCGTCATCGCCGTGAATAACCAGCGTCGGGATGGTCATTTTCTTTAAGTCTTCACGCAGGTCAGTTTCAGAAAACGCTTTAATACAATCGTAAAGCGCTTTAATCCCGCCCTGCATTCCTTGCTCGACAAAACTTTCCCGGACGCCTTCCGAGATTTTCGCCCCCGAACGGTTGTAGCCATAAAACGGCAGCGTCAACTCTTTGAAGAAATCGGCACGATTGGCGCGCACGCCCTCGCGAATGCCATCAAATACGTCAATCGGCACGCCGTTGGGGTTGAAATCGGTTTTCACCATGATCGGCGGAACGGCGCTGATTAAAACCGCTTTCGCCACACGACTGGTGCCGTGGCGGCCAATGTAACGCACCACTTCACCACCACCGGTTGAATGCCCGACATGAACCGCATCTTTCAAATTCAGGTGCGCAGTCAATTCGGCCAGGTCGTCAGCATATTGATCCATATGGTTTCCGTCCCATGATTGCGAGGAGCGACCATGCCCTCGTCGGTCATGAGCGATAACCCGGAATCCTTTCTGTCCAAGAAAAAACATCTGATCTTCAAACGCATCCGCCGTCAATGGCCAGCCGTGGCTGAAAACTACCGGTTGCCCTTCTCCCCAATCCTTAAAATAAAGAGAACTGCCGTCCTTTAACGTGAGTTTGTCGAAATGGCTCATGATATCTCCTGTTCAGGTGATGGTCGTACGAGGTGCACAATTGAAAGGTGCATATACAGCGTAATGCAATTTTCTCGCCTGGCAGGTTTATTTACGGTCAGCAATTGTTCCATTGGTGTTAGTGAGGGTTTATTTCGATACTTTGAGCTTGCTCCCAAAATGTTAATAAACATGAGTGAGTCCATTCCCGACAGCGTCATGTTACCGATATCATGTTACCGGTATCAGCAATATCGTGAATTATGCTTAAAGCCTTTTTCACTTATAAATTCGGCGCAGAGGAAAAATTATGACCGAACTTACAACACATTATGGTGCAGGAACCCTGCTAGGGATCGCAGCCTGTGCAGTTGTACTCCTGCTCATTCTCATCATGCGCTTCAAAGTGCATGCATTTTTAGCATTAACCCTGGTGAGCGTGGTCGTTGCGCTGGTCACCGGTGTTCCGTTCGACAAAATTGTCCCGACTATTTTGGGCGGTTTTGGTAGTACGCTGGCGGGCGTCGCGCTGCTGGTTGGCCTCGGCGCAATGATTGGCCGCTTGCTCGAAATCTCTGGTGGCGCGAAAGTGCTTGCCGATACGCTGGTGGGTAAATTTGGTTCACACCGTGCGCCGCTGGCACTCGGCGTGGCGTCATTGCTGTTCGGCTTCCCGATCTTCTTCGATGCCGGTCTGGTTGTGATGCTGCCAATTATCTTTAGCGTGGCTAAACAGTTTGGCGGTTCAACGCTTAAGTACGCCTTGCCTGCTGCGGGTGCGTTTGCGGTCATGCACGCCCTGCTGCCGCCACACCCAGGCCCGGTTGCTGCCAGTGAATTGCTGGGCGCAAACATCGGCCTGCTGGTGATTGTTGGCCTGGTTATCGCGATTCCGACCTGGTATCTCGGTGCTTACCTGTTCGGTCTGTATGCCGGCAAAAAATTCGAAGTTCCATTGCCTTCTTCTTTCCTCGGTAATGTAGAAGCGGATCCAAACCACCAGCCGCCTTCATTCGGCACGGTGCTGTCGATTCTGCTGCTGCCATTGGTGTTGATTTTCCTCGATACCGGCCTGAACACCGCAACGGTGCTCGGTTGGGTAACAGCCGATAACATCGTCGTTCAGTTCCTGCGTATGCTGGGTAAAACCCCAATCGCATTGCTGATCACCGTGTTCTTCGCACTTGCAGTGTTTAGCGGTCGTCATAGCCGTCAGCATCTGGAAAAAGTGTGCGATGGCGCGCTTGGCCCAATCTGCGGCATCATTCTGGTGACCGGTGCGGGTGGTATGTTCGGTGGCGTTCTGCGTGCAAGCGGCATCGGCGATGCGCTGGCGGGGATTTTGTCTGATACCGGTATGCCGGTTATCGTGGCTGCGTTCGTTATCTCTACTGCTCTGCGTGTGGCACAAGGTTCGGCAACGGTTGCACTGACAACTACCGCAGCGCTGATTTCGCCAATGGTTGCAGCAACGCCTGGCCTGAGCCAGTTCGACCTGTGCTTTATCGTGGTGGCCATTGCAGGTGGTGCGACCGTTCTGTCTCACGTGAACGACTCCGGTTTCTGGCTGGTTGGTCGTTTCCTCGAGATGGACGAGAAGACCACGCTGAAAACCTGGACCGTGATGGAAACGCTTATCGGGACTATCGCCTTCCTGTTCGCATTGGTTGGCAGCATTATTCTGTAAACGAGAGTTTGTGACTGAAGTCACTTTAAACTATGCGTTAAGCTCAGTATCATCACTACAGACCAAACCCTCACTCTTACCGGTGAGGGTTTTCTTTTGTAAGGTTCCCATCAGGCACATGAATGCCTGCTATTTACACGGAGAGAAACGAGAATTATGTCCAGACCAGCCATTATCATTAATGAACTCGATGCCGAGCATATTGACCGTTTGCTGGAGAATCCACAATTTGCCAACCAGCCGGTAGCAGCAGCGCTGAACGCAGAACTGGACAGAGCTGAAATGCGTAAGCCTGAAGATATTCCGGCTGATGTGGTGACGATGAATAGCCGCGTGAAATTCCGCGATTTGTCTTCAAAAGAAGAGCACGTGCGCACGCTGGTTTACCCGGCAAACCTGAAGGACAGCGATAATCAGCTTTCAGTGATGGCACCAGTGGGTGCGGCGCTGTTGGGTTTGCGTGTGGGCGCGACAATTAACTGGACGTTACCGAACGGTAACCAGACACATCTGGAAGTGCTTGAGCTGCAATATCAGCCAGAAGCTGCGGGCGAATATCACCGTTGATGATGTATCCCCCTTCGTGCTGGAGGGGGAAGCGTTATGCTGAATCGCGTTGTACCAACTCCCCGGAAATAATAATCTTCTGCGACGGTAACGTCGGCTCTTTAATCTTATTCACAATCAGCGTTGCCGCTTGCCTGCCTGCTTCTTCACTGGATGCCGAAACATAGGTAAACCGTGGCGAAGTCAGATTAATGTGCATCATGTCTTCAAAGCCAATCAACGAAACCTGCTGCGTTAAAAACACATCTTTACCGACCGTTCGCCCGACCTGCTGAATCCCATTCAGGCAACCAATAATTGCCGAAGGTGAATGGCACAACATGGCGGTGATTTTGCTGTTGTTCTCAAGCAACTGACGGGTTAAACGCGCCGCCGCTTCAGTGTCGTTTTCACAAACCGGCGCCCACTCTTCGCGGAACGGTAAATCATATTGCGCCAGCGCGTTGCGATAACCGAGGAGGCGTTCTTCACGCATTAAATTGGCCGCAGATCCGCCCAGATAGGCGATATTGCGGTGGCCTCGGTCAATCAGATAGCGCGTCGCCTGGTTTCCGGCCTGGCGATTATCCCGCCCAATAACATCGCGATGGCTGCTCACCGTAGACTCCGCGATGATAACCGTCGGTAACGGGCATTCAGAAATAAGCGCTGGTATGGCGGCTAAACGGTGGTTGGCATCAAGGTAAATCACCCCAGCCACACCTTGTTGGGTGAAAGAAGTCAGGCATTGCTGTAGCTGTTGAGTATCGTCCTGCGGATGCCCGAGAAAAACCATATAACCTTGTTTTTCAAGATAATGGACGACACTCGCCATCACGTTAACGCAGAAGGAATCATTAAAATCGCGGATGATCAGGCCGATGAGATTTGAGGTGTTGGAACGCAGGTTCGCCGCCGCGACGTTATGCACATAGCCAAGCTGTTTAATCACAGCATTAACCTTTTCTATGGTCGCTTCCGAGATCTTCCCTTTTTGGCGCAGCACAAGAGAAACGGTGGAGACAGAAACTCCAGCCAGTTGTGCCACATCAATAATATTGACCTTTTTCATCCTGCTCCTTCGTGCCAAATTTCCTTGTTATCAATACCATAAAGCCCCCGGCAAACATACCGGGGGCTTAGCATTTCCTGTCTCTTTCCCCTATAGCTTGAAGGATGACGGGGAAATTATTTACCGATCATTGTCGAGATAGTCTGAGCGATGAACTGCGCTCGAGCGCCAAATATCACCTGAATCCCCGAATCACCGACAAACACCACGCCGCGTGCGCCGAGGCTATTCAGGCCGTCTTTATCAACGCGCTCGCTCTTTTCCACTTCCAGACGCAGACGGGTAATGCACGAACCGACGGAGTTAATATTTTCCGCGCCGCCAAGCAGGCCAATAATATCGCCCGCCAGTTCAGTGTCGGTTTTGTCGTTGGCGTTAGCCGTAACATCTGCACGACCCGGCGTTTTCACGTCGAAACGGCGAATCACGAAGCGGAAGGTGAAGTAGTAAATCAGCGCCATTGGGATACCGACAATTACCGCCGACAAGAAGTTAGTCTGGTAGCCGTTGAACGACGGCAAAATACCAAAGGAAATGTAGTCGATCATGCCCGCCGAGAAGGACTTGGCGATATGCGCATGCAGCAAATACATACACATATAAGACAACCCGGCCATTATCGCGTTGAAGACATACAAGATTGGCGCAACGAAGATAAAGGTAAATTCTACCGGTTCAGTGATGCCTGTCAGGAAGCAGGTCAGCGCCGCTGAGAACAAAATACCGGAGGCAATTTTCTTATTTTTGGTATTGGCTTCGTGGTACATCGCCAGGCATGCCGCTGGCAGCGCGAACAACATCAACGGGAACTCGCCCTGCATGAATTTACCGGCGTTCTGGTAGCTGTCGCTGCTAAATGTTTTCGCGCCCTCTTCCAGCATTTTGAACCAGATTGTCTGGTCGCCATGAATCACCTGACCTGTTTGCGTGGTGTATTCACCAAACGAATACCAGAATGACGGATACCAGATGTGGTGCAGACCCAGCGGGATCAGCGCGCGCTCAACCAGCCCGAAGATAAACGTTGAAAGCGCCTGGTTATCACCGTTGACAATCACCGACAGCGAATCAATTCCCGACTGAATGTACGACCACACCCACGGCAGCGCCATCCCCAGCAGGAAGGATAAGAACGCCGTGGCGATGGCGACAAAACGCTTACCGGAGAAGAAGCCGAGGAATTCAGGCAATTGCATGGTGTGGAATTTGTTATAGCACCACGCCGCCAGAATGCCGGAAATCAGGCCGCCGAAAACGCCCATTTGCAGCGTTGGGATGCCGACCACCATGGCGTATTTCCCGCCCGCCGCCGCCATTTCTGGTGTGATGTTCAACACGGTGCCGATGGTCACGTTAATGATAAACACCGAAACGGCTGCCGACAGTGCGGCAATGCCCGATTCCGCCGCCAGGCCGACCGCCGAACCAATCGCAAATAACATCGGCAGGTTGTCGAAAATCACCCCGCCCGCGTTCATCATTAACGGCAAATGGAATTTATCGCCAAAGGCCAACAGCAGGCCCGCAGCCGGTAGTAATGAGATAGGCAGCATTAATGCGCGCCCTATCATCGACAATTTAGATAACGATTTTGTAATGCTGGATAACAAACTCATAAACAATCCCCCGGTGTTGACGCCGCTATCGCGTTTTCTGACGTTACGCGTTTTTATGCTAGGTAGAACGTTCTAGTAGAACGTTCTACCCATACTGGCGAAACGAATTTTTTCCGGCAACTAAAATATGAGTTGTAGCCATACTGTTATCGAATATTTGAAGTTGCGCAGGTTTTGACCGGCTAATTTGTATGGGTTAGCGAAGATTCTTACGCATCACAAACAGTAAAAATGCCATCAGCAAACCTGGTAGCCAGACCCACTGAATTTCTGACCAGATAACCGCCTGCCCGCTCGGCTGGAGATAGCGCGAGAGCGCAAACGGTGCCACGCGGATCACCTGCCATGGTGCAAAAAAGCGTTCATCTGACCACGGCCATAGCCAGCCAACGCCCTTCCCGCCTGTCGTCACCGAGTCCAGCAAACTATGCGAAAGCAGTGAAACCGTGAGAAATAGCCAGACGCGCACTATTCCCGCCCGGAACCAGCGATAGCCAAACAAACACAGCAGCGGCACCACGAACGCAAACAATAATGAGTGCGTGAAACCGCGATGGCCAAAGGCATTGCCATACGCCACGCCAAATTTGAACGCCAGAACGTCGGCGTCAGGCAACATCGCCAGAACGATGCCGCCGAGCAACAGGCGCGGTGGAATAATTTTTTTGCCAAGTCCCAGTCCTATACAAATGGGCACGGCTGCGTGGGTAATTATGGTTGGCATAAGTTGCGAAGGTTGGTGAGTGAGAAGTGCAGAATAGATCAGAATGGGCAAAAAGAAACGGCCCAGGAAGGGCCGCTTTCGGGATGAAATTACGCTTGAACTGTAATGCTCAGACTTTCAAAAACCACCGTCTGACCAGCAACAATTTTGCAGCGTTTACGGGTTTCAACAACACCGTCAACTTTCACCAGACCTTCGGCAATCACCGCTTTCGCCTGTGCGCCGCTTTCACACCAGCCTTCCAGCTTCAGCAAATCGCATAATTCAACGTGTGGGTGTTTACCTAATGAGAAGGTCGTCATATTACTCTCCATCGACATCATGATATTCCTCGCAAGCCTGCAAGGTATTCTGGATAAGAGTGGCGACGGTCATTGGGCCAACGCCACCCGGAACCGGCGTAATATACGAGGCTTTGACTGCGGCTTCATCATAATTTACGTCGCCGACCACTTTACCACTCTCAAGACGGTTAATTCCGACGTCCACGACAATCGCCCCTTCCTTGATCCACTCGCCTGGAATAAAGCCAGGTTTGCCGACGGCAACGATAACTAAATCGGCGTTCTCGACGTGTTGACGCAGGTTTTTGGTGAAGCGGTGCGTAACGGTGGTAGTGCAACCGGCCAGCAGAAGTTCCATGCTCATCGGGCGGCCAACAATGTTGGATGCGCCAATCACCACGGCGTTCAGGCCGTAAGTATCAATACCGTAACGCTCAAGCAGCGTCACGATGCCACGCGGCGTACAAGGGCGCAGACGCGGCGCACGTTGGCACAGGCGGCCTACGTTATACGGGTGGAAACCATCAACGTCTTTATCCGGGTCAATACGCTCCAGAACTTTCACGTTGTCGATACCCGCAGGCAGCGGCAACTGCACCAGGATACCGTCGATTTCATTATCTGCGTTGAGCGTGTCAATCAGCTCCAGCAGCTCTGCTTCAGATGTCGTGACAGGCAAATCGTAAGAGCGGGAAATAAAGCCCACTTCCTCACACGCCTTACGTTTGCTGCCCACATAAATTTGCGATGCCGGGTTCTCGCCAACCAGCACAACGGCGAGTCCTGGGGCACGTTTTCCAGCGGCAATTCGGGCTTTCACTTTTTCAGCAACTTCAAGCCGTACCTGCTGCGCAATCGTTTTACCGTCAATAATCTTTGCTGCCATCAGTCAGAGGATTCCGTCTGTAATCAAAAAGGAGGGGGATTGTTTCTATTTTGTCAGAAGCCAGGCTCGCTGTCAGGCATTGTTAAGCCTTTATGCTCAAATGTCCGGCAGGTGATTGAAAAGCCATTGACTCCAAAGGCACTGACCGTATAATCCGAGTCCGCAATGCTTCCGAAAGGAATACAGTGCGCCCTTAGCTCAGTTGGATAGAGCAACGGCCTTCTAAGCCGTAGGTCACAGGTTCGAGCCCTGTAGGGCGTACCATTTCGATTCGAAGAGAAAAGACGCCCGAAGGCGTCTTTTTTTATGTCTGAAATTCAGTGACTTGGCTAATTTTAGCGCGTGGAAACTCTCTCAGAGTCTACCTACATCTACCCATATCAAGTGGTATCTGTTGGTCTATGCGATGGTACATCCCCGTTCAATGAAATCCTGTACCAACTGAAACGTCACCGCATTAATAGACATTTCTAAGGCCTTTATCGTTGTCATGTGTGGAAATCGTAAAACGTCCATGTCTAAATTATTGTCACCAGACTTCCCTGACTAACGACGCAGGAACAAATCATCTGCAGTTTGTTTCCAGTCAAAAGGTTGAAGGGTTTCCCATACTACGCCTCGTTGTGTCATTCTTTCTGGTAACCTCTGTTGCGTGGCTATTGTGCCAATGCACATACTGGCTGGAAGGCCCGCGTCTTCAATCATTTTCACCACTTCTCGTATTTCCTCGGCACGTCGAACACCATGTTCTGCCACCCGGCTTATCATGTAGTGAGGGAAATCTCCGTCCCAGCCCAGCGAAGGAAAACTGGCGTGCAGCGAGGCTAAGACTTCGTCTTCGACGCCGTAATGTCGAGCTGCAAGCAGGCATTCAGTGGTTAATGCCTCCAGCCCTTTTATCATCACACTGCGGCACATTTTAATCGCTGATACATCACCCACTTGATTACTGCCAAAGCTTGCATTGAGCCCTGATTGTTGTAAAAACTGCACGGTTTGTAGCGCAGTTTCACCGCCAATTAGCAGTGGTGTCGCGGCGCGTTTCGGTGGAACAGGTGCCATCACTGCCACATCGACATAGTTTGCACGCCCAAGACAACCTTCGGCAGCCTGCCGCTTTGTGCCCGGCGCAACAGAATTACAATCCAGAAAAGACTGCCCCTTGTGCAGTAATGGCTGGCAATCAAGCACCAGATTGAGCGAGTTTCCCGCCGTCACCAGGGAAAAAATCCACTCAGCATTTTCCAGCGCTTCGGCCAAGGAACCTGCCGCGTGTACACCACAGATGCGGGCTTTATTGCGCATCGCCTCGCCTGCATCACCAATCAGTTTACTGTCCCAAACTGTCACCTGGTGGTATTTCACCAGTTCGCTGGCGAAAATCGTTCCTGCCTCGCCGAAACCAATAACTGTGATGTTCGCCATACTGTTTTCCTTATTACATGTCCTGAGGCCAGATCGTGCCTAAGATAGCCACTTGCCCTTCAAAAATCAGGCGGGCAGTACGCAGCAGACCGCAACCCGCAATATGTTGCCCTTCAAGCTGCAACAACACGCTGAATTCTCCAGTGGGATGTTCAACACTGACGCGCTGTGATGAGCTATCGCTGATTCGCGCCACTCCTTCAGCGACGGTGTTGGGAATAAGGCAAGCAGTAGCAATACTGACTGCACCGAGCACACCCACTGACGCATGGCAACGATGCGGTATAAAAGTACGGCTGGAGATAGCGCCGCCGTTGCGCGGCTCTGCCAGTAATGTCATTTTCGGAACGGTGCGGTGAGTGACATCACCAAGATGCATTTTTGGCCCCATCTGCAAGCGAATGGACTCAATCTTTTTTTTCAGTTCTGAATCGTCATCCAGCGCTTCACGACTTTCATAACCGCTGCGTTGCAGATCTTTAGCACGCATCAGTATCACGGGCATGCCGTTATCAATACAGGTAACAGAAATGCCGTCGACGTAATCCTGGGCATTGCCAGTGGGCAGTAACGCACCGCAGCTTGAACCTGCAATATCCTGGAACTTCAGAACAATTTCCGCAGCACTACCAGGAACACCATCTATGCGTAATTCCCCCTCATATTCCACGCCTTCGGTTGTAGTTGGGATAATTGCGCGGGCAATTTGCCCGGTGTTTTCCATGTAGATACTGACTTGTGTGTTCCCTTCCTGTGGCGCGATAAGCCCGCGTTCAATGGCAAATGGCCCTACCGCTGCGAGGATGTTGCCGCAGTTCTGCCCATAATCCACAACCGCGGTATTCACATTCACTTGAGCAAACAGATAATCAACATCCACGCCTTCGCGTGAAGATGGCTGAATAATTGCTATTTTGCTGGTCAAGGGATCGGCACCGCCAAGGCCATCAATTTGCCGAGGGTCCGGTGATCCCATCACAGCTAATAACACGCTATCGCGGACTGCCGGATCATTGGGTAAATCGGAAGCCAGAAAACAGGCCGCTTTCGATGTGCCTCCGCGCATATACAAACAAGGGATTTTGCGCTGTTTCATTTCAATTCAACTCATCAAGAGTATCGATGTAGCGAAGGCCCTTTTCCGCTAGCCGTTGGCGCATATGATAAATATCCAATCCTAACTCACCGTCAGCCAGGCGCTGGCGTTTGCCTTCTTCCAAGGTTTCACGTTTGAGTGCATTTTCCAGCACTGGCAAGGCATCGATAAATGGCACCACCACGACGCCGTCATCATCTGCGACAACGACATCGCCTGGATAAATCACCTGACCGGCACAAAGAATGGGCACATTCACCGAACCGAGCGTTTCTTTCACCGTTCCCTGGGCACAGACGGCCCGGGACCAAACGCGGAAATCCATCTCACGTAATATATGACTATCCCGGATGCCAATATCGCCAATCAGCCCGACGACACCGCGCGCTTTCAGCGACGTTGCCAGTAAGTCGCCAAAGAAACCATCGCGGCAAGGTGAGGTTGGCGCAACAACCAGCACATCACCGGGGCGACATTGCTCGACAGCCACATGGAACATCCAGTTATCACCAGGTGTTACCAGCACAGTGACCGCATTCCCCGCGATAGCTTTCCCTTGCTGAACAGGGCGGATAGCGCTATCCAGTAGCCCTTTGCGACCTTGCGCTTCATGTACTGTCGCGACACCCAATCTGCGCCATAACTCAAACTGGGAAACATCACTGCGTGGAATATTGCGCACCACAAGACCACTTTTATTAATCAGGTTCATGACAAATCCTCCGTCACGCGCGGGAAGATGCTCTGGAACCCTTCGGCATGAGTGAGCGTTTTCGCCGCAGTAATACCGATGTTACGTTTTGCCTGGAGTCCGCGCTGTAAAGCGACACGCGTGTAGTATTCCCAAAGATGCTCCTGGCCCGCCATGCATTGAATAGCCTGATACTTTTTCTCCCACACAGAGGTAATGTCCAGCAGCACATCAGGCTTCCAGTTGCACTGCTCGGGTTGGTGCGGTTCAAAACAGTAAACTGGCGGCGCGCCGATAATAGGCTCACCTGGGTGATAACCTTCAGCCTGGGCGATAATGCGTGCTTCCTGCGCCAAATGCGTTGCCAGCGGGTGGTCGTAGTTATAAGGATCGTGCAGTGAATGGCTTAGAACAAAGTGTGGCTGAACACGGCGGTAAACATCTGCCAGGCGGAATAACGAGTCTTTATCCGCGCGCAGTGGGTAATCGCCCATATCAAAAAATTCAATGCTGGCCCCCAACACATCCGCTGCCGCCATCGCTTCTTCTTTGCGTACGGCTTTGACGTTTTCTTCCGTCATCTCACCTTTACGCCATAGCTTTGCCGATTCACCGCGTTCGCCAAAAGAGAGACACACAACATGCATGTTGTAACCGCGCGACGTGTGTAATGCGATGGCACCGCCTGCTCGCCAGACGAAGTCTGCTGAATGTGCGCTGACCACTAACCCCGTTTTTGTTGCTGTATTATTTGTCATGTTGGGTTCCTTGTTGTGCGTATGAGTAAATACTGTCATGCGTTATTCAGGGCGGGTAATCAGTTTAATTGCCTGAGGTATGATTTTTATTTATGTTGTTTATTCATCGGCTCTGGATAAATGGCGAAAGCATGAAAAAAACCCTCTCCTGTGAAATGATTAATATCATGCAAATCAGAGCCTTCTGTCAGGTTGCGGCTCACGGTACCGTTTCCCGCGCGGCGGATAATTTATTTCGCACACAATCCGCAATCACCCGTTCAATTCGTGATTTAGAACACAGTTTGTCGTTAAAATTATTCGAGCGGCATGCCAGCGGAATGTTATTAACCGAATTTGGAAAATGTATTTTGCCGCGCGCACGACAAGCTATTGATGAGCTGTGCGCTATTCCGAAAATTATCGCCAACGTCAGGGGGAAAGAGATCGCCGGACGTGAACCTGCCGAACCCATCTGGCTGTATAACACCCGTCGTCTTGAAGTCTTTATGGCACTGTTTCAGGTGCATCACACCCAGACAGTGGCTGACATGTTTCATGTCAGCCAGCCTGCCGTCAGTGCTGCGTTGAAAATACTGGAAAAAGGCGCGGGTTTAGCGCTGTTCCAGCGCACGCCAAAAGGAATGATGCCAACGCGCGGAGGGCAGGAAATTGCCAGTAATATCAGTCGGACATTGAATGAATTACGCCATATTCCAGCAGATATTGCCGCCCGCCGGGGGATTTTACGCGGCACTGTACATATTGGAGCGCTGCCGCTAGGCCGTACGCGTTTGCTACCAGAAGCTATTCTCAGCCTGCTGTCGCGCTATCCGGGCGTGAACGTGATAACCAATGAAAGCGCATTCACAGCGCTGATTTCGGAATTACGTGCAGGCAATGTCGATTTTATTTTTGGGGCGCTGCGCGATGGTGTGGCGGACATCACCAACGAAGCGTTGTTTACCGAAGAGATGGTTATTCTTGCCCGACGCGATCATCCGTTATCTCGGGGTACCGTCAGCATGCAACAACTGGCTGCGGCACAATGGATTTTGCCACGCGCAGCCACGCCAGCCCGCAAACTGTTGAGCCAGGCATTTGGACAATTGGGAATTGCTGAACCCCAGCCACTAGTGGAAACAGGTGATCTGGCAATTGCACGTAATTTGTTGCTGAATTCGGAGATGATAACGGCGATCTCCAGCCACCAGCTTGAGTATGAGCTGGCAGCTGACGTACTGGTAAAATTGCCGATCGAGCTACCGAATACTCACCGTGCCATTGGGCTAACCTGGCGCCAGGGGGCGCTGCATTCTCCTGCCGCGCAGGCGTTGTTGCAGGCCATCCGTGACGTGGTGGGTAAATACCAGCCTGCACAGCAGGAAACCGAGGGTTACTCTTTCCCTGCAACGGAGTAAATCACCTGCTGATTTCGCGTTTTCTGAAAATCATCCAGTGACATACCACGCATCGCGGCATATATATGCAGGTTTGAAACGCCCGTAACGGCACCGAATTTTTCCAGCAGGAAGAAGCTCGCACCATACTGAATCAGTTTGCGCCAGTCGCGGTCTCGCAACATCTGCTGTTCCTGGTCGGTAAGCCCTTCTTGCTGGTAGAGTTGTTCCGGCTGCTGGCGATAACGGGCACGCCATTCCGGCTGGACCAATTTGTGTAAGAAGCGGTTCAGGCGCAGCGCGTCCAGGCTGCGTTGATGCGTAAAGGGATAGGTGCCTTCCAGTTGCTCCACTCCCGCCAGTTCCTGAGCAATGTGAGCACGATGGCGGGCGGCAGTATCGATGGGTAAGGTACGGGCATGGTTTTCCAGAATCAGCGTCGCGATACCGGTCATTGACGGCAAATAATAAGACTGGTGCGTTACCGTCACGTTTGCCGACAATGCGCCACGCATCACCAGCCACATAATCACTTCCGCTCCTTCCATTCCGCCTAACTGGGCATATTCCGCCACGGTCATTTGTGCCAGGCTTTCAGGATCGTTTGCCAGCGCATCAACAAACTGGGCATCCCAGTCAGGATTATTAAATCCGCAACGTTCACCGTGTACCTGATGCGACAACCCGCCTGTTGCCACCAGCGCCACAGTAAGATCTTCCGGGAAACTTTCAATTGCTCTACGCAAAGCCTGGCCAAGCTTGTAACAGCGGCGAGCGCTGGGGATAGGAAATTGCAGCACACCTATTTGCAGCGGCACCACTTGCGTCGGCCAACCACCCTGCGAAGGTAACAGCGCTGACAATGGTGAGAAGAGACCATGATCGAGCGGCTTATTCATAAAGAAGCTCATATCAAACTCATCGCTCATCAGGCTGGTGCCTATATGGCGTGAGAGTGCCGCATGGCCTTTTACCGAAGGTAAATCACGAGGGCCGCCGCCTTCATCCGCAACCTGATATTCGTCGTCGATTCCCAGCGCGAAAGTGGAGTAATGGTCGAAGAAAAACGACGTGACATGGTCGTTAAACACATACAGCAGCACATCTGGTTTTTTCTCTGCAAGCCAACGCTGCATCGGCTCAAAACTTGAGAATATAGGCTCCCATGCCTGCTCTTTTTGTTTGTTGTGGTCGACCGCGAAGCCGATGGTTGGCGTATGTGAAACGGCTAGTCCGCCAATAATTTTTGCCATGATGTCTACTCCACGTATCGTTAAATTAGGATGTTTTTATTAGATTATTTTTGGCACTGCTGCATGCAATCTGGCGCAACCCCTGCTTCAGCCACCGCTAAATCATGCAGGATGCGGCGCATCATCAATCCCGGGCGGTCCGGTGCAAAGTTAAGATCGAACTGCGGTTCACTGTCCTTGCGAACAACGTCGAGTATCCACTCAAGCGCGTCGACATCTTCGGTATAAGCCTTGGCTGACGAAACATACAAGTGCTCATCAGTGGCGGTGTTTTGTAGGTCAAAATCACGCGTACAGAACCACCAGTAATGAATGCTGCCATTGGTTTCCGGGGTGAAAATGTGCGAAATGTTAAAGCGGTAAGTGATGTCCCGGCCCGCGCCTTGCGAGGTATCAACGATACGGGCAAAGGCAACGTGCATAGCGGGCGACTGGAAACGAGCTTCTGAATAACGATCAACCGGTATTCCCGTTAACCCGGTTGGAATGGCATAGACCCCTGGCGGCGGCGAGTTTTTCAATACGCGGTCAATAATGACTACATTCCCTTCCTGCCGCACTTTCAGCTTCGAACGGGCATATTCCGGTGTGCCTATCGCACCAGGATGCAAGAACGGGAAATGCGTCTGATCGAGCAAGTTTTCGTGCATGGAAATGTAGTCAGATTTAAAGCTGAACTGGCCATTAACACTTTTCCACTCCGGGCTACTCAACCAATGCGTGTCAGGAATAGTCGCGGGGTCGGCGCTGTCGGGGTCACCCATCCAGATCCAAATCAGCGGTGCCCGTTCTACAACTTCGAAAGTTCGCACCTGCGCATTGCCCGGCACGTTGGCCATCGACGGTAAATTGACGCAACGCCCGCTCGTATTGAACTGCATCCCATGGTAACCGCAGACCAGCGTGTCACCATCCAGTTTGCCTTTTGCCAGCGGAAACGAACGGTGTGGACAGCGGTTACGTACCGCCACAGGTTCACCCGCAAGAGTGCGGTAAAGCGCAACATCCGTCCCCAGAAAGCGGCGGCTGATTATCTCGCGAGAAACTTCATTACTGAGTGCTGCAACATACCAACAATTACGGATAAGCGGCGTGCTGTGATCAGCGAATCCACCCGTGCCAAAAGTATCATCCTCAAAGGGATGTCTTGGATGATCAATAACCATATCAAATGAATGATTCATAATTTACCCTATTGCAAATCAAGCACTAAACGTTTTCCGCGTAACCGTGAGACACAGATACACATTGACTCACCAGACTGTTTTTCCTCTTCGCTGAGGTATTGATCCTGGTGCACCAGCGGCCCATCGGCAGAAATCACCGTTTGCTCACAAAGCCCGCACTCACCCCGGCGACAATCCCAAAGCACATCCACTTTTGCGGCATTCAGCGCATCAAGAATGCTGGTATTGCGGGCAATCGGAATGATGCGACCAGAGCGTTTAAGCTCAACCTCAAATGGCTGGTTTTCTGACATTACCGCTGGTGCAAAACATTCATAATGCAAATTCTCTTGCGGGAAATTGCGTTCACGAGCCGCGGCGCATACGCCGTCAATCAACGATGAAGGGCCGCAAATATAGAGGGCTGTCTCTGGTGCCAGCGTTCCCAGCAGTGCATGCAAATTAATTCGCTCGGCTTTTTGGCTGTAATGAAAACGCACACGGCCAGGGATCAGGCTGGAGATGTCATTGTGAAAAGCCATTGATGCCGCGGTACGCCCGCAGTAAAGCAATGAGAATGGCTTCTGACGTTTCATCAGGCTGCGCATCATCGAAAATATCGGCGTGATGCCTATGCCTCCGGCAATCAACAATACCGGCTGTGTGGTTCTTTCCAGTGCGAAAGCATTTACGGGCACCGAAACACGAAGCCGGCAGCCAGGTAGCAAATGCTGATGTATCCAGCAGGAGACCGTTCCCTGTGGCTCCCGCTGAACAGCAATGCGGTAAAGATGACGGGCATCGTCACTGATACCATCACCACCGAGCAAAGAGTAATGCCGGACAAACAGGCCGCCTTCATGATTATCAAGAAACAGAGTGATATGCGCGCCTGCTGTGTATTCCGGCAGCGGCGTTTTGTCTGGTGTCGCCAGCTGATACTCACGGATGGAGGGAGTGAGCTCACGAACCGCAACCACCTCCACTTCTATTTGTTTAAATGCCATCTCGTTTCTCCGCTTATTTCATTTCACGGGTCACTACCGCGAAATCACTTCCGCTTACGGTTTGCGCACGGCCATCACGATGATTAATCACCACCAACATTGCTAACAACGCCGGTAGCGCGAGAATGTAAAAGATAGCGCCAGGCCCGGCAAACAGACCGATAAGCAAACCACCCGTCGTGGTGCTGAGAATTGCCCCGGTACGACCTATTCCATGCATCCAACTAACACCCGTAGCGCGAATACCCGTTGGGTAGAACGCTGGCGCAAAGGCCTGCATGCCAGTCTGCGCACCGTTAATACATACGCCACTGATAAACACGAACAAGCCGAGCATCAACGGGGAAAAATTGAACATACCCAGCGTTAATAAACTGAGACTACCGAGCAGATAAAATGCGCCTATCACTTTCTTACGCGACATGCGATCCATCAGCGAGCCCACAATGATGCCGCCGCCAATACCACCAAGCTGGAAGACACCCGTAATTATCGCGGCATGTTGCAGGTTAATTCCGCCGTCACGCAGCACCGTTGGCAACCAGCCATTGAGCATGTAAATCACAAACAGCCCCATGAAATAGGTCAGCCACAACACAACCGTGCCCCACGCATAGCTCGGCGTGAACAGTTGTTTTACGCGTGATGATTTTTCTACGACGGGGTTAATCAGGAAAAACTGCGTTTCTGCGGTGAACGCCCCGCCCATGCGCTGCAAAGTGGCCGCGATTTTTTCTGATGGGAAATGACGAGCCACCATAAACATAGGGGATTCCGGCAAGAACCACAGCAGCAATGGTAAAAGCACCAGCGGGACAATGCCGCCAAAGATCAGCACAGATTCCCAGCCCCATGCCGGTATCATCCAGGCCGCAATGAAACCTGCAATGCCAGAGCCGATACTGAATCCGCTGTACATTAAGGTGATCATCACCCCCTGACGACGAGCAGGAATATATTCAGCGATCAGCGTGACACAATTTGGCATAGCCGCACCAAGCCCAAGACCTGTGATAAAACGCATCAACGCCAGTTCTTGTGGGGAGGAGGAAAATGCCGACAGCAGGCTAAAAAGTGCAAAAACAGCAACGGAAAGCAGCAACAAACGTTTGCGCCCATAGCGATCAGCCAGAGGCCCCGTGATCAGCGCTCCAAGCGCCACGCCAAACATGGCACAACCGAGGACAGGGCCTATCTCAGCACGGCTCAAACCCCACTTCGCCAACAGTTCCGGCACAATAAAGCCCATGATTGCGGTGTCATAGCCGTCAAACATGATGATCAGCAACCCTGCCGCCACAACCAGCCATTGATAGCCAGTAATGGGCCGTGAATCTATCCATGCTTTAACGTCTACATTATTTGAAATACTCATAACGTTGTTCGCCTGTTTTTATGATCGTGTTGCGATTACCACCACTTGAAGGGACTGGGCGGTTTGTCGTGTAGGGTCTTTTTAAGGTAAAGCAACACTGTCAGGCTCGTGGGCTGAAAAAATTTTAGAGATATGAGTTTTATTTATACTGTGAGGTTTACAACAATTTTCAATAATAAAAAAGTGAGTTGCACATGCCAGGTATAATCAAATAAATCAGATGGTTGAAGCCAGTCTCTGGCGTGAGGCCTGCATACAGAGGAATTATAGTTTTTGCGGTGAATCATGATTAACTCAGTGAATCGCGGATAACCGACGCAGCAGGTTGGTTGATGGCTGAGAATACGGAAATCTCAAAAAGTGCGTGGAACTAAAACGGGTGTGCTTACACTGGCAGCGGTTCTGCTTCTGCAGGGTCGATAAACTGGCACAGAATATGAGCCGTCGTGGTAACTGCTGGCATATTGCAGTGCGCTCAGGCCACATGAATATAATGACGGATTACCACCAAACGAAACGAAAAATCGATACTGGAAAAACTCTAAAGCGGTGGCCATTTTAGTTGACGACTTCACAGGTTCGAGCCCTGTAGGGCGTACCATTTCGATTCGAAGAGAAAAGACGCCCGAAGGCGTCTTTTTTTATGTCTGAAATTCACGGCAACAATTACTGCGCACCAATCCTCAACAACCCGTTAATTGCTTGTTCAAGATAGCTACGCGGGCACCCCAGATTGATACGGATAAAACCAGAGCCATAAGGGCCAAATCCGCTGCCCATTGAAGGCGCAATGCCGGCGATGTCCGTCATCACATGTTTTAACTGCTCATCGCTTAAACCCAGTGCACGGCAATCAATCCATACCAAATATGTGCCTTGCGCAGGAACCACTCGCAACCATGGCAAATCACGTTCTACCCTTGAAACAAACCAGTCACGGTTAGCGGCAAGATAATCGAGAAGCTCATCTAGCCATTGCTCTGAACCGTTATACGCTTCGGTCGCCGCTGCCATTGAAAGCGCATTAAATACATCAAGGCCATGGGCATTTAAGCGATCAATAAATCGCGCCTTTAAACCTGAATTGGGAATCAGGAAATTTGAAATCCGCAGCGATGAAAGGCCAAAGGTTTTACTGGCAGATGTGGCTGCAATCACTCTTGAGTGCCAGTGAGAATCAAGATGCAGCACCGATGTAAACGTCGAGCCTGGTAACAGTAAATCCGCCCAAATTTCGTCTGAAAGCACCGTAACATCGTACTTATCACATAGCGCCAAAAGCCGCGTTAACTCTTCTTTACTCCAGCAACGCCCAGTAGGATTGTGGGGATTGCACAAAATAAACAGTGGCGGGCGATATTCACTAAAAAGCATTTCAAGCTGCGCGAGATCCATCACATATCCCGCAGCCGCATCTTCTTGCAGCGGGTTTTCGAGTAGCTTTCGCTGATTAAGCTGGATTATTTTGGCAAACGATCCGTAATACGGCCCCTGAACAACGACGTTATCCCCCGCCTGACTCAGCATCTGCACCAATAGAGAAAGCCCAGGCACCACGCCTTCAATACTGCAAATCCATTCAGGTTTAATCGTAAGTTGGTGGCGGCGCTCAAACCAGCCGGTCAGCGCCGAGTAGTATTTTTCGTCCCGTTCGCTGTAACCAAACACACCGTGGTCAACACGTTTGTGGAGTGCTTCCAGCACATTAGGGGGGCATGCAAAATCGTAATCAGAAACCCACATCGGGAGTAAGTTTTCAGTGTCCATGTTCTGATAGCGGTCGATAAAATCCCATTTTACCGAGCCTGACGCGTGTCGATTAATCACCTGGTCAAAGTTTGTTTTCATCGTGCGACTCCCTGCTCTGAATTTTTTACTGATGCATTAACTTGAACCGGTGCCTTTGCAATCCCAAAACCGGTAAAGCCATAAATCAAAGCAAAGAAAATAGCGGCATAGCATTGAACGGCCCACGGCAATAAATCCAGCGTGCTCACGCCAAGTGTGGTCGCCATATACACACCAGCGGCTGTCCATGGAATCAGCGGTTCGATAACGGTGCCAGCATCCTCAATAGTACGGGACAAGTTTTTGGTATCTAATCCCATGCGGCGATAAGCATCCTGATACAGCTCCGCCGGAACCAGTAATGCCAGTTTGCCGTCGCTTGTGGCTGCCGTTACCAGAATCGTCGTGCCGATAGTGGCGGCGATCAGCTGGCCCACGCTATGAATGACCGTCAGTAAGCGATTGATAATGATGGTGAGTGCCCCGGTCAGTGTTAATGCTCCGGCAAAAGAGAAGGCACAGAAAACCAGCAAAATAGTGCTCATCATCGAGAATAAGCCACCGCGATTAAGCAGGCGCGGAACATCCGCGATCATCCCCTCCGTCCCTTGTGGGAACATGCTGATGTTAAAGCCGTCCATGAACGCATCCAGCCCCTGCTTGAGGCTTAAACCTTGCAGCCAGATCCCCAGAACGATCGCCAGTACGCAGGCAATCAGCATCAATGGAATTACCGGCTTTTTGCTGATGGCACCCCAAAGCACAATAATCGGCGGCAAAATCAAAACGATATGGAAATGATACAAGCTATCTAACGCACCAATAATGTCGGTCACACGCTGCGGAGTAGCAACCTCACCCATCATGCTGCTGTGGCCCGCCACAAGGTAAACAATCGCGGCAAGAATGAAGCTCGGAATGGTGGTGTACATCAAATGCTGGATATGCTCGAACAGCGTGGTATCCGCAACAATTGCCGCAAAGTTGGTGGAATCTGAAAGCGGCGAAATTTTATCGCCGAAATAAGCACCGGAAACAACGGCCCCGGCAGCCGCAGCCAACGGAACATCAAGCCCGGATGCCACGCCCATCAGCGCCACGCCCACGGTTCCCGCCGATCCCCATGACGTCCCGGTACACACCGAAACCACGCTGGTCAGGAAAAATGCTGCAATCAAAATGTATTGCGGGCTAATGAGCTTAAGCCCCCAATAGACCATATAAGGAATGGTGCCGCTGAACATCCAGGTACTGATAAGCCCCCCGACGCAAATCAAAATCATAATGACCGGCATCGCTTTCGCCAGTTTTGCCACGATGGAGTTAATCACATCGTCCCAGCTATATCCCTGCCAGTAAGCCAGACCTGCGGCAATGGCCGCAGAACAGAGAAGCAGTGGTTCAATGCGCAAGCCCATCAGTCCATAACCGACGATAAGCAACAGCAGCATCATGACGATAGGAAGTAAAGCCAGTCCAAAAGAGAGCGTTTTTTTCTCACTGTGTTGTTCATTCGCTTTCATAAATGTGTTCCAGGTATTGTTGGTTGGCTAAGAGTAAAAGGAACAGCGAAATGCAAATGTGATGGGCGGGATGCTGTCATGTAACCGCATACATGGGATTTATAATTATGACGTATGTCACATAAAAGCCATTGACGATCCAGTTTCACGGCTGATTTTGTATCACCGAATCTCGTTCAATAAGCTCAGCATCAAAGCGTAAAGAGCGCGGTGGAGGTGTTTCTTGCTGATACAACTGGATGGCGAGCAGCGCCGCACGCCGGGCCATGCGCTCAACCGGATAGTGCATGGTGGTTAACGCCGGGAACAGATAACGTGCCAACACAACATCATCAAACCCCACCAGCGACAATTGCTTTGGAAGCTGAATACCACGCTGATGAAGGGCACGCATCATGCCAGCCGCCATCACATCATTAAAGGTAAATGCCGCCGTAAACGGTATGCCGCTATCCAGCAATTTTTGCGCGGCCGTTTCCCCGCCCTCTTCGTTAAACGGCACGCTAATAATCCAACGTTTGTCTGGTGTAATGCCATATTCAGCCAGCGCTGCACGATATCCCTCCAGCCGCTGCCGACGGTCATCAATAGGGAGATCCGAGGTAATACATGCAATGCAACGATGACCATTTTCCAACAGATGCCGTGTCGCCTTGTGAGCGGCACTTTGGTTATCGAGCCAGACACAGCGCGGTGCAATGGAAGGAATGTAGCGGTTAACGACAATCATGGCGGGGGTGTGAGCGCTGTAGCGAATTAAATCCTGATCTGGCAGACGAGTCGCATGTACAACAATGGCTTCGCAGCCCTGGTTAATCAAAAAGTCTAAACCTGACTTTTCCAGTTCAGCCTGATGCCCACCACTGCAAACCATCAAGCGATACCCCTGATGACGGGCAACCTCTTCAACACCCCGGGCAAGTCGTGCAAAGAACGGATCGGCAAGATTACCCGTTAACAAACCCAGCATGTTGCCGCTGCGTTTGGCGAGCGCCAGTGCAGCGGCATTGCGCCGATAGTTTAATTCGCGCATCGCTTTTTCCACACGCTCCTGCGTAACAGGTTCCACGTATGAAGTTTGATTAATCACTCGGGATACTGTCGCCGTTGAAACACCCGCCAACAGCGCCACCTCTTTCATTGTCGCCATATATTCACTGTATTGAGATGAGGAACATAAATTCTTCGTGAACAACAACCCAGAACCCCGCCGAGCATATCACTAAACTGAACTACCTTTATCAGATGTACCAGGGCATGACGTGGGCAATTTCGCTGAGTTTCCCTTTTAATGGATGATGAAAAATGACTGATTCACTCCACCTTCCTCAAACATTCCCGATGCCTGAGATCCCAGGCGTGACCGTCCCCCATGGTGGCCTGCATTTCCTGCAACCTGAGTTGCTGCTGGATTTTATCAGCGTCTCTGAAAAGCCTCTGGCCTCCGTTACGCCGGTCGCGGTGCTCTACTCAACTGTTGGTGTGCGTCAGTGCATTGAGCTGAGAAAAATCCCTATCGCTATCAAGGGACGCACGGTTTATCCCATCAGCTCTTTGACTCTGCCAAGCCTGCGCGCACGGCTGATTATTAACGGGCCATTTAAGAAGCTGAAATTTCAGGGAACATTGATTGCGGCAACCGGCGAACCTTCGGTTCAAAATATGACGTTATTGGGTTTGTCACTGGAATTCACGACGGTCCAGAAAGGATAAATCCCGGAATACGGTCAAACCGCATCCGGGATAGCAGCAGATTAAACTGCGGATTCAATGGTGGATTGAGAGGTTTCTTTAGCAATGAACGTCGTATTTTCCGGCTTTACCGTTTCAATGCCGTTTGCCATGTGTTCCGGCAATGCTGCGGTCAATGCATTTAACGAGCCGCCGGAAAGCCCCACTTCCTGCAATAATGAATCAAGAATCGGGGCATGAGTGCGGTAGGAAAGCGCTGCCGATAAAGCCTGTTCGGCAAGATTGCCACCCGCAGCTGCACTTCCTGCGCCAGTGGAATTACCCGCGCCACCACGGTTCAAGCCATCCACCTGAACAATTTTAATCCCTTCAATGGCCTTCATTGGCTCTACTGATTTTTCAATAATGGCAGGCAAGGCCTGAAGCAGTGCGAGTTTGAACTTAAGGCTGGTTTGATCGCTTGAGAGCATATTGACCGCGTCGTTAAACGCGCGTTGAGCTTCCGCTTCGGCAAGGCCTTTTTTGCGAGTTGCCTCGGCTAATTCAATAATGGCGGCAGCCTGAAGTTCTGCGGCATCCTTTTCCGCCTGCGCGTTCAACGTCAACTGGACCGCTTTAGTCTCCGCTTCCTGGCTTGCCACAATCAACGCGACTTGCTTTGCACGATCCGCTTCAGCTGTTTCACGCGTGGTCACCACATTTTGCTCAGCTTTAACCGCTTCTGACAAAGCGATGTTGGCCTGAGCCTGCGCCTGTGATTGCTGCTCAGATTTTGCCGCAATCGCAATCGCTTTATCCTGCTGAGCAATTTCCGTTACGCGGGTTTGCTCGATTTCTTTAACCTGAATCTCGCGGCTGGCTTCCACTTCGCAAGTTTTCAGTACCAGCTTACTTTCTATCTCGGCTTCCTGAATCTGGCGTTCAGCCATAATTCGACTTTCTTCAGCTTCACGACGGCGCTCGGCTTCAAAAGTCGCAATTTTGGAATTTTGCTCGGCGGTGCGCGTCTTGATTTGCTGCTCTTGTTCTAAAGACATGAAAGATTCTTGCTGTTCGATTTCCAGCTTACGTGAAAGAGCATCACGGTTTTTTTCACGAACGGCCACTTCAACATCTTGCTCAACTTCATTACGTTCGCGACGACGGCGCTCTGTTTCCTGCGTCAGCTTGGTTAAACCTTCGGCATCAAACGCATTATTAGGATCGAAATACTCTTTTGATGTCTGGTTAAAGTTAGTTAATGAAACACTTTCCAGCTCGAGTCCGTTCTTGGTCAGATCTTCGGCTACCGTATTTTGCACACCCTGCACAAACTTCTCGCGGGTATCCTGCAAATCTTGCATCGTCATCTGGGAAGCCGTTGAGCGCAGCGCATCGACAAACTTATCTTCCACCAGAATGCGCAAATCTTCCGGGGATAACGTGCGTTGCCCCAGGGTCTGCGCCGCAGTAGAAATCCCTTCAACCGTGGGTTTTACGCGCACAAAAAAAGCCACCACGACATCAACGCGCATGCGGTCTTTAGTAATCAAACTGTCTTTTGAAGAACGGCTGACTTCCAGCTTTAAGGTATTCATGTTGATAAGGATAATTTCATGAAATACCGGGAGCACCAACGAACCGCCACTTAATACGACTTTTAATCCCCCAAGCCCCGTTCGAACAAAAGACTGTTCCGCAGAGGCCTTTTGATAAAGCCTTGAGAATATAAGTCCGATAATGAACAAAACAATTAAGGTCGCCCCTGCTATTACGCCCCAAAAATACAAACCATCCATTTCATTAAAAACGTTCACTATTCAGTCCTTGTAATAAATTACGCTAAGTAATATTTCGCTATAGATGCGCGGGCCACGGATTATGCACCGCGATAAATACGCTTGAAGAAACACGTGTTGTAATCAGGACTTTATCTCCTGGATTAAAAACTTCATCAGCACTTTCTGGCTGAACGAGTAAGTAATGCGTTTGGTTATACTTATCCACTAATCTGCATTGCGCAGGCGAATTAACCCGACCTTCACCGCCGGTAATAATGGCCATGCAGCCTATAAATTCTCCTTCGGAAACAGCGCTACTTTCATGCTGCGGTATGACCTTCGCAATAAAAAGGCTGCAACGCTTAACCAGGAATACTGTGAAAATCAATGCTGGAACCGCAATGACTGCCGAAGGAAAAGGGGATTTCACTACGCTCACAACAAGCCACTGAATAACAAATCCCGAGAGTGAAAAGCACGACAAAAATAAAACCAGCAGAATAAGAAAAGGAACCTTCCCTCTATTTAACCAATCAAGACCTTGTGCAAAAAGAGAATCACCAGCATCAATATGCGAAGATAAAAAATCATCTGCATGAATGGATAAGCTCATACCAAAAATCACCGCTAATAGTTCAATCAAACCAATAGCCACAACCAGGAAGAAACTCACAAGGAAAATAATATTTTCCGGAATAAAGAAAAACATGGGTTATTTCCTGGTTCGATTTTTGAAGTTTTATTTGCAGCGGATAGTATTTCAAGGCTCTGACAGGACAATATCAATCATGTAAGCGAATGTAACCAAGCCTGTAAAATAGTCCGCAAAGCCTTCGTAAATCAGGCTACCCTCCTTTTTCCGAAAATGAACTCTCTACCTCTATTCTCACCCGACATCATTATGAAAAATAAAAAATGACAAATCATTCGCTCAAAAAATAATTCAGATAATCACAAATCCCGGTTTTTATGGTACAAAGTACCAGCTATTTTTTATCATTTTCAGGGACGCGCTATGGCTGTTTCCATCGACATTATTTCCTGTATCACTGACCGTTTTGTGGAGCTGACCGCCACAGAAAAACGTATCGCGCAGTTTATTCTCGATGATGTTCAATCCGCCGCGACGCTGCCGATTGCAGAAATGGCGCGGCTTACCGATACCAGCCAGGCATCAATCACCCGCTTTGCACGCGCGATTGGCTGTAAAGATGTGCGCGAGCTGAAGGTGAAACTTGCCCAGTCATTAGCGGTTGGGCAACGCTTTATTCTTGATGTGCCAGACCTCGAAGGCGTGCAGGGAATTTACGAAACTATCATCAATGTGCTGGATATTAATCGCCGCGCACTCAATCCTGAATCGTTAAAAAAAGCGGTGGAATGGTTGAGCAACTCCCGGCAAATCCTCGCCATCGGTATGGGCGGCGGGTCAACGATTTGCGCCCAGGAAGTCCAGTATCGCCTGTTCCGCCTCGGCCTGCCGGTAGTCAGTCAGAGCGATGGGTTGTTGGTCAGAATGATGTGTTCGTCAGTCGCACCCGGCGATGTGCTGCTGGCGCTGTCGTTAGGCGGGTTTACCCCGGAGATCATCGAAAGTGCGGCCATTGCCCATCAATACGGCGCGAAAGTTATCGCCATCACGCCTGATGAAACGCCGCTCGCACAAATCGCCGACATCGTGCTGCCGCTGATTGTGCGGGAAAATGACTACATCTTTAAGCCGAGCACTTCACGCTACGCCATGTTGGCAATGATTGATGTACTGGCAACGGAGTTGGCGATGGCGAATAAAAGCCAGGCAAAAGACCGCCTGCGTCGTATCAAGCTGGCACTTGATAGCCACCGGGGTGGCGCTGACAGGCAGCCTTTAGGGGATTAAGTTACAGTATAAACGCCGCCATAAATCGTTTCGCCTGAACACGCGTAGTTTCAACACTCTGCCCGGCGCGGTACAAATCCCCGCCCAGCCCTGCTCCCGCGCAGCCGGCCTGTAAATATTCCCCAATATTTTCTGGCGTCACGCCGCCAACCGCCAGCACTGGCACGGTTGGCGGCAACACGGCTTTTAGCGCCGCAATATAAGCGGGGCCAAATGCCGATGACGGGAATATTTTCAGGCACTGAGCGCCCGCATCCAGCGCGCTAAACGCTTCACTTGCCGTGGCGCAACCTGCGCATACCAGCATTCCGGCATCGACTGCCCGGCGTATCACCGTCGGGTTGGTATTCGGCGTAACCACCAGTTTGGCTCCCGCTTGCGCCAGGAAATCGACCTGCTCTTCATTCAGCACCGTTCCCGCGCCGATACAGGCTTGTTCGCCATAAAAGCTGACCATTTGCGGAATGCTCTGTTGCCAGTCGGGTGAGTTAAGCGGGATTTCGATATAGCGGAACCCTTCTTCAACCAGCGCGCCAACGTGGGCGCTGGCTTCATGCGGGTGAATGCCCCGTAGAATGGCAATTAACGGTTTAGCGTCTTGCATCGATAATGCTCCTTATTCCTTGCTGGAAGGCGGCATCGCCTGCAATTTCCTGGCTGCCGATATTCACTTTTGCCAGCGCCCGGCGATAACGGCGACACAGCGATTCATTGCCGACCAACGTGACATGTTTAACGGCGAGTTCATGGCTCATCGCGGCGACTTCCGCGCCAATCAGCAAACCCGAAAGCCATTCGCTCACGCACTCTGGCGGCAAATCGCCCAGAACGCGCGACGCACGGGCTTCGAATAAACGACTCACCAGCGATGGCGAATCCAGCCCGCACTGCAGGCCGGTATTAAACGCTGCCTCATCATCATGCTGCTCTGGCAGGCCTTTGCCGATAAGCGAATGATTCATCAGCAGATGATGTAATTCCCCGGTCATCGCCGTGGTAAAACCGCTCACTGAACCTTCGTGAATCTGCACCCATTTGCTGTGCGTGCCGGGCATCACGTAACAATCAGCGGGAGCGAGTTGCATGGCTCCAATAAGCTGTGTCTCCTCGCCACGCATCACGTTGCGTGCCATTTTCAGCCCCGGCACAATCCACACCTGCGGCGCGACTTCAAAGAGTTGAGCACCAATCTCATGTAGCGTGACCGGGCAAGGCAGGTATGGCACGGTCTGCCACCCCGCATCGCTGCCTATCATTCCCGCCATAATCACAGGAATATCCTGCGCACTGCGCCACAGTTGGATGAACTGCTCAAATACCTGGCGCGGCGTTTGCTCGGTTAACCGGCTCACACCCAGTGGCTGTTGCAGGCTGTCCACGCATTGCCCATCGCGATACAACCAGGCGCGCAAATGCGTGGAGCCCCAATCAATAGCGATATAACTGGCATTCATCGTGCGTTCCCCGTTGCACGTTTGCCCAACGGAACCGGTACGGCTTCCGGTTGGTTTTCGCGTTCACGCGTGATCATCTCCAGTGCTTCTTCGCGGCTCATTTTGCTGGCGGGAGTCAGCAGCGTCACCACCACCGAAAGCACCAGGCTGGTCAACACTGACGGCACACATGGATTGCCCCAGAAGGCCATCCAGCTGTCATTTGTCAGCAGCACCATCGAGGTTCCCGCGCCGCCGAGAAGCGCTGCCAGCGCACCTTGCCAGTTAAAGCGCGTCCAGAAACGGCCCAGAATCGAGCAGATAAACATGCCGGACATGATCATGGAGATCATTTTGGTGATGTAGCTAATGATGTCGTTCGAGGTCAGTGCGAACAGCAGCGCCAGACCAATCACCAGCACCAGGAAAATACGCGACATACGAATCGCTTTTTCAGGCGCAGGCATATGGCCGGTAATTAAGGTGTATAAATCGCGCAGCACGATAGACACCGCAGCAATCGCATCCGAGCTTCCCGAGGACATGTTCGCCGACATCCCGGCAATCAATACCAGCATCGCCAGCATGGGCGGCAGCACTTGTGTCGCAAACAAGAAAGCAAAACCGCTGTTCTCAAGCGCCGGGTTCATGGTGTACGCCGCCATGCCAATGATCGCGGGCAGGAAAGAGAATCCAAGATATAACAGGCCAGTAATGACAAACGATTTACGCACCGTGCCAACCGATTTAGCGGAGTAAATCCGCTGGCGATAAGAAGGCGTTGCCAGCACGCCGACACCAATCACCATAGCCAGCGAGAACGCAGGTAATACGCCTAATTTATCCACAGCAAACAGACTTTGCGCCGCTGGGTCTACAGCCTCCTGAATATGGCTCCAGCCCCCGACATGGTGAACCGCCAATACCGCCATCAGGATAAACCCGCCAAACAGAATCAATGACTGTACGGTATCAATCCATACCACGGCGGAATATCCCCCGATGCCGACATAAACAATAAAGGCCGCAGCAATAATAATTTTCGCCGTATTAATATCGATTCCACTGGCCCAGGCAAGATATAAACCGCCACCCAGAATATGCGCGCCGAGCCAGCCAATAGAAGCGATGAATATTAATATTGCCACCACGTTCTTAATAATTTTACTGCCACCGGTATAATAAGATATTTCTTCGCTCATGGTCATAAAGCGCATTTTACGCACTGGCGCAAATAACCAGGCCACCAGCAAAATACCCACTGCACCACCAAGGCCATATAGCATACCCGCCCAACCGTTGGTGTAGCCAAAACCCACCGCACCCACGCTTGAACCGGTGCCCACCATGGTGCCGACGGTTGAACCCAGCGTTAAAATTAATGGCATTGAACGGCCACCTAATAAAAAGTCATCGCCATTTTTTTGGTGGCGGGAGACATACCAGCCGAGAACAATCATCGCGCAGGCATATATCGCAAACCAAATCAGAAAAGACATATTATTCATGGCTCACTCCCAGGTTAATAATAAAGATGAAATTAGCCGCCTGAAAAAAGATACAGGAAACCCGTTGGCACGTTATATGAGAGGTGCCTGAATATATTTAATTTAATTTTTGATGAGGAGTTTTCGCCCTCACCCTAACCCTCTCCCCCAGGAGAGGGGACCGATCTTTTCTACCTATCCATGAGACGGGACCGTTCTTTTCGCCCTCTCCAGGGGGAGAGGGCCGGGGTGAGGGTGGCCTTAGCGATCGGCCCGATAGCAGGTCAAATCGACTTCCACTTTGCAATCAACAACCAAATCCGCCACGCAACAAACGCGCGCTGGCGGATGTTCGGAAAAGAATTCAGCGAACACTTTGTTAAACGACTGGAAATAACGCGCATCCGTCAGGAAAACTTTTACGTGAACCACATCAGCCAGCGTGTAACCCGCATCCTGCATGATGTCGACACAGTTCTGAATCGCCAGGCGCGACTGCTCGATAATGCCGCCTTCCACCACTTCGCCGTCTTTCATCGGCGTCTGGCCGGAAACATACAACCAACCGCCCGCTTCCACCGCTTTGGCGAAAGGCAACTTCTGCCCGCCCGTTCCGGTGCTGCCACCCACTCCATAACGTTTAATGCTCATAAATTCTCCTTAATAATTCACCTCGCCCTCAGGGAGAGGGCCAGGGTGAAGGTTGTTTTTACCGGCGCAAAAACCGCCCGGCACGACCAATCACTTGTTTATCCCGACCGTAGCTCATCACACCGTTAACCATCACGGCTTCAATACCGGCTGCGGGCTGCTGCGGGTGGCTAAAACTTGCCACATCACGCACGGTTTCAGGGTCAAACATCACTAAATCTGCAAAGTAGCCACACTTCACCAGCCCGCGCTCAGCAAGCTGGAAACGCGCCGCCGACATCCCCGTCATCTTATGCACCGCTACCGTCAGCGGGAATAATTTCTCGTCGCGGCTGTAATGCCCCAACACGCGCGGGAATGCGCCCCACAAGCGCGGATGCGGCATCGGGTCGTTCGGCAAACCGTCTGAACCGACCATCGTCACCGGGTAACTTAACACGCGGCGCACATCCTGCTCGTCCATGTTGTAGTAAATCGCCCCGGCGGGCATCAGCAATTTTCCGGCCTCAACCAGCGTCATCGCCCAGCTTTCCGCGATTTGCTTGAGCGATTGCCCGGCGACTTCAGGATGCGGTTCCGACCACGTAATAATGATGTCGAAATCTTCGGTAATCTGTTTCAAATCCAGCGTCGAAGAGCTGGCGGAATACGGGTAGCAATCGCAGGAAACATCCTGCTGCTGGCGCACTTTATCGAATAATTTCAACGTCTCGACTGTGCGACCCCAGTTCTTCGCCCCGGCACATTTATGGTGCGAAACCACCACCGGAACTTTGCCGTGGCGGCCAATGCTGAATGCTTCGTCAAGCGCGTCCAGAATCGGTTCAAATTCAGAGCGCAAATGTGTGGTGTAAATCCCTTTTCCGGCGGCTAACTCTTCCGCCAGCGCCATCACTTCTTCAGTGGTGGAATGGAATGCCGTGGCGTAAGCCAGGCCGGTACTCAAACCCAGCCCGCCTTGTTCCAGCGCCAGGCGGAGCTGCTCGCGCATCGCGCTAATTTCGTCGGGTGTGGCGGCGCGGAATAAATCGTCCATATGATTATTGCGCAGCGCGGTATGACCAATCAGCGTGCCGACATTCACGGCGGGTTTCGCCTGCTCCACCGCTTCGGCGTAAGCCGCAACCGTTGGATAAACAAACTGTTCTGCCTCACCAAGCAAATTCATCGGGTCTGGCACCGCGCCTTTCATGGTCGCTGTTGCGGCACTGATCCCACAATTGCCAACAATCACCGTGGTAATGCCCTGGCTAATTTTCGGCAAGTATTCCGGCATCCGAATCACGTTAATGTCATCGTGGGTGTGCACGTCGATAAAACCAGGAGCCAGCACGCGGCCTGTACCGTCGATTTCATGATGTGCAGATTCGCTAATCGACGGTGCGATTTGCGCAATCCTTTCGCCTTGCACCGCCACATCAGCGCGATACTGCGCGCCCCCGCTTCCATCAATGACGGTGACATTTTTAAACAAATAGTCGAACTTCATGGCTTCCTGACCCCCGTTGTGTTCTGGGCTAAAGTTAACCATTTACAAGCGCAAAAAACAGTGGAAGACTACACAAAATACATATGAAATTATGATACTTTTATTCAACGCAAAGATCACACAAAGTAATTTTTCATAATTATCAATAGATTAAAACTGATACCCAGTCTGAAAGAAAAGCCAACCCCAAAGGAATAATGTTATGAAATACCAGAAAAGTAACATCGTCCCACATAAATCTGCCTCGCTATTCACCCCGGCGAACATCCTTAATGAAGACGTATGCCTGCCTGCTGCGGTTATCAAAAAAGCTGCGCTTGAGAACAATATCCAGTGGATGCAGCGTTACGCTGATACGCGCGGTGTCTCGCTGGCACCGCACGGCAAAACTACCATGACGCCGTGGATTTTCCAGCAGCAACAGCAAGCGGGAGCCTGGGCGATTGGCGTCGGTAGCGCCTGGCAAGCCAGCATCGCGATGGTCAGCGGCATCAAGCGCGTGTTGATGGTTAACCAGTTGGTTGGCAAAGCGAATATGCAGTTGGTTTCGCAGCTAAAAGCACAATACCCAGACGTTGATTACCTGTGTTGTGTCGACAGCGTTGCCAACGCAAAAACCCTTTCCGCGTTCTTTGCCGCACAAAACCAACAGCTCGATATTTTGATTGAACTGGGCGTGCCGGGTGGCCGTTGCGGTTGCCGCACCGCCGAGCAAGCGCTGGCGTTAGCCGAAGAAATCTCTCGCCTTCCAGCGCTGCGTTTACGCGGGCTGGAGCTTTATGAAGGCGTGCTGCATGGCGAAAACCCGCAGCCGAAAGTCGAAGCATTACTGCGTGATGCCGCAGCACTCGCCTGCAAACTGGAGCGTTACGTCGACGGGGAATTTATCCTCACCGGCGCGGGTTCCGTCTGGTATGACGTGGTGTGTAACGTCTGGCTGGAAGCGCAAAAACCGGCAAACTGCCGCGTGGTGATTCGCCCTGGCTGTTACATCACTCATGATGCGGGGATTTATCAGGAAGCGCAGGAGGAATTAATGGCACGCGACAAAACAGCCTGCGATTTAGGTGGGGATTTGGCTTCCGCGCTGGAGCTGGTTGCGATGGTGCAATCGGTGCCAGAAAGCGACCGGGCGATTGTGAACTTCGGCAAACGCGACAGCGCCTTTGATGCCGGATTACCGCAACCTGTTGCGCATTATCGTGCGGGGAAAGCCCTGGCAAACGCCGCTGAAACTATCGAAACCACGGGCATTATGGACCAGCACGCGATGCTTAAACTCAAACCGGGCGCTGACGTGCAGGTAGGAGATATTCTGGTGTTCAGCACTTCGCATCCGTGCCTGACATTCGACAAATGGAAAGCGCTGTATCTGGTGGACGATGAATACCAGGTTCTGGAAACCTTAGAAACCGCGTTTTAACCCGTCAGAACCCCTGTCGGATGGCGCAAGCTTATCCGACCTACAAAATCAATGGGATTGTAGGTCGGATTAGCTTGCGACATCCGACAATATTGCCAACAACTCAGCTATCAATCCCTTCGCACAGCAAATCAATCACTAACAACGCCCCGTAGCGCGTGTCTTTAAGCGGCAGATGAATATCTTCGCGATGGATAAACGCACCCACTTCCTGGCCGATAATCACTAACTCAGCCCCCAGCCGACGCGCCTGATGCGACGCCGCAATCAGCGAATTTTCTGGCGCACTCCCGGCGAAAATCACCAACACCTGCCCTTTCCCTAACATTGAAGCAGTGATACCCATCATCGCTCCATCCTGGCAAATATTGGCCGGATAACCCTGAGTCAGCAGGCGATATTGCAGCAGGCTGGCAAAGGGCGTATCGGCCGCGCTGGCGCTAAAAATATGCACCGCCTTCGCCTGCTTTAACCGTGCAATCGCCTGGTTCATCGCGGAGGGCAGCAGATCGCACAACTGGGAATTTAACGCATGTTGCACATTGCCCAGTTTGTCGCGCCACGGAGCTGGCATATCGCCCGCAGAAACCGGCGTGGTGGCCTGCGCCAGTTTCATGCGCAAATCACGAATATCGTCGCAGCCAGCGGCTCGGGCAAAACGGGTGATCGTCGCTGGGCTGACGCCTGCCGCCGTCGCGAGCTGGTCGATGGTTGCAGAAGCCGCAAACGAGACATCTTCAAGAATGGTCTGCGCGACGCGCGATTCCTGCTGGCTGAAGTCATTCAGGCGGCTGCGGATCTGGCCGAGAATATCGCTGCTACTTTCGCGCCCGATAGAGTGCGAAAAGCGCTCGAGTATTTCGCTACCCACTCCGGCATTTTTAGCCAGTGCTTGCAGAGCGCGAGGATCCATCCACGCCGCATCACCCAGTATCGGCGCGGCTGGCGTTTGCAGGCTGCTCTCCTGCTGTTGGTGGCGCACCTGGCCGATAAAATCATTGATATCGTCACAGCCAATGCTCCTGGCGAAGTGCTGCAATGTTGCCGGGCTAACACCGGCTTTGGCTGCCAGCTCTTCCATCGTCGCATCCGGGATCTGCGCGAAATTGTCGAGGAAAAAGCGCGCAAGACGCGATTCTTGCGCAGGTAGACCCGATAACCCATGCACCAGTTGGTAAACAATATCCATAACAGAAGGTGTCCTAATGTCGGCAGTGACGACTCGTTAAAGGCATCATAAATTATTGAAATTATTTTTCAATCTATCCAACCAGATGAGGGTGTTTTCATCCCATAACTCGCCCGTTAGATCCATTATTCTTATACAGATCACATTTTCAGCCTGCTGTACCTTGCCTGATCAATTATCCAACTGCGATCACACTCATGAAAATAATTTTCACACATGCTAATTAAAACAGCTAATGTGTGAAATATGTTTTCAAACGAGAGGATTGTTGTAATGAAAAAAATCATGTTGTGTTGCGCTGCGGGAATGTCCACCAGCATGCTGGTGCAGAAAATGCGTGCTGAAGCGGCAAAGCGTTCAATGGATGTCGAAATCGAAGCGTTCCCGGTAGCAGAAATTGAAAACCAACTTCAACACGCCGATGTGGTACTGCTCGGCCCGCAAGTGCAGTTTGAATTACAACGCCTGACCGAACTTTCGACCCCGCGGGGCTTGCCTGTCGCGGTGATAGACATGATGGATTACGGCACCATGCGCGGCGATCGCGTGCTGGATAAAGCCATTCAACTGATGGCCTGAGGCCCGCGGAGAGCAGCATGAAAATTACCGTTGTTGGTGGGGGAAGCAGTTACACCCCGGAATTGATTGAAGGTTTGATTGAGCGCCACGCTTCGCTGCCAATGGCGGAACTGGCACTGGTGGATGTCGAAGCCGGTCGCCAGAAAGTTGATATTATCGCCGCTCTCGCTCGCCGTATGCTCGATCGCAATGGCCTGGAAGCGGTAAAAGTCTCGGTGCATTTTGATGCTAACGAGGCGATAAAAGGCTCCAGTTTTGTCTTAACGCAATTGCGCGTCGGGCAACTTCCCGCTCGCGCTGCCGATGAGCGCCTCGGTTTAAGCCATAAACTGCTGGGCCAGGAAACCACCGGCGTAGGCGGTTTTGCCAAAGCGCTGCGCACCATTCCGGTGATGATGGATATTGCGAAACGCGTGGAACGCCTGGCTCCCGATGCGTGGATTATCAACTTCACCAATCCGGCTGGTATTGTGACCGAAGCGGTATCACGCTACAGCAAGGCCAAAATTATCGGCCTGTGTAATGTGCCCGTCACCATGCATCACACGATTGCCGATATGCTGAAACTGCCTCACGAGAGAGTTTCGCTCCGTTTTGCGGGCCTGAATCATATGGTTTGGGTACATAAAGTGCTAGCTGACGGGCGCGATGCCACCGATGAAGTAATCGAAATGCTGTGCGATGGCGAGCAGCTTTCCATGAACAATATTAAAGCGATTCCGTGGCCTGCGGATTTGCTGCGCGCCCTGCGTGCGATTCCCTGCCCATATCACCGCTATTTCTGGCAAACCCGCACCATGCTCGAAGATGAACTGGCCGACGCCGACACCAAAGGCACCCGCGCCGAGCAGGTGATGAAAGTGGAGGAGTCGCTATTCAAACTGTACGCCGACCCTAATCTGGACAAAAAACCGGAAGAACTCAGCCAGCGCGGCGGTTCGTTCTATTCCGAAGTCGCGGTGCAATTGATTAACGCGCTGCACAACAATCTCGGCGTTGAAATGGTGGTCAACACCGCCAATAACGGCGCAATTCAGGGCTTGCCGGACGATGCGGTAATCGAAACTAATTGCCTGATTGATGCCCTGGGCGCGCATCCTCTGGCCTTTGGTAAATTACCGCTGCTGATGAATGGCCTGACGCAACAAGTGAAAGATTTTGAACGCCTGACCATCGAAGCGGCGGTTCACGGCGATAAGCAAAAAGCGTTGCTGGCGTTGGTCGCAAACCCGCTGGTGGCAGATGTGAATCTGGCTCAAACGTTAGTCGACGAAGTATTAAGCATTAACAAAGCGTGGTTACCGCAGTTCAATCAGTAATGGCTTTTCACCAAATATAAAAACAATACCCGGCGTAAATCCTGCGCCGGAAAGGGGGTGTCTGTGTCTGTGAGTAAATCTATTATCGAAAAATACGTGCTGCCTACCGCGCTTAAAATCGCCGGGCAAAAGCACGTTCTGTCGGTACGTGACGGTATCATTCTGAATATGCCGTTTATGCTTATCGGCTCGTTTTTCCTGATTTTTGCCTATCTTCCGGTGCCCGGTTACGGGCAGATGATGACCAACTTGTTCGGCCCAACGTGGCAGGAAAAGGTGCTCTACCCGGTTAAAGCGACTTACGACATCATGGCGCTCATCTCCGCCTTTGGTATCGCGTATCGCCTGGCAGAAAAATACCGCACTATCGACCCGCTAACCGCAGGCGCAGTGTCTTTGGTCGCTTTTGTGATGACCATTCCACAGCATATTATGTTTACTCCGGCAGCAGGTGGCGCAGCACAACTGGTGAAAGGCGTGATGCCTATGGGCCAGATTGGCAGTCAGGGGCTGTTCGTCGCGATTATTATCGCCCTGCTCTCCACCGAAATTTATCGCTTCATTCACAACCGCAACCTGGTTATCCGTATGCCAGAAGGCGTGCCGCCTGCGGTGGCAAAATCGTTCCTGGCACTGATTCCTGGCTTCTGTGTTTTAGCGGTGGTTCTGGCGCTGCGCCTGTTGGTTGAAGCCACTCCGTTTGGCGACATCAACACAATGATTACCGATCTGGTCGGCATTCCGATGAGCCATGTAGGCGGCTCCTTGCCAGGGATGATTATCTCGGTATTGCTGATTGGGATTTTGTGGATGCTGGGCCTGCACGGCGACACCATCGTGCTGGTGTTTATCCGCCCGGTCTGGCTGAGCAACATGTCTGAAAACCTCGAAGCGTTTCAGAATGGCCTGCCGATTCCGCACATTATCACGCAGCAATTTTACGACTTGTGGATTGCCCCTGGCGGCACCGGCGCGTTGTTAGGCCTGGTGATATTTATGATTATCCGCAGCCGCAGTGCGCAGATGAAACAGCTCGGTAAAATCGCCGCCCCAGGCAGCCTGTTTAACATCAGCGAACCGATGGTGTTCGGCATTCCCATCGTCATGAACCCGTATCTGGTGGTGCCGTTTATTCTGACACCCGTGGTATTGGTGATTGTTTCTTACATCGCGATGACCACTGGACTGGTGGCAAAACCTGCGGGGATCGCCCTGCCATTTACCACGCCAATTGTGGTCAGCGGATACCTTGCAACGGGCGGGCATATTTCAGGTTCGATACTGCAAATTGTGAACCTCGGGATTTCGCTGGTGATGTATTACCCGTTCTTCCGCATCTGGGATAACCTGAAATATCGCGAAGAACAGGCGAGTAAATCACAGAAAGAAGCGGCGGTTACGCCGGTGACTGAGCAGATTACGTCTTAATAAAATTGATCAATCGCCGGATAAGAAATCACAACTTTTATCCGGCGAGTGATTTAAGCCACTGCGTCATCTGAATTAAATTCGATGTGGATCCGCTCATAGGGCAGCGAAATTTTCTCTCCACTTTTGTTAATCACCCCACCACTCAGCAACGCCTGAACATCGTTATAAACGCCACGAAAATCACGATTCACTAGTCGCGCCAACTCACGGATAGAGACAGGTTCAGCCCCTTCCATGGTTTTAATTATTTGCCAACGATTTGGTGCCAGCATGGTTTTTGCGAGCTGTTCGACGGTAGGAAATATCAGTTCCGCACTGACAATGCTTCCGGACATTGCCCGCGCAGCCTCTATTTTTGCCAACTGAAAGGCCTCATTTATTGTCATCACCCGAACGGTTAACGTTCTCATTTTTACCTCCTCAGAAGGTTAATTTCAGCCTGAAAACTGTCGATAAGATTTTCAATGGTGGTAAACGTCACCGGAAATTCTTGTCCGCTGAAATGCTTGTGGTCGCCTTTGCCCCGCTCGTTGTCGTAACGCAAAACGCACTCATCGTTAACGATGTAAGCCAAACTGTATTTGTACTGATGAGCGCTGCCTAATATCGAGGGGTCGACCAACAGTATCCGCAGCATTGCAAAAGCATTTTCCGCAATATGTATCCTTAAATGCAGCAGTTCGGTCGCTGGCATGAAATCTGTCCTTAGTGATGTAAACACTAACATCAATCTTAGAGTGATGAATAGAGTTACATCTTAGAACGAGATTATTTTTTTATGCGCACACCGTTACTGAGTTGCGAGGAGGCTTCCTGATTTTCATCCGACGGCTAAATTTCCATATAACCCAAACGCCTACGCGCCCGGAACGCGGGTTTTAATATCGCCTTCGCCATCGCTTCGCCCATTTCGGCACTCACCGTCAGCCCCTGCACGAAAGGTTTATCGTGCATCAGATACGGCAATGCGCCAAACGCGATACGCCCGCGAACACTGGCGGGTTCGAGCAAGGTGTAGTCGTTGCCGACTTCGGGAATGTCATCGCCGGTGGTTTCGAGTTGTTGGCGTAATGAAGGGAATGGCAAGTCTTTGGTCTTTAGCGGCTTTTGTCCGCGAGCATCAATAAATATTTCAAACTCGTAGACGTTTTCGTCAGTCGAAATCACCGTCTGGTGCTCGTTGATCTCAAGCTTATAATCTTGCCCGAGGGCGAGAATGCTGATGATCCCAGCTTCACGCAAGGCCAGTAATCGGCGAATAGATTGCGAGGGGATCGCCGCGTAATTGTCGATAAACACCCGCGCAAGCCCGGCGCTGAAGCGTTTGCTGTCCTGCTCAGAAAGATGCGGAACAATCTCCTGCACCACTTCGTGTAAGCGCAAAATGGTGTACCGCCACGGCACAGTTTTACGGTCGCGTTTGTTGCGTTCAACTTCTCGCAGGTTTGATTCCGCCCAGCGGAACGGGCCGTGTGCTTTGCGGTCGGCAAACCAGGCCTCGGTAAAACTTTCCACATTGAGTGAGTTTAGGGAAATGCGTTTGCTCCATGCCGGATCGGCAAGTTCAATTTCCTCAACCATCAGGCTAAACACCCGGTCGAGCAGGCCTTCTTCGCCGCGAGCAATTTCGTTTTCAATCGCCTGTTCCGTCACCACGGACAGCGGTTCATAGGGAATCGGGCAGTAGAAATCAGCCTCCGGCAGAATGCCGGAACGGGACATCAATGTGATACTCAGCCCCTCGCAACCCTTATCAAGCCTGAATTCGACACGATCTTCGTCGGTTTCGAAAAATTCGCCATGCTGAATCACCACTGCCATGGCCGCATCAATACCGCTCAGAGACGTGCCCATAATGCCGACTTTGCTGGCCGGGATTTTCGCTTCCATCAACCCGGACCACGGGCTTGGGAAGTACGTCCGCGCCGCAGGATCTTCTTCCGGCCAGACGTGCCCGGTGGCAATCACCGCAAGCTCAAAAAGCTCTGAAACCGGACTTTCCTCCACCCACAGCCTGACACCTTCTGGCGTCACTTCCAGGTCGGTGACCTGGCAAGATTCATGCACCTGAATATCAAAGCCCTGTTTTTTGGCTTGCTCAACTAACTGCAAAAATTGGTCGCGGAAATATTCACCCAACAAAATGCGCGGCAGAAATTGCCGGACATGCAATGACGAATGCTCAACGCCATAACGCGCCAGATAGCCTTCGCTTTGGCTTCTAAGCCAGTCGATATAGGTCGAAAATATGGGGGGGATTTCGATACTGGCGATATTCGCCAGCATCATTCGCGAGTTATCTTCATCGCTGTACGGCATGCCGACCCCCGCTTCACGGGCTTGTTCGTAAACCGCAATAGACAGAGGTTCGTTGTTTTTAAGAAGGGAGTAAAAGGTATAAATCCCCGTTGGCCCCGCACCGATAATCGCTACCTTTTTCATCTAACCTCACCCTTTTTATTCACCACATTCCTGGTTTAAGAATAGGTTCACTCGAGGATTTCTGACAACTTATCGGCAGCATAAACATCAATGTATTCAGTCGGTTCTTATTTTCCCCACCTGCTTACGAATATGCTGCTGCAACACCGCCAGCATACTCGCACCGGACAAACCAATCATCAGCGCGCCGTTCACCGCTTCCAGCGGGCCGAGCAGTTTCCATTTTGCACTCATCACAATATCGCCATAACCCAGCGTGGCGAAGTTGACGCCCGAGTGATACACCGCCTCATGCAGGTTGGAAAACTCTCCCAGCCACAGGAACAACACGCCCCACAGCATGATTTGCAGCAGGTTTCCCATCAACACGATAGTGATAATGCCGAACAGCGCCAGCACGCCCACCCACATACCTTCGCGCTGATGAAAGTGTTTGATATAAAAACGAATGCTCCACACCGCCACCCACGATTGCAGCAGCATATTACACAGAATGACGGGCATTCCCGTTAGCAAAACCAGCAGCATTTCATTCTCCACGGACGCTTAGGGCGACCGCATCTCACCGAGCATCTTGCCCGCGCAAGGTTGGGCCAGATGGGCCTTGATTCACCCACGCCATGAAGATTTGATAACCGATGGACAGTAGCGTCGCACCGATAAACATCCCGAGAATGCCGTTGGTTGCCATTCCGCCCAGCGCTCCAAGCAGCACCACCGGCATTGGCACATCAACACCGCGCCCCAGCAACATCGGTTTGAGCACGTTGTCTGCCATCCCAGCGACAATCAGCAAGATGGTATAGACGACGTTCATCGCCGTTCCGTGGTCGCCCGTCATCCACATAATGGCGATAGCCGGGCCGGTGACGAGAATCACCGGAACCTGGGCAATCCCCAGAATCAACGCAAGGACAAAGAAAACCCCCACCGCCGGGATGCCCGCGATAGCCATCACAATCCCGGCCAGCAAGGCCTGGATAAACGCCACTCCGATAACTCCCATCGCCACCGCGCGAATGGTGCCGGTGCACAGGCGGGTCAGCGCCGGGCCTCGGCTTTCATCAGTAATACGCGTGGCGATACTGGTGGCGCTCACGGCACCCGCAGCGCCATAAGCCATCATCACTCCCGCGACAATAAACGAGAAAACAAAACCAATAATGCCGCCGCTCATACTGGCCAGAATAGTCAGCACATGGCGCATGATTTCCCCGATTTGCGGGCCGTAGCTTTTCACTAAAGCGGGCAAATCCGTCGAGGCTTTCAACCACACGACATAGATTTTTTCGCCGACAACGGGGATCACCATGACACGGTCTGAAGGCGGTGGGATCACCAGGCTGTCGTGGGTTATTTTGCTAATCAGCACGCTCACGCTATCGCCCAAAGAAGTAATCATGGCAATAGTCGGTAACACGATGAGTAATACGCCCAGCAGCACCAGAACGGTTGCCGCCAGGCCTTGTTTATTGCCCATGCGCGAAGCAAAACTCTGATGCAGCGGATATAACGTCACCGCCAGAATAAGCGCCCACAGCAGCATATTCATAAACGGTGAGATAACGGTAAAACAGAAAGAGGCCAGGGCGAGGATTAGACCAAACTTGATAAACATGTCGAGAAAGCGGGCAACCAGTCTTTTCTCGGCCAGGACAGGATCGTTAATTTCCATGGTGACGTTATTCCAGGTGGTTGTGACAATCGTAAGTATCCGGGCTCAGCGTAAAATACGTAGCCTGGGAATAATCCCGTACTCCATTAGATTCAATAATCAGACAGCAGCAAAAATCGCAGCGCATATTCAATGTGTAGCCCATATCAAAGCAATTTATTTTTTATTTAATAAAAAACGATATTTTTATAAAGCCATGCGGGCTCGTTGTTTGTGGCTGATTAATGACTAAAAAAGGCACAAATGGTCCCTTCCTTAAAGTGGCAAGAAACAGTTCTGTGAACCATAGTCTAGGAGTAAGGAAAACATTTATCTTCCATAATCACAGATGAGGTTCGTCATGAAGATAGCTAAGGGCATGTTGGTAGCATTAACGTTAGGTGCAGTATCGTTCAGTGCTTTATCGGCTGAGCTGTTGACGAAAGAAGCGTACAACGATCATAAAGATCAGTACGTAAAAGTGGGAACCATCACCACTTCGGGTGAAACGGCTCCAAGTGATGCCAAAGAAGAACTCTCTAAAAAAGCAGATGAGCTTGGCGGGCAATTTTACGTTGTGACCTCAGCGGATACTGAGAACAAGATTCACGGCACCGCAGACGTTTACAAGAAAAAATAAGCGCAACACCGCTAACCAAACTGACTAATAAAGAATGAGCAACGCTGTTGCTCATTCTGTTCTCCATCAAAGCTAAGTCGCATTCTTCCCCGTAAATACCCTATACTTTGCCATCCTGGCTATTTGATATTTCTGATTGATATACCTAAATATGTATATATCAACCCGCTTTAGAATTGTGATTCACCTTTGTGCGTTTCTGGTAGTTCTATACAGTTTGACCATGATCCCGCCCATGTTGCTGGCTTTAGTCGAAAAAGAACGCAGTCTGTTTGGCTTTCTTTATACCTTTATCATCACTTTTACTCTTGGAAGCTTGTGCTGGGTGATGACCGGCAAGTCCAATATTCAGCTCGAAACTCGCGATGGATTTATCATCATCGTCATGTTTTGGCTGCTGTTTTCGGTGATCAGCGCCATGCCGCTGTGGCTTGATGACAGCTATAACGTCTCTTTAGCAGATGCCATATTTGAAGGGGTTTCGGGGATAACCACCACCGGAGCGACTGTTTTCAATGATGTTGGCCATTTGCCCAAGTCGATTCTTTATTATCGCGCGCAGCTCAACTTCGTCGGTGGCCTCGGTGTCATCGTGCTGGCAGTTGCCGTGCTACCGCTGCTCGGTATTGGGGGCATGAAACTTTATCAGTCCGAAATGCCTGGGCCATTTAAAGAAGAGCGTCTCACCCCACGCCTCGCGGATACCGCCAAAAGCCTGTGGCTGACTTATTTACTGCTCGGCGGCGCATGTACTATTGCGTACAAGCTCGCAGGAATGCCGTTCTTCGATGCGCTTTGCCACGGCCTTTCTACCGTCTCATTAGGCGGATTTTCGACGCGAACAGAAAGCATCGGCTTTTATGACAGTTACGCCATCGAACTGGTCGCTGGGGCATTTTCATTGCTCTCCGCCATCAACTTCACGCTCTATTTTGTCGCCCTCGCGCGGCGTAGCATCAAACCGTTCCTGAAAAGTGCCGAGCTAAAGTTCTTCCTGTTAGTCGCAAGCGTGGTGATTTTAATCATCACACTCGAAGTCTGGCGCGCCGGGATGTACGCGCTGCCCGCTTCTTTCGTTCACGCCTTTTTTCTCACCAGCTCAATGATTACCGACAACGGGCTGTCGACCAGCGATTACGCCTCCTGGCCGGTACACACCATCGTCCTGCTGCTATCGGCCAGTTTCTTTGGCGGCTGCGTAGGGTCTACGTGCGGCGGGATCAAAGCGCTGCGTTTCCTGGTGTTATTCAAACAGACTCGCCATGAAGTCCATCAACTTGCCCACCCACGCGCGATTATGAGTATCCGCATCGGCAATTCGCCGGTGAACGACCGGGTATTACGCTCGGTGTGGAGCTTTTTCTTTCTCTACGTGGTGTGCACGATCTTTTTTATCTGGATGCTGAATTTACAGGGCTATGACTTATTAACTTCCTTCGCCACCGTCGCCGCCTGTATTAATAATATGGGGTTAGGTTTTGGCGAAACGGCGGCGGGTTTTGGGACGTTAAGTGACAGTGCGAAATATTTAATGTGCGCGGCGATGTTATTAGGACGACTTGAGATTTATCCCGTATTGATTTTGTTTTCCAGGACGTTCTGGCGGAGTTAATTATCAGACAGAACGGGCATAAATGGTGGATGACGCTGCCCGTTCTGGGGTAGCTCGGATAAGCGCCAGCGTCATCCGACAAAACTACACGCTCAATTTCCCCCAAACCAAATTGCCTTTATGGAACGTCGCGGTGCGTGGCGAAATCCGCGCCACGGCTTCGGCAGAACAGGACGCGTCCACCAGCACAAAGCTCGCTTCATCCTGCGCTTTCGGCCACACGCGCTCGCCTTTGTCATTGAGTGGCAGCACATTTCCGGTGGCAATCGCCAGCGAGCGTGACAGGTTCAGCTCGCTCACACGCATGTAGAGTTGCGCGTACAAATTGGCTTTTTCCAGCATGTCGCCCAGGCCATACGGCGACCAGTGGTCAATCACACTGTCGGTGCCGGTCATCACAAACACGCCCTTTTCTTGTAGCTGCTTGAGCGGCATATGCATCGTGCCAATCGGAACCGTGGAGGCGATGGTGATTTGCTGCGCCGCCATGCGGGTGGCGATGGCGTCGACTTCTTGCTCGTTCATCATCGCCAGGGCAAAAGCGTGGCTGATGGTGACTTTGCCTTTCAGCTCCGGGGTTTTCTCCACCGTTTCCACCATGTAATTGACCGCCGCAATGCCCGCCGGGCTGGTTTCGTGCAGGTGAATATCGACGCCTTTTTTGTAGTCGATAGCAATCTGGAACATGGTATCGAGCGACTTTTCCATTGCGCCGTCAACGTTGGTTGGATCCAGCCCGCCAACATAGTGAGCGCCTGCTTGCATCGCGTCGCGCATCAGTTGAACGGAGTTCGAGTGCAGCAAACCGTGCTGTGGGAACGCGACGATTTCACAGCTAAAACCAGCTTTACGGCGCTCTAATACCGCCTGCAAATTTTCAAGGTTTTTCAGCCCGGAAACCGGCTCCACGTTGCAATGGCTGCGGGCAATGGTCGAGCCTTTCGACTGAATCAAATCAATCAGTTTTTCAGCCCGCTCCTGCGTGACAGGTTGCAGCTCAGGCAAGAGTTTTTGCTCGAGGGCAATCATATCCAGAATGGTGGTTCCCGCCGGGCGGTTATGCACGCGCCAGGGGCCGCCATAGAAGGTTTTATCGAGGTGAATATGCATGTCGCGCATCGCGGGCAGCAGCAATTTCCCGGCGGCGTCATAATGGGCCAGCGTGGCGTCCGGATGCTGTTTATTTGCGAGCAACGCCGCAATTTTGCCGTCTTTAATCTCAAGCGTTTGCAGCTCGGTTTGGGTGCCGACAATGTTTTGCCCGTCGCGTGCAAAACCGGATTCCAGCAGCACGTTATCGAGATAGTAATGGGATTCTTTAATGGCGCTCATGCGGTTGTCCGTTTCACAGGCGATGGAAGCTGGTTTCGCAGCATACGCCATCGAGCCTGTCGCGCCAAAGAGTGCGCAGGCCGCCGCGACTTTACCGCCGCCGCTCAGAAATTCACGGCGGCTTTTTTCTGCATTATTCATCGAGTTCTCCCACTCTTAATCATTCACAATATGCGTGCCCGTTTCGCCACGCAGGGCGGCGGGCAACTTTTCCGGGGTGGTGATAATCACGCGTTTGCCGCCGTTGCGCAGGAACGCAAGGCTGGCGGTAATTTTTGGCAACATGCTGCCTGGCGGGAAGTGGCCTTCTTCGCTATACAGCGCCATTTGTGTGACGGTGACTTCATCGAGGGCGCGTTGCTCAGGCTTGCCAAAGTGAATACACACTTTCTCAACACCAGTAGTTATCACCAGAATGTCAGCATTCACTTCGCGGGCCAGCAGCGCCGTAGAGAGATCTTTGTCGATAACCGCATCGACACTTTGGTAGTCGCCCTGCTCGCTACGAACCACCGGAATCCCGCCGCCGCCCGCGCCAATCACCACAAAACCTTGTTTGATTAGCGTGCTGATGGCATCGGCTTCGACAATGCGTTTCGGTTCTGGCGAGGCAACTACACGGCGATATCCGCGCCCGGAGTCTTCGATAAACTGCCAGTCCGGGTGCGCGGCTTTCAGCGCTTCGCACTGCTGCTCGCTAAAGAACGCGCCAATCGGTTTGGTCGGGTTGGTGAAGTTGGGATCGTTTTTATCCACTTCAACCTGGGTAATCACGGTGACAGCTTTTTTGTCGCCGCATTTTCCGAGGCGGTTGTTCAGCGCCTGCTGGATTAAATAGCCGATGCCGCCTTGAGTATCGGCCACGCAGTTCGCCAGCGGCGTGAGCGGTAAGCCTTCTTTCTCATGGGCGATTTCCGCACGGCGCAGATCGAGTCCGACCTGCGGGCCGTTGCCGTGAGTCAGCACAATGTCGTAGTCCGACGAGAGCATTTCCAGCACCGTTTGCGCGACTTCTTTGACTGCGATTTGCTGATGTTCAACCGACTGGCTGGCGTTATCTTTGATGATGCTGTTGCCGCCAATCGCCACAACCACGAGCTGTTTCATTGTTTTTATCCTTGTAGGGTACGGACGCCCTCACCCCGGCCCTCTCCCCCAGGAGAGGGAGAACACCGGACAATCCCCTCACCCCAGGAGAGGGAGAATACCGGACAGTCCCCTCTCCCCAGGAGAGGGAAAACACCGGACAATCCCCTCCCCCCTGGGGAGGGGGAACACCGGACAGTCCCCTCTCCCCTGGGGACGGAGAACACCGGACAGTCCCCTCTCCCATGGGGACGGAGAACACCGGACAGTCCCCTCTCCCCTGGGAGAGGGTTAGGGTGAGGGGGGAAACTTATACCGAAGTCGCAACCTCAGAAGCCGCTTCACGGCGGTCGAGCACATGCTTCACCACAAACATCGCGCCCATCATCAAATACGCCGTCACAAACATCAGCGAACTGCCCTGCGCAAAGCCGACCATTGGCGCGTGAATCACGCCAAACAACGCCAGCAATGCGCCGACTGCCGCGGCTACTGCGCCACGTAACGGCTTGTTGATAATCGCGAATATCGCCACGCAACCCCACAACATGCTGGCGAGCGGTGCGCCGTTCCCCAAATGCACCAGACCTTGATAAAACACGCCTTTGTGCGCCAGCGCTTCCGGGCCGATTTTCGCAGCCGTTGTGCCCGCCGCCGCCATCACGCTGTTCACCATGGTCAGCGCCCAGTTGGCAATCCACGGGAACAGGCAGATGAAGATCACCGGCACCTCGATTTTCGGCGTTTCGCGCACCACCTGGTTGGCGGTCACCACGCCGATAAACACCAGAATCGGCACAATCGCGGTCATCGGAATAATGGCGAGCATGAACGCCCCAAGCCCGAACAGCGGCACGATAAACATTGTCACGCCCGACGCCAGCGTGTAACCGATGCTTGCGCCCATTGCTTTCCAGCCCGCGTGGCCGACGTACACCGTCACCGGGAACGGGTTGCCCATCAGGCAGCCGAGCGTAGAGGCCAGGCCGTTGGTCAGCATCACTTTGCGAGTGTTGTATTCGTCACCCGCCGCGTGGGCGCTTTCGATGTTTTCCAGGTCAAAAATGTAGTTCGCCAGCCCCAACGGAACCGCTGACGCCAGATACGGCAGCGCGTGCGGCAAGCCTTGCAGGAAGCTATCCACATGAATCGACGGCGGGTTAAAGCCGAATGACGACATCGACGCTTTAATCGCTTCCGGGCTTTGCAGGCCAGAAATCCACGCCAGCGCCGTACCCGCCACCAGCAGCAATAAGCCAGTAGGAATACGGGCAAAAATCGGCTTTTTGCCAAACCAGTTAATGAAGATAAGCAGCAAAACGATGAAAGAAACCGTCGGCGCTTCAAACGCTTGCAGCATCGGGTTCATCGCCAGCAGCAACAAACCTAAGCCCGACAAACACGACAGCAGAACGGTACGCGGGATCATCTTGCGGATGGTTTCGCCGAGGAACGAACCGCCCACCAGAATCATCGCTTCAACAAAGCACCACACCAGGCCAATCTGGATCGCAAACTCGGCGTCGCCCGTTTGCTGGTAGACCGGCATCAGCACCAAAAACGTGACGGTAAAAATGGACGGCGCGCTTGGCCCGGAAGGCAGCGCGGTCACATCTTTGCGCCCAGTTTCTTTTGCCAGTTGCAGGCCAAACCAGGCGTAGCAAACGCTCGCCACCAGCACCGCCATCCCGAAGGCTGGCGCAATACGCCCATAAACAATCTCAGTCGGGATCCCCACCACAAAAATGAGTAACCCCATCATGGTCAGCAAGTTAGTCAAGTTGTTGGTCATCAACCCGAAATATGCCGCCCAGTCACCGCGTTTCCATTCAAGCTTTACGTTTGTCATCGGGTGTTTCCCTTAGAAAGAGTAACGCTCACCAAAGGCGAGCAGAGCCTTCTCAAAACATTCGAACGGCGGATGGACAATTCCGGCGCCAATCATGCCGATACCCGCGTCTTTGTGGGCAATGGCGGTGTTGATCACCGGCAAAATGCCGCTGTTGCCGACGCGTGTGATATCAATCGCGGTCGGGATCCCCATAAACGAGAGCAGCGGAATGGTGACGTTCGGGTTTTCACCGAGGGTGATTTCGCGCATCTGGCGTGAGAAATCAACAGCTTCGTCCACGGTGCCGCCCACCAGCGCCACAATCGCCGGAGCCGTCGCCATCGCAAAACCGCCGATGCCGTAGGTTTCGGTGATTGCGCTGTCGCCGATATCCAGCCCGGAATCTGCCGGTTTGTAGCCAGCAAACATTGGGCCGATCACCTGCTGCGCCGGGCCGGTAAACCACTGCCCCGGCAAGCCGCTAACCCGCAGGCCAAACTCCACGCCGTTACGCGCCATCGTCGTCACCACGGTGCTGTATTCGATGCCGTGCGCCGCGTCCATCGCCGCTTTGCACATCGCCATCCATGTCGGGCCGGAGAAGTAATCACTGCTGGCGACAAAATCGAACACTTCTTTTTGCTGTGCGACGGTGAACCTGGTCTGGATAATCCACGGCGTCAGCGCCTGAATCAGCAGCGTGGTGCCTGCGTTGTTGCGGTTATGGCACTCGTCGCCCATATGCAGCGCCTGCGCCAGCATCAAACGTAAATCGATTTCCCCTGCGAGCTTCATCGCATCGCGCAACATTGGGCCGAGCACATCGCGCATCCAAATCAAACGGTCGATCACGCTCTGGTCGTTGGCCCCCATGCGCAGGATTTTCGCCATTTGCTCGCTGAGGTTGGTGTATGCGCGGTTGCCGTAGGTTTTGTTTTCGACGATATGCATGAACATCGAGGCGGATGTCACGCCCGCCATCGAACCTACGCAGTCGTGCTCGTGGCACGGCGAGAAGATAATTTCGCCCGACGCGGCAAGCTGCGCGGCTTCATCAATGTTCGCCGCCAGCCCTTCAAACACCAGCGCCCCGGTGACGGCGCCTTTCATCGCGCCGCACATGTTTTCCCAGGCAACCGGCGGCCCGGCGTGCAAAATAGTGTTGCGCGTCATGCCCGGCACCACGTTAATCGCCTGGTCGTAACCGATTAAAACCGGCTGCGACTGGATAATGCGCTCGACGGCCAGTTGGTTGGCAGCCGCGACTTTTTCGGCAAGCCCTGTTGCGGCAATGGAATCCAGCGCGTTCACCACGGCCAGATTGCCCTGCCCCGGCGGCGTCCAGTCCAGTTGCGTGACGGGAACACTCTGCTTTTTCAAATCATCGCTAAACAGCGCAATGCCGACGTTAATCACGTTCAGCGGTTGGTTAAACAGGCTCATTGTGCTTTCTCCTTGCAAACAAATTCACGCGCCAGCAGGCCGGTGTTGGTGCTGCTACTTGCCCAAATCACTCCGGCATCGGTCAACATCTGGCATTGCTGCGCCAGATTTGGCGTGTCCAAATCTGTGCCCAGCACGTAGCCGAGAATTTCGAGGTTGCGGGAATCGCAGGCGGCAATGGCTTTGGCTTCTTTGATGGCGTCGAGCATCACGCCGACCGGGTTTTCGTGAGAGCCGTAACCGAGCACGAAATCCATCACGATCACGCCCACTTCCGGGTCGCGCGCTTCTTGCAGCAGGCGGCTGATGCGGTTGGTCGGGTCAATCATTGGGTGCGGTTTGCCGTTGGTGAAATCGTCATCGCCAAAATCGAGGAAGGTGTGAGCGACGCTAACGTTCACGTCTTTCAGGCGATATTCCGGGTTCGGCTGGATATTGCTGTAAACGTCGGGGTGTTTTTCCAGTGCCGCGAACATCGCTTCATCGCACAGCGTGCCGCCGCAGAACAGCGCACGAATGTACTTCTGCTCAGGTTTCAGGCGGGCGCGAACTTCTTCGATAAGCGGCCAGTTCAGCGGGTGTAAATCCAGCGACTCTTTTTTGATGCCGGTGAGCAACACGGCTTTCAGCGCCGCTTCTTTGGTGGCGCGGGCAAACTGCAAGCCCGGTTCGTCGGGACGCGTTTCGCCGTTCCCGAGGAAACAGACAACCACCGGTTTGCGGCAAGCCTGCGCGCGCTCCAGCACTTTGCGGGCAACGGAGTCGGCTGGCGGTTTGGAAATCAGCACGATCACTTCGGTTTGCGCGTCAGCTTCCAGCATGGCGATAGCGTCGAGCATCATGATGCCGCCGATTTTCTCGCTTAAATCACGCCCGCCAGTGCCGATGAGCTGAGAAATACCGCCGCCAAATTCGTGAATGCGCACGCTGAGTTCCTGGCTGCCGGTGCCGGATGCGCCGACGATGCCGATGGAACCGCGACGCACTTCGTTGGCAAAGCATAAACCTGCGCCATTAATAATCGCGGTGCCGCAGTCCGGCCCCATCATTAACAGCCCTTTGCTGTGGGCGAGTTGCTTGAGGGCCAGTTCGTCATCAAGAGAAACGTTGTCGGAAAACAGCATTACGTTGAGGTCGTTTTCCAGCGCCTGACGGGCTTCACGGGCCGCAAATGCGCCGTTGACTGAAATCACCGCGAGGTTGCTTTCCGGGATGTTGTGATGTGCGCTGGCAAGGGTGGCGTAGCGGGCTTCGTGGCGTGAGCCGCCGTTGTCTTTGCGCGTGAAGAATCCTTCGATGGAGGCAAGCGTGGCCTCGTTTGCCGCCTCGCTCGCCCCTTTGATGACAATCATCAGGTCGCCGTTTTTGGCCTGCTCGAGTTCGTCGTTTAACAAGCCGAGGTTTTTCAGCACCCCTTTGTTCATCTCGGTCGCCATCGCGACGAACGCCTGTTCCACGCCTTCAAGCTGGTTGGCTTTGGTTGAAATAGACATCAATGAGACAGAATCAAAGTAGGTATTCTTTTTAATGATAATCCTGGTCGACATAATTCCCTCCGTTATTTCGGGTCAAAGCGAAGGCGTCCGCCATGCCGCAAAGCATGTCGCTGCCCGAACTCGATCCTATTTTTTTAATTTCGCGAATCGACTGCTGAATATGATTTAATTCACCCGTCACGACCCGTTCAATAAAGCGATAAATCGTTTCACGATAGCGTTGTTCAATGGCTTCACGCAGCGTAATCGCACTTAACAGCGTGGTTTTATGTTTTTCTTTCTCCAGCACAGAAATAAAACATTCGCGATATTTCACTGCGGAATGCCCGGCAATAAATAAAATGGCACTTAAGCCTGCCAGATAATCATCACCCGTCGGCGTTAAACCGATCCCTAAACCTAATAATCCACTTATTTCATTTTCAATCGCGCTGCGATTCCCTGTGCGTAACGCGGAAATTAGCTGAACCCGATGGAGTTGTAGCAAGCGACTCATTTCCTGATAAAAAATATTATCGCCATGGTAATAAAATAATGATTCGCTTTGTTCCACGCTGGCCCACGTTATTTGCGCGAGAGTTTGCCAGTCGGTTTGGTTTATTCGTTCCTGCGTTAAATAAAGGGCATCCGGTTGCCAGCGTGTACAACGCGAGAAATCAATGCGTTTGTCGGTGCCAATCTCAATGCCGCTTTGATGAAAACTCACCCGTTCGCCGGGCTTAAAAAGATTCTGGCAATGCTCAAGTGCTAAACGGCAGCTATTGGGGGCGTTATCACAGTCGGTACTGAGCAGGGTTAAAATCTGTTGCCTTGCGGGAAGGTGAATATTCACCGCTCGGGAAAAAACCTGCTCGATATAACCGTCTGTAACTTCTGATAATTCATGCGCATAAAAGGCGCTATCTGCCGTTTGAGCAAAGAGGCACTGCCGCTGAATGTGGCTGGCGATAGTGCATCTCCTGTGTTTAAGCTCCGGCGTTCACCAGCAATTCGGCAATCTCGTGATAGCCTTTTTCACGCGCCAATTCGAGTGGCGATTTACCGTATTTGTCGGTCATGTGCGGGTTCGCACCGTGGTCGAGCAGCAGTTTAACGATCTCTTGCTGTTTCGCCCCGCCGTCGTTTAACACAATGGCTTCGAGCAATGGCGTCCAGCCCACAAAGTTGGTGTGATTAACGTTAATGTCGGTGTGAGTGACTAATTCACGGACAATTTCAACGTGACCTTTTTCACTGGCGGGCGTAATTCCCACGCCACCGAAACGAGATAAGCAATTTAAATCTGGGTTTGCCGGTAAAACCAAACGCAATAATGTCAGGTCGTTATTCAGGCAACTAAGTAAGAAAGGGTTAAAACAGGTTTGGTCTTGTTGATTAATATCGGCACCGGCGGCAATTAAATATTCCACACAGTCATATTTTTTATGCAGGCTGGCGAGGGTAATGGCGGTGCGCCCCTGGCGGTTGGTGGCGTTAATATCCACGCCATCGCTAAGGCATTGTTTTAAATTTTCCAGGTTGCCAAGCTCTGCGGCATTTAGAAATTGTGCAATGAGTTCTTTCTGAGACATATCCTTACTCCCATACTTTGCTATTTGCGATGAATTGAGAATAGCAACACTGCGCGGGTATTAACATCCGTTTAAAAATCATTCATCGTTAATGACAGCATTGTTGAACAATGCTCAACAATGTGAGAAAAATGAGGCTCAGCGCAATCTTTTGCCTATGATAAAACAGCTTTCGGCAGGCGTTAGTGTCAACTGGCAGTCACCGTGTGAAGCCTTGTCAAAAGCGGGTCAAAGCAGATCTGAGAAGTGTGATGCTCTTCAAATCAGTTGTAACAGCAGTGTTAAATATGGTTCAAGGAAAGAGCGGGGATCATAAGGAATACAAATACATTCAACAATAGCGTTGGAAGCACATCGGACGGGTTTTGTAGGTTGGATAAGCGAAGCGTCATCCAACAAAAGGACTGACAGGAGAGGCACATGAACTCCATTTTTACCGAAGAAAACCTGCTGGCATTCACCACCGCTGCACGCCTCTTAAGCTTTAGCAAAGCCGCCGAGGAGTTGGGCGTCACCACTTCTGCCATCAGTTACACCATCAAACGCATCGAGACTTACCTCGATGTCGTACTGTTCGTGCGCAACACCCGCAGCATTGAACTGACTGAATCCGGCTACTATTTTTACCGCAAAGCCACCGAACTGCTGAACGACTTCCACGCCATCAAGCGCGGCGTCGATACCATTTCGCAAGGCATCGAAGTGAAAGTTCGCATCTGTATTAATCAGCTGCTTTACACGCCGCGCCACACCGCAAAACTGCTGCAAATCCTTAAGAAACAATTCCCTACCTGCCTGATTACCATCACCACAGAGGTATATAACGGCGTGTGGGACGCGATTATTAATAACCAGGCGAATATCGCGATTGGTGCGCCCGATACGCTGCTCGACGGCGGCGGCATTGATTACACCGAAATTGGCGCGATTCGCTGGGAGTTTGCCATTGCCCCGACGCACCCGCTGGCGTTTATGCCGGAGCCGATTTCAGAAAGCCAGTTGCGCCTGTATCCAAATATCATGGTTGAAGACACCGCGCTGACGCTGAATAAAAAGGTCGGCTGGCTGCTACACGGACAAGAAGCGATTCTGGTGCCGGATTTCAACACTAAATGCCAGTGCCAGATTTTGGGCGAAGGCGTCGGTTTTTTACCGGATTACATGGTGCGCGAAGCCCAGGAAAGCGGCCTGCTGGTGACGCGCCAGATCAATAACCCGCGCCAGGATTCCCGCATGTTGTTGGCCACTCAACACGCCGCCACCGGGCAGGTCACGCGCTGGATTAAAAAGCAGTTCGCGACGGGCGGACTGCTGGCTGAGATTTATGGGGATTTGCTGCATCGGGAGTAAAAAACATAAATCCATAGACTAATAAGGGTTACTGAATTTCCCTTCCTTCTACTCCTTAAGGATCGGTTCGCTAACCAATGCATAGCGAATTGATTTTGCTCAATAAGCCACCGCTCAATGTGGGTATTTTCGCCGCCATTCATACGTCATAACAATGAGGTTACGATGGACGTCAGTCGCAGAAAATTCTTCAAAATCTGTGCCGGCGGGATGGCAGGAACCACCGCCGCTGTTTTAGGGTTTGCGCCCAAAGCGGCACTCGCGGAGGTGCGCAATTTTAAACTTTTGCGCGCGAAGGAAACCCGCAACTCCTGTACATACTGCTCCGTAGGCTGTGGTTTGCTGATGTATAGCCTGGGCGATGGCTCGAAAAACGCTAAATCCAGCATTTTCCATATTGAAGGTGACCCGGACCATCCGGTGAACCGTGGGGCGTTATGCCCGAAAGGCGCGGGCCTGCTGGATTATATCCATAGCGAAAGCCGCCTGCGTTACCCGGAATACCGCGCGCCAGGCTCTGATAAATGGCAGCGGATTAGTTGGGAAGACGCGTTCACACGCATTTCTCGCCTGATGAAAAATGACCGCGACGCCAACTTCGTTGAGAAGAACGAGCAGGATGTGACGGTCAACCGCTGGCTCTCCACCGGCATGTTGTGCGCTTCGGCCGCCAGCAATGAAACCGGCATGTTGACGCAGAAATTTGTCCGTTCGCTGGGCATGTTAGCGGTTGATAACCAGGCGCGCGTCTGACACGGACCAACGGTAGCAAGTCTTGCTCCAACATTTGGTCGCGGTGCGATGACCAACCACTGGGTTGATATCAAAAACGCCAACGTTGTCATGGTGATGGGCGGCAACGCCGCTGAAGCGCATCCGGTGGGTTTCCGCTGGGCGATGGAAGCCAAAAATAACAACGACGCCACGCTAATTGTGGTCGATCCGCGCTTTACCCGCACCGCTTCGGTGGCGGATATTTATGCGCCAATCCGCTCCGGCACCGACATTACTTTCCTGTCGGGCGTGATCCTGTTCCTGATTTCCAACAACAAAATCAACGCCGAATACGTTAAGCATTACACCAATGCCAGCCTGCTGGTGCGCGATGATTTTAGCTTTGATGACGGCCTGTTTAGCGGCTATGACGAAGCCAAACGCCAGTACGATAAAACCAGCTGGAATTATCAGTTCGACGAAAACGGCTATGCGAAACGCGACGATACGTTGACCAATCCGCGCTGCGTGTGGAACCTGCTGAAAGAGCACGTTTCCCGCTACACGCCGGAAATGGTCGAGCATATTTGCGGCACGCCGCAGGCTGATTTCCTGAAAGTGTGCGAAGTGCTGGCCTCCACCAGCGCCGCCGACCGCACCACCACGTTCTTGTACGCATTGGGCTGGACGCAACACACCGTCGGCGCGCAGAACATCCGTACTATGGCGATGATCCAGTTGCTGCTCGGCAATATGGGCATGGCGGGCGGCGGCGTGAACGCCCTGCGCGGGCACTCCAATATTCAGGGTTTGACTGACCTCGGCCTGCTCTCCACCAGCCTGCCGGGTTATCTGACGCTGCCGTCAGAAAAGCACGCCGATCTGCAAACGTATCTGGCTGCCAACACGCCAAAAGCCACGTTGCCGGGCCAGGTGAACTATTGGGGCAACTATCCGAAGTTCTTCGTCAGCCTGATGAAAGCGTTTTATGGCGACGATGCGCAAAAGGAAAACAACTGGGGCTACGACTGGCTGCCGAAGTGGGATCAGGCGTACGACGTGCTGAAGTATTTCGACATGATGGACCGCAATAAAGTCAGCGGTTATATCTGCCAGGGCTTTAACCCGGTGGCGTCATTCCCGGATAAAAACAAGATTGTCGCCAGCCTTAGCAAGTTGAAATATCTGGTGATTATCGATCCGCTCGTCACTGAAACATCTAATTTCTGGCAGAACCACGGCGAGATGAATGACGTGAACCCGGCGAATATTCAGACCGAAGTGTTCCGTTTGCCATCAACCTGTTTTGCCGAAGAAGACGGTTCGATTGCCAACTCCGGGCGCTGGTTGCAGTGGCACTGGAAAGGCGCGGACGCACCGGGCGAAGCGCGTACTGACGGTGAAATTCTGGCGGGGATTTATCACAAAATCCGCGAGCTTTATCGCACCGAAGGCGGCAAAGGTGCCGAACCTCTGCTGAAAATGGGCTGGCACTACGAGCAGCCAGACCATCCTGAGTCCGAAGAAGTCGCCAAAGAGAACAACGGCTACGCGCTGGAGGATTTGTTCGATGCCAACGGTAATTTGCTGGCGAAGAAAGGCCAGCTTCTGGACTCGTTCGCCTTGATGCGCGATGACGGTTCCACGTCTTCTGCCTGCTGGATTTACGCCGGGAGCTGGACGGCGAAAGGCAACCAGATGGCGAACCGCGATAACGCCGATCCGTCTGGTTTGGGCAACACGCTCGGCTGGGCGTGGGCGTGGCCGCTGAACCGCCGCATTATCTACAACCGCGCGTCTGCCGACCCACAAGGTAAACCGTGGGATCCGAAACGTATGCTGATCGAGTGGAACGGCACGAAATGGGTCGGCAACGATATCCCGGATTACAACACTGCCGCACCTGGCAGCGGCGTCGGGCCGTTTATCATGCAGCCGGAAGGTTTAGGCCGCCTGTTTGCCATCGACAAAATGGCGGAAGGCCCGTTCCCTGAACATTACGAACCATTCGAAACGCCGCTCGGCACCAACCCGCTGCACCCGAATGTGATCTCGAACCCGGCGGCTCGCCTGTATGAAGCCGACGCCAAACGCATGGGCAAACGCAGCGAGTTCCCGTATGTCGGCACCACGTATCGCCTGACCGAGCATTTCCACACCTGGACGAAACACTCGCGCCTCAACGCGATTGCACAGCCCGAGCAATTTGTAGAAATCAGCGAAAAACTGGCGAAAAGCAAAGGCATCGCCAACGGCGACTACGTGAAAGTCAGCAGCAAGCGCGGGTTTATTCGCGCGGTGGCGGTGGTCACACAGCGCCTGCAAACGCTGAACGCGGGCGGGCAGGAAGTGGAAACCGTCGGGATTCCCCTGCACTGGGGCTTTGAAGGCACCGCGCGTAAAGGCTATCTCGCCAATACGCTCACGCCATCGGTCGGTGACGCCAACTCGCAAACGCCGGAGTACAAGGCGTTTCTGGTCAACATTGAGAAGGCGTAAGGAGCGAACTCATGTCCATGCAATCTCAGGATATTATCAAGCGTTCGGCCACCAACAGCATTACGCCGCCGCCGCAAGCTCGCGACTATAAAGAAGAAGTCGCCAAGCTGATTGACGTCTCAAGCTGTATTGGCTGCAAAGCCTGCCAGGTGGCGTGTTCGGAGTGGAACGACATCCGCGATGAAGTCGGTCATTGCGTCGGGGTTTACGATAACCCCGCCGATTTGAGCGCTAAGTCCTGGACGTTGATGCGCTTTAGCGAAACCACGCAAAACGGCAAACTGGAGTGGCTGATCCGCAAGGATGGCTGCATGCACTGCGCCGATCCGGGCTGCCTGAAGGCGTGCCCGTCGGCGGGCGCAATCATTCAGTACGCCAATGGTATCGTCGATTTTCAATCGGAACATTGTATTGGCTGCGGCTACTGTATTGCCGGTTGCCCGTTCAATATTCCGCGCCTGAATAAAGACGATAACCGCGTCTACAAATGCACGCTGTGTGTTGACCGCGTGAGCGTCGGCCAGGAGCCAGCCTGCGTGAAAACCTGCCCGACGGGTGCCATTCATTTTGGCACCAAAAAGGAGATGTTAGACGTCGCCGACGAGCGTGTGGCGAAGCTGCAAAAACGCGGGTTTGAACACGCGGGCGTTTACAACCCGCAAGGCGTGGGCGGCACGCATGTGATGTATGTTTTGCATCACGCCGACCAGCCGGAGCTGTACCACAATCTGCCGAAAGATCCGCAAATCGACGTGCCGATTAACCTGTGGAAAGGGATACTCAAACCGCTGTCGGCGGCAGGCTTTATCGCCACCTTCGCCGGGCTGATTTTCCATTACATCGGTATCGGGCCGAACGAAGAGGTGGATGAAGACGAGGAGGAACATCATGATTAAGCAGAGCAAATCGATTGTCAGGACGAAATTTATCGACCGCGCTTGCCACTGGACGGTGGTGATTTGCTTCTTCCTGGTGTCACTTTCCGGTATCGCGCTGTTTTTCCCGACACTGCAATGGCTGACGGAAACCTTCGGTACGCCGCAGATGGGGCGCATTCTGCACCCGTTCTTTGGGGTGCTGATTTTCGTGGCGCTGATGTTTATGTTTGTGCGTTTCGTGCATCACAATATCCCGGAAAAGCAGGACTGGCCGTGGGTTAAAAATATTGTCGAAGTGCTGAAAGGCAACGAGCATAAAGTGGCGGATGTAGGCAAATATAACGCCGGGCAGAAGATGATGTTCTGGACCATTATGAGCATGATTTTTGTGCTGCTGGTGACCGGCGTGATAATCTGGCGGCCTTATTTTGCCTCGTACTTTTCCATCAAACTGGTGCGCTACAGCCTGCTGATTCATGCCACCGTCGCCATCATTTTGATTCACGCGATTCTGATTCATATGTATATGGCATTCTGGGTGAAGGGGTCGATTAAAGGGATGATCGTTGGCAAAGTCAGCCGCCGCTGGGCGCAGAAGCACCATCCGCGCTGGTATCGGGCGATTGTTGCCAAAGAAGCGAAGAAAGAGAGTACCGAAGGTTTGTAATTGTCTGCTGGTTTTCCCCGGTGCATTTGTGCCGGGGATTTGAATCAGCGGTTATTTTCCCGGACAATGCGCTTTTGTCTGCGGCGTAATATCAATATATGAAACACCCTCTTGAAACCCTGATGAGCGCTGGCGGAATTTTGCTGCTGGCTTTTTTTTCCTGCCTGCTGCTTCCGGCCCCGGCGCTGACCGTTGAACTGGCGCAAAAGCTCATCAAGATGTTCCATCTGCTGGATATGAACCAGCTTTACACCATTATTTTCTGCCTGTGGTTTCTGGCGCTGGGCGCGCTTGAATACTTCGTGGGGCGCTTTATCTGGAAACGCTGGTTTTCGATAGACCGGGAAGCGTAGCGAATGGGATGCAGAGACGTAGGGTGGATAAGCGGTACGCGTCATCCACCACTTTGTTACCGATCTACGAAGCGTTCTGCAACACTATCGAGCGAATATCATTCCCCGTTGGGGCCTGATGAATGCGCAATCCGAACTCATCAACGACCGCAAAAATATGCTCGAAAATATCCGCCTGAATGGCTTCGTATTCCAGCCATGCCACGGTATTCGTAAAGGCATAAATTTCAACCGGCAAGCCTTCAGCACCCGGTGCGAGCTGGCGAACCATTAAGGTCATGTCTTTGCGAATACGCGGATGATTTTGCAGATATTCCGTCAGATAAACGCGGAACGTTCCGACATTCGTCATTCTGCGCCCGTTAAGCACCGAAGCCCGGTCGCTATTATGCGTGCGGTTATAGTCTTCAATTTCTTTACTGCGTGAATCAATATACGGCTTTAATAATCTTGCCTGGGTTAAACGCTGTATTTCGTCATCAGAAAGAAAGTGAATACTGGTGGTATCGATATTAATACTGCGCTTAATACGGCGACCGCCAGATTGCGACATGCCGCTCCAGTTTTTAAAGGCATCTGAAACCAGTGCGTAAGTCGGGATAGTCGTAATGGTGTTATCCCAGTTTTGCACTTTGACAGTGGTCAGGCCGATATCGGTAACCGCACCATCAGCGCCAAATTTAGGCATTTCCAGCCAGTCGCCGAGCTTTAACATGCGGTTGGCCGAAAGCTGAATCCCTGCAACCAGACCCAAAATAGGGTCTTTAAACACCAACATTAATACCGCCGCCATCGCACCCAGGCCGCTGATAAGAATCGCTGGCGACTGGCCGATCACTCGCGAAATCATCATAATGCCAATGATTATCGAGCTGATTAATTTCACGCCCTGGAATATGCCTTTGAGCGGAATATTTGATGCAACGGTAAATTTCTGTGAGAAGTTATAAATAACATCCATCAGGGAAAATAGTGACAGCAGGGAATACAACATTATCCACAGCTGCGCGCAGATAATTAAAATCGTGCTGATATCCGTACCTTTTTGCAGCCACAACACCGCCTGCACATTGACGATGATACCTTGCAGCGCTAACGCAACCCGATGAAATAACTTGTTTTCCGTAATGATTTGTAGCCACAAATGATGACTGGATTTTGCACGTTTTTCAAAGGTACGCAGAACAACTTTGTGTAGAATAAAATGGACTATTAATGAGAATACAAAAATAATACACAGAACCACAAATATGGACGTTGTCTGGTCAATGACAATGCCAAATTTGCTAAAAAGTGAAACCAAATCTTTCATAACATCTCCTTCCGAATCAACGCATATAATGAAGGGTGATGAATTCATGTGCAACTATATTGGTATTTTTAATATCCTGAATGTTCTTTACATTATTTTTATTGCAATTATCTGCAACAGATAATTCCTAAGTGTAATAAAGAGATAGGCTCTAAATAATTCGAGGGGCAGCCAGGCGGAAAAGGCGAGAATCCCATTCAAATTCGCAGCGGCTGACTATACTCAACTCACCAATAGTTTGCTGTGGGATGAGAGTATGCCTTTAAGTGATTTTGTTCATTCTGACCCTTACACACTCGGCATTGAGCTGGAATTGCAGATAGTCAATCCGCCGGCTTATGACTTAAGCCAGGATTCTTCGTTGCTGATTGCCTCGCTGAAAGACACGGTGACAGAAGGCGAAGTGAAACATGACATCACCGAAAGCATGCTGGAAATTGCCACCGGCGTGTGTCGCAACATCACACAGGCGGCTTCCCAACTTTCCAGTTTGCGCACCCACGTTTTGCAATCGGCCAATCAACATCATCTGGTTATTTGCGGTGGCGGCACTCATCCATTTCAAAAATGGCAACGCCAGGAAGTTTGCCAGAGCGAACGTTATAACCAGACGCTTGAGCTGTATGGTTATTTAATGAAGCAAGCTACAGTATTTGGCCAGCATGTGCATATTGGTTGTGAGAACGAAGAAGACGCTATTTATTTGCTGCATGGTTTATCGCGCTTTGTTCCGCACGTTATTGCGCTGTCAGCGTCATCGCCGTATATCCAGGGCGCAGATACGACATACGCCTCGTCACGTCTGAATATCTTCTCCGCATTCCCGGACAACGGCCCCGCTCCGTTTGTTGGCGACTGGAACGAATTTAAATGGATGTATCAACGCCTTGAATCCAGCAGCATTGTGCAATCAATGAAAGACTTGCACTGGGATATTCGCCCCAGCCCGAAATTTGGCACCATTGAAGTGCGCGTGATGGATACGCCTTTGACAATCACGCGGGCGGTGAATATTGCCGGCTTCCTACAGGCGCTTGCGCTCTGGCTGCTGACCGAGCGTCCGTTTGTGCCACGTTCGGAAGATTATCTGCTCTACCGTTTTAATCGTTTTCAGGCCTGTCGTTTTGGGCTGCAAGGTGTGCTGACCGATGTGCGCACCAGCGAGCAAAGAACCCTTGCTGAAGATATCCTGCCGCTGCTTGATACGCTTGCACCTTACGCCGCACAACTTCAGGGTGCATCGAGTTTGGAAGCCATTGAAGGCTATGTACGCAATAACGACAGTGACACACTTCGCATCAGGGAATTTATCGCTGGAGGTGGCCTTTTAACTGAACTGATGCGGGAACATGCTGAAATTTGGGCGACAGAATAAATTTATTCTGTCCTATTTAAGACTTTAAACCTTAATGTTTTATGCAAAGCCACTGACGCGTAAATATATTCACTATTGTTAAATATACTATTAAGCATAGCTAACATACCCAAATGTTTATTTAAAATAAAACCATGTTAAAGTTACGGAATAACTTTGCCGAACGAATCTGGCCTGCCACTCAGCAGGCCAGAATTCTTATCGCTAACACATCATCTTAAAAGGAATTAAAGAGTGATTGCATCATCGAATACCCTGGTTAAAAACATTTATATTCTTAGTGATAACTCTTTTTTGTTACCTGGCGTGGAAAAAGCCGTCTCCTCTCTTTGTGAATTAAATGTAATGATTACAGTGAAACACGTTCCAAACTGCAAACTTCACTGCCTTTTAACACAGTTACAAACACAGAAAGATGAACCCAATACGGTTAATTATTTTATTGCTGAAAAGCACGTATTTTATATTTTGAAATTAAACAACTTTTCGCCTAAAGGGTTTTTAATTCCGCCAACCGTGACGCTTAATGAACTGCAAAACATTATTACCAAAGTGCACAAAAAGAATTCATCACTGAATGCTGATTTTTATTACCGCAATACCCACTCGCATCGTGAAGTGGAAGTTGTCTCTTTGTTACTCGAAGGCATGGCACATAAAAGCATTGCCGACCGTTTAGGCATATCTATCAAAACCGTCAGCCATCATAAACAAGTTGCGATCAAAAAAAGTGGCTTCTCCAATTTTAATGAATATTACTTACGTAACTTGTCTATCCATCCTCTGATTCAACATGGCTAACTTTTGATTCATGAATCCAGCTCATAGCTCCTTTCATATTTAGTGAGCTAATTCTGATTCTTAATGGGTGATAGAGTTTCATTTCCGGATAACACGGCAAGCCTGAGTGAGTTTCCTATACTTCAGAGTTACGGTTGTCCATCTTACCCCGGCGAGCAGCGCCGAAGCGGAGGAAGAAATGGAAGAAAAATTGAAAATTATCCAGGCGGGATCGCAGCCTTCTCAAACGGGTCCGGAAAGTTACTTCACAGGTAGAGTCCGTATTGATGCACCTTTCCAGACCACGCCCCCTGCCCGCACCGGCGGTGCCACCGTCACTTTCGAACCCGGCGCTCGTACTGCCTGGCATACGCACCCTCTCGGACAAACACTGATTATCACCCATGGCCACGGCTGGTTGCAGGAATGGGGCGGTGAAATTCGCTCAATGAATCAGGGCGACATCATCTGGATCCCGGAAGGCGTGAAGCACTGGCATGGGGCCACACCAGACAACGCCATGACGCATATCGCCATTGCCGAATCACTCAACGGCAGCCCTGTCGAGTGGATGGAACACGTCAGCGACGATCAATACAAAAAAGATACCCTTCATTCTTAAAATAGCCTCTCAATCCGGAGAACAAACATGACGATGAAAGTGCTCGGTTATGCGGCGCAGTCCGCAGAAGTTCCACTGGCTCCCTTCGAGTTTATGCGACGTGAACCGCGTCCTGATGACGTAGTGATTGAAGTGATGTACTGCGGCGTTTGCCACTCAGACCTCCACCAGGCCCGCAACGACTGGGGTTTCAGCCAGTATCCGGTGGTTCCTGGCCATGAAGTCGTGGGTCGCGTAGCCTCGGTCGGTAGCAATGTCACCAAATTCAAACCGGGCGATTATGCAGGAATTGGCTGCATGGTGGACTCCTGTCGCACCTGCCATCCCTGTAAAGAAGGGCTTGAACAGTATTGCGAAGAAGGCAACACCCAGACATACAACGGCGTGGATCGCCACGACCACCAGCCCACTTATGGTGGCTATTCGCAAGCCATTGTCGCCTCAGAAGATTTCGTGCTGAGAATGCCGGAAGGTATGGATTTGAAAGGTGCCGCGCCATTGTTGTGCGCAGGCATCACAACCTGGTCTCCGCTACGCCACTGGAATGTGGGTAAAGGCAGCAAAGTCGCGGTGGTTGGGCTTGGCGGCCTGGGCCATATGGCGCTAAAACTGGCGAATGCGATGGGCGCGGAAGTCACACTGTTTACCCGTTCCGCCAGCAAAGAAGACGATGCCCGCCGTTTAGGGGCGCATCACATTGTGCTTTCAACGGATGAAGGGCAAATGGTGTCTGTGCATAACCAGTTCGATTTGATTATCGATACCGTACCTTATGACCACGATATCAACCCGTATATGCCCACGCTGACGCTTGACGGCACGCTGGTGTACGTCGGTTTACTCGGCAATATTGACCCGCCAGTCAGCACGCTGCCGATGATTACTGGCCGCCGTTCGGTTGCGGGTTCTTGCATTGGCGGCATCAAAGAGACGCAAGAGATGCTGGATTTTTGCGGCGAGCATGGAATTGTGTCGGACATTGAAATGATCAACATGCAAGATATCAACGCGGCGTATGAGCGGATGCTGAAAAGCGATGTGAAGTACCGCTTTGTGATTGATATGGCGACGCTGAAAGCCTGATGATTTGCGCCCTCTCTGGCTACCGGAGAGGGTTTTTCTTTATTAACGCCTCCCTTTCGATATCACATTTCATATACAATCGCGCAACACAAATGAATCTGGTGGTTTGCGCGGTTGTCGTCACTTTTCTCGTTTTCACGTCATAAATGGCCTTCAGCCATCGCTTTGCTGGCGATGCTGATGCTATTTGTCGCACCGGTGATTTCAAAATCACTGGAGCACCGACGTGCAGCAGCGAGTGGCGAGCACTCAATGATGAACCATGCAGGCGGCATGATGATGGAAATGGGTGCGATGGAAATGCCCGCATCCTCCCATCTGATGCCGGGCATGGGCGCATCGTTAATGGATGATATCGCCTGCGGCTACTGCCAGTTGCTGCTGCATATTCCGCTGATCGTCTGGCTGTTTATTCCATTTATCTGGCTGGTCTGGCGTATTTCCCGCGCCCCGCCACCACCCGTTATCGCCCCACTTCTTTCCCAACATGATGACGCCGAGGCGCTGCCTCGCGCCCCTCCTGTCGCGATGAATTGTTAAAAAACGCCTTTAACATTATCATTTGATAAGGATTTATCATGTCTGTGAATCATTCACTGCTGACGCTTTTACGTCGTCTGCATTTCTATATCGGCCTGTTTATCGGCCCGTTTATTTTCGTTGCCGCGCTGACCGGCACGTTGTACGTCCTCACGCCTCAAATTGAAAATGCGCTGTATCATGATGCCTTACGCACCAGCGACACTGGCCCAGCGAAGCCGCTTTCGCTGCAAATTGCAGCTGCACGGCAGTATATCGGCGAAGATGCCACTCTTTATGCTGTGCGTCCGGCTCCTCTCCCGGGTGACACAACCCGTGTGCAATTTGCCGATACCTCTTTAGGCGCTTCGGAGTCCCGCGCCATCTTTGTTTCCCCTGCCACACTCCAAATTCACGGCGATTTACCGGTTTATGGCACCAGCGGCGTGCTGCCGTTGCGAACGTGGATCGACAAATTTCACCAGGGATTACTGCTGGGCGATTCAGGCAGAATTTACAGTGAGCTGGCGGCATCCTGGCTTTGGGTTGCCGCACTCGGTGGCGTGGTGCTGTGGCTGACTTCACGCCCAAAAAGAAAACTGAAAGTGCGGCAAACCCCGCAAAGTAAAGCGCGCCACTGGCACGTCACGCTCGGTGCCACGTTACTGCTTGGGTTGCTGTTCTTCTCGGCGACCGGGCTGACCTGGTCACAGTGGGCGGGTGGCAATATCGACAAAATGCGCAGTTCGCTAGGCTGGATGACGCCGCAGGTGAATACCGCCCTGGCACCACAAACCGGGCATCAGCAGCACGATCCTCATGCCGAACATCACGCCATGATGCCGGGAATGGTGATGCCGAGCGCCGCAGATGAAAACTGGGATCGCGTGCTTCTTGCGGCACGTGCCGCAGGGATTGAGTCGAGTAAAACGGAGATCCGCCCTCCTCGCTCGGCTGACAAAGCCTGGACAGTGACGGAAATTGACCGTGCCTGGCCGACGCATGTCGATACAGCGGCAATCGATCCCAATGGTTTCAAGGTTATAGACCGCACCTACTTCGCTGATTTCCCGCTGGTTGCCAAACTCACTCGCTGGGGAATTGACGTACATATGGGCGTGCTGTTTGGCTTGCCGAACCAGTTATTACTCGCTGCATTTGGCTTCGGTTTGAGCGCGATGATTATTCTCGGTTACCGGATGTGGTGGCTGAGGCGTCCGGCGATTTCTGCGAGCAATCCCGCACAAACACTGAGTGAGGCGTGGCTGGCGCTGCCGAAGCTATGGCGGGCGGCAGTGGTGTTAATCGCGCTGGGGTTAGGCTACTGCCTGCCCGTTATGGGCGTGAGTTTGCTGATGTTTATCGCCGTTGATGTGGTGCGCTGGCGCAAGAACGCGCTGAAATTGCAGGTTTCGTAGTTTTCACCCTCACCCTGATTATCGTTTTTCTCCCTGCGGTCTCTTTAACACAAATCACCCTGGCAATTTTGTCAGGGTGAGATTTGCAAGCCTTGCTGATTTTCCGTTCACCCGTGCGTTCAGTTATCTCTTTAATTCCCGAAAACGATGAACGTGCCAGGTGGATAACGACATCCCCCTGGCGACCCCGTCGCCCGGCAAATCAATCGCCGCAAGCGGTAAACCCCAGCTTATCCCCAACATCAGGGTCGTTCGCGACTCGCTCCCGGCGGATCGCTCTCTTTCGCTGCTCCCGGCAGCTCAACCCTGACTTATAGGGAACACTGGGGCAATTTAT